>JBGVRT010000153.1:0-4166 GCA_045128735.1 Eubacteriales bacterium | reverse complement strand
CTGCGTAACCACGTTGCCCTTTTCGCCAACGGTCTGCGTAGCAATTACGTTATCGCAGGGGTCGTGACCCGACATAACGAGGAAGATATTTTCGTGCTTTGACACCAATTTATCCCACATCTGGTCTCCGTTGTTGCGCTTTCCGTCGTTAGCTCCGCTTGGGTTGGGAGGAACAACGTCGCCTGCGTCAAGCGTAGTACCGTCACGGAAAAGGTAGCAATGAGTAGTGATAATGACCTTGTGGTTTGGGTGCGCCTCGATAACACCCGAAGCCCAATCAAGCACGCTGTCTGCCGTTTGTGGTTATTTCAAAGTTAACGCACGCCGTGGAGCCTGCGTAGTTGCCTATAATAACGCCCGCTCTGCCGTAGCCCACGGGAACGTAAATCCACGCCTCAAAGGTCTGCGGTGCCTCCTCAAAGCTTTTTGTCAGCGTGTATTTTGTATCTGCATCAACAGTCATACCGTTATCCTCCGCGTAAATTCCAATTGGGAAGCAAGCCGCAAGGCTCACCGTTCCCTCGTAGGAGGTCGTCAGTATGTCGGTGCCGTTCAGGTAGCAAAGCAGACTGCTTTCGTCGTCAAGCTTAAAGGGATAGAATCGCAGCGTGGAAGCACCGCAATCACTGCCGCCCACGCGCTTTGAATCAAGCACAACCGTCTTGAAAATCATACCGTCGGCTCTCGCGTTACCCGAGAAAAGCGACGCAAGAGCGGAAAGTGCGTAGTAAGAGGGCTTTTCCCTATACTCGCCTGTGGCAACGCCGTTCTCGTCAAACTCGGCGCCAAGCACTCCGAAATAACCGTAGTCGAGGTAGCTCGCCTTATCCGATATTCTTCCTCTGAGTGCCTCTATCATATCCATTGTCGAGAAATATGAGGTAAATTCAAGCCCCATAAAAATGTCGCAAATAAGCGTGCGGAGAAGATATTTCGTCTGCTTTTCACGCGTCCACGCGTAGCCCTTCATTGCGCCGTTTCCGTCGCTTCTCGACTGCGCACCTCCCTCGCCTTGAATAAGCTTCAAATCGCTTCTGTAGCTCTGCACAAGACGGGTGAGTGCCTCAATTATCCCTGCGCGCTCGTTATCTCGGCAGGAATAGAGATGAAAGCTGACGAAATCTATGTATTTATAGAGCCCCGTAGACATTACCGTGTCAACGTAGGTGAGATTTTTTGCGTTGGCAATAGCAAAGCCTATCACCTTTGCGCTTTCGTCGGCGCGCTTTACCGCCTGCGCCGTTTCGCAGGCGAAATTGCCGTATTCAACGGCGTTTGCAAGCCGCTTTTCCTCGTCAAATTCCTCGTCCTCGCAATGTCTCCACGAATAAGGAAGGTCGGGCTCGTTCCACACCTCGTACAGGTCTACCCTGCCCTTGAAATGCGCCACGGTAGCCTCTGCGTACCTTAGCCAAGCGGCGCGCTCCCTCTCGGTAGATATTGGAGGACAGCCCACCGCGCCAAACACGGGCTTTGCAAGGTCTGTGTAAATCGGATTGCCGTAGCAAAGGCATATCCAGGGCTCAAGTCCGCGGGAAATAAGATTATCGACTATAAGGTCAAGCCACCCGAAGTCGTAAACGCCCTCCTCTTTTTCACTTCGCATCCCCCCCGACTGTATTCTTATCTTCTTTACGCCAAGCTTTGCCACCTTGTCGTACGCTTTATTTGGGTCAAACACTCCTCTGTCAAGCTTTTCAAAGCCTATGCCGAGACGCGAGGACTTCACCTTATCGGCACTTTTATAATCGAGTTTTCCAACTTTTATCAAACGTTCCATACTGCCCCTCCTTTTTTTCCATTTTACCACACAAAACCTCTTTGCGATATATAAAATTTTATTGAGTTTTTAGATATCTTACTATTTTTTCTCATATGACTTGTCACAGCGCGTCAAACATTGTATAATCTTACTGACAGATTTTGCGCTCACAAGGAGGCTTTATGAATCTCATACCGAAAAATTCTCCTCTCACGGGAAATTATTGGTGCTCTTGGCGCACCCAATCCACGGCACTTGAAAACGAGGAGCTGAGAAAAAAGGGATACAACCTGCGCAACCGCATAAACGAGGACTTTCTTTTTGGCGATATAGGAACACTGACCAAATATTTTGAGCCTGTAAGGGGCGACCTTATCGTCGTGCTTGACGACGGTTGGGACGTCCCAATTGACCCACCCGACCGCAAGGGTATCGGGCGTTTTGGCTCACTTGAGGTCAACACTGAGCGTTTTCCCTTCACCCACGGCGAACCGCGTGAGCGACTGAAGCAGCTTGCCGACCGCGTACGCGCGCTGGGCTACAGAGGGCTCGGACTTTGGGTAGCCTGCCAGATGCCATATCCCGATGAAGATGCCGATGCGCCGATAAACTCAGATGCCGAACGCGAATATTGGACCGAACGCGCCAAATGGTGCGACTACGCGGATATAGCCTATTGGAAGGTGGATTGGGGCAAAAGCTGTAAGTCCGCCGAATACAGAGAGATGATGACCGAGGTGGTCAAAAAGCACGCGCCGCGTCTGCTTATCGAGCACGCATACACCCAACCCGCCTACGATGCGCCCTACGTTGAGCGAACAAACGACAGGGAGCGAAGCGAACGCATTGGAAGAACTCTTGCCTGCAGTGACTTTTTCCGCGCCTACGACGTCGTACCCGAATTCAGATACACCACAATGTTCAGCCGAACGGCTGAAATACTTAAAAACTCGGTTGGTGTCAAGGACGGCTGTCTCGGTATAATCAATATAGAGGACCCCGTGCAGATAGGTGCGGCTCTCGGCTGTTCGCTTGGCATAATGCGCCATCAAATCGAGGAGAAAAGAGCTGTAAAGCAAACGCTTGTCACGCCTTTTGAGGACGCGGTGCGCGCCCTTGCGTGGCAAAGGCTTGCGCCTCCCTTCGGTGTGGGTGAAAGCGATTTCTGTATTTCGGACAGTTTCGTTACCGACAAGTGGTACTACCCCGAGGTAAAGGAAAAGCAATGGCCCTATCTCAGCGGCAAAACGATAACACAGAACACTCCCACAGCAATAAGCCGTGGAATGCCCTTGCCAAAAGTCGAACACGACGGAATTATCCCTCTTGTGGGTTGCTCAAAGCACCCGAATGGCGCGGTGGCGGTTGGCTCGTTTCCCCGAACGCTTGACGGCAAGCTGAATACCCACTATCCCGCCCACGTTACCCTTGAGGGTGTTGATGCAGATTCGCCTATCGGTGTTTTCGGCTTTTACAAGTCGCTTACTGTGGTGTTTGACAAAGCACCAAGCGGCAGGCTCCTTGGGAAAGACCTTGCCTCGGGCACCGCAATCGACGTGACCGACCGAGTTATACTAACCGGCACGCGACTTACCCTTCCGGGGGAGCTGATAGCCGAAATCGGGCTTACCGCCGCCCGCGACCCCGAGCACGAAACCCCCGGCGCGGTTTTCAGATTTGTTTGATACTTTGCAAAAGGGGCTGTCTCAAATTGATTTTTTATGAAATTCTATTGTGATAATTAAACAAAAAACACTTGCGAACCCCCATCTGTAAGCAAGTGTTTTTGTATAGGTTGTCAATTAAATTGAAATCATTCCCAAACTTGAGACAGCCCCTTTTGTATTACTGCTATTCGTTATTTTTTCTTTTTCCCAACAACAAATCCAAGTGCAAAGCCTACTGCCGCCGCGACTGCCGCCGCCACAATCCACATAGGGAATGGGCTTTTGGCAACCACTATTGCCGTAGGTCCGTCCGCACCGCCGATTACCGAGGTATCGTCGGGCTCATCGGGCTTTTGTTCTTCGGTATCCTTGGGTGCTTCGATCTCCTTTGGTGCCTCTGTCTCCGCGGTCTCCTCATCTACCCAAAGATATTCGGGAAGCTCAAGCGTAAACTGGCTTGTTGACATATAGTACATATCACGGACGGTTGAATAATTCTCAACCGTAAGGGTCTTTCCGTCCTTTGAGAAATAAAGCATAGTTATCATTCCCGTTCCACCCTCGGCAGAATCAACCCCCTGAGGGTCAATGAGCATCTGCGTAACCACGTTGCCCTTTTCGCCAACGGTCTGCGTAGCAATTACGTTATCGCAGGGGTCGTGACCCGACATAACGAGGAAGATATTTTCGTGCTTTGACACCAATTTATCCCACATCTGGTCTCCGTTGTTGCGCTT
>JBGVRT010000152.1:0-14632 GCA_045128735.1 Eubacteriales bacterium | reverse complement strand
GGCGCAAAAAGAAAAAGCTCAAGAAAAAGAAAAACGCCGATGCGCCTGCGGGCGCGAGATTGTCGCTTTTTGAAAAAAGCTCCGCAAAAACTTTTCTCGCGGGCTGCGGTGCGAACACACCTTCAAACAATAATTTATCGGCGAGTAGCCAAAGATAACGAGTCGGTGTTTAGCCGACGAGTGGGTTGCGTAGGATATATTAATCCACTACTATATCTGAGAGTAAAAGGGCTATCTCGTCAAGAGGTAGCCCTTAATTTTTATTTCATATCAATCAAAACGCTATTGCCGGGAACTACATCAACGTAGATGCAGGTTCTGCCGTTTTCAACGAAGCTCTTGAGAGCTTTACCGTCAAGGCTTGCCGAGGTCTTACCCACGGGAAGCGTCGCCTTTACGGTAAGCGCCATATTATATATTGAGCCTTCTTCCTTATCGTCAAGGTTCACCGCAAGCTTGCCATTTTCGTCAACGTAGGACTCTACCGTCGAGGTGGAGCGCTCGTTTACGTAAACAAAGGCATCGGTAAGGTTTGCAACCCACACCTTATTCTCTTTCGAAAGCTTTTCGGTATAGGCGAACAGCTCGTCTGCCTGCGACTCGAAAATATAATGTCCGCTTCTGGCATCGTAGTTATCGGGTTTTATCGTGTGGATACAGAACGCCGCCCAGGCGTTATTCTCAACCGCGGTATCAATGTAATCCGTCCAATAAGGAATACCTGCCGCCAAACACTCAGCGGGTCCCGAATTTGCATTTGTGGTCTTTACGGTTGCGCTTGTATTATAATGCTGTACCATATATGACTTGAGGCGGAATCTTCCCAATGGGTCGGCAAATTCCTCAACCTTATTTATCATATCAAGCGGTCTGTCGGGGTAGGTATAGGTTCCGCGCGCGCCGATATACGCTCCGCTATTGGGAATTGCGTCCCAGAAGGTATCAGAATATTTAACGTTCTTACCGCCTGCGGTCAGTCCCGAGCGGACGAAAGTCGCCACCTTCTGTGTCGGGTCAAGGTCCTGAATTATCTGCTGTGAAGCGAGAAATTCCTTGGACACACTTCCCTTTGGGAAATCCTCGGAGGTGAATTTTTCGCCTGCGGTATTATAGTAATCAAAAGTGCCGCCGTTGTCGTTTTCGCCCCAATATTTATGGGTGTGCGAGTGGCTGACAAGCTCGTATCCGTCGTCTCCGAGGTCAGCGGTAAACTGCTGCCAGAAGCTCCATTGACTCTCGTTCTTCTTGTAGGTATAGAAGCCGTCCCCGTCCTTTGCGTACTCCTTGGTGCCGTCGGGGTTGGTCGTTATATCAAGCGTTGCGAGATTCTTTGTAATAAGCGCGAAGCTGGCACTGAGCGACGGATATTTAGGTGCCATTTTGTTCTGAATAAACTTTGCGGTGTCAATATTTCCGTCGTCGATAACGTAGGTAACTATGGCATTGGCGCCGTTTTTGTTAACTACCTCACTCTCGACCCTCTCAAAAGAGCTCACTTTGTAAACCCTCTCATTCTTCCTGTTTATCGAAGTCACCTTTATCTCGGTGAAATTACCCGAAGTGCTTATATCGACGTATGCCCCCGATTCGGTGGCAACCGCCTCGATCTTTGCGCCTGTGGGAGACTCCACAGCCGCGTTATATTCGGTCTTGTCCTTGTCAAAGCCGAGAACGGGCAAGCCGTTTACGCTAAGCGATTTAAGCGTTGCGTCACCGCCTATCGCCGCACTGTCAAGCTTTTCGACGGTTCCCTGCCTTAAATAGCTGTCGGTGTCAAAAACCACAACCTCGTCAATATCCTCGGGGATAAGAAATTTACCGCTGTGAGTAAACTCAACCATTCTGTCAGCCGCCACTCTGAGCGCATTGTTATCGGAGACAGCAACTACAACGTCATTTTCAACCGCCCTTATGATGTAGGCACTTCTTGACGCGCTTGCATATCTCATAACCTCGCCATAGACGGTCTCAGACGCTTCTCTGCCCGATTTGAGGGCAAACTGCAGCTCATACTCCGACTCGGGATTACCCGAATGAGAGCTTGCGGGCTTTGTGCCCACAGCCTCTTCAATCCTGCCAAGCATTTCGCTCATCACCGATATTGCGGTGGAATTTGTGATGTCATAGACAGTCTTGTAATCAAAGTCGCTTATGTAAAGCCAATCCTGTTTGAAGGAATCGACACTTGCCGTATCCTCGGGAAGCTCACCGCCGCACGCCGCCGAAGAAAGGACCGTCAAAAGCGCGAGAGCCACGAGTAAAAGTCTTTTCATTTTATCCCTCCGACAATAACTTCAAGTACTGTCTGCGCGTAAGCTCTTATAAGGAAATCGTTTGGGTGGTTGACGTTGTTACCCGTCATATCGAAATATCTCTTGCTCTTAAGCAAATGGCTGTGAACGCTTGTCATAGGAATAATATCAACGTTTGAATAGCTCTTTACCATTGCTCCGAGAGCCGCCTCCTGAAGATACTGACCTGTATAATAGGTAGTCTCCTTATGAGGAAGCATGGTGCCTATGACCGCTATCTCGCAATCGGGATTTGCCGCAAGCACTCCGTCTACTATAGTCTTTACGTTAGCCACGAATTTGTCGGTTGCCTTTCCGCCGTCGTTCATACCGAAGCCGAGGACGAGAAGGTCGGGCTTATAGGCGTTTACCCTGCCGTCAAGTTCAGCGATACCCCAATTTGTCTCCTTGCCGCCAACTGCGGTATTGGTGTAGTTTATCTTTGCCTTGGGGTACTTAGCCTTAAGCGCGTTTGACACCATCTCTGTCCACATAGGTGTACCGGGAAGTACTCCGCCGCGTCCGCTTGCGTTTGCGCCTGCGGTAATACTGTCACCGAAGAACACGAGGTTTACCTCCTCGCCGCGCTCAAGCTTATCTATAAACTTGTTAAGCTTTGTGCTGACTTGGGGAACATAAATATCACTGTTGCCGTTGTGCTTATAGGTTACAAAAACCTGGTGAGTGTGGAAATAAGTTCCCTCAGCAAACATTACAAATGGCTTTTGCGACCCTGCAAAGGCATTGCCCGAAACAGAGGTTTCCTTGCTCTTGGGATAGAACTCGTCCCAAGTAAAGTGAGGCATTGCGCTGTTCGCAAGTCTGTAAATCTTTCCGTCCTTCACCTCGTAGTCAACACCCTCAACGTACTCGGTTTTGAGGTCGAAGGAGCGAACCGAAAGCACGTGCTCGGGGGTATAGAGCAGGGGCGCGCCGTCGTCACCCACGAACATAATGCTTTCGTGGTACACAATTCCGCCCTCCCAATAAGGAGTCAGCCAAGTTTCAATATCGTAAACATTCAACGGTTTTGTCTCTATAATACTCAAAACATACCTCTTTCCGCTAACGCCGTCTGCGGCGGTAACGTTGATTTCTATATCGTAATCGTAGGAGCGGTAAACGTCGGGATAATCGACCGTTACGCTTACCTCAACCTTTGCACCCGCAAAGTCCGGAATTGCCGATATAGCGTCGGCTTTCACGTTTCTCACATTAAGCAGGGCGTTGCCCTCGCTTGCAATATAATAGCGTGTCTTATCGGCAGAAAAGCTCTGCACGGGCTTGCCGCACACACTTATTGACGCGAGGTCGCAGTTAGCAAGAAATTCATCGGCGTAAACAACCTTGAGATTGCCGCGCTGATACTCGGAAATATCAAACACAGCGGTTTCATCGTATTCCGCAGAGAACACCGAGGACTCGCTGTAGCTTACGATTTTGGCAAATCTGTCAGCCGCCACCTTAAGCGCGTCTTTGTCGCTTGCGGCAATAACTATCTTTTTGCCAACGGCTCTTATTGAATATGCCGCTGTACCGCTGTCGGTATAGCCCGAAATTTCACCGTACAGGCTCTCCGCCTCGCTTCTGCCCGACTTAAGTCCGAACTGTATCTCATACTCACCCTCGGGGTTGCCCGAATTGGAGCCCGAAAGCTTAAAGCCGTTGCTCTGCTCTATCTTTCCAATCATCTCGGTCATAATCGAAATTGCGTTGGGGTCTGTCACGTCGTAAACCACCTTGTAGCCGTTTCCGTTTAGGTCAAGCACCTCCTCTGCCGCACTGCCGTCGGTATCCTCGGGGAACGTAACCTCGCCTCCGCAAGCCGAAAGCGCAAGTGCCGCCATAAGTACAAGCGCGAAAACCAATAATTTTTTCATAATGTATCCGCCTTTCTTTTTATGTGATAATTTTACCATAGCACAAAGTTTTTTTCAATATGATTTTGAGAAATTACAGCCGTTTTGTAAAAAAAGTCATAAACTCCTTAAAATACGCAATAAAATAAAAAATTATTCTATTGACAAGTTGGAAAAATAAGGGTATAATTTAACATATATAGTTTGATTATTTTTTCGGAGGACTTATTTATGCTTTACGAGAAGAATAAAAGCACCGAATCGCTTGACAAGGAGCTTTTCAAAAATCCCACCTCGGATTTCAGAGCAACTCCATTCTGGGCTTGGAACTGCGACCTTGACCGCGAGGAGCTTCTTCGTCAGATAGATATCTTTAAGGAAATGGGCTACGGCGGCTACCATATGCACGTCCGCACAGGTATGTCCACGACCTACATGAGCGACGAATTTATGGCGCTTATCAAGGCGTGCGTTGAGCACGGAAAAGAAAAAGAGATGATTTCCTGGCTCTACGACGAGGACAGATGGCCCTCGGGAGCGGCGGGCGGTTACGTTACCAAGAACAAGGAATTTCGCCGCCACAGACTTGAGTTTACGGCAGACGCAAACACGCTCGTTGGCAAAGACCCAAAGGTTATAGCAATATTCGACGTGGTGCTTGACGAGAACAAGTGCTTGAAATCGTACAAAATAATTTCCGAGGGCGAAAGTGCCGAGGGTACTGTTTGGACAGCTTACGTGACAACCGACCCCGAAAGCCCCTGGTTCAACAATCAGACCTACGTTGACACCCTCAACAAAAAGGCTATCGAAAAATTCATTGAGGTGACTCACGACGTTTACGCACGCGAGGTTGGCGACGAGTTCGGCAAGTCTATCCCCTCGATATTTACCGACGAGCCTCAGTTTATGAGAAAGACCACTCTTGCCTTTGCGGAAAGCAAGGAGAGAGTTCTTCTTCCTTGGACTCCCGACCTTGAGGACACCTTCAAGGAGACCTACGGCGAGTCGCTTATCGAGCATCTTCCCGAGCTTTTCTGGGAGCTTCAGGGCGGTGCGGTATCGCCTACCCGCTACCGCTACCACGACCACGTTGCAGAGCGTTTTGCCTCTGCGTTTGCAGACACCTGCGGAAAGTGGTGCGACGAGCACGGCATTATGCTTACAGGTCATATGATGGAAGAACCTACACTCAAATCGCAGACCTGCGCCTTGGGTGACGCTATGCGTTCCTACCGTTCCTTCGGACTTCCCGGTATAGATATGCTTTGCAACTGGTTTGAGTTCACCACAGCAAAGCAGTGTCAGTCGGCTGTTCACCAGTACGGCAGAGTGGGTATGCTCTCCGAGCTTGACGGCGTTACGGGCTGGGACTTCGACTTCCGCGGTCACAAGCTCCACGGCGACTGGCAGGCGGCTCTCGGCGTTACCGTCCGCGTTCCTCACCTTGCTTGGGTATCAATGAAGGGAAACGCAAAGCGCGACTATCCCGCGTCTATCTCCTATCAATCCTCTTGGTGGAAGGAATATTCATACATAGAAGACCACTTCGCGCGTGTTGCTACCGCACTTACACGCGGAAAGCCCATGGTTCGCGTGGGCGTTATTCACCCCGTTGAAAGCTATTGGCTCCATTGGGGTCCCTCAAGCCAGACCGCGGCGGCACGCGACAAGCTTGAGAAGAACTTTGACAACGTAACAAACTGGCTTCTTCGCGGAAGCATTGACTTCGACTACATCTGCGAGTCGCTTCTTCCCTCTCAGTGCGAAAAGGGCGGAGCACCTCTCAAGGTTGGCGAAATGGCGTACGACGCTATCGTAGTGCCCGAATGTGAAACTCTCCGCGCGTCTACCCTTGAACGCCTTGAAGCATTCAGACAGGCAGGCGGTAAGCTTATATTTATGGGTGACGCACCCAAGTACGAGGACGCCGCGCCCTCACAGAGAGGCGCAGAGCTTTACGGCAAATCCACGCAGATCTCCTTTAACAGAAGCTCGCTTCTCGATGCGCTTGAGGAGCTCAGAACAATCGATATCCGCAAAAAGAACGGAGAGCTTACAAACAGACTCGTTCATCAGCTCCGCCGCGACAACGGCGGTATGTGGCTATTTGTTGCTCAGTGCGATATGCCCTACAACAAGGACGTAAGGTCGGCTGAGGTTATAAGCATAACCGTAAAGGGTGAGTATTCACCCGAGCTTTGGGATACGCAAAACGGCAACACCAAAAAGGTGGCGTTTAAGCGCGTAAACGGCAACACGGTTATCACCCTCACGCTTTACGACTACGATTCTGCGCTTCTGTTCCTTGCGGACGGAACAGAAAAAGAGCCTTTCGCTTTCCCCGCAGGCGTTGCTCCCACAGAGCTTAAAAGCACTCCCACAGAGGTCAAATACGAGCTTACAGAGCCTAACGTGCTTATGCTTGATATGGCAAGATTTGCCCTTGACGGCGGCGAGCTTCGCGACGAGGAGGAAATTCTCCGTCTTGACGACATTATGCGCGGCGAGCTGGGATACCCCCTGCGTAAGGCGCAGGTAGCACAGCCTTGGGTAATTGAAAATCTCCCCACAGAGCACACAGCTACACTTGAATATAAAATAAACAGCGATATCCATTTCAAGGGCGCAGAGCTTGCCCTTGAGGACGCCGATAAGGCTGTGATAACCTTTAACGGCAAGGCGGTCAAGTATGTCGATAAGGGCTTCTACACCGATACGTCTATCCGCAGAGTTCCGCTTCCCAACATAAAGAAGGGAGTGAATATTCTCCGCGTGACCCTGCCCTTCGGCAAGCGCACAGACCTTGAGAGAATGTATGTTCTCGGCAACTTCGGCGTTGAGGTAATGGGAAGAAAGGCAACAATTACAAAGCTTCCCGAAACCCTTGCGTTTGACGATATAACAAGGCAGAAGCTGTCCTTCTACGGCGGCTCGGTCAAGTATATTATTCCGATTGACTGCGCAGAGGACGGAGAGTATCTTATGAGAGTTCCCCACTACCGTGCGGCAGTACTTGGCGTTGAGGTGGACGGCAAGAGAGTTTCGACTATTGCATATCCTCCCTACGTTGCAAACATAGGAAAGCTTAGTGCAGGCAAGCACGAGGTAGTAATTGAGGCGTTTATCTCACGTCACAACTGCTTCGGTCACGTGCATTGCGCCGACGAAAATCTCAAATGGATAGGTCCGAACGCATGGTTCACAGTTGAAAGCTCATGGACTTATGAGTACAGACTTCTTCCCGAAGGCGTAATCAGCACACCTATTTTCTACAAGAAATAAATAAAAGCGAATGGGGCTGTCACAGTGACAGCCCCTTATTTCTACTGATTTCCTCTGAACTGAAGCTCGTAGAGCTTGGCGTATTCGCCGCCGTTTGCGAGAAGCTCGCTATGGCTTCCCTCCTCTACCACCTTACCGCCCGATATTACCGCTATGCGGTCGGCGTTCTTAATGGTCGAGAGTCTATGCGCCACCACAAGCGTTGTTCTGCCTCGGCAGAGCTCGTCAAGGGCGGTCTGTATAAGTATCTCGGTGGTGTTGTCAAGGGCGCTCGTCGCCTCGTCAAGAATGAGAATAGGCGGATTTTTAAGGAACACGCGGGCTATTGAAAGCCTTTGCTTCTGTCCGCCCGAAAGGCGCACGCCGCGCTCGCCTATCTCGGTATCGTAACCGTTTTCAAGCGTCATTATATAATCGTGAATATTGGCGCGCTTTGCCGCCTCGATTACCTCCTCGTCGGTAGCATCAAGCTTTCCGTAGAGGATATTTTCTTTTATCGATGCGTTGAAAAGGTAAATATCCTGCTGAACTATACCAATATTTCGGCGCAGCGATGCGGCGGTATACTCGCGTATACTCCTGCCGTCCACAAGGATATCTCCCTCATTTATCTCATAGAAATTGGGTATAAGATGGCATATCGTGGTCTTGCCGCCTCCCGAAGGCCCTACCAAAGCAAAGGTTTGTCCGCGCTTTATGTCAAGGCTTACGTCTGACAGCACTTCCTTGCTCTCGTCATAGGAATAGCTGACTCCGCAAAGCTCGATATGTCCTTCAAGCTCGCCTGCGTCAACCGCGCCCTCGCTGTCGCGCTCGGGCTCCTCGTCCATTATCTCGATAAATCTTTCAAAGCCCGTGGTTGCGTTCTGATACATCTCCATAAAGTTTATCATAGTCATTACGGGAGAAATAAAGAGGTTTACCGACACAACGAAAGCCGAATAGTCACCGAAATTTATCTCGCCGTTATGCATAAAGAATCCGCCCGCAATAAGCACCACAACGTTGAATATATCCGTAATAAAGGTGGTAGTGGAATGGAATCTGCCCATAGCCTTATACGCGTCCTTACGCGCCGCAACGAACTCGCCGTTGCCCACCTCGAACTTTTCAAGCTCCTTTTCGGAGTTGTTGAACGCCTTGGTAACGCGTATGCCCGATATACTTCCCTCAAGCGATGCGTTTATTTTCGCCACCGACTGACGGCTTCTCTGAAAGGCATCGCGCATTTTGCCGCGAAGCATGGTTGCCACAAGGATAAGGAATGGAACGCAGGCAAATATGATAAGCGTAAGCTTAAGGTTTATGCTTGAAAGGTAGATAAACGACGCGATTACCGAAATGCCCGAAATAAGCAGATTTTCGGGACCGTGGTGTGCCAGCTCGCTTATATCCATAAGGTCGTTGGTCATACGCGACATTATCTTTCCCGTTTCGTGGTTATCGTAGAAGCTGTAAGGCAGGGTCTCAAGCTTTCTGAACATATCTGAACGCATCTGCGCCTGCATTTTCACGCCCATAACGTGACCGTAATACTGAATAAAATAATTAAGCATCTTCCGCACGAAGTAGAGCACAAGCAGGCTCACACCGAAAATCACCACCATACGGTAGTTTTTGTTCGGTATAAGGTCATTGAGCATTGTTCTCGTTACTATGGGGTAAACTATGGCAATAAGCGACACGAGAAGCGAGGCTATCATATCCATAGTAAAAATAAGCTTGTGGGGCTTATAATAAGCCAAAAATCTCTTCAACATACCTATTAAAATTCCAATCTGAAAATAATTCTCTTCCGTTCAACGAGGCAGTACTTTTTGCAAAAACTTCTCAAGCTTCCCGACGTCACCGTCAAAAAGATAACCCTTTATTCCGTACGCCTCCGCGCCCTCGATATTCTTCTTGCTATCGTCCACGAAAAGCGTTTCATCGGGCAAAATTCCGCACTCATCACAGAGATATCCGAACATCTCGCGCGAGGGCTTGACTCTGCCGCAAACAGCCGAAAAAATGCACTTTTCAAAGAGCGCAAGGGAGGGTATCTCCTCTCTGTGCTCAGCAAAATAGGTCGAGATATTGGAGAGCAGAAAAACTCTCGCGCCGTATTCGTCTCTCACCCTTCGCACAAGGTCGCTCATTCCCTCAATTTCGGGAATGTTGTATATCCAATTGTAATAAACCTTTTCGGCAACCGCGTGCAAGCGCGTGGGAAGTCTCTTTTTGCAAGCCTCTACCACCTCGCTGTCGGTTACAGTGCCCGCATCAAGCCTGTCCCAATAAAGGCGGTCGAAAACCACCTCCGAGACGAGACGGGCGTCCTCGGCATCCCTGACGTACTGCTCGGTCATATAGAGCGGCTCAAAATGAACCATTACCTTGCCAAAGTCAAACACGACGTTTTTTATCTTTTTTCTATCCAATTTCTTAATCATATAAATCACGTCGGGCATTGGATTGTGATAATAGGGCGCGGTCTCGGAAAAGCCAAGCTTTTTATAAAGCGCAACCGCCGCGCCAAGCTCGGTAACTGTGTCAAGCACCATTTCGGAAAATCCGCTTTCCGCGGCGCGCCTCAGCACCTCTTTGCTCAGTGCCTCGCCTATACCCTGCCCTCTGTGTGAGGGCTTGACGTAAAGCCGCTTCATCTCACAGCGTTCGGGGCTGTGCCCCCAATACGCCACGCACCCTATCGCGTTGCCTTCAAGGTCAAGGGCGACGGTCATACCGCCGCCCGAGCCTACGTATTTCTTTATCGGACTTTCAAGCTCCTCGTCAAGGTGCTGAAAGCCGAGGTCACGTCCAAGCGCCATTGTGTATTCCACGGTAAGCGCGCGGAACTCGTCCTCGTACGCCGCACCGTCAACTATTCTGAATTTGTCAGCCATTATACAATGTCGGGAGAAGCTATGTAGGGGTATTTATTCTGTACAAGATACTGTCCGTCAGCGCAATCCCAATGAGGAAGTGCCTCGCACTCAAGCTCCTCGATCTTTGCAACCTCGCCCGCAAGGTACATATTGACAAGCTCGGCAGTTGCCGAAAGACGCTCGCAAAGACCGCCTATACGCACGTCCTGAGTGGAGAAGCCGAAGGTCTTGTTCTCCTTGTACCACTGCTTTCTGAAGTCGGCGAGATGCTTTCTCATTCTTGTAATTATCTCGGGAATAACCTCGTTTGCAAGTCTCTTGAGTCCGTCCTTGTCACCTGCTCTGTACGCCGCGCGAAGCTCTATTCCGAGAGTGGACTTAAGCTCAAGCACCTCGCAAAGCGAAGCGAGAGTCTCTATTGCGTAGCCGAACTTGGAATCCTTTGCCGCGTAAAGCTTCTTTGCCGCCTCGGCGTATTGCGCGCCCACGTTCTCAGCATCCATATGTCTGTCAAGAAGTCCGAGAAGCGGGTCGTTGAAGAAGAGATATTTAGCGGGGCAAGAGGTTGCCTGCTTTCTTGTTTCGGGTGTCGCCACAGCGTTGGGAAGGTCAAAGAGCATAAGCGTTTCAAAGCTCTCGCCAAAGACCTCACGCGCACGCTTGTCGAGCGCCTCGTCCGAGCTGTTGCCGTATGCGTGCTCGGCATAGAAAAGGTTAACCGCCATATTGGAGAACTGAGAAGCCTCGCTTCCGTCGTCGCCCCACCCCGTTGATATAATATCCTTTACACCGATTTTTTGGGCGCAGCCGAGAGCAACTCTTGTGTTGTTTATTGAATGCCAGCAAAGGGTAGAAAGTCCAAACCACTTCCACGAACCGCCCGCAAAGGCGCAGGGATTATTGAACTGAAGGTGGCAATTGAACATATGATTGTAGGTCTCCTCAAGACCCGAATAGTAATCCCAATAAACAAGCGTAAGTCCCGAGGGAACCTTTGCTCTTACCTCCTCGGGGATAGAGCCCTCTCTCACGTAGTATTTGCCGTCAAACGCCATTCTGAAGAACATATCGCTCCACATCATAGGCTCAAAGCCGTACTTGTGGGCAATTTCAACTACGCGGTTAAGGTGCTCAAGCATAACATCAGCGGGCTTTTTGTAGCCGTGAATATCCTGATACTTTCCTCTGCCCACCATGTGAGCCTCGTCCATACCGATATTTATCTTTCTTGACTTGAAGCAAGCCGCACACTGACGGAAAAGTGCTTCAATAAACTCGTAGGTCTTATCAGAACCGATAAGAAGGATATCGTCGCAGTCAAGCATAGGTCTGAACTCGGGGTTCTTCATAAACGCCGTAAAGTGCGCCAAAGCCTGAATACAGGGGATAAGCTCGATACCGATGACCTCACCGTAAGCCACAAGCTCGCGAAGCTCATCTGCGGTGTATCTTCCGCGCATATATCCGAAATGGGGGTATTCGGGCACCTCGTAGGTGTCCTCGGTGTAAAGCATCATAGAGTCGTAGCCCATAAGTGCCAAGAGACGCATCATCTTCTTTGCGCCGTCAATTGAAGGAACTGCGTTTCTTGAAGCGTCAGCCATATAGCAAAGGCTGTTCATCCAGCTCTTTTCATCAACCTCCTCGCCCTCAAGTGCGGAGCTGATACGAGAAAGACCGCGGCAAAACTCGCTGAGTGCGGAATATCCTATCTCCACGCCCTCTGCCGTCTTTTTAAGCGTAAGGCGGTCGCCCTCAACTGCGCTGAGCAGGACTCCGTCCTCGGATATCGCCACGCCAAGCTCGGGAGCAAGCACCTCTGCCGCCGCGCGGAGCTTTTCGTTAAGTCCTTTTACGTTGATAGCCTTCATAGTACAAATCTCCTTTGTATTTTATTCTCTTTTATTTTACATTATATAACCGACGCTGTCAATAACTTTTCTTGCTTTTTTTGATTTCACGGACAGCTCATTTTACAAAATTTTTAAGGATATAGGGGATAATATGCTCCTTATGGCTGCAAATCACCGCGTCCGCCTTTTGCTTAAGCCCGTCAACCGCATTGGAAACTGCAAGCCCGAGACCTGCCGCCTCAAGCATAGTCACGTCGTTTCGGCTGTCGCCCACGGCGATAACTTCACTCATATCAAGTCCAAGCTTTTTGGCAAGACGGCGTATTCCGTCACCCTTTGAAGCACCCTCGGCAACTATCTCGATATTGAAATCCGCCGACGAGGTAAGAATAAGACCGCCAACCGTCCCAAGCCTTTCGGCGCACTCGTCAAGCTCACTTTGCTTTCTGAAAAACAGCGATATCATTTCCGCCTCGATTCCGCTTCTGCAAAGATCGGCAAGCCCGTCTACCTTTCTGCACCATTTGTGATAGTGAACGAAATAATGCTCGTTGAGGTTGTAATAAAAAGCCCGTTCCCTGTTGTCTGTGGAAAGGTCTATAGAACCGTAGCCCTCTCTGTGCAAGGTCAGATGAACCTCGTATTCGGTGGCTATGTCAACTATCGCCTTGAGCTTTTCGGGCGTAATGCAAATCTGATCGCGCTCACCCGTGGCAAGGTCGGTTATTACCGCGCCGTTTGAGGATATGCAGTATTTTATGTCCTCACAGCTCCTTAGCTCGGGAACTATCTCGTAAAAGCATCTGCCCGAGGTAGGCACAACGTAGCCGCCCATCTGCGAAAATTCCCTTATGGCATCCATATTTTCTCGGCTGACGTTAAAAACGTCGTACAAAAGCGTTCCGTCAAGATCGCTTGCTATCAATTTATAATTCATTGTATTTTACCTTTCTCAACCAACTATCAAAAGTATACCACATCAACCTATTTTTTGCAATAAACTTTGAAATATTTACAAAATTCTTTTTTCCTATTGTAAAATTCGAAATAATATGGTAAAATAAGCATTGGTTAAAAAACAAAGGAGACATTTTTATGCAAAGAGAAAAACTTGGTTCCCGCCTCGGCTTTATCCTGCTCAGCGCAGGCTGTGCCATCGGCGTGGGCAACGTCTACAAATTCCCCTATATGGTAGGACAGAACGGCGGCGGTATATTCGTGCTTATTTATCTGTTCTTCCTCATCGCCCTCGGTATTCCTGTTATGACAATGGAGTTCGCTGCCGGCCGTGCGGCGCAGAAAAGCCCCGTGCTCCTTCACAAGGAGCTTGAACCCAAAGGATCAAAGTGGCACATTCACGGTTACCTTGCTCTTGCGGGTAACATCCTTCTTATGATGTTCTACGCTACTATTTCGGGTTGGATACTCAGATACTTCGTCACCTCGGTAATAGGCGGTTTTGAGGGTCTTTCGGCGGCAGAAATTGCCGCAAACCACGACGCTATGCTGGCAAATCCCGTTTCACAGGTCGTATATATGGGTATAGTCGTCCTGCTCGGCTTCTTTATCTGCTCATTCAGCCTCCAGAAGGGTCTTGAAAGATTTTCGAAGATAATGATGGTAGCATTGCTCGTGATAATGATAGTAATGGCTATAAACAGCTTTACAATGGAAGGCGCGGCTGAGGGTCTTAAGTTCTATCTTATCCCCAACCTCGACAGAATGAAGGAAGCGGGAGTTGGCAAGGTAATTGCCGACGCTATGAATCAGTCCTTCTTCACCTTAAGCACAGGTATCGGCTCGATGGCTATCTTCGGAAGCTATATAAACAAGGACAGAGCGCTTCTTGGTGAGTCCATAAACATTGCCGCACTTGACACCTTTGTGGCGTTTACTGCAGGACTTATCATATTCCCCGCCTGCTTCACTCACGGCGTTCAGCCCGACAGCGGTATGAGCCTTATCTTCCGCACTCTGCCCAACATATTCAACAATATGCCCCTCGGCAGACTTTGGGGAAGTCTCTTCTTCCTGCTTATGACCTTTGCGGCATTCTCCACCATTCTCGCGGTGTTTGAGAATATTATCGCCTGCATCCGCGACCTTACCGAGTGGTCAAGAAGAAAGACCTGCATTATTGCTTGTATCGGTCTTTTCCTTCTCTGCCTGCCCTGCGCGTTTGGATTTAACCTTCTTTCCTTTATCCATCCTATGGGCGAAGGCTCGGTAATTATGGACATTGAGGACTATATCGTAAGCTATATTATGCTTCCTCTCGGCTCGCTTGCATTCGTGCTTTTCTGCACAACTCGCTACGGCTGGGGCTGGAAGAACTTTGTTGCCGAGGCTAACACGGGTAAGGGCGCAAAAATTCAGAATTGGATGCGCATTTATATGACATACATCCTTCCTCTGCTCGTTATCGGCGTGTTCGCTATCAACGTAATATTCTAAGATTGTTAAGGGGCCGGGTTAAC
>JBGVRT010000151.1:0-38474 GCA_045128735.1 Eubacteriales bacterium | reverse complement strand
CTGTCTCAAATTGATTTTTTATGAAATTCTATTGTGATAATTAAACAAAAAACACTTGCGAACCCCCATCGGTAAGCAAGTGTTTTTGTATAGGTTGTCAATTAAATGGAAATCATTCCCAAACTTGAGACAGCCCCTTTTCTCTGCGTTTTACGCAATAAAGGTGTATCCGAAAGACACACCCTTACTTTTCAATTTCCAGTTGTTTACCCGATGCAGATGCGTTAAAGTTACTCTGATACTCGCTCGGTGTCATTCCCATAACCTTCTTGAAATTTCGGTTAAAGGTTCTGAGCGAATCAAATCCGCAATCAAACGCTGCCTTAAGTATTGTTTGCTTAACGTTATTTCTCAAAAGATAGCAAGCCTCATTAACTCTGAATCTGTTAACGTAATCCGTAAACGACACGCCCGTGCATGTCTTGAAATACTTTGACAGATAAACATAGTGATATGAGGTATACTCGGACAGCTCGGTAAGAGAACACTTTTTGTTGTAATTCGCTTCGACAAATCCGAATATCCTTGCAAGAAGCTCGTCTTTACTTTCCCCTTTAGGTCTGTAATCCGCATTTTTATCAAATTCACCGCAAATGGAATACAGCAGCCCTTTTATCTGAATCAAGCTGAATTCTTCATTGTGTTCAACAATCTTACGCACGTAATAGTCATCAATCTCAAAAACATTATTGACGGGCAGCTTGTCCATCGAAAAAGTGCTATAAGCTTGTACCAGCTTTGGGGAAAAGATACACAGAAAATGCGAACTATGCTGGGGCGTGACCAGTTCATGCACCTGATTGGGGAAAATCAGCATACAGTCACCGGCCTTAAGCGAATACACAGTTTTTTCAACGGTTATTACCATTTCTCCGTGAGTTACGGTAATAAACTCAAAACTGTTGTGGAGATGCGCAGGAAAATTGAAGTCGACGTTACTCTCAAATTTAACACCATCCGCGTCAAACGAATGTTGCGATTGGTAAAACATATAGGACTTCTCCTCCGTAATTTATTGTATTTTAACTTTGTCTTCGATAATTATACTATACAAAAATTGAAATGTCAACAAGTTTAGCAAAATTGGCTAAAAAATGTGCATAAGTTTTACTACTTTGATATAATTTGACTATTAGGCAAATTTTTCTCAAAAAAAGCAAAATATTAAATTTTGTCTATATTTTGTTACCTAATTGGCTTGCAATAAATTTGCATTTGATTTACAATAAAACTAAGCAGTAAGATACTTAAGGAGGTTAATTATTATGTCCTTTGCAAAAAAAGCAAAAGAGCTTGTTTCAAAAATGTCTCTTGAAGAAAAAGCATCTCAAATGCGTTTTATTCGCCTGCTATAGAGAGGTTGGGCATTCCCACTTACAACTGGTGGAATGAGTGCTTACACGGAGTATCCCATTCGGGAGCGAATATCGCCGACCTTCCCGACTTTGAGGATTACAGTATGGAAAACCGCACATACAAATTCTTCAAGGGCAATCCTTTATACCAATTCGGACACGGACTTACATACTCCAAAATAGACGAAAAATGGCTCGACGAGAACACAGTTGAGCTTGAAAACGTCGGAAATATGGATACCGATTATTCCGTACTTAAATTCGAATACATCCCACACAAAAATCTTTGCGGATTCAAAAAGGTATTTATCCGCAAGGGTGAAAGGATAACCGTCAAATTTTAATTCGGTCTTTTATATCAGCGATTTTTACCTGTTTTTTTCGAAAAGCTCTTGACAAATCGAGGAAAATAGAGTATACTAATAAAGTCGCTGGTATAGCACAGTCGGTAGTGCAGCTGATTCGTAATCAGCAGGTCGTGTGTTCGAGTCACATTACCAGCTCCAAAAAAGCACTTGCTTTTGCAAGTGCTTTTTTCGTTTTATATTGTGTATTTTTCTGCGTACGCTTTGTAGTTTTCGATATAATCCTCATTGTTGCCGCTCTTGATTGCGTTAAGATATTCGTGCATATCAAGTGCGTCGAATCTGGATATCTCGATTACACATCCCGCGATATTCGAGCAATGGTCGGAAACACGCTCAAGGTTATTGAGAAGGTCGGAAAGAACGAATCCGTGCTCAATTGTACACTCGCTCTTCTGCAAACGTCTTACGTGGTTTGCCTTGACCTTATCCTTAAGGTTATCTATAACCTGTTCAAGGGGCTCAACCTGAGAAGCAAACTCGATATCGCCGTCGTGAAGTGACTGATAGGTTATATCAAGTATCTCTGTTACCGCACCGCAAAGGACGGACAGCTCCTTCTTAGCCTCATTTGAGAACGAAAGCTTTTTATCGTTCATTTCCTCAGCCGACTCAAGGATATTGACCGCATGGTCGGAGATGCGCTCGAAGTCACCTATAAGGTGGAGCAGCTTGGTTATCTCGTGGCTGTCACGCTCTGTCATACTGCGGCTTGAAAGCTTTACGAGGTAGGTTCCAAGCATATCCTCGTAGTGGTCAGCCTTATTCTCAAGGTCACGTACAGTATCAGCGTCTTTATCGTTGTATCCGCTCATCATCTTAAGCGAAAGCTTAAGGGCATCGCAGGATATCTTTGCCATATCGAGGGTTGCTTCTCTTGCGCTCTCAACAGCGACTGTGGGAGTATCGAGGAGACGTTCGTCAAGCATGTTGGTATTCTCGACCTCGTTGGAGTCCTTGATAGAAATAACAGCGAGCTTTTCGAGCTGTTTGGTAAGAGGAGCAAAGAGGAGCACGCAAAGGAACTTGAATATGGTATGAACGCCGGCGATTGCAAATGAATCAACAGATGAATCCACGAACGAAAAATCTACAATAAAGTCTACCAAGTAGAAAACCGAAAGCCAAACCAAAACGCCTATTACGTTAAAATAAAGGTGGATAAGTGCGGCACGCTTTGCGTTCTTTGTAGCTCCGATAGAGGAAAGCATTGCGGTAACGCAAGTACCTATATTCTGACCCATAATAATCGGGATTGCCGCGCCGAAGGAAATTGCTCCGGTTGAAGCAAGCGACTGAAGGATACCGACAGATGCCGAAGAGGACTGAACAATAGCCGTAAGGATAGTACCCGCAAGAACACCGAGAATGGGATTTTCAAACATTGTAAGTATAGAACGGAAGGTTTCGTTGGTCTTAAGCACGCCAACCGCATCCGACATTGTTTCCATACCCACCATAAGTACTGCAAATCCAAGGAGTATCACGCCGATATTCTTCTTTTTATCGCGCTTGGCAAACATCAGAAGTCCAACGCCGATAACAGCCAATATCGGAACCCACGCGGTAGGCTTAAGCCACTGAAGCACGGCGCTTACAGCCTCTCCGCCGTCACCGAGACCCGAAAGACCTGTTATCCACGAGGTAACCGCGGTGCCCACGTTGGCGCCCATAATTACGCCGAGTGCCTGAGAAAGCACCATAGTACCCGAGTTTACAAATCCGACTACCATTACCGTGGTAGCGGACGACGACTGAATTATCGCGGTTACGCCAAGACCGAGGAAAAAACCCTTCCATGTGCTTGAAGTAAGATTTGCGAGAATCGACTTTAGTTTAGTACCCGCGCTTTTTTTAAGCGCGTCTCCCATTACGTCCATACCGTAAAGGAAGAGTGCAAGACCGCAAAGCAGCGACAAAACGTTCATTATTCCCATATTAGTTTTAACCTCCTATATTTCCTGCGACATATGGCGGGCAACGTGACAGCAAATATTCACCGCCACGGGAAGCCCCGCAATATGCGTGGGATAACTTTCAATTTTGACCGCAAGGGCGGTCGTACGTCCTCCAAAGCCCTGAGGACCGATGCCGAGAGAATTGATACGCTCAAGCATTTCATTCTCAAGCGCGGCATATTCTGGCTTTGGGTTTATATCGTCGATATTTCTCATAAGCGCCTTTTTTGAAAGCACGCAGGAGTAATCAAAGCTTCCTCCCATTCCCACGCCGACCACAATCGGCGGACAGGGATTTGAGCCTGCTTTTTTTACTGTTTCAACGACAAACTCGACAATATCCTCTTTCGTTGCCGACGGGGTAAACATTTTCACGGCACTCATATTTTCGCTTCCAAAGCCTTTGGGAAGTGCCGTAAGCTTGATTTTGTTTCCGTCAACAAAGCTTGTATATATTATTGCAGGTGTATTATCGTCTGTATTTTTTCGGTCAAAAAACGGGTCTGCAACCACCGAACATCGAAGCTTACCCTCAAGATAAGCATCCCGCACGCCCAGATTTACCGCCTTGTCAAAGCTATCGCCCGATATATGTACGTCTTTGCCTATTTCGGCAAAAAGGACAGCCATACCAGTATCCTGACAAATCGGAACGTTGCATTTTTTTGCAACGTCTATGTTTTCTGACAGACGTTCAAGCACCGACCTTGCAAGCTCATTATCCTCTTTTGTGCTTGCCTCGTCAAGCGAACGCTTTACGTTATCGGGAAGAATGTGATTTGCTTTTATGAAAAGCTCCTTGACTGCTTCCCTGACCTCCGACGATTTTACTATTCTGATATTTTCCAATTTCAAATTGCCTCTTTGATTTTTTCTCCGCCCTGCGGAGCTTCATTTTTTTTACAAGATTTATAAATTTTTCCGATATTGCCGCCGCCAACAGCTTAATATGTTTGGCGACTTTTTTTGCGGCATTCAGCATCCACACCGCAATTCTCTCTGTGAGTACTCCCACGGTTTTCGAATATACCGTCATTCCAAGTGCCGCAAAGGCGAGGGCATACAGTTGAAAATTCCCGTTATTGCCATAGTAAAAAGCCACGGCGAGAACACAGGCGGCAAGCACAAGGAATAACAAATCCTGCAACGCAACTAAAACGCAAGCCGCAAGATTCTTATCTTTAAGCCTTGGCACAACGCACTCGGGAATACCAAAAAGAATTCTCTGTATTCTGAAAAAATCCCACAGTGCTCCGCAAACCGCGCCGCTAACAAGTGATGCGACAATGAGATTTAATACGTTATGCTCCCACATTATCCGAAGATGCGCGAAAGCATGCCGCGTTTCTTTTCGGGCTCGCCTTCGTCCCGATAAAAAATGCCGTCAATTTCTCCGTCAAGTTCCACGCGCCCGCTTTCAAGCTCAAGGACACTTACGTGCAGTCCCTTTCCCTCAACCGTCATTTCGCCGCAAGAGGTGACAAGAGCTACCTGCCACTCATCAAAGCTTATAACGTCGCTGACCCCCTCAAGAATCATTTTCTTTCGGTTATCAAGTGAAACACTGTGTTTTTTCGCTTGCACTGTTTTAACATCGTTCATAGCAACCTCCACAAAGCTTTTTTACAATTTTATGAAGCTTGCAGGCGGTATATTCCTATTGATCGACCACCTCGTAAAGCTCGGACGCGTTATCCTTGCTCACGACCTCGCGCACGTCCTTAACTCTTACCTTAAGCGTACGCTGTCCAAAGGAGACCTCTATTATATCTCCGACCTTTACGCTGTAAGATGCCTTAACAACTCTGCCGTTTACCGCTATTCTTTCTGTGTCGCAGGCATCGTTGGCAACCGTGCGCCTTTTGATTATTCTCGAAACCTTAAGAAATTTATCGAGTCTCATTTTTCCTCCGCAAAAAATAGGCGGATAAGCCACAGCCATCCGCCTATAATTAAAATAAATTACTTAATGATGTCCTTAAGGCCCTTACCTGCTGCGAATGCGGGAGTCTTGGAAGCTGCGATCTGGATAGCCTCGCCTGTCTTGGGGTTACGGCCTGTTCTTGCGCCTCTTTCTCTAACTTCGAATGTACCGAAGCCGATGAGCTGTACCTTTTCGCCTGCCTTGAGAGCGTCAGCTACTGTTGCTGTGAATGCATTGAGAGCTGCCTCAGCCTGCTTCTTGTTAAGGTTAGCGGACTTTGCGATTGCATCGATAAGCTGTGTCTTGTTCATAGTAAAATCTACCTTTCTATTTATTATTTTGTTATCTTGACAATCTTGATAACACTTTACTATATTATACCATTAAATCCTACAAAAATCAAGGGATTTTCAGCAATTTTTTGGTGTTTTATCAACTTTTTTACGATTTTTTCTTAATTTTATCCCAAATTGAGTCAAGCTCCTCAAGCGAGCAGGAATTTATCTCCTTATTTTGGACCAAAACTTCGTTTTCAACCCTTTCAAAACGGTCGATAAATTTGTCTGTAGCCACGTTAAGTGCCTCCTCTGCGCTTACTCCAAGCTTACGGCAAAGGCTTGTTACAGAGAGAAGAAGGTCGCCTATTTCTTCGGCGATATGCTCGCTGTTACCCTCGCCCATTGCCTCGGAGACTTCAACAAGCTCCTCGGAAATTTTATCCATAACGTCCTCAGCGGTGGGAAAGTCAAAGCACTTTGCCTTTTTGCCCACCTTTGTGGCACGCATAAGGGCGGGAAGCATAGGCGGAACAGCCCTCAGCTTATCGGTAACGGTAACACGGCTTTTTTCTTCGCTCTTGATAGCCTCCCAATTCTTAAGTACCTCGGCAGAGGTGTCGGCAACCACATCGGAGAAAACGTGGGGATGGCGATGTATAAGCTTTACACAGATATCGTTTGCAACATCGTCAATAGTAAACTGCTTATCCTCCTCGGATATTCTTGCGTGGAAAACCACCTGAAGCATTACGTCGCCCAGCTCCTCTCGAAGCAGCTCGGGATTTTCGGTATCTATCGCCTCAATGACCTCATAGGTTTCCTCAATAAAGTCGTTTCTTATGCTTTTATGAGTCTGCTCGATATCCCAAGGGCATCCGCCCTCGCTACGCAAAAGCTCAACAACGGTTACAAGGTCGTCAAAAAAATATTTGTCCTTTTCCAGAAGTGTCCTTATTTTTTCTTCTCTGTTCATTGTTCTAAGTCCTTTTTATAAGTCTGATTTTTTTAATTTTATTTCCAAACGGAATAATATCGAGTTCATCCCTGTCAAATCCGCCCCCAAGCATCAGCAAAGCAAAGTATACTGCGGCAAAGCACGCCGCGGCAACAAAGAAAGCAACGCTTTCACTCTCAACACGCGCAACGAATAATGTATAAAGTCCAATCGAAGCGAGTGCCGAAAGGCTTGAAAACGCCAAAGGCTTGACGAATATTTTTGAAAGTCTTGTTCTGAACCCCGTATATTTATCCAAAAAGCGCAGATTAAGTGCAACTGCTGTAAGATTGCAGAAAAAGGTGCTTATGGGTGCGCCCATTGCTCCAATCTGTGGCATTCCCACAAGAATATATGACGACACAAGCTTTACCGCTACGCCTGCCAGCATTGAAAAAATTGGAAGTGCGATTTTCCCGTTAGCCTGAAGCACGGAATTGCAGACCTGCACAAGGCACGCGGCAAGCACAGAAAGTCCGAGCAAGGACAAAAGCGGAGACGAAACCGCAATAGCCTCGCGCTCGTCTGTAAACAGCACGCCGAGTATCTGTTCCGAATAAATACTTATCCCAAACGATGCGGGAATTGCAACCGTTGCGCAGAGTCTGAGCCCCGACGAGATAAGCTGATCCTCTCGCTGAGAGTTTCGCGATTGTCCAGCGGCGGTTATCGCAGGCACAAGCGCAAGCGCAATACCTGCCACAAGAGACGAGGGCAGATTAGCTACGGGCAATGCCATGGTGCTGTACGCTCCGTACAGGGCGAGTCTCTCCGCCTCATCGGGTAAGCGGTGCAGCAGCACGGTCATATCGACCATACGCGTTACACTTACAAGCATTGAGCTTAGCGTTACGGGAATCGCAAGCTTCACAAGCCTTGTAAGCGACACTCCGTTTTTGTCGCATTCTGTCTCGATTACTCTGTATTCTAAAGTCAATTTCGCGCGGAATTTCGAAATACAAAGGTAAAGCATAGAAAGTGCCGTGCCAACGGTAAGTCCGAGAATGGCAAAAGCCGCCACCTTTTCATCGGGTAATCCGCAATTTTTTGCCGCAAGGGCAAACCCGAGTCCGAGAACAAGCTTTCCAACCGATTCAACGATTTGTGAGACTGCCGTGGGCAACATATTTCCGCACCCTTGAAAATATCCTCTCACCGCGCTCGAAACACTTATAAACAGCACGGTAGGCGCGACCGCTACAAGGGCATATGCTGCCTTTTCACTGCCGATTGCGCGCGCAATAATATTTGCGCCAAAGCTCATTGTCAGCGCGCCAAGCGTTCCTATAAATATTAAAAGCCAAAGCGACGAAACGTATATTTTCTCAACGTTTTTCAGCTTTCCCGACGCCAATCCCTCAGATATCATTATAGAAATAGCAACCGGGATACCCGCCGTTGATATCACGAAAAACAGCGTATAGGTCTCGTATGCCGAATTAAAGCATCCCATTCCCTCTGCGCCAAGCAGGTGCATAAGGGGTATTTTATAGATCATTCCTATAATTTTTACAAGAGCTGTGGAAAGTGTCAGCGCCATTGCGCCGCCGAGAAACTGCCGCTTTGAGTTTGCGTTCATAAATCCTCCGACAAATCAGTCAAAATAGTGATTTATAACGTCCTTTGCCTCAAATTTGAGCTTTTCAATATCTATTGTTTTATATTCTCCGTTTTCGTAAAGCACCTTGCCGTCAACCATAGTCATAAGCACGTCGGACGACTTTGCGCTATACGCGAGTGTAGTATAATAATCATATGAAGGAATATTGTTCACCGAGTCAAGATTTACAAGAACGGCGTCAGCCCTATATCCAAGTTTGATTTCTCCGCAGTCTGCTCTTCCCTGCGACAGCGCGCCGTTTTTGGTGGCAAGCGCAAAGCATTCCTTGGCAGTGATGCTTTCGGGCTTTCTACTAAGTCCTTTTGAAAGAAGAACAGCATACTGAAGCTCCTTAAGCACATCAAGGTTATTATTGGAAGCAACGCCGTCGGTACCGAGCGCAACGGTCACGCCGCTATCCATAAGCTTTCTCAAGGGCATTACGCCGCTTCCCAATTTAAGGTTACTTACAGGATTATGCGCCGCGAACACGCATTTTTCCTTCATTATACTTATATCGTTATCCGTAACGTACACGCAATGGGCGGCTGTGGTGACTGTTTCGAACAGTCCGCAATAATCAAAAAACTCAATTGGTGTTCTGCCACCGCGGCGTTCCATACACTCGCGGTGCTCCTTTTCGGTCTCAGACATATGCACCTGCATACCAAGATTGTTTTCCTTGATATACTCTGCAATAAATCTTGCCATCTGCTCGGTATTGGTATACTCTGCGTGCAGGCTCATATCTATTTTCAGCTTGCCGTCAGCCGCACCGTGAAAGTCCTTTACAAGCTGTACCGACTCGAGAAATCTGCTGTCCTTTTCGATATGCTCTGTCTCTGCAAAGGAGACTATCGAGCGCGAAAGATTTGCCTTTATTCCCGTTTCAAGTACGGCGTTTGCCACCTCGTCCATAAACATATACATATCCGAGAACGAGGCAACTCCGTTTGCAAGCATTTCGGCAATAGCAAGCTTTGTGGCTACGTTTACCGACTTGGGCGTAAGTCTGTCCTCGGCGGGAAAGATCTTTTCATTTAGCCATCGGTCAAGGGGAAGATCCTCGCCGTAACCGCGGAACAACGTCATTGCCGCGTGGCAATGTGCGTTATAAAACGCGGGAATGAGAAGATTTCCCTTTCCGTCTATAACCTCATCAAATCTTATACGAGGCTCTTTTTCGCCCATATAGCTGTATTTTCCGTCCTCAACTGCAACGCACACAGTTTTATTTTCAAAGCCGTACTCGTCAAGAAGTTTAACGTTTCTTATTAGTGTTGTCATAATTCTCTCTTATCTAAGGTCACAAAAGACCCTTTTCATTATAGTAATCTATTATCGCCTTATTTATCCCTCCGCTTTGGTTCTGAGAAAGATACTCATAGGGGTACTTTACGTTGAACACGCGGTCTATGTCGATTTTTCCGTTATTGTCGGAATTGTAATCTACAAGCTTGGTCACAGCTCCCGCACCTGCGGCAAAGATGCTGTGCACCTCCTCCATCATATAGACATTATAAAGTCCTTCCGCGCCCTCAAGCGAGAAGCCCACGTTTTCAAAGTTGCCCACGGTATTCTTCTGTCTGTACATATAGTAAGCTGTATAGCCCGACTGAAGTGCTTTGAGCTGTGAATAGTCAACACACTTGCCCACGTCGCCGCCCGTTATGGAGTAAATGTGGCTATCCTGCCTCAAAATCTCGGCGGATTTCTTTACGCAGAAGGTATGCACCGTAATATTGTGGGGACGAAGCTCAACTATTTTATCCATCGTTGCCGAGAAGCTTGAATATTTATCCTTTGGCAGACCTGCGATAAGGTCGGTATTGATATATTGTATTCCCGACTCAGCGGCAATATTATAGGCTCTGAAAAAATCGTCGGCGGTATGGTCCCGTCCGATTCCGCGAAGCACCTCCTCAGATAGCGACTGAGTGTTAACGCTGATTCGGTTTACTCCGTACTCCTTGGCGATTCGCAGTTTTTCTGCAGTTATGGTGTCGGGGCGACCGCCCTCAAAGGTATATTCCTCAAGCTTGCTCACGTCATAGCACTCACTTACCGTGGACAAAAGCTTCTTTAACTGCTCCTCGTTAAGTATTGTAGGAGTTCCACCGCCTACGTACACCGTCTTTACGTTAAGCCCAAGCGTGTTTATGGTTTTGAATATGTTTCTCACGTCATCGCAAAGGCGCTCAACGTATTCGGGAATAAGCGAAAGCAGGCGTTTTGAGGTATAGGAAACAAACGAACAATAGGAGCATCTTGTCGGGCAAAAGGGTATAGAAATATAAACACTGCAATCCTTTTTATCGGGTATGCCTATAATTTCCTTTTCTTTTCGCGCCACGTCAACGGCAAGTCCCGCCTTTTTGGGGCTGACGAGGAAATCACCCACAAGGGTACGCTTAACGCGGCTTTTGCTCATTCCCGAGTTAAGCATTTCCATTGCCACCTTTGAAGGTCTTACTCCCACAAGCATTCCCCACGAGGGCTTATATTTCACAAGCTCTCCGAGGGCGGCTATAACCGCCGCGCCCACCGCAAGCTTGCGTGTGCGCTCCTCACTTGGACGGTCGGCAAAAAGGTAATCCCTCTCAGCCGAAGTGCTTTTCTCTCCCCGCGATGCCTCCGCAAGTGCCACGGCTCTCTCGCTGTCGCAGGTAAGCGTTAGCTTAAGAATCGGGGTTGTTTCGGTTATTTCCTCATCCTCGGGAAATTTCTCCCCGGGGAAAAATATCATACAAAGAGTCTGGACGTAGTATCTGTTTATATTTCCTTCAACGTACAGTTTCATTTCACAAGTCCCTTACTTAATAAGAATTTTACTGTCCATAACTATAGTAACCGGTCCGTCGTTGGATATTTCAAGCGCCATATCTGCGCCAAAAACACCCTTTTCGACCGATTTTACTTTTGCGGAAAGCAACGTGCAGAAATATTCGTAAAGTCTGTCTGCCTCCGCCGGCTTAGCCGCCGACATATAGTCGGGGCGGTTACCGTGGGCGTAATTTGCAAGAAGCGTGAAGTTTGACACCACAAGCGCTTCCCCGTCAACGTCCATTACAGAAAGATTCATTTTATCGTTTTCGTCGGTAAAAATTCTAAGCTTTGATATCTTCTCGGCAAGCACCGCGGCATCCTTTTCGGCATCGCCCTCGGCAACGCCCAAAAGTATCGCAAGCCCCTTTCCGCATTTTCCGACTATCGCTCCGTCCACACTGACCGAAGCTTTACTTACTCTCTGAAGTACGGCTATCATAAATGTCCTTTCTTACGCATATCCGCGAGTTACGCTTATTACATCCTTAAGCGAGCCTATTCTCGACACGATAGACGAGAAATGCTCGATATTTTTACAGCTTATTTTAAGATTTATAGTGGTCTGGTTATCGGGTCGCGTGATTGTATTAACTTGAAGAATAGACACGCGCATGTCGGCAAGCGCAACCGAAATATCGGCAAGCATACCGATACGGTCAAAGGCATTGACCTGAAGCATTGCCTCGTATTCGTCGCGGCTCTTCGCTGCACCGCTTTCCCAATGAGCCTCGACCCATCTTGTGGCATCGGTGCCGTTCCTGTGCGCCGACTCCACGTTGGGACAGTCACACTTATGGATAGATATACCGTAGCCCTTTGTAATAAATCCGACTATTCTGTCACCCGGCAAAGGATTACAGCATTTTGCAAACTTAACCATGCATCCGCTTTCGCCGTCAACGATAATTCCGCTGTTGGATTTAAGATTCTTGGGCTTTTCGACAATCTGAATTGTCTGCTCGGTAATAATTTCCTCGGCAATGTCCTCCGCGGGCTTGACTATCTTATCAAACTCGCCCTTGAGTCTGTAGAAGACCTTGGACACGGCAACGCCGCCGTAGCCCATAGCGTTATAAAAGTCGTCGGCGTTACTGAATCCGAATTTAGCCGCAACGTTAAATACAACGTCGTTTCTCTGGGCTTCGGTAGAGGTACGCGAATACTTCTTGAACTCCGATTCCACCATGGATTTACCGAGGGCGATATTGTCCTCGCGCTTTTCCTTTTTGAACCACTGGCGTATCTTGTTACGCGCCTCGCTTGTCTTGACTATCTTAAGCCAATCTCGGCTGGGTCCCTTTGAGTTTTGAGAGGTTATTATTTCTACTATCTCTCCGTTTTGCGGTATCTTATCGATAGGCACTATCATTCCGTTTATCTTCGCGCCCGTCATTTTATTACCTACCGCGGTATGAATAGCGTAAGCAAAGTCGATTACGGTTGAGCCTGCGGGAAGCTGAATAACGTCGCCCTTGGGAGTAAAGACGAATATCTCATCGTGGAAGATATCGGTCTTTATCGCGCTGATAAATTCGTCGGGGTCTCTTGTGTCGTTCTCGGTCTCGATAAGTCTTGAAACCCATTCAAGCTTCTTATCCATTTCCTCCTTTGAACGTCCACCCGACTTGTATTTCCAATGCGCCGCTATACCGTATTCCGCGATGTGGTGCATATCCCAGGTTCTTATCTGGACCTCGAACGGAATACCGTCTCTGCCTATAACCGTGGTATGAAGCGAGCTGTACATATTGGGCTTAGGTGTAGAGATATAGTCCTTGAAGCGTCCGGGAATAGACCTGAACATTTCGTGGATAAGACCGAGCACGGTATAGCAATCAAGCTCGGTATCGACGATAACGCGCAAGGCGTAAAAATCGTATATCTCGTCAAAGCTCTTGTTCTGCGTGTACATCTTTTTATATATACTGTACACCGATTTGATTCTCCCCTCAAGGGTATGCTTTATTCCGCATTCCTCAAGCTTGCCCACGACCGTAGCGCGCACGCTTTCGATAAAGTCCTGATTCTGACCGTATTTTTCCTCGATATGCTCCTTTACCTCGGCAAAGCCGAATGGGTCAAGGTACTCAAGGCTGAGATTCTCAAGCTCCTGCTTTATCTTTTGCACGCCGAGACGGTGGGCAAGAGGTGCGTATACCTGCATTGTTTCAAGCGCGGTTATACGGCGTTTGTTATCGGGCTTTACCCCGAGAGTTCTCATATTATGAAGGCGGTCGCAAAGCTTGATGAAGATAACTCGGATATCCTTTGACATAGCGAGAAGCATTTTTCTTATGCTCTCAATATGTGCCTCCTCCTTGTCCTCTATCTTCATCATAACGATTTTGGTCAGACCGTCAACAAGCATTGCAACGTCTGCACCGAACTTCTTTTTGATAATATCAAGGTCGGTCTTTGTGCCGCAATCCTCCACCGTATCGTGCAGAAGCGCCGCACAAATCGAGTCGGTATCAAGACCGAGCTCGGCGACTATCTCCGCTACCGCAATCGGGTGGGATATATAGGGGTCGCCGCTTACGCGGAACTGCCCCTCGTGCAACCCCTTTGCGTATTCGTAGGTTGCAATAATTTTTTCTATATCGTATCTCTCCTCGTTCTTTGAAAGGATTTCGAGAAGTCTTTTCAGTTCACCTGTGCTCTGGATCATACTATCCCCCTTTCAATCGGTTATTTTTGCTGTGATCTGAGCTTTTTCAGAAGCGGTGAACTTTCAAGGTCAACCTTGATTGCTACCGCGTTTATTTCGTATTCAACAAGCTCCACAATATTTCGCTTTATATTGCAAAGCCCCATTTCCGTAAGCACCTCGAGAATAATCGAAAGCTTTATGCGGTTTATTCCCATTCCCGCAAGAGCGAGAAGTCGGCTTTCGGCAATCTCTCCGCCGTTTCCGCCAAATTTGAGTGCTTTATACACCGAAACAAATTCGTCACGGTGAGGAATAACGTTTTCCTCTGCCGAGAATACCGCCCCCGACATTATCTCCTCAAATCTGCGTCTTTCGTGCTCAACACGCGCAGTCTCGCTTTCAGCCTTTCTTATCTCACGAATAATAAGCTGAACGCTTTTATAGCCGTTATACTCGTTGATGTCAAGATTGAACATAATATCAAGCCTCTGACCTACGTCGTAGTTGAACACCTCATAGCTTGCGCCGAACATTACGGCGTAGAAGGTATGACCGTCCTTTTCAAACACGAACTTTATATGCTTACCTCCGCCTATGCCGTAGCTTTTCACCACGGAAACGTCACACATATAGAAAAGCGGAGTTGGGTTAGCCGATCCGAAAGGCTCAAGCAGAGTCATATCCTCGGCGCATTTCATATTGATATCAGCGGCAGAAAGCTCGCAATCGGCATCAACCGAGGTTACCCACATATCTTCTGTTTCTATACTGCGGACGTAGCTGTTTACCGCGTTTCTGAAATCGTCCACGTCTGCGCGGGTCAGCGAAAGACCTGCCGCAAGCTCGTGTCCGCCGAATTTGACAAGATATTCGCTTGTAGCCGAAAGCGCCTCCACAAGGTTAACTCCGCTGACGCTTCTTCCCGAGCCGCGTCCGACGTCAAAGCTGCTTCCGTTATTATCCTCATCGTCAAAGGTAATAAGAATTGAGGGCAAGCCGTAACGCTCGGTGACCTTTGAAGCCACTATACCGATAACACCGCGATGCCACGAATCGTCGGCAACGACTATTACTCTGTCCTTATCGAAATCGTGAGTCTCCTCGACCTTTTTATATGCTTGCTCAAGTATTCTCTGCTCCTCATCCTGACGGTCTTTATTATGTAAGCAAAGCAGGTCGGCAAGGCTGTCCGCGCTTTCCTCGCTGTCATTCTCACCAATAAGCAACAGCTCAAGAGCGTGAGAAGCGTGCTTCATTCTACCCGCGGCATTTATTCTCGGAGCTATTCCAAAGCTTATGGTTGAAGTATTGCATTTTTCGGGCGAAGAGCCCGCCTTTTCTATAAGCGCGCGCACGCCGGGTCTTGGAGAGGTATTTATCTTCATAAGACCGTAGCGTATCATATTTCGGTTCTCGTCAACCATAGGCATTACGTCGGCAATAGTGCCGAGAGTGACAAGGTCGGCGTACTTTTCGTAAACCTTTCTCACCGAGCCGTTTACGTCGCCGCCCGAAAGGATTATCTCAATTGCCGTGATAAGCTTAAAGGCAACCCCAACGCCCGCAAGCTCGCGGAAGGGGTATTCCGAGTCTTTTCTGTGAGGGTCAACCACAGCAACAGCATCGGGGAGCTCCTCCTGACACTCGTGGTGGTCGGTAACAACTACGTCAATACCAAGCTCTTTAGCGTGGTTTACCTCTTTTATAGCGGTTATTCCCGTATCAACGGTTATTATAAGCTCAACGCCCTTTTGTGCAAGCTTGTCGATAGCATCGACAGACATTCCGTAGCCTTCGGCAAATCTGTCGGGAATGTAATAGCCAAGCTCAAGGCTTGAGTCAAGCTCCTCAAGGTAGAGAAAAAGCAGGGCGGTCGCCGAAACGCCGTCAACGTCGTAGTCGCCGTAAATGGCTATTTTTTCTTTTTTGCTTACCGCCTCGACAATTCTTTCCGCCGCTTCACGCATATCGGCAAGCTTAAAGGGGTCATATATACTGAGTCCGTTTTTTTGGACAAAATCGGTGGCGGCTTTAACGTTTCTATATCCGCGCAGATAAAGCAGCTTTGCGCACGCAGACGAAATCCCAAGCGATGCCGAAATCTCGCTTATCTGCGCAAGAGCGTCTGCGTTGTCGCCAACGTCGCCCACCTTCCATATTTTCTTTATTTCCATTTTATACCTTTAATCTTCTTTATTTTCAGCAGTGCTTATTATGCCTGTAATTTCAATATCAAATCGCTTGCCGTCAATTGCTCTTGAGTAAATCCAAACACCCACAAAGGAGAGCAAAAAGCCTGCGGCAAGGGCGGCGTATCTTACGGCTTCAGCATCCGAAAAAGCGCCCGCAACAAAGTAAAAAGCAAGACCTATCACCACGGGAAGAAAAAAGACAAGCGCAGAGTAAAAGAGCACGCGAGAGGACGACGAGGTTATCTCCACCACGTCTCCAACCGATGCGCGGGCACTATTAAGAGCCTTTGCGCTGAATTTGCGGTTTCCGCCTGTCAGCGTACAAACGCTGCAGCCCTCTCCGCTTTCGTTTTTATGGCACCCCTCGCAAGCCGAGCTTCTTTCAACCTCGACAAGTGCTACGTTGCCCTCTGTACTTAAAACCTTTGCTTTTGTTAACATATATCCTCCGACTTATCAAATTCCGCGGTTTGAAAAACGAGACATTATTTTAAGCGCAACCTTAACTCCGTCAACCGCCGCGCTGGTTATTCCGCCCGCGTATCCCGCGCCCTCTCCCGCAGGATATATTCTGTCGTTTCCTATTGCCGTCATATCTTCACCGCGCCTGAGGGTAAGGGGCGCGGAGGTGCGTGTTTCCACCGCGGTAAGTACCGCGTCACGCGAAGCAAAGCCCGAAAGCTTTTTGTCAAAATCCGAAAGACCAATCTTAAGACCTTCGGTAACAAAGCTCGGGAATATTTCGCCAATATCGGCGACCTTGCAGTTGCCGTTCATATAGGTGGGAAGCACGCGGGAGGGCTCGTTTACCGCTTTGCCCTCAAAGAAATCTCCCACTGTCTGGCAAGGCGCGGTATAATTTCCGCCGCCAAGCGCAAACGCCTTGCGTTCAAGCGAACGCTGAAATTCTATTGCGGCTCTGACGTTTCCGCCAAAGTCGTCGGGCGACACCGATACCGCCACGGCAGAGTTTGAGTTCCGTCCGTCGCGGGCATAACGGCTCATTCCGTTGACAACCACACCGCCATCCTCGGATGCCGCGGCAACCACCTCTCCGCCCGGGCACATACAGAAGGTATAAACACCTCTTTCGCCCTTGGTATAGGAAAGGTTATATTCGCCCACTCCAAGCTTTTCGTGCCCCGCATATTCACCGAAAAGCGCTTTATCTATATCCTCACGCAGATGCTCGATACGAACGCCCACCGAAAAGGGCTTTGGGGTTATCTCAAAGCCTTTATTCAAAAGCATTTCATAGGTATCCCTTGCGCTGTGACCCACCGCCAGAATACAAGCACCGCACTCGATATCTCCCACCGAGGTTTTTGCGCTGACCGTTCTTCCCTTTTGCTCAAAGGACTCAAGACGGCAATTATAAATCAGCCTTCCGCCAAGCCGTTCTATCTCGCAGAGTATATTTTTCACCACAACGCGCAAAATATCAGTTCCGATGTGGGGCTTAGCCTTAGTCAGTATATCGTCGGGCGCACCGAAGCTATGAAAGGTTTTGAGCACGAAGTTGCAATTAGCATCGCCGATACGCGTAACAAGCTTTCCGTCAGAAAAGGTACCCGCGCCGCCTGCGCCAAACTGTATATTGGTTGAGGTATTGAGGATGCGCTCGTTATAAAAGCGCTCCACCTGCTCAACACGCCCGTCAACGTCACCGCCGCGGTCTATCAAAATAGGCTTATATCCGTTTTGCGCAAGGAGCAACGCCGCAAACATACCGCAAGGTCCCATTCCCACCACAAGAGGCGGCGCAAGCATTTCCTCATTGCCAATGCTTATCTCGGGAATTTCGTCACGGCAGACTCTTACCGAATTTTCGGCGAGGCGGCTTTCGTCAACGAAAATCTCCTCGTCGGCAGTGACCAAAACCGAGCAAACCACGCGGATATCCTTCTTTTTTCTCGCATCGGTTGATTTTTTATAAAGGCGAAAATGAAGCTGTGAGGGTTCAAGTCCCACACGCTTCATTTTCTGCTTTGCCTTATTTATTATTTCCCTCTCGTCGCACAGAAACGGCAAGGAGATATTGGATACTATAAACGACGACGCCCTTAATTTGCCCATGTTCTCAAGGAGTGCTCAAGCACATTTGTTGCCGTATCTGCTCTGAGCGGCAGAGGTGCGGGGGCGGATGCAAGCATATTGATGTTTGATATAACGAGCCATATTATAAAGGCGATAACCACGCAAATGACTATTGAAATTATCCTCTCTTTTTTTGAGGTCTGCTCGGAAAAGTTATCGTATCCGTCAGAGCCTTTGAGGTCGCCGGTATTCTGCATTCTTATTTCAGCCGTGCTTTGGAGCTTTATCTCAGAAGTATTCTGAAGCTTTATATCCGACGTGTTCTGAAAATTATCGTTTGACATTTCCTACCTCCTTATTTGTTCTTGTTGAGCGAACCGCCGCTCTTCTCAAGGTTTTTATAGTTAGGTCCGACAAGGTTGTTAAGAAGGGTCTGCTTAAGAGTAAGTCTTCTGTAATTTCTCTTGAGCGTGCCGTTCATAGCAACCGAGATTATTCCCGTTTCCTCCGAAACAACTACCACAACCGCATCGCTGACCTCGCTGATACCGATAGCCGCGCGGTGTCTTGTGCCGAGTGCCGCAATAACCTCCTCGCTATTGGTAAGAGGAAGCATGCAGGATGCGGCATAAATGCGGTAATCGCGAATTATAACCGCGCCGTCGTGAAGCGGAGCTTTATTGAAGAACAGATTTCCGAGAAGTCTGCGTGAGATATGCGCGTTAAGAAGCACGCCGCTCTTGGTGAAGTCTCCAAGCTTTGTGGAGCGTTCAAACACGATAAGTGCGCCCGTCTTTGAACGCGACATATCGAGAACCGCATCACACACGGCGTCGATTGCTTCCATTATATTCGCCTGCTCTCCGCTGTCACCGCCAAGTCGCTTGATACCCGAAAGAGGGGTGTTACCCACCTTTTCAAGTGCGGCGCGAAGCTCGGGCTGAAAGAGGATAATTAGTGCGATAAGTCCTACCTGGAAAAAGTTTTGGAATATAAACTTTATGGAATTGAGTCTGAAGATGTAGCTGAACACAAGAATAGCTACCACCACTCCGAGACCGATAAGAAGCTTACCCGCTCTCTTATCGCGAATAAACTTATAGACGTAATAAAGAATCACCGACAGCAGAGCGATGTCGAGCAGGTCGTTGAAGCCTATATTTTTAAGGTGTATCCACACGTTATTTTTCCATACTTCTGAAAGGGACGAAAACAAGTTATTAAACATCCGACTTTACCCTCCGAAAACCAATGAAACTGTTAAAAGATCCGCGCCTTGCGCCAGATGATTCTATTCTTATTTTATTATATCATACAATTAACAAAATTTCAAACCCTTTTTGAAAAAATTTTCTAAAAAATCGAAAAAAAATTTGTTTTTTCATGCAATTTTGCTTTTCAAGGAGCAAAACGCGGTTTTCGGTTGGTTTTCAAGTCATTTTTTGCGCCCTTTTGGCATTTATTGATTTTTTGATTTTTAATTTTTGCTCTATTGACTTTTGAAAATTTATGTGATATACTGTGATATACTATGAATTGTAAAACAAACCAAAGAAAGGAATGCACTATGAAAAGTTTTATTAAGCTTTCAGCACTTCTTCTCGCATTGCTTACGTCTATCTCATGCTTTGCGGCGTGCGGAGACGATGCTGAGGACACAACGTTCCCCACGGTGAACAATGACGGCAATACCGACCAATACGGAAGAGATATCATTGAAGATTCGATTCCCAAAGATCTCAGATTTGACGGTGAAACAGTCACATTCTTCACAAGAAGCGACAATGAGGATTGGAAGATAGAAATGGATACCGAGACGACCACAAACGATACGGTAAACGACGCCATATTCTACCGAAACACAACAGTTGAGCAAAGACTCGGCATAACCATTGACCAAATCTCTCAGCCCGGTGGTTGGGATGCTCACACGGCTTGGCTACAGAACTTAAGAAACGCGGTACTTACAAAGTCAGGCGACTACGACTGCGCAGCCGTATATGCCTCTCAAGGCTCTGCGCTCGCTACAGAGGGTATCTATTACAATGTAAAGGAGCTTGAATACCTTGACCTCCAAAAGCCCTGGTGGAATCAGTCTCTTCTTACCGACCTGGAGCTTTTTGACACCATATACTTCCTCGGCGGTAATATTGCTATTTCACAGATATCCCGCGCGGGATTTATGGTATTCAACAAGACAATATTCAAGGAATACTTCAAAGACGTTAACGTATACGAGCTTGTAGACAACTACGAATGGACTGTTGACAAGCTCTACGAGCTTTCCTCTCAGGTGCACGCAGACACCAATATGTCGGGCGTTGTTGACGACGGAGATTTAGTTGGATTAGTCGATTACGGCAAGGTTCTGTCCGGTTGGATTGACCTTTGGATGGCGGCGCTCGGAGTAGATATTACCCTTAAGGATGACGAAGGATATCCGTATATAGCTCTTTACAACGAGCGCACAATTGATGCTTTTGAGAAACTTCAGCGCCTCAACATTTCAAACCCGGGCGCACTTGATTTCAATTCTCCTCGAACCGAATCCACATTCATCAACGGCAACGTTCTTTTCTTCTCAACCTTTCTTGGCGCGTGTGAGGAATTCCGTAATATGACCACCCCCTACGGTGCGCTTCCGCTTCCTATGTACGACGAAGACCAAGGACATTACGCAACCTATCCTCAGAACGCCTGCTCACTGATAACGGTTCTTTCTACCTGCCAAAACACTGAGCTTGTCGGCGCGACTCTTGAGCTTATGGCGGCTGAGTCTTACAGACAGGTAACACCCGAATACTACAGCAAGTGTCTCAAGGGTAAGTACTCCAGAAATGCCGATGACGCGAGAATGTACGATAAGATAGTTGAGGGTATCAAGCTTGACTTCGGTTTCATCTATGCGACTCAAAGCATTGGCGGTGTAAACAATTTGTTTAGAAAGCTTGATGGTGATATTGCACAAACCTATGAGGCTAACAAGGTTATGTATGAAACACAGCTTAACGACCTTATCGACAAGCTTGACGAGATTTCTTTCCTTGCATAAAAAAATATCGGGCAGAGCGCACGCGCTCTGCCCTTTTTGCTAAATATACAAAAAAGTCATTGCAAATTTGTTGAGTAATATGCTTGATTTTTGAGGTGTTGTGTAGTATAATTGTTATTGCATATCTTTAATATCAGGAGCACAAAATGAAAAAAACGACAAAACTTTTAGCTTTAATCCTTGCCTTGATTATGAGTGTGACCTGCTTTGCTTCCTGCAACGGAGACGACGTTGTGACTGACGTTCCGGACGAAACAGAAACCCTCGAAACACCCAAGGAACCCGAAATTTCTTACACAGAAAAGACCTACATCACCTATTCGGAAAACGGAGATTATTTCTTCTCCACCACCGAGATACCCACGTTTAATACACTTCCCGCAAAGGAAATAACCGGCATCAGGCTTTCGAGTCTCAACTCAAAATTCTCTTTTTCCGCCAACTGCGAGGGCGACGTTAAGCTTTATGCATGGACGGAGGGAGTTTCCTCGGACGACAGCGCGGTAATGATCAAGATAACTGTTGACGGAGCAAACGAAAAAACCGTAAAGTGGGTATCCCCAGGAATAAATATTCCGATTGCAAACGGACTTGCAAAGGGTGAACACACCTTCACAATTGAAAAGGTATCGGGCGGCGCAAACCTTTATATTGCCTCGGCTACAATTTGCGGAGAAATGCTCGAAGCCCCTGCCCTCGCCATTGAAAAGGGTGTTTGGGTAGAGGTATTTGCCCCCGAATCGGCAGACGATGAATTTTCAAGCTTCAACGTATACACACAGACAACTCACCCCTCAGGCGAGTACTTCATAAGATACAGATTCATCTATGAGTACAACGAAGTTGACGAGTCGCTTACCTGGTCAACAGGCTCTGACACAGGTGCAAACCGTTCCAATTTCCGCATAAGGACCGCGCAGATAGTAAAAAAATCGGGCTCGGGCTTCCTTGCTATACATCAAATTCTTCAATCGGGCGAAATCTCGCTTGCGATAAGAGAAATAAACCGTGAAACGGGAAAAACAGCAGGCGACTTCGTTGGCGGATTCCACGGTGACGAAAATCTCAAAAACGCGAGACTCATTCTTGACGGAGTCACACCGATAGAGCTTTACGGCGGCAAACCCGGACTTTATAACTGCACTTCGGTTGAGTTTATTCAGCGTTCAATCATCAACCGTTGCCACACCACCTTTGACAACGTTATGAACCATAATCAGCACTACCTTATCGATACAAACGGAATCAGGCTCAATCAGCAGGTGGAATGGATCAAGGGCGACTTCTCCCCCAACCCCGCCAACACTTACCTTCAGATGTTTACACTTAACCGTCTGAACCCCGAAAAAGCCGGAGATTATCTTACCACACACGTCAACCTTCTTGACGAGGACGGAGTAACGCTCAGCTCGGTTGACATAAGAACAATTGACCCGGGAGAAAGGACAGGCGTTTCAGCCGCACGCTCACAAAATGCTCGCTACGCCGAGTACTCCGGAACCGAAAAGGGCATTTACGCCAAGGTCGGCTTCCAATTTATTGACGGTTCGTGCAAGCTCTATGACGCAAATATCTCCGTCCGAAAATTTGGTGACTGCAAGTGGTATCCCTCGTTTATAGGCGATGACCCCACTCCTGCGGCAGGTGACGTGTGGAACGTAAACTGCTTCTATTACATTGATTACAATCCAGCATAACAAAACTAAAAAGCCGTCTATGACGGCTTTTTCTTTTGCTTGTTACCTCTTGAAAACCACACCAAAATATTGGCTTTCGGGAATCGGAGAGAAAAGCTGTTGGTTTTGCAAAAAAACTTGCTTTTACGAGCCTTTTTTCGCAAAAATCTTTTGTAAAATCTATTGCATTTTTTAAGATTGTGTTGTATAATGGACGTGTATTAATTTGGAAAAAAAGGAGAATTTCGATGCAGAACATCTATTCTTACGCAAAAGAAAAATACGCGGCTATCGGTGTTGATACCGAGGCGGCAATAGCTAAACTTTCCGCAATGCCTATTTCCATGCACTGCTGGCAGGGCGACGACGTTAAGGGATTTGACAACAAGGGAGAGCTTTCGGGCGGTATTCAGACCACGGGTAACTATCCCGGTGCGGCACGCACTCCCGCAGAGCTTATGGCTGACATTGACAAGGCACTTTCTCTTATTCCCGGTAAGCACCGCATCAACGTTCACGCTTGCTACGCAATCTTTGAGGAGGGCGAGTGGGCTGACCGCGACGCTCTTGAGCCCAAGCACTTCGCAAAGTGGGTAGAATTCGCAAAGGAGAGAGGTCTCGGTCTTGACTTTAACCCCACCTTCTTCTCTCATCCCAAGGCTGACGGTCTTACACTTTCCAATCCCGACGACGAAATCAGAAAATTCTGGATAAGACATGGCATTGCCTGCCTTAAGATTGCAGAGTATTTTGCAAAAGAGCTTAACAGTCCCTGTCTCGTTAACATTTGGATTCCCGACGGAATGAAGGACATTCCCGCGGACAGACTTGCTCCCAGAAAGCGTTTTGCAGACTCGCTTGACGAGATTCTCGCTTGCGGATACGACAAGAGCCTCGTTCACGTTGCGCTCGAGTCCAAGGTGTTCGGCATCGGCTTCGAGTCCTACACGGTCGGCTCTGCTGAGTTCGGTCTCAACTATGCGGCATCCCGCGGAATTATGAGCCTTATGGACAACGGTCACTATCACCCCACCGAGGTTGTTTCCGACAAGCTCTCCTCTATGCTTCTCTTTAACGAAAAGGTTGCGCTTCACGTTACCCGTGCAGTTCGTTGGGACAGCGACCACGTTGTTCTTCTTGACGATGAGACAAAAGAAATTGCAAACGAGATCGTACGCAACGACGCTTGCGACCGCGTTCTTCTCGCACTTGACTACTTTGATGCAAGCATCAACCGTATTTCAGCTTGGGTAGTTGGTATGAGAAATATGCAGAAGGCACTTCTCTGTGCGATGCTTACTCCCCACGCGGAGTTCGCAAAGATGCAGGACGAAGGCAACTTCACCGAGCTTATGGCTAAGCGCGAGGAGCTTAAGAGCTATCCTTGGGGCGAGGTTTGGGCTGAGTTCTGCCGCAGAAACGGCGTTATAGAAAACGAAAAGTGGTTCGAAGAAATAAAGAACTACGAAAAGGAAATCCTCGCTAAGAGAGGTTAATCAAAAAAGTTAAGCGGTCGGCATTCAGCCGACCGCTTTTTTCCTTTTATCTTTCCGAGTTGTAGTCCACGTAGTAAAGCAGGTCAAGCACCCATTCCTCGCCGCACACAGGCTGTGCGGTGGGATTTTTTGACTTGAAGGTGCAGTACCACTTGTTGTCTCCGTGTGTTCTTATCATTATTTTTGCCGAGTGGCACTCTGCCGAATCTTCAACAATCTTGAAGCCCACAAGTCCGTAAACTCCGGTTTCACCGTTATACTCCACGGTGCGGTTTATCTTCTCGGTTTCCGTACCTGCCCAGCCGAAATCCCCCGAATCATACGACGAGGTATTTGCCTCGCCTACAAGCTTTCCGCTTTCATCGTAAAATTTCAAATCATCGCAAATTCTTACATATTTTTCGCCTTTATTCAAGCGCCAGAAGGTACACATCTGCAAATATGATCCTCCGTTATCGAGCGCGTATTTGCCGCCTTCCTCGTATTCGGAGGTAATAAATTTCGCCTTTTGTGTGTTGTGCATTCCTTTAGCATCAAAGGTGTAGCTTTGGCTGTGCTCAATAATATTTACGTCGGGAGTATTGCAACGGTTTATAAGTGTGGTCTGTTCAAACTTAAGCTGGCCACCCTCATAGGCACGTTCTTCCCTGCCGTCAAGCGAAATCGGTGTTCCGTCAAGCCACATTGCCACCATAGGCTTTCCGTCATTATACTTAATATTTTCGTCACCGTGGAAGCCGCCAACAAAATCGCCTGCCATTGCGCTATTATCTGCAAATTTTTCCTTGAACGCCATTGATATCTCGCCCTGCTGAAGCACGTCGTACAGCTTCTCAAAGCTATCGCCGTTGCGCTTGCATATTGCGGCTGTTTTTATGCGGTAGTTACTGCGGTTAAAGCCGCCATTTGAGCCGTTGTACCAGGTAAGCGGAACTATCTCTCCACTAGGCGTTTTACAAGTGCTTCCTACAGCATTTTTTTCATAACAAAGGCAGTATTTTACATAAAAATCGCCACTTTTATCCGACGATTTTACATATATGTCGGCATCACCGAAATCACATCCGTCCGCGGCTTTTTTTACCACGAGCCTTATTGCGTTTTCCTTATTTGTCAGCTCTGTTCTTACAAGATATTCCTTCATAAGTCATTCTCCTGAAATGCCCCGACCGAGGTCGGGGCTTGGTGTTTATTTTGTTTCTTTTGCGATTTCGGTTGCGCTTGTTACAAGTCCTGCAAGAGACTGTATTTCCGAGGGAATAATTATCTTTGTTGCCTTGCCGTCTGCCGCCTTCGCAAAGGCTTCAAGGCTCTTGAGCGCGATAACCGATTCGGAGGGCGATGCCTCGTTTATCATTCTGATACCTGCCGCATTAGCCTCCTGTACCTTGAGGATTGCCTCAGCTTCACCCTCCGCCTCGCGGATGGTTGCTTCTCTGAGTGCTTCAGCCTTGAGAATAGCCGCCTGCTTTTCAGCCTCAGCCTCAAGAATCATAGACTGCTTGCGACCCTCTGCAACAAGGATTGCCGAGTTTCTTTCACCCTCTGCGCGGAGTATTGCCTCACGACGCTCACGCTCTGCCTTCATCTGCTTTTCCATTGCGTCCTGAATTTCCTTGGGAGGAATAATATTCTTAAGCTCCACACGGGTTACTTTAATTCCCCAAGAATCGGTTGCTTCATCAAGTATGGCACGCATTTTGGTGTTTATAATTTCTCTCGAAGTAAGCGTGCCGTCAAGCTCAAGCTCACCGATAATATTACGGAGAGTTGTTGAAGTAAGGTTCTCAATAGCAGCCATAGGATTAGCGTGTCCGTATGCAAAAAGCTTGCAGTCGGTTATCTGATAGAACACAACGGTATCTATCTGCATTCTTACGTTATCCTTAGTGATAACGGGCTGAGGTGGGAAATCCACTACCTGCTCCATAAGGTTAACCCTGACCGCCACCTTGTCGATAAGCGGGATTTTTACGTGGAGACCTGTTTTCCATGTTGTGGAATAGGTGCCAAGTCTTTCAATAACAAAGGCTCTTGCCTGCGGTACTATCTGTATGTTGGTAACAACAAGCACCAAAAGAATAACCGCGATAACCGCTACAGCCATAAGTCCGCCTTCTGCCGCAAGGGGCAGCATTGCCAAATTCATCATAATCTTTCCTCCTTGAAATTAAGCTCTGCGACAAACGAGCTTCACGCCCGAAATCGCAACAATTTCCACAATTTCGTTCTCAAATATTATGTTTCCATCCTCCGAAAGAGCACTCCAAAGCTGTCCGTTGATTTTAATGCAGCCCTCTGCGCGGATATTGTCTATCTTCTCCGACACAACCGCCTTTTCGCCAATAAGTCTGTCTGTGTTTGTAGCCACTTTCTTTCCCTTGGCGAGCTTTTTTCTGAACACCGCCTGAAATACGATTACTGAGACCACCGACACCGCGAAGAACACAACCGACTGAATCCATATCGGCACCTCTAACGCCGCAAGTATCATAGAAACTACTGCGCCGGGGGCAAACCATATAGATACAAGCGCGGTAGTAATTCCCTCGCAGACGAGAGCCATTATCATAACCGCCAACCATATCCAGATCATATAGTCCATAAAAGTCACCTCCTATTGTCACTATATTACCATAAAAGGCTTTATATTTCAATAGGTTTGGGCAATTTTTAACATAAAGTTAATTTTTCTGCTTTTGCTCTTGTATATTTGAAAAAAGTATGATATAATATTATGTCAAATTATATATTGATATACACATGTAAATTACGAAAGGCAAAAGTTATGAAATATCTTGTAGTTATTCCCGACGGAATGGCAGATGAAAAAATAGAAGCTCTCGGCGGTATGACCCCCATGCAGAAGGCTGACAAGCCTTGTATGGACGCTCTCGCAAAGCGCTCGATAGTTGGAACTGTATCCAATGTGCCCGCAGGAATGGTACCCGAAAGCGACACGGCAAATATGGCAATTCTCTCCTTTGACCCCAAGATCTTCTCAAAGGGTCGCTCACCTCTTGAGGCTATGAGTATGGGACTTGAGATGTCGCCCACACAGACGGCTTACCGTTGCAACGTGGTAACTCTCAGTGAGGATGGCGAATACGAGGACAAAATTATTCTTGACCACTCGGCTGACGAGATAACCACCGCAGAGGCTGACGAGCTTATCAAGACGATTGAAAAGGAGCTTGGCACAAGCTACAGGAAGTTCTACACAGGCGTAAGCTATCGCCATTGCATCCTTTGGGAAAACGGTGACGATACCTACAACTTTATGCGCCCCCACGACATTCTCGGAAAGCGAATCGGAGAATATCTGCCAAAGTCAGAGGACGGCGGCGCGGAATTCCTTGAAATAATGAAAAAGAGCTTTGACATTCTCAACCACCACCCGATAAACGAGGCAAGGCGCGCACGCGGTCTCAAGCCCGCCAACTCCATATGGCTCTGGAGCCCCGGAAAGAAGCCTCAGCTTCCCTCTTTCTCCGAAAAATGGGGACTTAAGGGTGCGGTGATTTCCGCCGTTGACCTTATCAAGGGAATTGGAATTTGCGCGGGAATGAAATCCTTTGACGTGGAGGGTGCTACGGGCAACGTACACACCAACTATGACGGCAAGGCGCAGGCGGCTATCGATGCGTTCAAGAACGGCTACGAATACGTTTACGTTCACGTTGAAGCTCCCGACGAGTGCGGACACCGCGCCGAGCTTGAGAACAAGGTTCTTTCGGTTGAGCTTATAGACAAAAAAATTCTCGCACCTGTTTACGAGTATCTCAAGGGGTGCGGCGACGACTTCAAGATAATGGTTCTTCCCGACCACCCCACCCCCATAAGAATAAGAACTCACTCTATTGACCCCGTTCCCTTTATGATTTACGACTCACGCAAGGACGTGAACGGAGTTGAGCTTTTCTGCGAGGAAAGCGCCGAGGCTAAAAACAATTACGTTCCCAACGGATACACTCTTATGGAACAGCTTATGAAATAATTTCGGAAAGAGAAAAATATGAACAACGAACAAAAAAATGCAAAAAGAGGCACCGCGCTTCTTGCTTCGATTTTTGACTTTGCAGAACTTTTCGTCATAGCCATATGCGTGGTAATTCTCTTTTTCACCTTTGGTGCGAGACTTTGCAGGGTTGACGGTGACTCTATGCTACAGACTCTCCACGAAAACGAAATGCTGCTTGTTTCAAACTTCGGATATGAGCCAAAGCAAGGTGACATCGTTGTATTCCACCAGACCCACGAAACCCACCAAAGACTTAACGAGCCTATCGTTAAGCGCGTTATCGCAACCGAGGGACAGTATGTATTTATTGACTACGACACCGCAAAAGTATACGTTTCGGACGACGAGACTTTTGACGAAAGCGACCTGCTTGAGGAAAGCTACGATTTCGTTGACAATTCCGCGGGCGTTATAGTTGAGCCTTATTATGCAAGAGGTAAGCAGTACCTCGTTCCCGAGGGATGTATTTTTGTGCTTGGCGATAACCGGAACAATTCGCTTGACAGCCGAAGCTACGAGATAGGAATGGTTGACACCAGAAGAATTCTCGGCAAGGTGGTGCTTCGCCTTACCCCTCTTTCAAGCTTTGGAGCTGTAAACTAACCAGAAAAGGAGACTAAAATGCCTTCTGAAAACATCCAATGGTTTCCCGGTCATATGGCGAAAACCCGCCGTTTGATAACCGAGAATCTGAAAAACGTTGATATTGTTATAGAAATTCTTGATGCGAGAATCCCCTACAGCTCGCGCAATCCCGAAATAAACCGTCTTACAGAGCAAAAGCCCCGACTTGTGCTTCTCAACAAGGCTTCGCTTGCCGACCCCAAGCAAACCGAATACTGGTGCAAGCGTCTTTCGGGCGAAAACGTGCTATGCATTGCCACCGACTGCATTGGCGGCAACGGAATACAAAAAATTATGCCTGCGGTCAGAGAGATTCTTGCCGACAAGCTTGAGCGCTACGAAAACAAGGGTATGAACCGCCGTCTTAAGGCAATGGTTTTGGGAATCCCCAACGTGGGAAAATCCTCACTTATAAACAAGATATCGGGCAACGGCAAGGCAAAGGTCGAAAACCGCCCCGGCGTTACGCTTAACAAGCAATGGTTCTCTACGGGAATCGGACTTGACATTATGGATATGCCGGGTATTCTCTGGCCCAAATTCGACAACCGAAAGGTGGGCGAAAATCTTGCCATTACGGGAGCTATCAAGGACGCTGTAGTGGACATTGAGGCTCTTGCAGTAACTCTTTGCGGACGCTTGCGTCAGCTTTACCCCGAGCTTCTTTGCGCGCGCTACAAGCTTGACAGCATTGAGAATTACGACGACCTTGACGATTATGATCTTTTCTGCCTTATCGGAAAAAAGCGCGGCTTCCTTGTGTCGGGCGGTGAGATAAACACAGAACGCACGGCAGGAATGCTTCTTGACGAGTTCCGTTCGGCAAAGATAGGCAGAATTACGCTTGACGGAATCTTCATCAAATACGACAACGTGGAGGAAGAAGATGCTTGAATTCACACTTGAAAAGGAATGTGCCGAAAATGGCTACCTGAACGTCTGCGGAGTTGACGAGGCAGGCAGAGGTCCTTTGTGCGGTCCTGTGGTTGCGGCGGCGTGCATTCTACCCGTTGACTGTGAAATTGAGGGGCTTAACGACTCAAAAAAGCTTAGCGAGAAAAAGCGCGAGGCGTTGTTTGACGTTATAACCGAAAAGGCTATTTCCTTCTCGATAGCAGAAGCTACGGTTGAGGAAATAAACGAGCTTAATATATTGGAAGCCACTCTGCTTGCTATGCGCCGCGCCATTGACGGACTTGACGTAAAGGCCGATTTCGCGCTTATCGACGGCAACGTTTGCAGAGATTTTCAGCTTGACGCGCGCTGTGTGGTTCACGGCGACGCCATATCGCCAAGTATTGCGGCGGCATCTATTCTCGCCAAGGTAACGAGAGACAGAATGTGTCTTGACATTGACCGAGAATATCCCGAATACGGCATTGCAAAAAACAAGGGCTACGGCTCAAAGGCGCATATGGACGCGCTTCGCAAATTCGGACCCGCCCCCATACACAGAACAAAGTTTATCAGATTCCTTGACGAGAACAAATGAGAACGCTGACCACTTCACAGATAGGCCGCTACGGCGAGGACGCGGCTGTAAGGTATCTCAAGAAAAAAGGCTATAAAATTCTTGAGCGCAACTACCGCGTTGGCAGAAACGAAATCGACGTCATAGTCGAAAACAAGGAATACAAAGTATTCGTTGAGGTAAAAACTCGAAGCGAGGGGCTTTCGCCCGACTCTGATTTCGGACTTCCCTCCGAGGCGGTTAACAGCGGAAAGCAAAGACGCACAATTGCCGCCGCAGAAGCATACCTATATAAAAATGAGGGCGACGGCGAATACGAAAAGATGATACGCTTTGACATAATCGAGGTGTATCTGAAGCGCGCAGCGTTTACAAGCTCTCCCGCAATTCTTAAAATCGAACACATTGAGGACGCCTTCTGGGGCTGAGAGGTTTTATGAAATTAAGATTATTTGATCTTCACTGCGACACGCCGATGAAGATATACCAAAACAATTACAGTCTTGACGTCTCGCAAGGACAGCTTTCGCTCGACAAGCTTGAAGTTTTCGAAAGCTTTGCGCAAATAATGGCTTTCTGGGCTGATTGCAGAATTGCCGACGATACCTCTTTCTTTGCCTTTCACAAGGCAGCGGATTATCTGAATTTTGAGGTCGAACGACTTGACGAACGCGTTGCCTACGCAAGAAGCTCTGCTGAATTTGACCGAATTGAAACCAAAGGCAAGCTTCTGCTTTCGGTTGAGGACGCAAGAATATTAAACGGAAGGCTTGACAGGCTGAGAGTTCTTCACGCCCGGGGAATGCGCTTTCTCATTCCCGTATGGGGAGGCAGTTCAATAATCGGCGGAGCGCACGACACAGACGAGGGATTGACCGAATTTGGTAAAAGCGTTATTGAGGAATGTCACAGACTCGGAATTATTACCGATATTTCCCACGCCTCGGAAAAGACCGCGGAGGAAATGCTTGACTCGGCAGAGACGGCAGGAAAGTCAGTAATGGCTTCCCACTCAAACGCATATTCGGTTTGCCCGCACACCAGAAATCTGCGCGACCGACAGTTTGAGCGAGTCAAAAAGCTTGGCGGCATTGTGGGAATTTCACTCTGCGCATTGCATCTTAGCGGCAACGAAACCGCAACCGTAGACGACGTTATAAGACATATAGAACATTATCTCTCGCTTGGCGGAGAAAACACGGTGGCTCTCGGCTGTGACTTTGACGGCACAGACTTTCTTCCCGACGAATTGAAATGCGTCTCGGATATGCCGTGTCTTGCCGAAAGATTGGCTCAGCTAAATTATACTGACAGTCAAATTGACAGGCTGTTCTACGCCAACGCCGAGCATTTTATTAAGGAAAATTTATAACTACATATACAGGAGACCAAAATGTTATACCAAAGTACAAGAGACGTTAATGCAAAAAAAATCGAGGGCTCTGCGGCTATAAAGCAGGGACTTGCAAACGACGGCGGACTTTTCGTTCCCGAAAGCATACCTACGCTGACGGAAGACGAAATTCTTTCGCTCTGCCGTGACAGCTACCCCGTACGCGCGGCGAAGGTGCTTTCAAAGTTCCTCACCGACTACACCTACGAGGAGCTCCTTGCAGACTGCGAAAAGGCTTATTCAGCAGAGAATTTTGAGGGCGGCTGTGCTCCCCTTGCAAAGGTACGCGACGGGCTTTACTCGCTTGAATTGTGGCACGGTCCTACCTCGGCGTTCAAGGATATGGCGCTTCAGATAATGCCCAGACTCCTCTCCCGCGCCCTCGTAAAGAACGACGAAAAGCGCACCTCGCTTATCCTCGTTGCCACATCAGGCGACACGGGCAAGGCGGCACTTGAGGGATACCGTGACGTTGACGGAGTAAAAATAATGGTTTACTATCCCGTTGACGGAGTAAGCCGTGTTCAGAAGCTTCAGATGGCTACGCAGGAAGGCTCTAACGTAAACGTTTGCGCTATCCGCGGTAACTTTGACGACGCGCAGAACGGTGTCAAAGCTATATTCGGAAACACCGATGCGGCAAAGAAGCTTGACGGGGCGGGCGTATTCCTTTCAAGCGCAAACTCCATAAACTGGGGCCGTCTCGCTCCGCAGATAGTTTACTATATCTCGGCTTACTGTGACCTGCTTTCGGAGGGCAAAATCAAGCTTGGTGACAAGGTGAACTACTGCGTTCCCACGGGTAACTTTGGAAATATTTTCGCGGCTTATCTTGCAAAGCTTATGGGGCTTCCCGTTGGTAAGCTTATCTGCGCATCAAACACCAACAACGTTCTTACCGATTTCCTCCGCACGGGCGAGTACAACAGAAACCGCAAGTTCCACCTTACCATGTCGCCCTCAATGGATATTCTCATTTCAAGCAATCTTGAGAGACTTCTCTATTTCACTGCGGGAAGCGAAAAGACGGCTGAATATATGGCTTCGCTCAAGGAAAACGGCGCGTACAGAATTTCGCCCGAGCTTCTTGAAAAAATAAACGAAACCTTTATCGGTTACTACGCCGACGAAGCTGAAACTGCGGCGACAATAAAGGCAACCTTCAAAGACAACGGCTATCTTGCCGACACCCACACCTCGGTTGCTCTCTGCTGTGCCGATAAGTATATTGCAGACACCAATGACACAACGCCTATGGTAGTGGCATCGACAGCAAGCCCATACAAGTTTGCCGCCGACGTTCTCAAGTCGCTCTCGGGTGAAAAGCCCACCGACGACCTTGAGGCACTTGAGCTTCTTTCAAAGCTTACAAACACGGTAATCACAAAGCCTCTCCGCGGTCTTGCGAAGCGCAAGGTCAACTTCACCGACGTTATTGACAAAGAGGAGATGCTCCAAAAGGTCTACGACTTCGCAAAATAAAAAACTCCCCTGCCCCGAGGGCAAGGGAGAGGACGTTACTCGTCCTTTTGCTTAAAGGTGGCGCAGATAGTATCCGCGCTTGTGTTCGCGTGGCTGGGGCCAACCGCGATGCACTCCGCTGTGCAATAGGTCTCACCGTCGTGGTGGACGCAGTTCTTCACATCACAGCTAATGCCCTTGATGTGATCACAGCAATGCTTTTCATTTGAGTTAGAGTTCATTCTATACCTGCCTCAAACAATGTTCTTACAAGGCGCATAACTCGTATGCGCTTCGTAAGACAACAGTATTATTGCACACTTTGGCACCGATTATTCACCAAAACAAAAAAGGAGATACAAATGGCGGTTTTCGTTCTTTCGGATCTGCACCTCTCCACCAACCAAAACACCGACAAATCAATGGAGGTCTTTGGAAACAGGTGGAAGGACTATATGAATCGAATAAAAAACAATTGGAACCGTCTTGTCACTCCCGACGATACGGTGATAGTCAACGGCGACATTTCCTGGGCAATGACGCTTGATGAGGCAAAAAACGATTTCGATTTTCTCGAATCGTTGAACGGCACCAAGATTATAAGTAAGGGAAATCACGATTTCTGGTGGTCTACCGTATCAAAAATCGAAAAGTTTTTTGAGGAAAATGAATTTGACACCATAAAGCTGTTGCACAACAACGCTCACGTTGCCGAGAATTTTGTTATCTGCGGAAGCCGAGGTTGGTACAGCGACGACAAAATTTCCTCAATGCCGCAAAACGCCGACTACGAAAAAATAGTGGCGCGTGAGGCGGCACGCCTTAAAATGAGCCTTAACGAGGCAAACAAGCTTGACGGCGGCGAACGTGAAAGGTTGGTTTTTCTGCACTTCCCTCCCGTGTGGGGTGATTTCGTCTGCGATGAGCTTATTTCGGTAATGAAGGATTTTGGAGTTACCCGATGCTATTTCGGGCACATTCACGGTCTGTATGAAATTCCCTCTAAATTTGAGCACGACGGAATCAGATTTGTTATGACCTCTGCCGATTTTTTGAACTTTACCCCATTGTTTATTGAAAAAAGGCTGTAGAAGGTCAAGAAAAGGTCAAGAAAAATCAAAAAAACTATTGACATTAAGAGAAAAAAGTTGTAAAATATAGTGAATATGTATTTTCCGAGGGGAAGCTTTGTTCGGAGCGCCTATCTGCGCCATATTCCCCGAAAACAAGAAAGGATTGGTAAAACACAATGAAAATCATCAAGGCTGAAAAGACAGAAAAGAGCATGTATGAGCTCGAAATTGCAGTCGAAAAAGAAGTATTTGAGGAGGCTTGCACAAAGGTTTACCGCAAGCAGGTTAAGAACATAACTATACCCGGCTTCAGAAAGGGTAAGGCTCCCCGTAACATCATCGAGAAGATGTACGGCAAGGGTGTGTTCTATGAAGATGCAGTTAACGATCTTCTTCCCACAGTTTACGCTGACGCTGTAAAGGAAGCTGATATCAAGGATATTATCGCACAGCCCGAGTTCGACATCGTTTCTATCGACGAGAACGGTCTCGTTCTCTCTGCAAAGGTTTACGTTAAGCCCGAGGTTGAGATCGCTGACTATGCGGGAATTGCAGTTGAGAAGAAGGTTGAGCCTGTTTCCGACGAAGAGCTTGACAGAGAGATCAATCAGGTAAGAGAGAGAAACTCCCGTGAGGTCGAGGTTACTGACCGTGCCGCTGAAATGGGCGACACCGCGGTTATCGACTACGAGGGCTTTGCTGATGGCGTAGCGTTCGACGGCGGCAAGGGCGAGAACTTCTCGCTTAAGCTCGGTTCGGGTCAGTTCATTCCCGGCTTTGAGGAAAAGGTAGTCGGTCACAACATCGGTGAGGAGTTCGACATCGACGTTACCTTCCCCGAAGAGTACCACGCTAAGGAGCTTGCGGGCAAGCCCGTAGTATTCAAGATCAAGCTTCACGCCCTTAACAAGGTAGAGCTTCCCGAGCTTGACGATGATTTCGCTAAAGACGTTTCCGAATTTGATACGTTCGCTGAATACAAGGCCGATCTTAAGGCAAAAATCGAGAAGAGACACGAGTCCAAGGCTGATGCAGAAGTTGAGGAAAAGCTTGTCGATACACTTATCGAAAAGCTTGTTGCCGATATTCCCGAGGTTATGTTCGTTAACGAAACCGAGAACCAGCTTCGTGACTACGACAACAATCTCCGTATGAGCGGTCTCGACCTTAACACATACCTTAAGTACACAGGCGGCTCTCTTGACAAGCTTCGTGAGGAGTTCCGTCCCAGAGCTGAGAAGCAGGTTAAGGCTCGTCTTGCACTTGAGAAGATCGCCGCCCTTGAGAACCTCGTTGCAAGCGATGAGGAGATCGAGGCTGAATACACAAGAATTGCCGAGGCTTACAACATCACAGTTGACGAGGTTAAGAAGGCTATCGCGTCCGATGCTATCGCAGAGGATATGAAGGTTAAGATGGCTATGGATTTTGTAAAGGAAAAGGCTGTTATCGGCGCACCCAAGAAGGCTCCCGCAAAGAAGTCCACCGCAAAGAAGGCTGACGACACTGCGGCTGACAAGGTTGAGGAGAAGCCCGTTGCAAAGACCACCAAGTCCACAGCTTCCAAGTCTACCTCTACAAAGAGCACAACGACAAAGAAGTCTACCTCCACAACAACAAAGAAGACGACTGCAAAGAAGGCTGAAGAGCCCAAGACAGACGCAGAGTAATAACTTTTGAGATGGCATTAACCGCAGGCATCGCCTCGGTTAATGCCACAAAAATATAACGAGATATTTCCAATTTACGACACGAAAGGAGAAAAATTATGTTTAACAACGATATTATGAAAAACGCGCTCGTTCCTATGGTAGTCGAGCAGACAGGTCACGGTGAACGCTCTTTTGATATTTTCTCAAGACTTCTCAACGACCGTATCATTTTCCTCTCTGACGAGGTTAACGACACCACGGCTTCGCTTGTTGTAGCGCAGATGCTCTTCCTTGAGGCTCAGGATCCCGACAAGGATATCTCTTTCTACATCAACAGCCCCGGCGGATCTGTTACCGCAGGTATGGCTATCTACGACACGATGAACTATATCAAGTGCGACGTTTCCACCATATGTATCGGTATGGCGGCAAGTATGGGCGCATTTCTGCTTTCTTCGGGTACTAAGGGCAAGCGTATTGCTCTCCCCAACAGCGAAATTATGATTCATCAGCCCTTGGGCGGTGCAAGAGGTCAGGCAACCGACATCAAGATTCAGGCAGACCTTATCCTTCGTACAAGAGACAACCTTAACAAGATTCTTGCCGAAAACACCGGCAAGCCCATTGACGTTATCGCACGCGACACCGAGCGCGACAACTATATGACCGCGCAGGAAGCGCTTGAATACGGACTTGTTGACAAGATTTTCAGCAAGCGCGCATAAATTCTTTCGAAAGGCTGAACCATGGCTAACAACACAAACAACGGAGACATTAAACGCTGTTCCTTCTGCGGACGCGGGGAGGATCAGGTTGACTTTTTGATTCCCGCCCCCACGGGGGTGTGCATCTGCGATTATTGCGTTGACCTTTGCGCACAGCTCATAAACGATCATCTTGAGCTTGAGGACGGTGAAGGCGGAGCTACCAAGGAATTCGGAACGCTCTCAATGGACACACTTCCCAAGCCTATGCAGATAAAGGAATCCTTGGACGAATACATTATCGGACAGGACGATGCAAAGGTTGCCCTAAGCGTTGCGGTATACAACCATTACAAGCGTATTCTCAGCAAGGAATCGCAAAAGGACAAAGCCGAGCAGGTTAATTTGCAAAAGAGCAATATTATGCTTATCGGTCCTACGGGCGCGGGAAAGACTTATCTTGCACAGACTCTTGCGAAAACTCTTAAGGTTCCATTTGCCATTGCCGACGCAACCACTCTTACCGAGGCAGGCTACGTAGGCGAGGACGTTGAGAACATTCTGCTTCGTCTTATTCAAGCGGCTGACTACAACATTGAGATGGCAGAGCGCGGAATTATTTATATTGACGAGATTGATAAGATTTCGAGAAAAAGCGAAAACCGCTCAATAACCCGAGACGTTTCGGGCGAAGGCGTACAGCAGGCACTTCTCAAGATACTTGAGGGTACTGTGTCAAACGTTCCCCCTCAGGGCGGAAGAAAGCACCCCAATCAGGAGTTTATTCAGATAAACACCGAGAACATTCTCTTTATTTGCGGCGGTGCGTTCGACGGACTTGAAAAGATAATTGAAAAGCGCAAGGGCAATCAGCTCGTGGGCTTTGGCAGCGAGATAAAGAAAAAATCCGAAAAGAGCGCGGACGGAATTTTCAAGGGCGTAACACCTCACGACATCGTTAAGTTTGGACTTATTCCCGAGCTTGTAGGTCGTATTCCGGTTATTGCGACTCTCAACGAGCTTGACAAGGACGCACTTGTGCGCATTATCAAGGAGCCCAAAAACTCGCTTATGAAGCAGTTTGAATATCTGCTCGAAATGGACGGCGTAAAGCTTAGCTTTGATAAGGAAGCGGTGGTCGCCATCGCCGAGCTTGCTCTTGAGCGAAATACAGGAGCACGCGGACTTCGCGCCATAATGGAAAGCATTATGACCGAAATAATGTATGAGGTTCCCTCACGAGAGGACGTAAAAGAGGTAAAGATTACTGCGGCTTGTGTAAAAGAAGGCAAAAAGCCCAGATACCTGCTTAAAAAGCCTGTTACTCCCAAAGCCTTAAAGGATGCTGAATAATTTAATAAAGGGGCTGAGTTTGTCAGCCCCTTTTGCATGCCGATAAATTGGTGTTTGGCGCACTATGTTCGCACAAACCGCCTCCTTTGCCTCCCTTGTCAAAGGGAGTGGGGACGAGCGCTACGCTTGGTGGAGGGATTCACGACAGATAAAACCAATAATATGTGTATTGATGGGAATTTCAAATTATTGAATCCAACCCACCCGCTTCGCTAACAAGGTCGCAAGCGACCTGCACTATCGTGGTCCGCCGTCTCGCCTGCGGGCTCGGTCACGACACGGCTCTGACAGCCGTATCAAGGCTGTCATTCACTACCGT
>JBGVRT010000150.1:0-9638 GCA_045128735.1 Eubacteriales bacterium | reverse complement strand
AAAAAGCTCACAAAAAGAAAACGCCGATGCGCCTGCGGGCGCGAGACTCGCGACTTTTTGAAAAAAGTCGCCCAAAAACTTTTGGCTCGGGCTGCGGCGCCTTCGCCGCTAAACACCAATTTGTCGGTGTCATATTTTTGCACTAAAAAAGGAGCTGTGTTCTTAATGACTCAGCCCCTTCGTATTGGTTGCGTGTTGTTTGCACTAATTTATTGGGCGAATGCCGAAGGCTACAAGCCTGCGCGTGCTTACGCGCTAATCCATAAACAAAGGTGTGGAGAAATATCTCTCCGCGGTGTCGGGGAGAACGGTTACTACCGTTTTGCCCTTGCCAAGCTTCTTTGCAAGCTTTATTGCCGCCGCTACGTTGGTTCCGCTTGAAATTCCGCACATAATGCCCTCCTTGGAGGCGAGGTCCTTTGCGGTCTGTATCGCTTCCTCGTCCTTTACAATGCATATGTTGGTGTAGATGCTCTGATTGAGAATTGCGGGAATTACGCCGTCGCCGATTCCCATTTGAATATGTGTGCCGATCGAGCCGCCCGAAAGAATTGCCGCGTGCTCGGGCTCAACCGCCCAAATCTCAATATCGGGGTTCTTCGCCTTCAGCGTCTCGCCTATGCCCGTAATAGTTCCGCCCGTGCCGATTCCCGAACAGAATCCGTGGATAGGTCCGCCCACCTGTTCGAGTATCTCAACGCCGGTAAAGCTCCTCTGCGCGTCGCTGTTTGCGGGGTTTTCAAACTGTTGGGGAACAAATACCTTGGGGTCCTCCGCCTGCATACGGAGAGCCGTATTGAGGCACTCCTCAATGCAATCGCCTATGTTGCCTGCGTCGTGAATGAGAATAACCTCCGCGCCGTAGTGGTTAACAAGCTTTCTGCGCTCTTCGCTTACCGAGTCCGGCATAATTATTTTCGTTTTGTAGCCGAGCACCGCGCCAACGAGTGCAAGACCGATACCCTGATTTCCGCTTGTGGGTTCAACAATTACCGTGTCCTTGTTTATAACTCCGCGCGCCTCTGCGTCGCGTATCATATTGTACGCGGTTCTCGTCTTTATCGAGCCGCCCACGTTAAGACCCTCAAACTTTACGAGTATCTCCGCACCGTCGGGGTCACCCATACGCGAAAGGCGGATTATGGGCGTATTTCCGATAGCGTCAAGAATGTTATTGCAAACCATAAATTTATATACCTCGTCAATTAAATTCACACAGATAAATACAGTATATCACAACTTGAAAAAAATTACAATAGGATTGGCGAAATTTGTCGTGATTTTGTTCTTGTACAGACTATGCCGCAGCCCCGCGAGGTGTTCGCGAGTCTTTGATTTTACGTAAAAATATTTAATTTTGGGTAATTCTGTTGACAATGCTTTTCCGAGGTGATATACTGAGCTAAAGAAAGCAAAAAGGGGTATTCGTTATGGAAAACAAGGTAAAGATAGGCGTTATCGGTCTCGGATCGCGCGGATTGAGTATGCTTAAGAGCGTAATTCTCAAGTTTTCCGAGCTTGAAGTTACAGCTCTTTGCGACACCTACGAGGACAGAGTCGAGGAGGCTGTAAAGGCATCCAACGAAAGAAACGGAATAACCCCTTTCGGCACAACCGATTACAGAGAGGTGCTTTCAAGAGACGACGTTGAGATGGTGTACATTGCCACAAGCTGGGACAGCCATATAGAAATTGCCATTGCATCGCTCAAGGCGGGAAAGGCGACGGGACTTGAGGTGGGCGGAGCCTACAGTATTCACGAGCTTGAGGAGCTTGTAAGCACCAAGGAAACTACGGGCACTCCATTTATGTTTATGGAAAACTGCTGTTATAACGACAATGAGCTTTTTGCCACCGCGGCGGCAAGAGCAGGCGTTTTCGGAACCGTGGTTCATTGCTCGGGCGCGTATGCTCACGATTTGCGCAACGAAATCGCGACGGGAAACATCAAACGCCATTACCGTTTGCTTAACTATACTTTGCGTAACGGCGACAACTATCCTACACACGACTTGGGTCCCATAGCGCGGCTTCTTAATATAAACCGCGGAAACAGAATGGTATCTCTCGTGTCGGTGGCTTCGAAGGCTTGCGGAATGACCGAGTATATCAAGGGTCGCCCCGAGCTTGTAGAGAAGGACCCCACGCTTGAGGGCCGCGAGTTCAGGCAAGGTGACATTATCAACACGATCATTACCTGCCGGAACGGCGAGACGATACACCTTAAGCTTGACACCACACTTCCTCGCTCTTATAGCCGAGAGTTCACCGTAAGAGGAACAAAGGGTCTCTACAGTCAGGACACGAATACGCTGTTTGTTGACGGAATGAAGGAGTATTGGGACCCCGTCAAATATTGCCGCGATTACCTTGACAACGCGAGGGAATATTACGAAAAATACATGCCCGACGTTTGGCTCAATATGACCGAGGAAGCAAAGAAAAGCGGTCACGGCGGAATGGACGGCATAATGTTTGGCGAGTTTGTACGCGCGTATAAAGAGGGAAGTGAGATGCCTATAGACGTGTACGATTGCGCGTCGTGGATGTGCATAACCGCGCTTTCGGAGCAGTCGATAGCAATGGGCGGCGCACCGCAGATAATTCCCGACTTTACGAAGGGTCAGTGGATAAAGCGAGCACCCAAGGATGTTTTCGAGCTTTGATGTGAATAGTAAAAAGGCTGTCGTGAGACAGCCTTTTTGCGTAGGTGAGAGAAACGAGCGATAAATTAGTGTTTATCGGCGCGAACATACCGCCAAACACCAATTTATTATTCTCATATATTTTCGCATGCGAAAGGGGCAGATTCTTAATGAACCTGCCCTTTTTTATTCGTTTATCCCATTATTTCGGGGAAGTCTTTTATAAACTGCTTATAGAGCGCTTCTGCGCCTGTGGGGGCGGGGTGAACGTTGTCACCCGAAATCATACCCTTTATCCACGCGCTGTCCTTTTCTTCGGCATCAACTGCCACCGCAAAGTCTATGTAGCGGTAACCCGAGGACTTGACCCACGCATTTTTGTGAATATTTATCACCTTGGGAGTATTGGGGGTAGTGGTGAGTATGGGAATGATACCGTATTCCTCGCACACCGCAAGGAACTCGTCGGTAGCCGTCTTATACGTTTCGCTTATTGCCGTTTCGCTGTCCTTGTTGTTCATACCGATGCACCACACCGCGTACTTGGGCGTGCCGTGCTCAAGGGCAAGCTTGAAGTCGATAATGGCTCTTTGAGCATTTCGTCCGGGGAAGCCTGCCATAAGGCAGTCGGTATATCCGTCCTTTGCCATATAATAGGGCCATCTGTCGGTTGCGGCGGTATTGAAGTAGGAGTCGCCCATAAGCCAGATTTCTTTGTCGTAGTCGGTGCACCTCCAAAGAAGCTGAACGTCCTTAAGCTCTGCGCCCACGCTCTTGGCGAAGATATCGCCCTGTCTGCCCGTCCAGGTAAATTTCTCGGAAACATACTTGTCGTTTGCGTTCTCGATGCTTACCGTGCCTACAGCCACGCCCGACTTTATCTCGATTTCCACGGTGCCCGAAAGCTCCATTCCGTGGGTGTCGGTGAACACGTCGGTGCGGGTGTCGGTGTGGGTATAAACGCGCACGGTATCGTTTGTTATCTCAATTGCCGCGCCGCCGTAGCTTGTCTCGCCGTGACCGAGAACGATCATTTGTCCGTCCGCAAGTCCGTCGAGAGTGCAAACAAGTCTGAGGGTCTTGTTGTGCATTATATCGTTGTTGCCTATTGTTATGTAGCCGTCCTTAAGAGTTGCAACAGAGCCGGAAAGATTGGGCTCAAACGCAACGGGAGCACCTGTCATAAGTTCCATAAATGCCTCACTGTCAAATTTTGATTTGAGTACGGGAACGGGGTTAGATCTGCCGCCAGTGAGCTGTGCAATAACATCCTTGCCCGTGTATCTGTAGGTTGCGACCACGTGGGTAACACCCGCAGGCACTTCGTATTTTTTAGTTGTGCAGGAGGGGTCCACCATTGCCGCGCCAACGTTGGGAATACTGCCCGAGAATGCGGTAACAAAGCGCATACCAAGCTCATTGCCGTCACTTATTATGCGGACAGTCTGCCCCTCGCTTACCTCAATTCTTTGGGTGAATCGGTAGGTCTGTACCTCGGAATTGGGATGTGAAGTACCTTTTTCGCCCATATAACCCTCGGTCTCGATAACCTTAACCTCTGCGTCCTTTGCAATTCCGCTTACGTAGAAGTAGGAGTCGTAATTTTCAAGAATGGTTGAAAGCGTTTTTCCGAACGCCTTTGCGCCCAAGCCCGTGCCGCGGTAGAACTTGTTTTCTATGTCGAGTGCCGAGGTGCTGAGCCAACCGAGGAGGCTTCCGGGGTAGCCGAGTGCCTTTGCGCTTTCAAATGCCGCCGCAGCTTCGGTGGCGTCGAATTCCTCCGAGTAGTGACCGTTGGCAAAAAGTATTTTGTACTTGCCGCCGGTTGAGGGTACGAGACCCGAAATCTCCGAGGGCTCGTCTGTCTCCTCGGGCGCGTCGGTGTCTGCGGGACCTCCGCAGGAGACGAGGAAGAGCAGTGCAAGCGCCAAAGCTAAAATCCGTTTCATTTCTTTAACCTCCGATATTTATACAATTTATTTTATCACACTTTTGCAAAAAAGGCAATACAATGGCTGGTGTTTTCGCCAAAAAGGTTTATTTAAGAATTATCTCGACAACGGGAACGACAACGTCGGGTGCGACTTCGGGAAGCTTGAGGTAGATTGCGTTTTTGCTCTCGGAAAGTCCGTCGCCAAAGTGGTTGGGCTTTCCTATATCGTATTTTATTTCGCTGGCGTCGTGAAGGAACTGAGCGTAGTCAACCTTGTCTGCCATATTCTCCACCTTAAGGTATCTGTAGGGGTAGGAAAGAAGGTGTACGTAAAGCCGCTTTCCGTCCTCACTCTGAGTAAGCACAGTTCCGTTGGGCGCTTTGAATTCGGGTTCTGCCATTGTACAGCCGTAAATCGAGCGCGAATTGTATTTCATCCACTCGCCGTACACCGCAAGGGCGTTCATAGCGCGCTTGTCGAAATATCCGCGTGCGCAAGGACCTACGTTCATAAGCAGATTGCCGCCGAGGGCTACCGTTTTGCAGAGCATTTCAATAAGCATTTTGGGCGATTTCCAGGTCATCTCGTCGCGGTAATAGCCCCAAGAGCCCGAGAAGGTCTGGCAGGCTTCCCAAGTTAGAAGTTCGCCTGTCTCTTTGTGTCTGGGCCACTCGTCAACCTGGTACTGCTCCGGAGTGTTGATATCCTGCTCAATATCGGCGCGGTTATCTATCATAATGCCGGGCTGAAGCTTACGTGCAAGCGCGATAAGCTTTTCGGACTCCCAATCATCCTTTCCTTTGCCCTTGAACTGTGGGAAGGCTCTCGCGGGGTCAAATGAAAAGTCAAACCAGAGAATATCTATTTTGCCGTAGTTCGTGAGAAGCTCTCTTACCTGATTTCTCATATACTCGGCGTATTTTTTCATGTCGCGCTTTTTGTTCATTTCTACCGCGTCGGGATGGTCGCGGAGCGGATGCCATCTGTCTATGGTGTAGTCGGGGTGGTGCCAATCGAGAAGTGAATAGTAGAAGCCCACCTTAAGACCCTCTGCACGGAAAGCTTCAACATATTCCTTTACAAGGTCGCGTCCAAAGGGAGTATTTGTGATTTTGTAGTCGGTGTACTGCGTGTCGAAAAGGCAAAAGCCCTCGTGATGTCTTGTGGTGAGTACCGCGTACTTCATTCCCGCCGCCTTTGCGGTGCGCGCCCACTCGCGGGCGTCAAACAAATCGGGATTGAAATGGTTGAAGTAGTGCTCGTATGCATCGATCGGAGTTTTCTCACGGCTCATCATCCATTCGTGGCGTGCGGGCATTGCGTAAAGCCCGAAATGAATAAACATTCCAAAGCGGTCTTGAACGAACCAATCGGTGTTTCCCGGGGATTTTCTGCGTACATAACTTGACATATTTTTACCTCCGTGTTGACAATTGGGGATTTTTGTGTTAAACTGAAAGCGATTTATGTGCTTTTTATAATGATATCACATTTTTATCAATAATAAAATGGATTTTTTGAAAAACTTTATGGATTTTTTGAGGTGATTATGACAATTCAAGGAATAGAAACGAAAAAGCTGTTTGACAGCGTTTTGCAAAACTGCGAGCTGTCGGTTGAATGGCACGGCTACGTGGAGACCGACGTGCATTGGAAGCAGAATATTTTGCTGTGCCCCTGGACTCGTCTCTATTTTGTGCTTGACGGCGAGGGCGAGTTTATTTACAACGGCGGAAGTATGAAGATAGAGCCGGGCTACGCGTACCTTGCGCCCTGCGGTCTGCCTTACGGCTACAGGGGCAAGCCCTCGGTAAAGAAGCTGTTTTTTCACGTCAATCTGACGATGCCCGACGGCAGAGAGCTTTTCGCCTCGCCCGATATGAAGATTGTGCGCTTCAAGAGAAGCAAGGAAAAGCTTGAAAGAATGCTTGAGTGGTACCGTTCGGACGACAGATTGAAGCACCTGCTTCTAAAGTCCGAGATATGGCGCGCGGTGTCTGATGCGATAACAGAGCTTGACAGCGACCTTGAAATGAGGAATTATTCCGAGACAGTTCTCGCGGCGATGTCCTTTATCCGCGAAAATCTGTCGGCAGGACTTAGGACGGGGCAGGTAGCCGAGGCGGTATTCTGCTCTGTGGGCACTCTCAACGAGCGATTCAAAGGCGAGGTGGGAATGACGGTGGCAAGGTATATCGAGGACAGACTTATGCTTGAGGCGCGGAGGCTGCTTGTCTCGGATGAGAAAAAGAGCATCGGTGACGTAAGCGCACAGCTTGGATATTGCGACCAATTCTATTTTTCGCGACGATTCACCCAATATTTTTCGGTAACGCCGAGAGATTACCGCAAGCTCCGCGGAGCAACCTAACGAAACATAGTGTAAGTTTTTCGTAACATTGTGCTTGAAAAACGCATTTTGGTGATTTATAATTGAAGTGTGCAAGAAAAATGTGGAGGAATGACCGATGAAAGAAATTGCAAAAAAAGTTCCCGATTGGTGGAAAAGATCCGTGGTGTATCAGATGAATCTGCGCACGTTTACTCCCGAGGGAACGCTTAAGGCGGCTGAGGAAAAGCTTGAGCACGTAGCCGCAACGGGTGCCGACTTCGTTTATCTTTGCCCCGTGGTGCTTTCGGACGACGATATGAATACCGATAATTGGAGCAAGAGACAAAAGGCTTCGGGCACGAATAATCCCAAAAACAGCTACCGCATAAGCGATTATTTTGAAATAGATCCCGAATACGGCGACGACAATGACCTTAAAAGCTTTGTTGATAAGGCTCACAGCTTAGGGCTTAAGGTAATGCTTGACCTTGTTTATATGCATTGCGGTCCGAAGGCGAAAATGATTGACGAGCACCCGAATTTTGTCAAGCGAAACGAGGACGGCACTCTTGAACTTAACAGCTATTGCTTTGCTACCGTTAACTTTGATAATGCCGAGCTTCGCGAATATCTCTGCGACAATATGACTTATTTTGTGGAAAAATTCGATATCGACGGCTACCGACTTGACGTGGGCGACAAATGTCCCCTTGACTTCTGGTGCGAGGGCGCAAGGAGAGTCAGAGCTATTAAGCCCGATTTTATCTTCCTTAACGAGGGCAGACTTCCCGAGTTCGTCCGCGATTTCTGCGATGCCAACTACGGTCTTGATTGGACTTATTACGCAATAAGAGACGTGTTCGGCGGCAAGTTTGACGCGGCAAAAATCAAAGAGCAATGGCAAAAGGACTTTGACCTGCTCCCCGACGGCGCGCTTCAGTGCCGCGCTTACGAAAACCACGACACCTCAAACGACGCCTACGAAAACCGACTTGAAAAGGTGTGCGGCGCGGCGTGCGGTGAGCTTGCACTTGCGTTGAACTTCGCCATAGACGGCGTTCCTTTTATCTATAACGGCAACGAGCTTGCCGACTGCTGCCGCCACAGCTTCTTTTCAAACAGGTTTACGGGCGGATACTTCGGCGTGGATTGGTCGAGAGCCGAGTGCGGCGAGGCAAAGCAGAGAATGTCGGCACTGAATAAGCTTGTCGAGCTGAAGCGAAGCGAAAAGGCGCTTTATGAGGGTGAGGTTGAATGGCTTGATACCAAAGCACCCGAAAAAATCACCGCCTTTGCGCGCAAAGCAGGAGACGAAAGTATTATTTTTGTGGGTAACTTTTCAAAGGAAAGTACCGAATGTGACGCGGTTACGGGCAGAGTGCTCGCCTCAAACGGCATTGAGATAAAGGGCGAAGGAATGGTTCTCGCGCCCTACGGTTATGCGATAATTAAAAAGTGAGGAGAAAACAATGCATTTTAACGACAGAGATGAAATAATTGCCCTTACTCCACAGTGGAAGGGCGAAAGATTTGAGGACGGCAGACCGAGAGTTGAGGACAAGTACCTCAAAAAGCTTCACGAAATGACTCTTGAAGAGGTCTGGAAGCCTATATTCGTAAAGGGATATGAAAATCAGTTCGTGGGCGGCGGAGTAAATCCCATGTACGCGCTTCACGACGACGGAAGAAAGCTCGTGGGTCGTGCCGTTACCTGCAATTTCTGCCCCACACGCCCAGACCTCCACGAAACGATGTTCGCCAAGGGCGCAGAGGAGGGAAGAAAGGGCAACTACAATCAGTGGGTAATAGATACTCTTGTTGAGGGCGACGTGGTCGTTGCCGATATGTACGACAAAATTTATAAGGGAACCTTCCTGGGCGGTAATCTTACCACCGCAATAAAGACCCGCACCAAAACGGGCGGCGCGGTAATTTGGGGCGGTATCCGCGACGTAGAGCAGATGAAGCAGGTTGAGGGCGTTCAGGTCTACTACAGGGGTATAGATCCCACTCCCATACGCGAGTTCGTAATGACCGGCTTTAATACCGTAACCAATTTCGGCGGTGCGGTCTGCCTGCCCGGTGATATCGTTTTCGGCGCAGGCGGCGGTGTGCTGTTTATTCCATCGCACCTTGTTGCCGAGGTGGTTGACGGCGCGGCAAAGACCCACGTAAAGGACGATTTCGGCTTTGAGATGATAGCGCAGAATAAGTTTACCACCGCGCAGATAGACAGAAACACCTGGACTGTGGAGATGCTTGATTTGCTTATGGACTTCATCAAAAACGACCCCCGAGGCGAGAAGTACCGCGACCTTGATTGGTCGCAGGAATACGACCTCGCTATCAACGGCGACCCCAACGATACGCAAACTGCGCTGTAAATCGGAATATATACATAATATGTGATGCGAACGCAAAAAGGAGCAGAGTCGATGATTCAGCTCCTTTTTCGTGCCGATAAATTATAATTTGAAGGTGAGTTAGTACCGCACCCCGAGCCAAAAGTTTTGCGGAGCTTTTTCAAAAGCGACCGTTTCCCCATGCGGCGTTTTCTTTTTGGGAACTTTTTCTTTTGCGCCTTTGGGTTCAAAAGAAAAAGTGGATTTCCTGTTTGGGTGTTAAGAAAACTGTGCACAAATAAAAGTAACAATTTGCGCGGTGAAAACTAATTATTTTCTTATTTTACAGTGGTTTTATAAGGCGCAAACCGTAACCCCGCTTTTT
>JBGVRT010000149.1:0-33386 GCA_045128735.1 Eubacteriales bacterium | reverse complement strand
GGACGGCATGAAGTCTATACTTTTGCTCAAATTTGTATTTTTTCGTTCAAGGCTACGCCTTTCTCTCAAAAATACAAATTTATTATTCTATTGTTTTATCTTAATTTCTATGGGTGTTGCACTTCGTATTATAACATACCGTCCCCCCTTTGACAAGGGGGGCAAAGGAACGGGGTGCTGTGCTAACATAATGCGTTAAACACCAATTTATCGGCACCAAATATTTTTTGCACAAGAAAAGGGGCTAAGTTAATAACTTAGCCCCAAGAAAATTATTTAACAGATGCGTTAGATGTATTACTTGTAACAAGTGTTGCAAGATTTTCAGCTGTTATAAGAGTTTCGCCAATGTAGCAGTTCTCAAGGGTAACCTTTGCAATGGCATCTATCTGGTAGCCTTCTTCAAATACACAGTTCTTAAATGTCGTAGGTGCGTAAGGACGGCAGAATGCATAGCCGTTTCCTTCGCCAAACTCACAGTCTGTAAATGTTGCTTCACCAAGAGTAGCCGCATAGCTGGTCCAACCGTTGAATGTGGACTTTGTAGCCTTAAGCGTTTGATTCATACCTTGGTCACAGCTGATTGTATATGTCGTTCCGTCGATAATAACGTTTTCAAGTACAACCTGTTCGCTGTGAGTGCTGTTGTGGTTGATAAAGATACCGCGGAAAGAACCTGTAACTTTAATGTTCTTGATAAGACCACCGGTGGTGTTGATACCCGAGTCCCAAGTTCCGCCTGCGCCCTTGATGTCAAGTGTGTAGCCGTTACCGTCAAGTGTCTGACCGTTCTTGATGTTTATGCCTGTTGTACCGTAAGCGTTGCTCATACTTGCGGGGTCAATCTTGATATTGGCACCGAGAATTACGTCTTCGCTGTTTTCAAGCTTTTCAATAAGTGTATCTGCATTGGGAACAGCTACGATAATTTCATCAGCGGTTGTGAGTGTAAAGTTGCTGAAGTGAGTAACTGTTATAGTTATATCACCGGTAGCTGCATCGTAAGAGAACTCAGATGCACTCATAGCAACACCTTCATGGAATGCGGAAACGTTTGTAAGATCCTTGGTAAGTGCCTCTTTAATGGTTACTGTGATGGGCTTATCGTTATCGTCAGCAACGCCTTCGATGTCGATGTCGTATGCTACAGCGTACTCGCCGTCGCCGATAATAACGTTAGCGTGCTTTTCGTCAGCAACCTTAACGAGCTTAAGCTCCTCTACACCTTCCTCAAGCTTTGTGCCTGCGGGAACAGTAGCGGTCATTTTATCGTCGGTAAGATTACCGATTGTTTCATCTGCCTTTGTGGTGTTGTCGTCGTTAACCTCGGGAGCAGCCTTTGTAACTGCGTTAGCAATTGCAAGACCCTCGTCGTAGTCAGTGCCGAAGGAGTCGGCCTCAGCCTCAACTTGAGTTGCATTTACAATGATGTCGATAACAACATTCTTTTCCTTGTACTCGTTGCCTGCGTTCTCGTCCATGTGGATAACGAGTGCGAAGAAGTCGGTCTCGTTCTGAACGCCGCCATTGATTTCGTCAAGGCAACCCTTGGGAGCTGCAATTGTCTTACCTGCCGCAAGAATGCCGTTCTCGTAATTTGCCTTGATGTCTGCCCAATTGGACTGCTCAAGTGTTGTAGCGTCTGCTGTTCCGCCCTGTACGGGAACAATAGCATACTCAAGTGCACCGATAAGACCGTTGTCTGTTACGTCAACGATAACATTGTACTTGAGTGCAAGGTTACCCGCATTTCTGATTGCAAGGTATGCAATCTGAGTCTTGCCGGGTTCCCAAAGTGTGTCGGCGTTTTTGTCCTGCGCAATGAGAGATGCCGCGCCGAAGATGGGTTTGTTTTCGCTTCCGATATCAACGTAATTTGTGCCGTCGAACATCAAAAGCTGTACGTCGAGATTACCTGCAACGATCTTATTGCCGCTGCTGGTCTCGGTGTCTGTGAACCACGCGAAGGTCGTTCCTGTGAGCATTGCAAAGCAAAGGACAAGTGCCATTACGCTTGTGAGCAACGCTCTTCTGGTGTTCTTTGAGTTAGTCATAATAACTTACTCCCTTTCTTTTTTATTTTGCCGTTTGGCAATTAAAGGGCACAAATCGAGTTTATACCCTTTAATTACTAAACGAATATGGTTTTTTCTCTAAAAGTACACTTTTATAGAAATTGAATAACGGATAAAAAAAGACCATCATCCAATGTGCAACGTTGAATAATGGCTGAATGTAAAAATTCTCTAAAAGTGTACTTTTATGGAAATTTTATTGCTCATACATTATACCACCCAATTAACGATTTGTCAAGACATTTAGACAAATAATAATAAAATGCAATATTGTAAATACAAAAATTTAACACCCGCCCGATTTTGGGCAGGTGTTTAAGCTTAAATTTTAGGTCCGTTTGAGATAAGAATTGTCATCGGTTTATCAGACGTATTCTTGATTGTAAGCTTTTTAGTGTCGGCGGGTACAAAATACTGCTCGGCTTTCTTAACCGTTTGATGTCCGCATTCGCACACGAACTCGCCCTCGCCGTCAAGCACGTAAAGTCCGCAGTAGACGCCCCCAAGGTCGAGGGTATACTCGCCGTCAAGAGTCAGCTTGCGAAGTCTGAAGCAATCGGTTTCAGCATATCCAATGACCTCGCTGAGAGTATAACCGTCAGCACTGTTCAAAAGCTTTTCGGGAGTCTTAAGGCTGTCGGCATTCTGCGCGCTTACGCAATCATATTCGAAACAGTCAAACATTTTGTCAAAGCCTATGCCGTAGTGACAAGCCTGTTCGCTTATTTCAAGTCCCGACGGGGTAACGCGTTCGGTTCTCAGCGTGTAGTCGGTAGGCTCTTGTATTTCAACGAGGAAACAGCCTGCGCCGATAGCGTGGGGCATACCGCCTTTTATGAGGAAGGTGTCGCCCACCTCCACGTCAAAGCGGTTGAGACAATCGAGCATACGCGGAATATCCTGCTTGTCGAAAACCTCGCGCCAGAGCTGTGGGGTTACGCCTTCCTTGAATCCCATATAAAGGCAGGGCTTTACGCCGTCTATTTCACGCTTGTCGATTATGTGCCAGCACTCGGTTTTGCCGTAGTCCGAGTCGAAATAAAGACGGGCTTTTTTCTTGTTTGGGTGTGCTTGTATACCAAGCCTTTCAGCCGCATCGAGAAGCTTTACGAGCACTCCCGTTGAGCATCCGAAACGCGCATAGTGCGCTTTGCCGAGCGCCTTTTCGGGCTCTGACTCAATAATTTCCTTAAGAGATATTTTTTCTCCGTCAAGATAGCTGAGCCCCTCGTCCTTGATATGCTCGCGCCCCGCGTTTTTCGCACATACCGTGGAGATTATCCACTCCTCGGGGAAATGGGTGTCCTCGGCATCGGTGTTGCCGTGAAGCTTCTCAATCATTTTTCCGCCGAAATAGGTGCGCCAAGCCCGCGCCGCGTTCAGCTTAAGCGGTCTGTTATAGTAATTTTTATCTGACATTGTTCTTCCTCTGTTAAAGCTTTTTTTAATTATAACATTTTGACGTGCAGAAGTCTATGTCTTTTTTTATTTCTTGTTTGCTTTTCTTTCTTCTTCAAAGGAACGGTTAAGACCTGTGGGCTTGTGGCTTGCGTCAAGACGTGCAAGTCCTGCCGAGTTGTCGGGCATAAAGTCGATCCACATATAGTGAAGGTGGTTGTCGTCTACAACCTCAACGCCGTGGTTCGAGCCGAGAGGAATGTGGAAAATCTCGTTTCCAAGCTGATCGTTGTTAACTCCGTCAATGCTGACGATAGATTTGTTTTCGGGGAAGCTACAGAAGAACTGATCGAGCATAGGGTGAGCGTGAGCTCTTACAGCGTCGTAGCCGTAGGACTCAACCGAGCCCATTGAGAAACGGGGGATAATTCTCTGAGGAATCATCATACGGCTGATGGTTTTCTGGCTCTTGTTGGGGTCTATGTACTGAATGGACTCTGCGTAGGGGATATCAACGGGGAAAGCTGTGTTGTATTCCTTGATCATATCAAGATCGCCCTCCTTAACGTCCCACTCGATCTCAAGTACCTGAGCGAGAGTCTTTGCGTTGATAACAAGCTCGGTGTCGAGCGCGGGGATAAAGGTTACTCTGTCGTTGTTGTGAGCATAGCTCTTGCCGCCAACTACGAATTCAACATCGCCGTCAATAAGTACGAGAATGTGATAGTAGCCCATATTTGCTTTAAGAGTGAGCGATGAACCTGCGGTGATTACGTGGTTTACAGGGCGCGCACCGGGAATATCTCCCTTGCAGTGATAAGTAGATTTGTTCTCATTGGTAACAACCAATTTTTCCATTGTTACGTTTCCCATAATAAAATTCCTTTCTTATTCTTCGCCGTTTACGGCAAGTATTCTGTCAACTACAAGCTGTCTGAAATCCTGCGACAGCATTGCAAAATAGGCAGTAAAGCCCGTAACTCTGACAACAAGGTCGGGGGACTTTGAAGGATCCCTGTGTGCCTCGAGAATCTTGCTTTTGTCAATAATATTGATATTGAGAAGAGTGTTGCCCGAATTCATAATGCCCAATATCATAGCGCACATTTTTTCAACGCCCTCGTCGTCGCCCGCGATACCGGGATCAACCTCAAGCTGAACGGGAGCTGTGTTGCCGTACATCGGCTGAACAGAAGCAATGCTGTTGCACATAGACGTAACCGCGCCGTCCTTGCGGAATCCGCCGTTGGGATTTGCGCCGTGATTTATAGGATCGCCGCATCTTCTTCCGTTGGGCGTTGCCTTTACCGTGCTTCCGAGAAGTATGGTGTTTGACCAGGAGAAGAATCCGGGGATGAAGTTTATCCCCTTGTGTTGGTTGCACAAATCGCGCACAAGCGCGGTATAAAGCTCGCTTACCTTCTTTGCCCACTTGTCGCCGAGACTGTCACCGCCGCCGTAACGCTGGCTGTGATACATAAGCTGTCTTACGTATTCACCCTCGGTGCCGTCGTAGTTGGACTCGATATGCTTGTAAAGCTCTGCGTAGCTAAGCTTTTTCTCTTGGTCGATTCGTTGCTCGAGTGCCGCAAAGCTGTCGGCAACTACGGCGATACCGCTTCCGTCAACGCACATGTTGTAGTAATTTGCGCCGCCGTCTGTGATGTTTACGCCCTTTTCGATAAGCCCGTGCTGGAAAAGGTTGAGTATCAGCTCGGGTTGACTCTTGGTTTGGTATTTGAGGTGGTGCATAATTCCGGCGCCCGTAGCATCTACCGCGATTTTAAGGTGCTTTTTGTAAATTTCAAAAAGCTTTTCAACAGAGGGGGAGGGGAGAGTCATAAGCTCGTCAAATGAAACCTCAAAAACCTTTGCAAGATTTATCTTTACTGTGTCGTTCATCGTGTATTCCATACCGGGGATACACATCCAATGACAGCCTGCCGCCACGCGTTTGCGTGCAAGCTCTTTCGAGTATCCGCAACGCATAAAGCCTTCCGCGAGTGCATTGTCGCAGGAGTAGCGAGGCCAGCCCTGCTTGTTTTTGAAAAGATACTCCACAGATTTTTTGAAGAATTCGCGGTCGAGATTTTCGTGTACGCGAATAGTCAGATTGCAGGCAATGTTTATCTTGTCCGCCGCATCAAGAGCGAGATATGAAACCTTTGAAATCATATCCTTTCCGTTCTCGTCGGGACCGCCGAGCTGGAAGTAACGGCTGTCCTGCAAGAACAGGCAAGCCATATAGAATATTGCCTCGTCGTCATCAAGAACGCCGTTCTTGACGTCGCGCTCGTAGTAGGGACGGAGCATTTCGTCAAGCTGACCGCCCGCGGAGCCGCGGTTGTAGGTGCGCGAGAGCATTGAGAACCAACAGAGCCATTGGATAGCTTCCTTGAAGGTTTCGGGAACTCCTGCCGCAAGCTTTCTGTTCATATCTGCCATTTCTTTGAGGTTTGCCTTGAGCTCGGCATTTTGCTCCTCGTTCGAGAGTTTGGCGAGAGTGTCGGCACACCGAGTGAGGAAGGCGATTATATTTTCGACCACCTCAATTTCGGCGTCGTAAAACTCGCTGTGGCTTTCGTCGTGCTTTGTTTTCCAAAGCTTGAGCTTTTCGAGAATACCGCCCCAACCGATGTCAAGACCTATCTGCAGGTCGGGTGTGAAGTGGTGGCAGTTGTCGATTCCCGAGATTACGTGGTATTTGTTGAATATTTCCTGAAGTTCGTCGTAAGGATAGTCGGGATTCCACTTTTTGTCCTTTGGGCGGAGACGTTCAAGGAAAAGAAATCCCTTGCCCACAAAGGCATCAAGCGGGTCAACGTAAAGCGGGTGAGTCTGCAATATTCGGCAGTAGTTTGAGCACCACGCGCGGTATCCGTAAATAGAGCCGTTTTCGTGGTTTGGCTCAAGCTTGAAATCAAACTCGTCCTGAACTATAAGACCGTAGTCGTCCTCGTTAGCGCCGCCATTTCGCGCCTTTTCCGAGGTCTGATCAACCTTGCGCGCTCTGAGGAGCGCAATGCGCTCGTCGTAAGTGAAGTGCTTGTCAGCAGGAAACTGATTTATAAACTGAATCATCTTATCCACCCACCTTTACCTTTACGCCAAAGCCCGAAAGCGACTCGGCAATTACCTCAAGTCGGGATTTTTCAAAGGGCTTTGCCGTCTCGAAGCTGTTTTCCTTGTCAAGAGAAGAATACTTCGACGCACCAAGCGGATTGAAGTTGAGAAGCTCATAGTACAAAATATTTTTAAGCGGTGCAAGGAATTTTGCAATTCCCGTAAGGTTTGCCTCGCTGTCGGTTACACCCGGAATAAGAGGAGTGCGAACGATGTAGGGAATACCAAGCCCGTCAAGCTTTTTGAGGTTTTCAAGTATAGCCGCGTTTGATACGCCCGTGTACTTTTCGTGCATTGCGCTGTCAATAAGCTTAACGTCAAGCATAACCAGATCAAGCTCCGAAATCAGCTCCTTGACAGAGTCAAAGGGCATAAGCAGATTGGTCTCGATTGCGGTTTTGATGCCCTCTGCCTTGCAAAGTCTTACTACTTCAAGGGCAAGCTCCTTCTGGCAAGTAACCTCACCGCCCGAAAGCGTAACGCCGCCGTTCGATTCGTCGTAATAAATCTTGTCCTGAATAACCTCGCGCATAATTTCCTCTGCGGTCATTTCGCGCGCCGAGAAGGTGAGTGCCTCCGCATAGCAGTTGTCAACGCATTTTCCGCAAAGCGTGCATTTTTCACGGTCGAGAATATGCGCTCCGTCAATTACCTTATGTACCCCCGAGGGGCAGACCTCAAAGCATTTTCCGCAACCGATGCACTTGCCCGGATAAAACATTATTTCTTTTTTGTGAGAAATTGTTTCGGGATTGTGACACCAGGTGCATTTCATATTGCAGCCCTTGAAGAACACGGTTGTTCTTATACCCGGACCGTCGTTCAGCGAGAACCGCTGAATATCTGTAATAAATCCTTTTTTCATATTTCTATCCAACCTTCGTCATTCTTTGCGCTTTCGTACATCTTGTCAAGCACGTAGCGCGCATTTCTTCCGTTCTGATATCCTACGACAGGCTCTGTGCCCATTCTTATGCAATATGCAAAGTTGTCGCTTCCTTGCTGCCACTCACGCGCAACGGGGAAGGGTGCTTCCTCGCTCCATTTGTTGTCGTCAAACCAATAAATATGATTGCCCTCGGGACCGCCCTGACAAAGGAGATATGCGCGGTCTCTGCCGTGAAGCTCAATTCTTGTGTACCAGGAGGAGGCAACGTAGGACGTGGATACCATGAATCTTACGCGGCATCCGTTTTCGTATTCCCATTCGGCAGAACCGAAGTCCTCAGCTTCAATGTCAAAGGTCTGACGCGCGATAGAAGCCTTTACGCGCTTGGGTTGACCGAGAAGGGTGAGCACGCGGTCGATTTCATGAATGCCTTGATTGGACATAGCTCCGCCGCCGTCAAGTGCCCAGGTTCCTCTCCAACCGCCGTTTTGCTTGAAATATGCGGGAGTTCTCTTGATATTAAGCTCAACGTTTACCGCAAGAATTTCGCCAAACCATCCCTCGTCAACAGCCTTCTTAAGCTCGGTAAGCGGACCTCTGTAATGAAGGTCGTAGTCAACGCCAAGCATAAGCCCCTTTTCCTTTGCAAGCGCAATGGCGCTGTCGCAGTTCTCAACGCAAACGTCCATAGGCTTTGTAACAAGAACGTGCTTGCCCGCATTAAGGCATTGCTCGGCAATAGAGCAGTGGAGACCCGTGGGGGTAACTATATACATAACCTCAACCGCAGGGTCGTTTAAGAATACGTTTATGTCGGTGCTGTATGGAACGCCGAACTGCTCTCCGATTTCCTTGGCTCTGCTTTCGTTTATATCGCAAACTCCGTAAAGCTTGATTCCGCTTGTCTCAACTATCTGCGCGCAACGGTTTTTGCCCATTCCGAGACCGACGACTACCATAGTTACGGGATTGTCCTTGTAGGGACGCTCGAATTTGGGCTTGATTGCTATTGCTTCCATAACGTTGGGAGGCGCAGATGCGGGCCATACCTTCTTGATGGAGTCATAAACCTTCTTTGTTGCCTCTTCCTTGGTAAGAGGTGATGTGGGAGGATTGTGCGTTTCTATAGATATGGGCATATCCTTGCCTGTAGCCGCAACACCGCGAAGAACTCTGTCCCACGGAACCTTTTTGTTCTCTATTTCGGGGAGAATGCTTCTCGCCTTAACGTGTACCATATTGGCGTATTTGAGCGCCTTGGTGAAATATTCAATGCAGTCGCCTTGCGCCTCGGGAAGTGTCTCAAACATATTCGCAACGTCCCACGCCAAGCCCCAACCGGGAACCTTGTAAGCCTCGAGAATGGCTATAACCTCGTCGGGTGTCTGACCGCAGTTTTCAATACCGAAAATAAGTCCCGCTTCTCTTGCACGCTTTACAAATGGGTCGAACATTTCCATAACCTTTTCAAGCTCGTCGGGGCGCATAGCAAGGTCACCAAGACCCTCTTCGCCCTCCTTGTGCTGCCAGAAGTTGAAGGAGCGCACCATATTGCAGTCAAGAATTTCGGAAGCTCGGATAAGACCCTCAAGCTTATCCATCTCTGCCTTGACTCTCGCCTCGTCGGGAAGATGAACCTTACAAAGCGAGCTTTGAAGAACAGCCGCTTTCATTCCGTATCCGTCAAGCATAGCCTTGATTTCCTTAAGCTCCTCGTTGGTTTGCAAATGAATGCCCTTGCCATTGATGAGCGCGCGGAAATCAACGTATTTCATACCCCATGATGCATATATAGGCAGAGCTTCCTTGAAGTCAAGCCCCATTTCATCCGAAAAAACAGAAATGTACATAAAAATTTCTCCTTTCCTCTTGAAATTTTTCTTTTCTTATGATACAATTATACCACGATAAAAATTATAATAATATCACTATTACACTAAAAAATGTAACTTTTTTAAGGAGGTTGCCAAGGTGAAAGAGACTCGCTCTGAATTTAATATAAATCTGTACGGTGGAAGCAGGGAAGAGCTTAAGTTCGCTTACTGTAAAAATATCGACAGCCCCGAAAATCACTTTATGCACATCAATAAATATTGCGAAATATATATTTTCGTCGAGGGCGAAGTAAACTATATCGTCGAGGATATGATATTCCCCTTGAAAAGGGGCGATATAGTTATAGTAACCCCGTATGAGGTTCATAAAGCCGTTTTGCAGAAAAAGGGTTACTACGAACGTTTTTATTTTCTTATCCCCATTGATGCCTTCGCGTATATGAGTGCCGATCCGTTAAAAAAGATACTTGAACAGATAAGAATACATAAAAATCTTCTTTCTTTGCCCGACGGCGAAAGGAAAGAGGCGTTGGAAATTCTCTATACAATGAGCGAGCTGGCGCAGAAAAAGCCCGAAAACGACCTTGAGGTATATTCGAAATTTCTTCGCTTTATTGACATAATAATTAAAAATCTCGGAATATCTACAGACGACCGCATAGCAAAAAACACCCAACAGTTTCCAAAGATACTTTCCGACGTGCTCAGATATATAGACGAAAACCTTGTCGATATCCGCACCGCCGAGGAGATTGCCGACCACTTCCATATAAGCTCACCGTATCTGTCGTTGATTTTCAAAAGCTATACTAATATAGGAATAAAAAAATATATTCAGCTTCGCAAAATAAGCTATGCAAAAAGCTTGCTCGATAGCGGCAGAAATGTGACCGAGGCTTGCTTTGAAAGCGGCTTCAACAGTTGCTCATATTTTATAAAAACCTTCAAAGAGCACATCGGCACCACGCCCCTCGCGTATGTAACAGAGGCGAATAAAAAATAGGCGGAATTTTTGTTCCGCCTATTCTTTGTAAATTACGACTTCAATTTCCTTTTGTTGCTTTTTTGCATAATTAATAGTGTGTTTTGTACCGCTTGAAGCCCCATCCCAAATAATAAGCACGGCATCTGCAATATCTACCATAAGCTCGTTACGTTTTAACGGAGCGGCTTTTTTGTATAGGTTATATTTGGGTCTTATAATAAGCTTGGAGATTTTATGCTTGTCTGCATATTTTTCGGCAACAGTGTCTATTCCCTCTGCTCCTCCCGATATAATTAAGTCAATGTTTTCGGGAATATATGATGATAAATCAAAATCGGATATTTTTCTTGAATCTGCAATTAAAAGCTTCATTTGCACACCCCCTATATGCTTATATAAGTATACACCTAAATAAAGGAATTGTCAAGTGGGTATATATTTATTAGAATATATACAAAGGAGTGGTGCTGTATGGTTAAGTTGATTGTAAAAGAATATTTGGATAAAAAGGGCGTAACACGTTACGAGCTTGCTAAGAGAACGGGCATAAAATTTCAAATAATAGATAACTATTACAAAAATAAAGTTGTACGTTACGACAGTTATATTTTGGATAAAATATGTACAGCTCTTGATTGTGATATTTGCGATTTGATTGAATACAAAAAATAAAAATAAGGAGTTGGCGCATCAAGCGCACAACCCCTTTTTCAATTAAAGCATATCGGCAATGTCGTATATAAGTCTTTCTGTCTTATCCCAACCAAGGCAGGGATCGGTGATAGATTTTCCGTATACGTTCTCGCCTATCTTCTGGCAGCCGTCCTCAATGTAACTCTCGATCATAAGACCCTTAACAAGCTTCTTTACGTCGGGATTATAGCGGCAGCTATGGAGTATTTCCTTGGAAATACGCACCTGCTCAAGATATTTCTTGCCAGAGTTTGCATGGTTTGCGTCAACGATAACTGCGGGATTCGCAAGTCCTGACTTTTCGTATGTTTCGGCAAGGTGAATAAGATCCTCATAGTGGTAGTTTGCCATGGACTGACCGTGCTTGTTTACGTATCCGCGAAGAATAGCATGAGAAAGAGGGTTGCCCGAGGTTTCAACCTCCCAACCGCGGTAAATAAAGGTGTGGCTGTGCTGTGCGGCTGTGATGGAGTTCATCATAACCGAGATGTCGCCGCTTGTGGGATTCTTCATGCCAACGGGAATATCAAGTCCGCTGGAGGTAAGTCTGTGCTTCTGATTCTCAACCGAGCGCGCGCCGATTGCAACATAGGAGAGCAGGTCGGAAAGATATCTGTAATTTTCGGGGTAAAGCATCTCGTCCGCGCAACCGAAACCTGTTTCTGCAATAGCTCTCATATGGAGCTTTCTTATTGCAATGATACCGTGAAGCATGTCGGGCTTGTCGTTGGGGTCCGGCTGATGAAGCATACCCTTGTAGCCGTCGCCGGTTGTCCTTGGCTTGTTGGTGTATATTCTGGGGATTATAATAATCTTGTCGCTGACCTTGTCCTGAACCGTGCGGAGACGGGAAATATAGTCGATAACTGCGTCCTCTCGGTCTGCGGAGCAGGGACCGATAACGAGAATGAATTTGTCTGACTCGCCCTTGAAAACCTTAGCTATTTCAGCGTCTATCTTTGCCTTGTTTGCGGCAAGCTCGGGGGAGAGAGGATATTCCGCTTTGATCTCCTGCGGAATTGGGAGCTTTCTTTTGAAATTCATATTCATAATATATACCTTCTTTCTGATAAACCGATTAAATAGAGTGTGTTTCGTCAAAGCTTCCCGCAATCTTCAGCCTGTCACAGCAATCGGAAAGCTCCTTAAGCATTGCCTCGCCCTCGGGGGTGTAGGGATTGCCGTCGCCCTCGATGTAAAAATAGTATTGCCAAGCAAGACTTCTCATCGAGCGGCTTCTCAGCGACTGCATATTAAAGCCGTGCTTTGCGATGATGTTTACGCTCTTAGCAAGCGCGCCGGGCTCGTTTTTTACCGTGAAAACGAGTATAAATTTCTTCTTAGCCTCAATACCTTGCGGTGCACGGGAAAAAATTGCAAATCTCGTGGTGTTGCTTCTTGCCGAGTTGATGTTGCGCTCGATAATCTTGAGCCCGTAAAGCTCGGCTGTTTCAGCACTTGCAATAGCCGCGATGTGTCGGTCGTTTTGCGATGCAACGTGCTGTGCGGCTAAGGCGGTATTGGCATATTCGGTCTGATTGAAATGATGCGCCTTTATATAGCTTGCACATTGCGACAACGCCTGTGGGTGGCTTACTACGTCGGTGATGTCGGCTACCGTAGCGTACTGGGTGCCGAGCAAATTTTGAATTATGGGAAGCTCAAAAACTCCGTTTATATACAGCGAGCCCGAAAAGATAAGGTCCATTACCTGACCCACTTCGCCTGCAAAGCTGTTCTCAATAGGGAGCACAGCCGAGTCGCAGATTCCGTCCTCAACCGCCTTGTACGCTTCTTCAAAATCCCCGTAGGAAATGTGCGAAGCATTTGGGAATATCCTTGTTGCCGCGATATGGGCGAACGCCCCTTCAATTCCGCTGTAGGCAATCTTCATTCCGTTTTGAATACGGCTTTGATAGCTTCTTGATATCGAAAGGACGTGCTTCATAAATCGCACGTAGTACTCCTTTAGTTGTGTGTCATCCAAATATCCCGCGGAATTTTCGAGAATACGGTTGTCGTATTCGGGGTCATTCACAGGAATACCGTTTTCGCATTTGTAGCTTGCAATGTCCTTTACAAGCTCCATACGCTGTGCGAACAGCTTAGCCATTTCAAGGTCGATTTTGTCAATGTTATTCTCAATGGCAGATAGCTTAATATTCATAAATGCAGCTCCTTTCTGTATAATTTTTAGCTTCTCAAAATAAAAAGCTACGAAAATTATTATATCACTTTTTTCTTGTGATTGCAATACTTTTTAGCGATTTTATTGCTAAAAAAGTATCAAAAAAGCAACCGGGTTTCGGTTGCTTTTTGTGAATAATTATACTTCTTTGAAAAATTCCACCTGTTCGCCGTCGGGACCCTTAACAAAAGCAATATTTATGCTTATTTTTTCGGGTGTGGAATCAAGGGGAACTACCTTGGGAAGAATGTGGGGCGTGGCACCTGCGGCAATTGCCGTATCATATGCCTTCTGTACGTCGTCTACTTTCATAGCAAAATGAACCCACTTTCCGCACTCGGCAAACTCGTCTCCGCCGTTAGCGAAAAGCTCAATCCGTCCGCCGTCTCCGATGTCAAGCATCGCGATAGTCTTTTCCCCCTCGCCCCAACGGACTACCTCTTTAAGACCGAGTGCCTTGTAGAATGCAAGTGACTTTTCAAAATCAGCCGCCTTAAGTCCGATGTGATGAAAGCCCATTCCTTTAATTATATCGTTAGCCATAATATACCTCACTTGTTTATTCCGCTTAGGAAGCTTTTAAGAATCTCACTTTTAGGATTTCCAAACAGCTCCTCGGGAGTTCCTTGCTCCTCAATAATTCCGTTTGCCATAAATATGACCTGATCGGAAACGTTGCGCGCAAACTCCATTTCGTGGGTGACGACTATCATCGTGCGCCCCTCGTCGCGGAGAGCCTTGATAACCTTAAGAACCTCACCCGTAAGTTCGGGGTCGAGAGCCGAGGTGGGCTCGTCGAAGCAGAGAATTTCGGGCTTCATCGCAAGTGCTCTCGCAATGGAAACGCGTTGTTGCTGACCGCCCGAAAGCTGGCAGGGATAAGCGTCCTTCTTTTCAGAAAGACCCACCGATTTGAGAAGTTCTTCTGCGTTAGTCTCAATATCCGCGTACATCTCCTTCAGCTCAGCGTGAGAAAGCTTTTTGGTTTTCGCCTCCTCCTTTGCGCGGAGCTTTGGCGCAAGCGTAAGATTTTCCATAACCGAATATTGTGGGAAAAGGTTGAAGGACTGGAACACAAGACCGAATCTCAATCTGCTTTCGCGTATTTCCGCTGCCGATTTTTGTTTGTGGTCGTCGGCGTCAAAAATGTTGTTTTCGTCAACCGAGATAATACCGGTGTCGGGGGTCTCAAGGAAATTGAGACAGCGCAAAAGTGTTGTCTTTCCACTGCCCGAAGAACCGATGATAGAAAGCACCTGTCCTTTTTCAAGAGAGAAGTCGATACCCTTAAGTACCTCCACCTTGCCAAATTTTTTAGTTATATTTTTAACCTCAAGTAATGCCATGCCGCGCCTCCTTATGCTCTGTAATAATCAAGCTTTTTCTCGATGAAGCCGAACAGAAGTGTAAGCAGACCGACAAAAGCAAGGTAAAATACCGCAGTGTAGAACAGCGGCCAGATAAGGCCGTAAGCCGCGTATTCCTCAGCCGCCTTGATAATTTCAACAACCATAATAACTCTTGCAAGAGCAGTGTCTTTGACAAGTGTGATTATTTCGTTGGACATAGGGGGAATAATGCGCTTGACAACCTGCATAAGAACTACCTTGAAAAATATCTGCGACTTTGTCATACCGAGAACCTCGCCCGCCTCATACTGACCGCGGGGAATACCCTCAATACCGCCTCTGTATATTTCCGAAAAGTAGCACGCGTAGTTGATAACAAACGCAACTATTACCGCATAAAAGCGGGTGAAGAAAGACATATCCCAAAGAAGTCTCGGAACGTAAAATACCACAAATATCTGTAGCATCAGGGGAACGCCGCGTATTATCCAGACGAAAACCTTAGTGATATAAGCCAAGGGCTTGAACTTTGACATAGAGCCAAAAGAAATCACCAAACCCAAAGGAAGCGCTAACACAAGTGTTAGCGCAAAAATCAGGCAGGTTGATTCAAATCCTTCAAGTAAGCTTAACGTTACCTTCAAAAATGATGACCAGGTTATTGCCATGTTTAATTCCTTTGTAAGTAAATATTAGTCGATAGTCTCAACAAGCTGAACTACGTTCTCAAAGCCGTACTTCTGTGCAAGCTCAGCAATCTTGCCGTTTTCGAAGAGGGTCTTGATAGCCGAGTTAACCTTAGCGGTAAGCTCGCTGCCCTTTTCGAAGCCGATAGCGTAGATCTCGGAATCAAGAACGATGTCCTCAACGATCATAAGGTCTGTGTAGTCGCCCTGTCCGCAAACGTTCTTTGCAAGAACGATATCCATAACGGCAAAGTCAACCGCACCCGACTTAACCTCAAGGAATGCCTTGTTCTGAGCAGGGTACTTCTCAAGACTGCCGTTTTCGCCGATAACCGAAGATGCATAGCTTTCGCCTGCACTACCGCCCTCAACGCCTGCCTTCTTGCCTGCAAGGTCAGCCTCGGACTTTATAGCGTCCTTGTTGTCAGCCTTGATAACAACGCACTGCTGGTTGAGCATATAGCCGTAAGAGAAGTCAACAAGGTCGGAACGCTTTGTATCAACGCCGTCGATCTTGTCAGAGGAGTTAGCGGTAAAGCCGTTCCAGATGCAGTCGATAGTGCCTGCCTCAAGCTCCATGTACTTCTGACCCCAGTCGATCTCCTGGAAATCAACGTCCATACCGATGATCTTACCAACTTCAATAGCGAACTCGGACTCAAAACCTGTCCAGTTGCCGTTTTCGTCTTTTTCGTTCATGTTTTCAAAAATCGTAACACCGCAAACGAGGGTGTTGTCGTCAGCCTTGTCGCCGCATCCTGCAAAGCAGAAGAGTGCGCTCATAACCATGATAAGCGCGAGTGTGAGTGAAAGAATCTTTTTCATTGTAGTGTCTCCTATGTGAAATGTGATGTTTTAACGCTTTACTTTGGTAAAGCATTACTATAATACCACATTAAAGAGGATTTGTCAATAGCTTTTTCAAAAAAGAATGCAAAAATAGTGTAATTTGTTCCTGTTTAACAAAATATAATAAAATAACAAACTTTTGTAGGCAAAAATGTTAAAATAATTTGTATGTTGTTGACAAATCAGGCGTTAAAATGTATAATTTAGATAAAGTCGGAAGAATTTTGCATCAGGAAAGGATATGATGATTTGAAAAAGCCGAAAAATCCCATAAGAATGATTAAATTCAAGCATACGGGAATAAAAATTCTTTACGCGGTGCTTGTGGCTCTCGTTATATTTACCGCGGTGCGCTCGGCGATAAGAGGTGAGTACAACCACGTTTTCTTCTGCGTGCTGACACTCGTTTTGTTTACTCTGCCGTCGCTTGTCGAGCACCATCTTGACATACACCTTCCCAACGTTTTCGAGGGCTTGGTGCTTGTATTCATATATTCGGCGGAGATACTTGGCGAGATAAACTGCTACTACGAAAAAATCCCCCAATGGGATACCGTGCTCCACACCGTCAATGGCTTTATGTTTGCGGCGTTCGGCTTTGCGCTGATGGATATCATCAACCGTAACAGCAGAATTAAATTCAAGCTTTCGCCCGTATACCTTGCACTTGTGGCGTTTTGCTTCTCAATGACCATAGGCGTTTTCTGGGAGTTTTACGAATACTACGCCGACATACTTCTCGGAAGCGATATGCAAAAGGATACTTTTGTCAACTATATAAATACAGTTATACTTGACCCCGAGCAGATGAACCGTGTGGTAAACCTGCCCGAGATAACCGAAGTTATAATAAGGTACGGAGACGGAAGAGAGGTAGTACTTGACAGCTATCTTGACGTGGGATTGCACGATACCATAAAGGATCTTCTTGTCAACTTTATCGGCGCGGCGGTGTTCAGCGTAATAGGATATTTCTTTGTAAAGCACAGAGGAAAGGGAAAAATAGCCAAGCAGTTTATTCCCGTGCTTAAGGAGACCGCCGATACGGGCAAGGACGACGATAAATAACGTATAAATCAGAAAAAATATAGGGTTAGCTCTAAAAACTCACGCAAGACGAGCAACAAAAGGCGAAAGTGCGTAACGCATTTTCGGAAATAGCAGGGTAGCTCAATATAAAACGGACTCGAACCGACATCGGTTAGAGTCCGTTTCTTGTAAAAACACGCTTGGAAAATAAAATGAAAAATTTTTTCAACTTTTTTTGAAAAAGGGCTTGATTTTTTCCAAAAGATGTGGTATTATATTAAAGTCGCAGTACGGAGAGATGGCTGAGCTGGTCTAAGGCGCACGACTGGAAATCGTGTTAAGGCTAATACCCTTACGAGGGTTCGAATCCCTCTCTCTCCGCCAGACTACGCTGGTATGGCTCAGTCGGTAGAGCACGTCATTGGTAATGACGAGGTCATCGGTTCGATTCCGATTACCAGCTCCAAAAGCTCCAAGTCTTATGACTTGGAGCTTTTTGTTATAATAACCCGTAACGCCTTGCCGCCGAACGCTTGCACACGTTGAGAGCGCACATAAAGAACGCGACGAGTATTATTGCGGTGTATTCGGGGGTAAAAATAGGCGCAAAGGTAGGAATATATTGCGTTTTGCCGGGAAGGTCAATATCCGCGAAAAAGGCAAACGCTACCGAAAGCACCGAGCAGAGCAAGCCTTGAAAAAGCTTCATCGCAAGATATGTTGAGTAATGACGTACGCGCTCACCCACAAGTGCCGCGGTTTGAAAATGTACCGACAGCCCCGACCAACCGATAACGAATCCGCACAGCCCCACACCCCACAGTCCGCCAAGCGAGGCACTTGAGACCGCTCCGGTGGACAGCTCGAGAATTGCACCTATTACAGCACCGCCGAGGGAGGAGAGACTGAAAAGCTTTGAAACACAGCCTACCACCGAGGAGAAAAATACCACGTAGGCGCAAAGCAGAACCACAGAACCGGTTGCCGACGATATTGCCCCCGTAACTATTTCCGCAAAGCTTTTTGGGCGTGACAAAGAAGAAATGGCATATTTTTGTGCCTGCTTTTTTCTTTTTGCGAACAGAATTCCCGCAATAATTGCCGAAAAGAGGGCAGAAAAGTAAAGCACCAAACCAATAGCTCTGTTGCAAAATAGCGAGATCCCCACCGCGTTAACTATAAACGCAAAGCTGGGAATACCGCAAAATCCGATAGCGCCCTCAAGCTCCTCGCCCGATATTTCCCCTCTGTCGTAAAGCGCAGTCAGGGCTTTCGTGCCCATAGGAAAACCGAGAAGCAAGCCGAGAAAAACGGCGGCGGCAGAGCCTTTTGATATCCCGAAAATACGCGCCGCAAAGCCCCCGAAAGTCTTGCCTACGCAGGATATTGCACCGCATTCGTTAAGAAGCTCGGCAACCACCATAAGCGGAAAAAGCGAGGGGATGACGGTAAGAAAACAGCTTTCTATACCTTGCTTTACAAAATCTGCCGCAAGCTCGGCGTTTTTTATGAATAACGCCCCTAAAAACAGCGTGGCGATAAGCGGCGGAATAAATTTTTTCATAGTAACGTCTTTGGTCATTTGAGCACTCCTTAAGCATATATTTTAATATAATTTATTTGCCGTGGCGCAAATATATGCTTTGGAGGACAGATAATGAGCGATAGGAAAACAAAAAATAATCAGAGGTGCAGGGCAGGCTTTTTCGAAAGTGTAACCAAAGGACTTGATATAGATGCCGATATGATATGCCGAGGCTTTTGTGCCGAGCTTAAAGGAAAAAATCGCGCTGAGATAGGCGGTGTTCGCCGTATACTTACCTATAGCGACAGACTTGTGTCCTTTGTGACCGCGGACGGTATTTTTTCTGTGTGCGGCGCTCGGCTTGACTGCATATCCTTCAAGCGCGGAGCGGTGATAGTTGAGGGCGAAATATCGGCAATGGGATTTGACTTCGGAGGGGTAAATGAGAATATCTGATTTTTTTATGGGAAAGACCCTGCTCTCAACTCCGCGCAAAAACTCCGCAAAGCTTGTGAATATATGTATGCGGCAGGGAATAGCCTACCGCGCCCCTAGGTTCGATGAAAAAAGCTTCTTTATTGAGTGCGACCTGCGCGCCGCCTCTATGCTTACAGACGTTTGTTACGATCGCGGAATTGAGCTTATCACAGTCAAGCGCGGCGGACTTCCCGTTGTTGCGGAAAAATACCGATACCGCTACGGAATAATCATGGGTGCCATTGCCGCTGTTTTTCTCCTTGTGCTTTCTTTTAATACCGTGTGGCGCATCGAGCTTAAAGGGAATAATTTGCTGAGCTTTGGCGAGGTTGAGACTCTGCTTGCGGAAAACGGCTTTTTTGTGGGCAGTTATATTCCGGGCGCCGACCTTACACTGATAGAAAATAAAATAATGAACAGCTCTCAAGACGTAGCATGGATGTCGATAAATATTGACGGAACGGTGGCTAAGGTTGAAATAAGAGAGAAGAAACAGCCAAAGCCCGATTCTGTGAAAAGCGCCGACCTTGTAGCAACCCGCGACGGTAAGATAGAGCGTATTGAAGCCTTTGACGGAAACTGCGTGGTCAAGGTTGGCGACGTGGTGAAAAAAGGCGACCTGCTTGTAAGCGGTACCTACTATGGCGAGGAAGGTGCGGAACGCTATACTGTGGCAAAAGGGAATATATATGCCCGCACCTTGAGGCACTTTTCGGTTGAAGTTCCGATGAAATTTTCGCAAAAAAGCTACACCGAGCGAAAAAAACGCGATATTTACATAAATTTTTTCAAAAAAAGTATAAAAATTTTCTCAAATAGTGGAAAAATGTACCCAAGTTGTGATATAATATGTAAAAATGGGGTATTGGGTCTTTTCGGCGGCAAAAGTCTGCCGATAGGCTACAGTGTTACCGAATATCTTGAGTATGAAATGACAGAAACAGAGATAAGCGAAAATGAGGCAATGGAAAAGGCTTTTTCGTTGCTTGAGGAAGAGCTTAGCTCGCTTTCGCAGGAAATAGAGCTTCTGCGAAAAAATATTGAATTTGAAATCAAAGACGGCGTGTACGTGCTCAATTGTGAATTGGTGTGTGTGGAGAACGTAGCCGAAGTCAGAAAATAAAGAAAAGGAAGGTAGAATATGGCTCAGAAAACAGTAAGCTGTGAAACCAGCGAGCTTACCTCCAAAATATTCGGAAGCTTTGACAGTAACGTAAAGACTATAGAGGATAGCTTTGGCGTTACCATAAGAAACCGAAGCAACGAAAGCGGCGACGCCATTCTTATAGAAGGAGAGGATGCCGAGAACGCCGCAAAGGTTGTGGAGTATCTTAAAGACGTAGCGAGGATAAACGAAAATATAGAGGAACAGTCTGTAAGATACGTTATAGATATGGTTAGGGGCGGCGACGCCGAAGCGCTTGAGAGTCTTGACGGAGACTGCATTTGCATAACCCACAGAGGTAAGCCCATAAAGGCAAAGACGGTTGGACAGAAGCACTACGTAAAGGCTATTGAGAAAAACACAATAGTTCTCGGCGTAGGTCCTGCGGGAACGGGAAAAACCTTTCTTGCCGTTGCTATGGCGGTAAAGGCACTGCGCTCAAAGCAGGTAAGCCGTATAATTCTCACGCGTCCTGCAATAGAGGCGGGAGAAAAGCTGGGCTTCTTGCCGGGCGACCTGCAAAGCAAGATAGACCCCTATCTCCGTCCGCTTTACGACGCCCTTTACGAAATGATGGGCAGCGAAGCGTATGCCAGATACGTTGAAAAGGGAGTTATTGAAATTGCCCCCTTGGCGTATATGAGAGGACGAACCCTTGACGATTCCTTCATCATTCTCGACGAGGCGCAGAACGCCACACCCGAGCAGATGAAAATGTTTTTGACCCGTCTCGGCTTTAACTCAAAGGTCGTTGTAACGGGAGACCTTACGCAGACCGACCTGCCAAGCGGACAGAAAAGCGGTCTTGGGGCGGCGGTGAAAATTCTTGACGGAATAGAGGATATCTATATCCACTATTTCACCGAAAGAGACGTTGTAAGACATAAGCTTGTGCAGAAGATAATCCTTGCATATGAAAAGCACGAGCGCGAGGCGGCGCGCAAGGCGGAGGAACGCCGCGCAAAGCTGACAGGAAAACCCAAACAGTAAAGAGGACTTTGTTATGAAACTTAAAATCTACTTTGAAAACAATCAGGATAAGGAAGCAGTAACCTATAAGCTCAAGATGCTTATAAGAAACGCTGTAGAGGCGGCGCTTGAATATGAAAAGGTCGAGGAGGACTGCGAGGTGTCGCTGACCTTCTGCGACGACGAAAAGATAAAAGAGCTCAACAGTAAATTCCGCGGAATAGATAAGGCAACCGACGTGCTTTCCTTCCCGCTTTTTGATGACGAAACACCCGATTATCTCGTTCCCGAGATAGACTGTATGCTTGGAGATATCGTAATTTCACTCGAGCGCGCGAGAGCGCAGGCAGAGGAGTACGGACACAGCTATGAGCGCGAGGCGGCTTTCCTTGCGGTTCATTCGGTGCTCCACCTGCTTGGCTACGACCACGAAACGGGTGAGGAGGACGAGTTTGATATGAGAAAGAGACAGACCGAGATAATGGAAAAGCTCGGGCTTGCCGTAAAATAAGAGAGGTATAAATGAAAAAGACAGGATTTATCGCAATAGTGGGTCGCCCCAACGTGGGCAAATCCACGCTTATGAATACCATGCTTGGTGAGAAGGTGGCTATCGTTTCCAGCAAGCCGCAGACCACAAGAAACCGCATTATAGGCATACACACAAGAGACGAGGAGCAGTACGTGTTTGTGGATACTCCCGGTATCCATACCCCAAAAAACTACCTGGGCGAATATATGGTAAACGCCGCAAACAACTCTATGCGTGAGGCTGATGCGGTGGTGCTTGTGGTAGACGCGGGCAGAGAGTCGAGCAAGGTAGAGGAGGAGGTTATCGAGTACCTTAAAAAATCGGAGATTCCCTCCGTTCTTGCTATCAATAAGGTAGACCTTTATAACCGCGAGCAGATTGCGGCGACAATCGCTCACTACGCCCAAAAGCACAGCTTCGACGCGTTTGTGCCGATATGCGCGAAGAACGGTAAGGCGGTGGACGAGCTTCTTGACGAGTGCTCAAAATTCCTTGTTGAGTCCGAGTGGTTTTTCCCTGACGATATGATTACCGACCAGCCCGAAAGACAGATAGCGGCAGAAATAATCCGTGAAAAAATTCTGAAGGCGTTTGATAAAGAGATACCCCACGGTGTTGCCGTAGTTATCGAGGAATTCCGCGATGAGGGCACGCTTATCAGCATAAGAGCTGAAATTTTCTGCGAAAAGGCTTCTCATAAGGGCATTATCGTGGGCAAAAAGGGCGCAGGTCTTAAGCTGGTTGGAAGCTACGCACGTCAAGACCTTGAAAAGTTCTTTGGAACAAAGGTATATCTTAACCTTTGGGTAAAGGTTAAAGAAAATTGGCGCGACAGTGTGGGAATGGTAACAAACTTCGGTTATAACAATAAGGACGATAATTAAAATTCGAAATTGAGAAAGGCGGTCTTGTATGCAGTATACCGTGGACGGGCTCGTCATCCGCGAGGTCGAGTCGGGCGAAAACGATAAACGAATAACTCTGCTTACAGCCGACAGAGGCAAAATTTCGGTTTCCGCAAAGGGAGCGCGGTCGCTTCGAAGTAAGTATATGAACGCCATCGGGCTTTTCACCTATGGAAATTATGAGATAACCGAAAGGTCGGGATATTCTTGGCTTGGCGGCGCGTCTGTAACCGAACCCTTTTACGCTCTGCGCGATAATATAGATCGGCTTGCGCTGGCTTCATATATTGTGGACGTGGCGGGAGAGCTTTCGGGAGAGGGAGAGCCTGCCGAGGAGATACTCCGCCTTACACTCAATACCCTTTACGCCATTGCCAACGACTTAAAGCCCTATCCGCAGATAAAAGCGGCGTACGAGCTTCGCGCAATGGTGATGTCGGGATATATGCCGATGCTTGACGCCTGCGGTCTCTGCGGCTGTGAAAGGTCGGAGCTTGTGTATCTCGACGTTATGAACGGTATGCTCAAATGCGAGGAGTGCATACATAAGCTCAACTCGTCAAGAGAAATAAACGTGAACGAGGACGGATCTTCGGTGATACTTGTACCGCTTAGCTACGGCGCGCTTTCAGCCGCAAGATATATCGCCGAAGTGCCTTTGCAAAAGCTGCTTTCCTTCAAGGTTGAGGACAAGGCACTTTCAGAGCTTTCAAGACTTGCCGAAACCTACCTTTTGCACCATCTTGAAAAAAGCTTTTCCTCACTTGATTTTTACAATTCACTTAAAAATATCTGAACATCAGATTGAAAGGTCAATTAAATGCTGTATAACGATAAAAATATCGGAACGCTTGAATTTGACAAGGTACGCGCAATGCTTGCCGAGTGCGCCGCAACAGAGGGCGCAAAGGAAAGCGCGCTTACGCTTACCCCCTCGGTCTATCCCGAGGAGATATTGCGCAGGCTACGCAGAACCACAGATTCAAGAAGGCTCATAGACGCAAAGGGAACACCCTCATTCGGACTTGTGGGGGACGTTACCGATATTTGCGAAAGAGCCGATAAGGGCGCAACGCTGTCGGCGCGTGAGTTGCTTGACGTGGCAAACGTGCTTCGCACCTCGCGCTCGCTTGTGGATTATATCCGTACAAATAAGCTGTTCGATACCTCTATAGACGAGATATTTGAGCGCCTTATTCCAATTAAGGCACTTGAGGACAGAATATACCGTTCTATTATTTCCGAGGAAATGATAGCCGACGAGGCAAGCCGAGAGCTTGGCGATATAAGAAGAAAAATAAGAATAGCAGGCAACCGCATAAAGGAAACCCTGCAAAAGTATATTGCGGGCAGCTCGTATTCCAAGTACCTGCAGGAAAATATCGTAACTCTGAAAAACGGGCGCTACGTTGTGCCCGTAAAGGCGGAGTATAAAAACGAGGTTAAGGGACTTATTCACGACACCTCGGCGTCGGGCTCAACGATTTTCATAGAGCCGTCGGCGGTGGTCGATGCCAATAACGAGATCCGTATACTTGAAACCAAAGAACAGCGCGAAATAGAAAAAATACTTCACGAAATGTCGGTGGAAGTAGGCCTGAACAGCGCAGTAATAAAGCTTGACTACCTCAATATTACCGAACTTGCCTTTGTTTTCGCCTGCGGTAAGCTTTCGGAAAAGCTTGACGCAACCGCACCCATTATTTCGGGCGACAGAAGCTTCAATCTTATCCGCGCAAGACATCCGCTTATAAATAAGGATAGCGTTGTACCCGTGAATATCTCAATGGGCGACGGCTACGATACACTTGTTATCACAGGTCCTAATACGGGCGGTAAAACCGTGTCGCTTAAAACCGTAGGACTTTTCGCGCTTATGGCGCAGTCGGGACTTCATATTCCCGTAGAGGAACGCTCCTCTATCTGTATTTTTGATAATATCCTTGTGGATATAGGCGACGAGCAGAGCATAGAGCAGTCGCTTTCCACCTTCAGCTCACATATGGTCAATATCGTGTCGATGCTTAAAGAGGTGGGAAACCGCTCGCTGGTGCTTTTTGATGAGCTTGGCGGCGGTACAGATCCCATAGAGGGCGCGGCGCTTGCCGTGGCGATTATCGAATACGTGCGTGAAAAAGGCGCAATGTGCCTTGCAACCACACACTATTCCGAGCTTAAGGCGTATGCGCTTGATACCGAGGGAGTATGCAACGCATCCTGCGAGTTTGACGTTGAAACGCTTAAGCCTACCTATAAGCTGATTATCGGCGCACCCGGACGTTCCAATGCCTTTGCAATATCCTCAAAGCTTGGACTTCCCGACGAAATAATCGGTAAGGCAAAGGACTATGTAAGCTCGGATAACAAACGCTTTGAGGATATAATCGAAAAGCTTGAGGTCAGCCGCGTTGAAATGGAAAAACGCCGCGAGGAGACAGAGAAAATGAAAGAGGACTACGAGCGCTTCAAGGCAGAGTCCGAAAAGATTATTTCTCAGAGAGTCCGTGAGGCAGAGGCAACACTTGAAAAGGCGAGAAGCAAATCGGCTTCAATGGTTGAAAGCGCAAAGGCTTCAAGCGAATTTATATTCGACCAGCTCGAAAAGGTAAAGAAAAAGCAGGAAGCCGAAAACTTCGGAAGTGAGCTTGAACGCACGCGCCGTGCGGTCAGAGACCACATACGCGAAAACGACGATAAGTATAACCCCGTTGACGAGAAGAAGAACGAAAATTACGTTCTCCCAAGAAAGCTGAAAAAGGGCGATACCGTGTTTATCGTCAATATCGGCAAGGAGGGCGTGGTGCTCGACGAGCCCGATAACAGCGGAAATGTGCAGGTTCAGGCGGGTATAATCAAGACCCGTACAAAGGTGAAAAATCTTCGACTTGTTGAGCAGAAACCGCAGTTTATCGACAAGGATAACAAAAAGTCGGATGCGGGAAGCTATAAGGCAGCCGTGCGCCGCGACTGTACCGACGAGATAGACCTTCGCGGTATGACGGGCGACGAAGCCTGGCTTGCGGTGGACAAGTACCTCGACGAGGCGGTGCTTACGGGATTCAATACCGTACACCTCATACACGGAAAGGGAACGGGCGCGCTTAAAAACGCACTTTGGCAGTACCTTAAGGGCGACAGAAGAATCGCAAGCTTCCGAATAGGAAGATACGGCGAGGGTGACGGCGGTGTCACCGTTGTTGAGCTGAAATAAATTTTATGAAACATAAAAAGGAAGGAAAAATTATGAAAACATTGAAAATGCTTGCCATTGACCTTGGCGCGTCAAGCGGAAGAGGAATTGTAGGAAGCTTTGACGGTAAAAAGCTTGAGCTTGTTGAAAACCACCGCTTTGCCAATGAGCCTGTTAACGTAGCGGGTCGCTTTACGTGGGATATTTTAAGAATTTTCCACGAGATAAAGAACTCAATCCGTCAGACCGTACTTGACGGTGATAACGTAAAGAGTATGGGTATCGACACTTGGGGCGTTGACTACGGACTTCTCGATAAGCACGGAAGATTGCTGTCCAACCCCACTCACTACCGCGATACAAGAACCGACGGTATCACCGATTACGTAAAGGATTTCGTCTCTATAGAGGAAATATACGGCGTAACGGGTATGCAGACGATCGATTTCAATACGATTTTCCAGCTTGCCGCAGAGCTTCGCGATAATCCCGACGTTTTTGCCGCGGCAGATAAGATGCTCTTTATCCCCGATCTGCTTGACTACTTCCTTACGGGTAAGGCAAGCACAGAGTATACCGTTGCTTCTACGGGCGCGATACTTAATGCAAAAACAAGAGAGTATGCTTGGGATATTATTGATAAGCTTAATATTCCAAGAAGCATTTTCAGTGATATAGTACAGCCTGCGTATAATATGGGCAAGCTCCTTCCTCAGATACTTGAGGACGTTGGACAGACCGACCTTGACGTGGTTAAGGTTGCTTCTCACGATACCGCAAGCGCAGTGCTTGCAGTTCCCGCAAAGAGCGATAAGTTTATCTACATAAGCAGCGGAACCTGGTCGCTTATGGGTACAGAGCTTAAGGCTCCCCTTATCAATGCCGATACCGAAAGACTTAATTATACCAACGAGGGCGGAGCAGAGAATACTATTCGCTTCCTTAAGAATATTATGGGCCTTTGGATTCTTCAGGAGTCGCGCCGTCAGTGGAAGCGCGAGGGCAAGGACTACAGCTTTGGCGACCTTGCGGTAATGGCTAAGAGTGCCGCACCTTACCGTTCAATAATCAACCCCGACGATAAGCTATTCGCAACACCCGGTAATATGCCTAAGCGTATTATGGAATATTGCAAGAACAGCGGTCAGTACGTTCCCGAAACCGAGGGCGAGATAGTCCGTTGCATCCTTGATAGCCTTTCTATGCGTTACAGAGCAACCGTAGAGAATATTGCCGAGCTTACGGGTGAGAAGCCTACCGCTGTCAATATCGTGGGCGGAGGTACACAGGACAAGCTTCTTTGCCAGCTTACTGCAGACTCTTGCGGACTTGACGTTGTTGCAGGTCCCGTTGAGGCTACAGCTATCGGAAACATCTGTGTTCAGGCAATTGCCGCAGGCGAGCTTGCAAATATGAAGGAAGCACGTCAGGTAGTGGCAGATTCCTTTGACGTTGAGTGTTACACTCCAAACACTGCAGTTAAGGCGCAGATAGACGAGCTCTACGGTAAATTCTGCGAGCTCACCGCAAAATAATTTTATGATTAACAATTTGATATTCAGCGTAAACGCCATACTTCCCATTTTCATAATGGTATTTTTGGGGTGGATACTTAAAAACAAAAATTTCCTCCCCGATGAGTTTTTTACCTATGCGGATAAGTTCGTTTTCAAAATAGCGCTTCCTTGTAACCTTTTCGTAAGCGTTATAAATGGCGACGCAACCAAGCTTAAATCCTCGCTTCCGCTTATGTTTTTTATGTGCGCGACGATACTTTTATATTTCCTGGTTGCGTGCGCGGTGGTTCCGCTGTTCATAAAGGAAAACGGCAAGCGCGGTGCTTTCATTCAGGGTATATACAGAGGAAATTTCGCCATACTCGGTCTCCCTCTTGCCGAAAACCTTTTTGGCGAAGCGGGAACAACCACGGCGGCGGTCGTTATGCCGATTGCCATCGTGATGATAAACGTGCTTGCGGTGATCATCCTTAGCATATATGCTCCGAGCGACGTTAAAAAGCCGCCTCGGGAAACAGTTGTGGATATATTGAAATCTATCGTTAAAAATCCGCTTATAATCGGCTCACTTTTCGGTCTTGCGGCTATGCTTGCGGGAGTTGAACTTCCGGGCTTTGTTTCTAAAACCGTAAACGAACTGTCGGATACAGTGTTCGCCCTCGCCCTTATGAGCCTTGGCGCAAACTTCTCGCTTGCGGCGCTTAAGGGAAGAGTGGGAACCTCGGTAATCGGCGCGCTGTGCAAAACGGTGCTGTTCCCCGTTATAGGAGTAGGCGCAGCTATCGCATTCGGCTTCAGAAGCGTCGAGCTTGGTGTGTTGCTTGTCTTCTTCGGTGCCCCCACAGCGGTAAGCAGCTACATAATGGCAAAAAATATGAAAAACGACTATGAAATAGCAAGTCAGATTTTGCTCATATCAACTTTGCTTTGTATGTTTACGCTGTTTGTTGGCATTTTCGTGTTAAAGACTCTCGAACTTATATAGAAAATGCTACATAAACGTACCCGCGTTTTGTGAGAAAATAACAAAAAGATAAAAAAATCGAAAAATGTCTTTTCAAAAGTTTATATTTGTGTTATAATAATGTGTAAACATTTACAGTCAAAAGAATATTAAAACTACGGAGGATTTTATGAGAGAGACTCTTTACGGCGAATTGAGTGTAATTGGTATGAAGGGCTGCGAGCAATTCGTATCACAGGTTGACTACTATCTTAAGGAGTGGCGAAATCACGGTGAGGACCACACGTTCCTCGTGTCTGCTGAATGTCCGAGATTTGGTACAGGTGAGGCAAAGGGTATGATCCACGAATCGCTTCGCGGTCACGATGTTTATATTATCGCAGACGTGTTCAATTATGGCGTTACATATAAGATGTACGGTCAGACCGTGCCCATGAGCCCCGACGATCACTACGCTGACCTTAAGCGTATAATCGCGGCAATCGAAGGCAAGGCAAGACGTGTTTCGGTAATTATGCCTATGCTCTATGAGGGCAGACAGCACAAGCGTTCTTCCAGAGAGTCGCTTGACTGTGCTCTTATGCTCAAGGAGCTTGTTGATATGGGTGTTGCTAACATCCTTACCTTCGACGCGCACGACCCCAGAGTTCAGAACGCAGTTCCTCTCAGCGGATTTGACGATGTTCGTCCCGCATATCAGATGATCAAGGCACTTGTACGCAATGTGCCCGACATAGTTCTCGATAAAGAAAATCTTATGATAATCTCTCCCGACGAGGGCGCGATGGGCAGATGTATGTACTACTCCTCGGTTCTCGGTATAGATATCGGTATGTTCTATAAGCGCCGTAATTACGCTGTTGTGGTTAACGGCAAGAATCCCGTTGAGGCTCACGAGTACCTCGGCAGAGACCTTACTGGTAAGGACGTTATCATCGTTGACGATATGATCGCTTCGGGTGACTCGCTTCTTGACGTTGCGCTTCAGCTTAAGGAAAAGGGGGTTAAGAGAATTTTCAACTTCGCAACCTTCGGACTCTTTACCGAGGGACTTGAAAAGTTTGATAAGGCGTATAAGGACGGCGTTATCGACCGTATCTTTACAACAAACCTTATCTACCGCACACCCGAGCTTCTTTCCAAGGAATGGTACGGCGAGGTTAATATGTGCAAGTACGTTTCTTACATCATTGACACTCTTAACCACGACCATTCTATCAGCGGACTTCTCAACCCCGTTCAGAGAATTCATAATCTCGTTGAAAAGCATAAGGCTACTCAGAACGGTCAGATAAAGATGGATATATAAAAGCAAAAGGAGTCGCTTTGCGACTCCTTTTTTTCGCAAAAAACGATTTTTTCTTCTGAATTAATAATGTGTTCATATATGGGGTGTATAATTAAAGAGAATTTATATCTTGGAGGTAGGAATTGAAAAACTCAAATTCTTGTAATATAAAAACCTCGATAGGCGGTCAGGCGCTTATTGAAGGCGTAATGATGAGGGGACCCAAGACCACCGCAATGGCGGTGAGAAACACCGAGGGCGAAATCGTCCTCGAAAAATGGGAAAACGAGAAAAAGAAGAAAAAGAAAATAACCACGCTTCCCGTTATCCGCGGCGTGTTCAATTTTATCGAATCAATGAAATTCGGCTATAAATGCCTTATGCGCTCCGCCGAGATTTCGGGGCTTGAGGAGATAGAAAAAGAGGAAGCCGAAAAAGCCAAAAGAGAAGGCAAAAAGGATAATTCGGGCGCAATGATGAATTTTATAATGGTTATAGCGTCGGTGCTTGGCGTTGTGCTTGCACTATTCCTGTTCATCGCGCTTCCGTCCTTCCTTTATTCGCTTTTGTCAAAGGTCAGCGACTTTTTCTCACCCGATAACCGCTATCTGCGTTCGGCTTTCGAGGGCGTGTTCAAGGTGCTTATTCTTGTTGGCTATATGTCGGCGATTTCGCTTATGGAGGATATCCGCCGAACCTTTATGTATCACGGCGCAGAGCATAAGACTATTTTCTGCTACGAAAGCGGTGAGGAGCTTACCGTGGAAAACGTAAGAAAACAAAAGCGCTTCCACCCCAGATGCGGTACGTCCTTCCTTATCCTTATGGTGCTTGTGGGAATCCTTATAGGATTTTTTATTCCCCCCACACTTCCCACACTCTTGCGCGTCGGAATAAGAATTCTTCTGCTTCCCGTGATAATGGGTATAGGCTACGAGCTTATTAAATTTGCGGGCAGACACGAAAATATAATTACAAAAATCATCTCAGCTCCCGGAGTCGGACTTCAGCACCTTACCGTGTTTGAGCCCGATGATGAGATGATAGAGTGCGCGATAGCCGCAATGAAGGAAGTTATTCCCGAGGATGGTAGCGATAAAATCTGAACTAATCAAGGAGAGGGATATGAGTATTCGAAAGAGCTTTAATTACGGTTGGACGTTTTTTGACGGCGAGATACCGCAGGAAATGCCGTCTTGGAAAGGCCCCGCATATATTCAGGCAAAAACAGAGCGTTACCGTATAGGTCCTGCTTCTATACATTACAGAGACAGACAGGACGATTACGGTATGGTTAAGCAGATTTATCAGCCTCGCGAGCTTACCTGTGAGCGATGGATAAACGTAAATCTTCCTCACGATTATATTATCAGTCAGACTCCAAAGGAGACAAATAATAACGCACTTGGATTTTTTGAATATCATCCTGCTTGGTACAGAAAGCACTTCACACTTGAAGAAGAGCTTAAGGGAAAGCGTATAACGATTTACTTTGAGGGCGTTACCGCAGGCTGTGAAATCTACATTAACGGCGTGCCAATGCTTAACTATCATTCGGGTTTTGTACCTTTTGAGGTGGATATCACCGATTTCGTCCGCTTTGGCGCAGGAAACGAAAATGTTATCGCGGTGCATATTACGCCCGAAAACTTTGATAGCTGGTGGTATGCGGGCGCGGGTATCTACCGAAACGTGTGGCTTGAGGTGTCCGAAAAGGTGCAGGTGGCACGTTACGGCATCTACGTTGCCCCAAAAAAGACCGACGATGGTTGGCAGGTGCCCGTAGAAGTAGAGGTTTCAAATACCGATTGGGAGGACAGAAAGGCAACGCTTGAACTTGAGCTTGTTGCTCCCAACGGAAAGGTTGTTGCAGAGTTCTCAAAAGAGATTGAGATAAAGACACGCGAAAGCGAAAAGGTCTGCTTTGAAACAAAATTGTCTGAAGTTGAGCTTTGGGATATTGATAACCCCGTGCTTTATTCCGCGAGAGCCACAGTTCACTCAGAGCTTGGAGATGATACCGCAAAAACCACCTTTGGCTTCAGAACTGTAAAATTCGACCCCAATGACGGATTCTTTATCAACGGCAGAAATATAAAAATAAAGGGCGTTTGCGGACACGGCGACTTTGGTCTTATGGGTAAGGTCGTTCCCGATAATATCCATCGCTATAAGGTGGGTATGATGAAGGAAATGGGTGCTAACGCTTACCGCTGCTCGCATTATCCTCAGGCCGAAGCTCTTATGGACGAGTTCGATAAGCAGGGAATTGTAGTAATGGATGAGACGAGATGGTTCTCAAGCTCCCCCGATTGCATCGAACAGCTCCGCACGCTTATTAAACGCGACAGAAACCACCCCTCGGTCATTATGTGGTCGGTGGGTAACGAAGAACCCTATTTCATCACTGAACAAGGCGCAAATATTGCCCGAACACTTCGCGGCGAAGTGCTTAAGCTTGATAAGACGAGGGCAATTCTTACGGCTAACGATAAAAAGCCCGAAATTTGCACTGTTTACGACTACAGCGATATAGTGGGCGTAAACTATAATCTCAATATGTTCGATATGCTCCACGAAAAATTCCCCGACAAAGGGATTGTGTCTACCGAGTGCTGTGCTACGGGTACAACACGCGGTTGGTATGAGGATGAGTCGGATGAGTACGCATATATAAACGCACGTGACCACGCGACGAGCAGTTGGTTTATGGACCGTGAAACTACGTGGAAATTCGTCTGCGACCGCAAATGGCTTATGGGAGCCTTCCAATGGATAGCCTTTGAGCACAGAGGCGAGGCGACTTGGCCGAGAGTTTGCTCCCAGTCGGGCGCAATAGACCTATACATGCAGAGAAAGGACGCCTTTTATCAGAACCAATCCCATTGGCTCGAAACCCCGATGATACATATGCTCCCACATTGGAATTTTCCCGAGAGAGCAGGCGAAAATGTTAACGTGTGGGTATATACTAACTGCGACGAGGCGGAGCTTTTCCTCAACGGTGAAAGCCTTGGCAAAAGAAGGTAGAATACCCTCTGCACCTTGAGTGGAGTGTGGAGTATATTGCGGGTAAAATTGAAGTCGTAGGATATAAAGACGGCAAGGCAGTTGCGCGCGACGTTAATGAGACCACAGGCAGAGCCGTAGCACTCAAGCTTCGCCTTGATAACGGTGAGGATATAAAGGCAAACGGTAAGGACGTTGCACTCTTTACCTGCTACGCTGTTGACGCAGAGGGCAGAGAAGTGCCCGATGCATCGGCATTCGTCCGCTTTAGTTGTAATCACTTTGGAAAAATTGTGGGAACGGGCTCGGACGTAAGCGACCATAACCCCGTAACACTTCCCGAAAGACAGATGCGCGCAGGCGCAATAACTGTTGCCGTTAAACTCGGAACTGAAGAGGGAAGCTTGCGGCTTCTCGCAACCTCCGATACACTTGAGTCGGGTGTTGTAACAGTAGATATAACTAAATAAATACAAAAAGGAGCTGAATCGCTGAGAATACAGCTCCTTTTCTTGCGTGAAAAAAAGATAACGATAAATTATTGTTTAGCGGTATGTTCGCGCCGCAGCCCGTTCCTTTGCCTCCCTTGTCAAAGGTAGCGAAGCGGCGACACGGTAGTGAATGACAGCCTTGATACGGCTGTCAGAGCCGTGTCGTGACCGAGCCCGCAGGCGAGACGGCGGACCACGATAGTGCAGGTCGCTTGCGACCTTGTTAGCGAAGCGGGTGGGTTGGATTCAATAATT
>JBGVRT010000148.1:0-3985 GCA_045128735.1 Eubacteriales bacterium | reverse complement strand
TTTACACCACGCAAATTGTTACTTTTATTTGTGTACAGATTTTTTAACACCTGAATGGGAAATCCACTTTTCTTTTTGAAGCCAAAGGCGCAAAAAGAAAAGTTCCCAAAAGAAAAACGCCGCATGGGGAGGCGGTCGCTTTTGAAAAAGCTCCGCAAAACTTTTGTGTCGGGGTGCGGTGCTAACATAGTGCTTCAAACAATAATTTATCGGTGCGAAAAGGGGCTAAGTTAATGACTCAGCCCCTTCTTGTTTGGAAATATAAACTATTGGTCACCTCTAAAAACTCCCCCGCCAAACATCAAATTTCTCCCGAATTTCTCTCAAATTTTCAAAATCTCTTGACAAATCGCGTGCGGTGTGATACAATCGTGTTGTATATCTTTAATATGATAACAAAGATTTGTGATAGAGGTGCATTTTGCAATCAGTAACCCTCTCCTACGGGCGCACAGCCCGAGGGCGAAAGGTGCGGATGCCGAGGTTCTGGAGGCTGTGCAACCTCCTTTGCCGGTCGTACGGAATAACATCTGTCCGACTGTCGTCTTTTGACGGAGTGCTATCTGTCTTGAACTCCCCGTATATTTCGGGGCGCAATGGCAAGTACAGTGACCCCCGTCGCGAGGTCATTTTTTCTTTGTCGGAAAGGAATTCACTATGAAAAAAACAGTATTTACAGGCGCGGCAACTGCCCTCATCACTCCCTTTGACCAAAACGGAGTCAACTACGAAAAGCTTGGCAAGCTCATCGATTGGCAGATAGACAGCGGCATTGACGCTCTCGTTGTCTGCGGAACCACGGGCGAGGCTTCCACAATGACCGACGACGAGCACAGAATGGTCATCGACTACTCTGTAAAGCGCGCCGCAGGCAGAGTTCCCGTTATCGCGGGCGCGGGAAGCAACGACACCGCCTATGCCCTTGACCTTGTCCGTTGCGCTGAGCAGTCGGGCGCTGACGCTATGCTTGTTGTAACCCCCTACTACAACAAGTGCACGCAGACCGGTCTTATTCAGATGTTCACTCAGATTGCCGACGCAAGCAGTAAGCCTATCATTCTTTACAACGTTCCCTCGCGTACAGGTGTCAGCTTCACCCCCGACACCTACGCAATTCTCGCCGAGCACGAGAATATCGTCGGCATCAAGGAAGCGGGCGGCAACATCTCTCACGTTGTTGAAACAATGGCGCGCGTTGGCGATAAGATTGACCTTTATTCGGGCAACGACGACCAGATAGTTCCCATTCTTTCTATGGGCGGCAAGGGCGTTATTTCGGTGCTTTCCAACCTTCTTCCCGGTGAGACCTCCGAGATGTGCAAGGCGTTCTTCCGCGGCGACGTAAAGAAGGCGGCAGAAATGCAGTGCCACTATTTCGACCTTATCACAGCACTCTTCTCGGAAGTCAACCCCATTCCCGTAAAGGCGGCAATGAGCGCTATGGGCTTCTGCGAGGACTACCTCAGACTTCCTCTTACACCTATGGAGGATGGTCACAGAAGGGTACTTCTTGACCTTATGCGCAAGGAAGGACTTATCAAATGAAAATTGTTATAAACGGCTCGCAGGGCGTAATGGGGCAAAATCTTGCCGCGCTTTGCGAAAAAGGAACGCGAGGCGCGGAGACTGCCGCCCTCGTTGACCGCGTAGGCGGCGACGGCGTTTACACCGATATCTTCTCTTTTGACGGTGATGCCGACGTTATAATCGACTTTTCCCACCACACCTGCGCCCCCGTGCTTGCGAAATACGCCGCTGAAAAAGGAACGGCTCTTGTTATGGCAACAACGGGTCACGACGACGGTGAGCTTGCCGCAATCTACGAGGCGGCTAAAAGCGTGCCCGTGTTTATGTCGGCAAATATGTCGCTTGGAGTTGCGCTCCTTGCCGAGCTTGCCGCAAAGACCGCCGCGCTCTTTCCCGACGCGGATATCGAGATAATCGAAAAGCACCACAACCGCAAGCTTGACGCGCCCAGCGGAACCGCGCTTATGATTGCGCGCACCATAGAAAACGCAAGAGGTGAGACCAAGTTCGTCTACGGCAGACACGGTCAGCAGAAGCGCAACGAGGGCGAGATAGGTATCCACGCGGTTCGCGCGGGCAACATTGTGGGCGACCACGAGGTTATCGTTGCCACCGATTCGCAGATAATCACCCTCAAGCACGAGGCGCAGAGCCGCGCGCTCTTTGCCGAAGGCGCACTTGCCGCGGCTGAATATATCGTCGGAAAGCCTGCGGGACTTTACACAATGAAGGATATTGCAAAAGGATAAATTATGCTGCACAACAACTTATCAATAAACAAGGAAGGGCATTTGTGCTTTGCGGGTCTTGACACGGTTCTGCTTGCAAAGAAGTACGGCACTCCTCTGTTCCTTATCGACGAGGATAAAATCAGACAAAACGCGCGCACCTATATAAACGCAATGCGCAAATATTTCGGCGGAGACTCGGGTCCTCTGCTTGCAAGCAAAGCACTTTGCTTCTCCGAAATATACCGCATAGCGGCTTCCGAGGGAATGCGCACCGATATCGTCTCTCCGGGTGAGCTTTATATCGCCCACAAGGCGGGATTTCCCATGGAGCGCGCCTTTTTCCACGGCAACAACAAGACCGACGAGGATATTTCCTACGCTATCGAATGCGGAATAGGCTACTTTGTTGTTGACAACAGAGAGGAGCTTGAGGAAATCAACCGCGCAGCAGGCAAAAAAGGAATCAAGCAGAAGATTCTGCTTCGCTTAAGCCCCGGAATAGACCCCCACACCCACGCAAAAATATCTACGGGAAGCGTTGACTCCAAGTTCGGAACGGCGATAGAGACGGGGCAGGCAGACGAAATCGTGGCACTTGCGCTTGCGCTTGAAAATATTGCACTTGAGGGCTTCCATTGCCACGTCGGCTCGCAGATATTCGACTGCGAACCCTTTACCGACGCGGCGGATATCATGCTTTCGTATATCGCTCACGTGAAAAAAAGCTTCGGCTTTGAGGCACCTGTCCTTAACCTCGGCGGCGGTTTTGCCGTCCGATACACCGAGGACGACCCGTATATCGACTACGAGGAGAACATCAAGAGCATAGCCGACCACGTAAACGCGAAATGTGCCGAGCTTAAGGTGAAAAAGCCGACTATTCTTATGGAGCCGGGGCGCAGTTCGGTCGCCGATGCGGGAATGACCCTCTACACCGTGGGAAGCGTCAAGACCATAACGGGCTACAAGACCTACGTTTCGGTTGACGGCGGCATGACCGACAATCCGCGCTACGCGCTGTATCAGTCGCGTTACACCTTTGAGATTGCCAACCGCGCGCTTGAAGAAAAGCTGCTCAACTGCACGATAGCAGGGCGTTGCTGTGAAAGCGGCGACCTTCTTGGTGAGGACGTTAAGCTTCAGCAGGCACAGAGAGGCGATATTCTCGCCACGCTTGTGACCGGAGCGTATAACTATTCGATGTCCTCGAACTATAATAAAATACCGCGTCCGCCTATCGTAGTGATAAGTCAGGGTATTGACCGCGTTGCGGTCCGCCGCGAGACCTACGCCGACCTGGCGAGACTCGATAGCTGACAAAAAGCCGACTCGCAGAGTCGGCTTTTTTGCGGAGGCATACCGACAAATTGGTGTTTGGCGGCGAAGGCGCCGCAGCCCTGTAGGTCAGCGCATCGTTGTTTGTGCGAACATAGTGCCACGCAACCCACTCGTCGGCTAAACACCGACTCGTTAGCCTTGGGCGGCAGATAAATTATTGTTTGAAGGTGTGTTTGCACCGCAGCCCGCGAGAAAAGTTTTTGCGGAGCTTTTTTCAAAAAGCGACAATCTCGCGCCCGCAGGCGCATCGGCGTTTTTCTTTTGGGAACTTTTCTTTTTGCGCCTTTGGCTTCAAAAAGAAAAGTGGATTTCCTCTTTGGGTGTCAAAAAATCTGTGTACAGATAAAAAGTTACAATTTACGAGGTATAAACTATTTTTTTATTTATTT
>JBGVRT010000147.1:0-8321 GCA_045128735.1 Eubacteriales bacterium | reverse complement strand
CAAAAATGAAATGCAAATGGCTTCGCCATTTGGATAAAGAATTGGTTTCGCGGTTAAACACCGCGAATTTGCTACGCAAACCCCTAATTCTTTACACTCAAGAAAAAGAAAAACGCCGATGCGCCTGCGGGCGCGAGATTGTCGCTTTTTGAAAAAAGCTCCGCAAAAACTTTTCTCGCGGGCTGCGGTGCGAACACACCTTCAAACACCAATTTATCGGCGTGTTAGCACTCTGTCTCAAAAAGCCAAACGGCAGTGCCCTTAGGGCACTGCCGCGTTTTATTTAATACACGTCGGTTATGCTTTCAAGCGACGCGGGAATTTCGGCACTTATCTGCATTATTGAGTCGCAGAAAATGTCGAAAAGCTTATCCGACAGGTCACCGTTTTCCTCAATTACAAGCATTGATGCAAGATAGTAGCCTGCCGCCGTGGCAAATCGCTCGGCAAATGGGAAATCGGCGTCAAGGTCGGCGTAGACCGCACCTATAAATCCGTGTGGCTCAAGTCCGTTGAACTGCCTGTAGGACGCGTCAAGTCTGCTGTTCTCATACAAAAATCCTCCAAGCAGATAGGGCGCGCGGATAGCGTAGTCCTCAAGTCTTTCCTCCTCCATAGGCTCGGCAAGCAGGTGTATCGCCGTTTCGTATATCTCTCTGTTTTTCATTACTTCACCTCCCCGCCCACCGCAAAAGCGGTGGGCGTTTTAGCTCTTTATCACTCGGATATAGTGATGTTAAGGCTTACGAGCTCCTTGGGATATACCACCTTTGCGCCGTAGAGGTGGAGACCCTTTACAGCGTCGGCAAAGCGCTTTTCGGGGCGGTAAGCGTCGATTTCGGAAAGCTGCTCGGCAAAGGCGATAGCGCGCTTTGTTCTGGCAAGGCACATATGGTTATACGCGCCGTCCTCCTCGACCTGCACGATGTTGTTGGAGACGTAGATCTTACAGCCCGCAATGCTTCCGATGCAACCGTTCTCAAGCACCGCGCCATTGTCGGTGGCAAGGTTGATCTTTGCCTTGATGATAAGATCGGCAATCTCGGGAGACACCTCGAAGATAACGTCGGAAGAATCGGTGACGTTGTTCTTGTAAAGCGCCTTGCGCGCCTCAAGGAAGGTGTCGATGATATTATCAGCGGTAGGATCATCGTTGCGGAGCTTTGTGCCCGCGCCGCCGTAAAGCGAGTAGACATACTTGTCAGCCGCGTTGGAAAGAGCGTTTGCCGCAACCTTCATAGCCGCATTCATAAGACCGGGCACGCTCTGCGCGCGGTCAACGTCGTCGATCTGGAAGTTAAAGCACTTCGCCTGGTCGATAACGAGGCTTCTCTCGTTCTCGGAAAGCTCCTGAGGAGAGGAAAGGTCGGAGTTCTTGGTGTAGTCGAACACGCTGATGTCGCCTACTCCGCAGATTTTTACCGCTGAGCCGCAACCCTTGATGTCGCCCTCATACTCGCGGTTACAGTTCTTGACAGCTATGTACTGCTTGTCAAGCTCGGTGTAAAGATTTTCGCTCCAGATAGTGGGAATAAAATTTGTAATTGCCATAATTTTCTTTTCCTTTCTAAACTTTTAATTTATTAAATTTGCCTCAATGCCAATTTTTCATTGACTGAAGTATCTTCTGATAGTTGGCGCGCACCTCGACCTGAGTCATTCCGCGCACCTCGTCGGGGGTAAAATAGTCCGACTCGGGGGCTTTGCCAACACTGCCGAAGGACGCACCGCGGTTTGCGCTGTTGTGCGCGGCGGCGGTCTCGTTCCGCTTCTGCATACGCTTTTCGTAAAGGGCGTAAGCCGCGGCGAGAGGAACGCCTGCCTCAACAGCCTCGCGCACCTCAACTTCAAGGTTATCGGGGTCTGCCTCGGGATAAAGCTCCCTGAACTCGGCGTACTCCCGCGCCGCCTTGTCGGTCTCGGCTCTGCGCCTCTCAAGTTCGCCCTCAAGGGAGGCTATCTCGCCCGCAAGCAAAAGCTTCCTCGCCTCAAGCTCCTCAAGGCTTTCGCCCTCGGGAGTCTCCTGCGCTTCTTCGGTTTCTTCAAGTGCAGGCTCCGCGGCAACCACCTCAAGCTCCTCTTCAAGCTCCTCTTCAAGCATCTTCGTTTCTTCGTTCATCGCTTTCTCCTTCCTTCGCCAGCATTTCCCTGTCAAGCACGAAGCCCTCGGGAAGGTGCTCAACGTATTCCTTTGCGCTTATATAGCCGCCGTCAAGCAGCTTGTCAAGTATCGAAAGCGCGGTAGACGCGCTGTAGGTCGTGTTCTCGCCAACCTCTACCCTTGCTCTGATAAGCGAGTCGCGGAGCGCGTCGAAGTCGATTTTGCCCGACACAGCTCCGCCCTCTCCGTCAAAGGGCACAAGTCTGTCGTTTGAGTAGTAGGCGCACATCATATCAGCCCAGATGTTGGCAATGTCCTCAATACAGCGGCAAAGCTCGCAGGTGACCTGCTCAAGAGTTACCTTTGAGGTCTCCTTAAGCGCGAGAATTGCACTTGTGTTGGTGGGAATGATGTTGCCGAGAGCAGTCTCGGTTGCGCCCATAAGCTCCTTGGTGGTGGAAACCGCGTTTTCGATAAGCTCAAGATAGTTGTCCTGCATCTTGCCCACACCGATAACCGAAACGGCATCCGACACGTTAGTTGCGCCCACCACAGCGATAGCCTCGCCAACCTCGTTGGTCCACTCGGGAATTCGGCTCTTGTCGTAGACTACCTTTGAAAAGGCGGTGTCGGTCATGTGCTTCATAACCATTGCGTAAGCGCGGTTGATGAATTTCTGATTGGGAATCATCGCCGTGACGGGGGCTGTTCCGTGGAAGCTGTTTTTCGTAGGCGTCCAATTAAAATACGCCACGGGGTAAAGACGGCACGCAGTCTCAACACGCTTGATAACGCACTCCTTGGTGGACTTCTCAAAGACCACCCTGCCGCCCTCGCGGTGGAATTTCAAAAGGCAGGTCGCCTTGCCCGAGCCGCCCTCAAGCTCGCCCTCGCCGTAGCTCTCGTCCACGTCGTCGTCGGGCTTTATACGCATAACGTCGCGCTCGTCCACACCGCACTCACGTGCCTCCCTGCGAAGCGACTCAACGCTTTCGCGCCCCGCAAGCATAACGTAGTCCTGACTCTGTATGTCGGCATTGTTCACGTCGGCAACGAAAAGGTCGATGTTGTCTATCTTCTGCGCCCCGATGTCGCCCGAAAAGCTGCGGTCGCCCGACGCGTCGTTATCCCAATAGCAGTACGCCACGCCGTCGCCCGTAACCGCGGCGTCAAGCAACAGACCGTATATCATACTGTCCATTCTGCACTTTTCCCAACGGTAATGGGCGTTTTTAGACATCGTTTCAAGACTGCGCTTTACAAGCTCGCTTTCCCTTGCGGAACTGTAAAAGGGCATATTTTCGTCGGTGTAAACAAGAGCATAATTTCCCGTAGCCACCGAGCAAACAAGGTAGTCGACAACTCGCTTGATAATGTTGAACACAGGCTTTGGCAGGTCTACGTTCTCGGAGCCGCGCCATTGGTCGCCGCGGTAGAATCGCTCGTTGCGCCTTACCGTCTCGTAAAGACCTATTCTGCGCTTGTAGTTCTTCCCCGCCTCGTACTCCCGCCAAGCCTTGGTAACGTTTGAATTTGTATCCATATTTTTTCCTTTCTGCGGAGTCCTTACGGCGTAGCGTGGAACTCCAGACCGTATATTCTCTGTCGGCTCTTGCCGTGTGCGCGGAGAGTAAACCTCGCCCTCTCGGTGCGGCTTGTGCTGACTCGGGTGTCGATAAACTCGGCACCCACGTGTATGGGCGAAGCCTGCTCACCGTTAAAGCTGAGCGCGCCAAGAAGTCTGCCGTCCTCTATCTCAACCTCGGCACTTCCGCCGTCAAGCTCGCCAAGAAGTCTGACGTCGCATATCTGCTTCTTTTTCGAACGCGCCGACAAATCAAAGCCCGCGCTTTCAATAATTCCCACAATCTCGCGCTCACCGTCCTCGGTAACGTCGGTCTTGCCGTTATCAAACAGATATATTCGGTTGCCGCACACAAAGGCGATGCCGTAGCCCGTCTCGATAAACTGCTCCGCGCAGATGCCGTCGTAGAGCCACCAGATTCCGCGCCCCATATCGTACACAAGCACCTCGCCGTCCTCGGACAGTCGGTTGCCAAACCAAAGCTCACCGCTGTCGCGGTCGTAGCAGACCGCCGCGTTTTTCAACAGCTCCTCGCTCATATAAGGCTCAACCTTGTCGGAAATTCTTGAGATGACCGCTTCCTCCTCAAACTCGCTGTCAAAGCTCCACTTGAATATGCCGCCGCGCGAGACGGTGACTATTTTCGCGCCCCCGATAACGCGAAGCGCCTTTTCAGACGAGCACCCCACGGTTGAGGACAGCACGCCGAGTGAAACTCCGAGACGCTCAACGCCCTCTGCGTCTTCAAGAGACGAGGTTATCCAGGAACGGTGGCTTGAGAATATCAGCATTCTGTTGCATACACGGCACATTCCGTTTATTCCGTCCATACCTCCAAAGCGTACCGCACCGCCCTTTGGAAAGTAAATGGGGTCAACCCTGCCGTAAACGCTTGTCTCCTGCGCAAGCGTTGCCTCGTCAACCGTGGGCGAAACGTAAAATCTTCCGCTGTCGTTGCCGCCGTAGATAAATACTCTCGACTGACTGAAGCTGTCAAACACCGCCGCGCGGTTGCAGCCGTCAATGCCGTCGCCCGAATACTGCTCTCCGTCAATAGTGACGTAGAGAACTATCTCCGAGTCGTTTACCACCGAGAAGTTCTCACAGCTTACCCTGTCGCCCTTGCTGTGAATGGTAAAGACCTCATCGCCGTCGTAGCCCTCACCCATACGAGATACGCCGTTTACAAACAAGCCGTCAATGCTCTTTATGGGAAGCCCCACGGCAAGAACGCTTATGGAGTTCGATGCGTTTCGGTAGCTTATCCTTATTCTCGGTGTCAGTAGGCTGAGGGGCTCGTTTTGATTGCCGGGATAATTGTTGTTTGCCAGCCACAGCTTTCCGTAAAGCGGAGCGTGAGGCGAGCAGGGCTCGGCGGATACCCCGCCCGCATAGCGGTAGATTTTTTGCCCGTCGATGATGTAAAGCTCACCGCGAAGCTCGAAAAAGTCTGCCTTTCCTTCCTCGGTGTCAAAGACCCTCGAGCTGCTCACCGCCCCCTCCGCAGTAACGCGGTAAAGATACGCCCCCGACACCGCAAGGATAACGTCCTCTCCGCCGTCAACGTACGCCGCCGCACCGCGTATGGCATCCGCTGTCTGCCCGATAAGCCTGAAGCCACCGCGCTTGAGCGCCGAGCCGTCGGAAAGAAGCCTGAAATTCCTTAACTGCGACAGCTTCCCCGACCCTATGGGCGAGGTGAGGTCAAGTCCCGAAAAGCCGTCGTAAATCTCGGAAAATTCTTTTGCGTTTTCTGTTTTCATTTTTCCTCCTAAAATCTTGCGATTTCTTAAAAATATCCCATCTTCTTCCTCGGCTTTCCGAAGAAGAAAACTTCGTCACGGGGCGCGGTGAAATTAAATCGGCTCATAAGCCCGTAGCGCAAAGCCTCGGGGGCGTGAGTGACCGAATGAGGCTCGCTTGCCGCGTCCTCGGCGCGGCTCTTGTCACAGAGCAAGGACGTCATCGAATGTATAAGCTCGGTGCACCCCGAGCAGATTTTGAGCCTCGGCTCACCCTCACTTCCGCCAAGATATTCCCTGACCGCGCGCCAGCCGGGAATTCTCCTGTCGTCAGCCGCCACCATAGGCGGCATCCCCGCCGCCCGTTGCATAATCTCAAAGCCGCTGAGACCGCTGTCCTGCCGCCTGTTCCAGAGGTCGGGCGAGGCTACCGCGTATTCGGGACGGTAAGAAGCAAACGCCGCGCATATCCTTGAAGCCGCTTCGCCAAGCGTAAGTCCGGGAACGCAAAGCTCGTCGGCAACGTAGACCATGCCGTCGCCTGTGACGCAAAGAAGCAGCGCCGCAAGCATATCAAAGCCGTAGTCAAAGGCGAGAAAGTACCGCACACCCTCGGGAATCTCCCTTCTCAGACAAACGTGTACCTCGGGGTCGAACTCCGAAAAGAACTGACCCTCGAAAACATCCCACCTGCCGTAGAGCCACGCGTCGCGGAGCTTTGGCGAAAGACTTTTCAGCCTTCCAAGATATTCTGCGTCGCGCTCAAGGAGCACCTCGTTGTCGGTAACAAGCGCCTGAATGAACAGATAGTCGTCAGGATTCTCGCCGCCGCGGAAATCTCTGTCGATAAACAGCCGCTTGACCCACGCGTGCCCCACGCCTCCGGGGTTACAGGTCAGATAGATGCGCTTTGGGCAATCGTTCACTCCGCGCACACAGGCTCCGAATACCGAAAACTGATACTCTGTAAGCTGTGTTGCCTCGTCGATTGCAACCACGTCGTACTCCTGACCCTGATACCTGAGCACGTCTCTGTCAGAGGAGCAGTAGCCGAAAATTATCTTGCTTCCGTTTGGAAAGTAGATGCACTTGTCACCCTCGCTGTATCTGATGAATCCGCCGTATTCCTCAAGAAACTGCGCAAGGTGATTGGCTTTAAGCTCGGCGTAAGACCGCCTTATAAGCAGGCACTTGGCGCCTGCATAGCGCAGACAGATCGCCACAAGCTTCCGCCTCAGCGCCCAGGACTTTCCGCCTCCTCGCGCTCCCCCGTAGGCGGTGTATTTTGCACGCGAGGCGAAAAATTCAGCCTGCTTGCGGTTGGGTATTCCGCCTATCTTAAGTACCCTGCGTTCTTCGCTTGCATTGCCGCCCTCCACCGCTTAACCTCCGTCTTCAAAAATATCGTGGTCGAACACTAACTTTACCTCGGGAAACTCGCACGCCGCACGCTTTGGCTCTGCCTTGTCGCCGTACCCAAGACGCTGTTTGAGATACGCCGATATTACAGTTGCGGAAAGGTCGGAGTTGAGCGCTTCGTCCTCAAAGACCGCGCAGAGCGCGCCGTAGCTCTCGGGGTAGTCGGCAAAGACCTCCTCAAGGGTCTCAATACCTATCCCAAGATGCCTGCAAAGCCCCGCAAGATTGGGAAATCTCGCCTTGGACTTTGCCCCCACAGCCTCGCTTCGGCATTCCTCGATGTACTCCGCCGCCGCGGAGATTATCGCCTCCCTGTCAAAGCCGCCCTGCTCCCGTATTTCATTTTCATTCATTACACAATCTTCACCTCCCGCTTGCCCTGTGACAGGCTTATTTTAACCCTCGCCAAAGTGCCAACGGGTGCCACCCTGTGCCACGTAGTGCCACAAATAAAAAATTTTTGAAAAATTTGCATTTTATCACCGCAAACGGCAAAAAATAACCAAAACAAGGAGGCGGAAAAATGAACGAAAAAGAAAAAAGCCCCATAGGGGGCGAAGAAAAGGACGGCAGTATAGTCGTTAAAAATTCAAAAGGTTCTATCCATTGTATGTCAATAATCGGGCAGATCGAGGGGCATTATATCTCGCCCGAAAATCAGAAAGCCACCAAATACGAGCACATAATTCCTCTGCTTGCCGCCATAGAGGAGAGCGACGAAATAGACGGACTTCTCGTTATGCTCAACACAATGGGCGGCGACGTGGAGGCAGGACTCGCCATAGCCGAGATGATAGCCTCAATGTCAAAGCCTACCGTGTCCATAGTCCTCGGCGGAGGTCACTCAATAGGCGTGCCGCTTGCTGTAGCGGCAAAAAGGTCGTTTATCGTGCCCTCGGCAACAATGACGGTGCACCCCGTCCGCTTCAACGGACTTGTTATAGGCGTGCCGCAGAGCTTTGAGTATATGCGTGAGGTGCAGAACAGAATATGCGACTTTATCTGCACCCATTCGCGCATAACCCGAGAAAAGCTTGAAAGCCTTATGTCAAATACCGACTCAATGGCAACCGATGTTGGAACGATAATAGGCGGAAACGAGGCAGTGGAATGTGGACTCGTGGATAGCGTGGGCGGTCTCTCCGACGCCGTTTCGGCGTTGAGGAAGATGATAAATTAGTGTTTGCGCGTGAGCACGCGCAGGCAAAAGGTCAGCGCACCGTTGTTTGTGCGAACATCGTGCCACGCATCCCACTCGGTCGCTAAACACGCCCTCGTTGGCTTTGGGTGGCAGATAAATTGGTGTTTAACGCATTATGTTAGCACAAACCGTCTCCTTTGCCTCCCTTGTCAAAGGGAGGGGGACCGCGGAACGCGGTGGAGGGATTCTCTGCTTTGGTTTTGGTTTGGATTTTTCAATAAAAAATATAAAGATTCATTATGTTTTATTGGTTTCTGCGCTCCGTAACTCTCT
>JBGVRT010000146.1:0-4986 GCA_045128735.1 Eubacteriales bacterium | reverse complement strand
CTGTCTCAAATTGATTTTTTATGAAATTCTATTGTGATAATTAAACAAAAAACACTTGCGAACCCCCATCGGTAAGCAAGTGTTTTTGTATAGGTTGTCAATTAAATGGAAATCATTCCCAAACTTGAGACAGCCCCTTTTGTATTGCGTGGGATATGTTTGCAAGAATTTGTTGCGTGAATGTCAAATGCGCAAAGCCCCCACGGCAGGAGGCACATTATTTTGGATAAATCCATTGTGATGTGTCTGACTTTTTAAGGAGAAAATGTGTATGCGAAAGCCCAATTTTATTCGCTATTTTTATTTATGCTTACACCTTATAGATATAATTTTCTTTTCTTGGTGACTGCGGGGCGGGGAGCTTATCGGGGTAGCCGATTATGCAATTTCCGATGCCTTCGTAGTCGCCCTCGATGCCAAGCGAGGCAAGAATTGCTTTGCCCTCGGCACGCTCAAAGGTCTCCTTGGCTCGGTGGATCCAACAGCTTCCAAGCCCAAGGCTATGGGCGGCGAGCATAAGGTTTTCCATAACGAGCGAGCCGTCGTAGAGGTAGGTGGGGCAGCTTTTATCGGCAAGCACTACAAGCACCGCGGGCGCGCCGTAGAAGGGGTCGCCGTCAAAGCCCATTATTTCGGCGTTGAGCTTTGCGAGTTTGTCGCGGGTCGTTTTATCGGTGACGGCAATTATTATTGGCGACTGTCTGTTTCTGCCCGTGGGGGCGTAGGTGCCTGCCTCAAGAATTGCGTCAAGCATTTCCGCGGGCACTTGGTCGGGTTTATAGCTCTTAACGCTTCTGCGCGATATTATTGACTTAATAACTTCCGTCATTTTTCGTCTCTCCCGTCTTAACTATTTTGACGATTCGGCTTGTGCCAAGGCGGTCTGCGCCGAGCTCAACCATTTTTTCGGCGTCCTCAAGCGAGGCAATGCCGCCTGCCGCCTTTACCTTGAGGTGAGGGGCGGAGTGCTTACGCATAAGCGCCACGTCCTCGAAGGTTGCGCCGCCTGTGGAAAAGCCCGTGCTTGTTTTTATATAGTCTGCGCCCGACTCGGAAACCACCGAGCAGAGGCGTATCTTTTCGTTCTCACTAAGCAGGCAGGTTTCGATAATGACCTTAAGGAGCTTGCCGCGGCAGGCGTTTTTGACTGCCTTTATTTCATCGAGAACAAGGTCGAATTCGCCGTCCTTTACTTGACCGATATTGATAACCATATCAATTTCGTCAGCGCCGTTATTTACCGCGTCCTCTGTCTCGGCGCACTTTACCGCCGTGGTGTTGTAGCCGTTGGGAAAGCCGATGACCGTACATATTTTAAGCCTGCCGGAGACGTACTCGGCGGCTCTTTTTACGTAGCTTGGGGGAATGCAGACCGAGGCTGTTCCGTATTTTATGCCGTCGTCGCATATTGTTTTGATTTCAGACCAAGTCGCGCCTTGCGCAAGCAGGGTGTGGTCTACCTTTGACAAAATTTCTTTGAGTTCCATATTTTCTCCTTTACATCAAACCCGAAAAGATTGCGAAAACTATCGGAATTGTGATTATTGAAAGTGCGTGAGAAATTACCGCCATTCCTGCGGCGAGAGAGGTGTCCTGTCCGTATCCCGCGGGCACCACCACGGGGCTGAGACCCAAGGGCATTGCCAATGCGCAGAGGGCGCAGAGAACCGTGCTGTTATCTATGGGCAAAAGCATAATGAGAGGGGTAAACACTATGGGAATAACCACAAGTCTCAAAAGGCTTGCTATGTAAATTCCCCAATTCTTAACCACCTTGGGGATATCTATTTTCGCTATGGTGATACCCGTCAGAAGCATAGCCAGGGGCGACATACAGCTTCCCGCGGTGTTTATAATATCGGTTATGACAGTGCCCTCAATAAGCCTGCCAAGCCCTGTAACTCCTATTACCGCGCCGATTATCATACAGGCGAACATCGGATTTGCGATGCGCTTGAGTGCTGCCTTGATGCTTTTGTCGGCTTGGTCTTTTGGGATAAGCAGGGCGGGGATACCCCAACCGTAAACTCCCACCCAAAGGGGAAGCAGGAACACGTTGTATTCCATAAAGACCTGCGGAAAGAGCGCCTGCACCACGGCAAGTCCCATAAAGCCGAAATTGGAGAAGCAAAGACCGTAGGCGTAGATATTGCGGTCGTGCTCTTTTTTGGAAAATAACCTGCTGAGCACAAGTCCCAGAGGGATAGTCACCGCAAGCATAAGACAGCAGACGGCTATAGGCTTCCAAGAGGCTGTCAGCGAGTCGATTCTGAACTCGGAGATAAAGGTGCCCATAATAAGGCAGGGAGTGAAAAGGTTGTTTTCAAGCTTTGAAAGCACGCCGTCGGCAGATTCGGGGACCACCTTCAGTCTTGTAAGGATAAATCCAAGCAGAATGAAGGAAAAGAGGAATGCCAGACGGCTTAAGGTTGAGAGAATAAGTGTCATTTTCTTGCTCCGTTATTTTAGTTCTATAAGAATGATCTGAGGTTTGTTGAATATCCGTGGAATGAACGTGTGATTTGAAAGCCCGCGGCTGACAAGCAGCTTGCCGTGATAAAGCCCCGAGGTGTATTTGGGGAAAATTCCCTGACCCGGGGCGAAAACGCCTCGCCCGAAAATGCGCCACTGACCGCCGTGAGCGTGCCCCGATATCACAAGGTCAACGCTTTTGTCTTCAAGGTAGGGATTGAAGTATTCGGGATGGTGGCAAAGCAGGAGCTTGAAGCCGTCGGCGGCGAAAAAGCCGTCAAGTGCCTTTACGTCGGGGGGCGGTGTTTTTTTGAGCCGTCCTTGAACGCTTGAGACAGCGTAGCCCGTGGAGAGTCCGCCTATTTTTACACCGCAAAAGTCGGTAAACTCATTGTCAAGCAAGGTCGCGCCCGTGGCGCGGATATTGCCGCGGATATCTGTGCCGTGCTTTACCTCGTGGTTGCCTATGGAGCAGAACACGGGGGAATTTTCCGTCGCGTCGCGGAGAAAATCAAGCCCTTTTTCGCTTTGATTTGCGGTGTGAAGCGTGTCGCCGGGGCAGAGAAGTGCGTCGGGCGAGAGGGCTTTAAGCTCTCCGAGGATACCGCCGTATTCCTCGCTGTGCAGGTCGGCTACTACCGCAAGGCGCAGGGGCTTTTTTAACCCCGCGTCAAAGCTGTATTTTGTTATTTCGGTCATACCGTTGCCACCTTAAGCATATTCGCGCTTCCCGAGGTGGGAACGCCTGCGGCGATTACGACTCTGTCGCCCTCGCTTACGATGTCTATCTGCTTGGCGCAGTCTATTGCGTGTCTGAACAAGCTTTCCTCGCTGTCCTGGTTGAGGGCGAGAACGGGATAAACGCCCCAGGAGAGCGAAAGCTGATGGAAGGTCTTTTTCTCGGGTGTGGAAGCCACGATAGCCTCCTTGGGTCTGAACTTGGAAACGCGGCGGGCTGTGTGTCCCGACTTGCTGACCGCTATAATCGCCTTTGCGTTTACGTCGCGTGCGGTGGTGCAGGCGGCGTCGCAGATGGCGTTTGCGGTGTCAGATGCCTCGGTGTCGTACTTGATGCCAGAGTAAGCGTCCATTTCGAAGGCGTCCTTTTCAGCCTGACGTGCGATTTTTGCCATTACCTTGACCACGCGTGCGGGGTGGTCGCCCATTGCCGTCTCGCCCGAAAGCATGATTGCCGAGGTGCCGTCAAATACCGCGTTTGCAACGTCGGTTATCTCGGCTCTGGTGGGTGTGGCGTTGTGAATCATAGACTCAAGCATCTGCGTGGCTGTGATGACCATTTTACCCGACTGATAGCACTTGCGGATAAACTTTTTCTGGAGTCCGGGGAGCTTTTCGTAGTCTATCTCAACGCCCATATCGCCGCGGGCAACCATTATGCCGTCAGAGTGGCGGAGTATTTCGTCAAAGTTGTTTACGCCCTCGATATTCTCGATTTTTGAGATGATTTTTATAGCGTGTCCGCCGTGGTAGTCGAGGAATTTACGCATTGCGATAACGTCCTCCTTTGAGCGGACGAAGGAAGCAGATATAAAGTCAACGTCGTGCTCTATGGCAAAGATGAGGTCTTCTTCATCCTTTTTGCTGATATAGGGCATATCAAGACGGGTGTTGGGAATGTTTACACCCTTGTGGTTGCTTATCTCACCGCCGTCGTCGATGCGGCAGATAATGTCGGTGGGTGAGAGGTCGGTGACGGTGAGCAGGATTCTGCCGTCGTCAATGAGTATTTTTTGTCCTTCCGAAAGCTGACGGGGAAGGTCCTTGTAGGTGATTGAAACGATGCTTTCGTCGCCCTCAACCTCGCGCACGGTAAGTGTAAAGCTTTTGCCCGTCTCAAGTGTAACGCCGCCGTTTTTGAAGTTGCAAAGGCGGATTTCGGGTCCCTTGGTGTCAAGCATTATCGCGGCGGGAATGCCCATTCTGTCGCGTACCTTGCGGAAGAGCTCAATGCTTTCCTCGTGATATTTGTGAGTGCCGTGTGAGAAGTTGAGACGCGCCACGTTCATTCCGTTTTTCAGCATTTGTTCTATTACCTTTTCGTCGCGGCTTGCAGGGCCCAACGTGCAGACTATTTTTGTTTTTCTCATTGTTTTTCTCCTTTTTGGGGGGACATATCGATTCTCGTAAAAAATTACGGTTTTGTAATGAATTTTCGGGAGCTTAGCTTTTGTTATCGGGAATAACGAAATTCTCCCTCAGTTTAATTATACACCCTAATATCATTGCAATTGTGTATATTTTGTGACTTGTTTGTTAACAGATTCTGTTGCGTGGGGGTGTCTGAACAACACCTCGTTAGCTTTGGGCGCGATAAATTATTGTTTATAGGTGTGTTCGCACTGCACCCCGAGCCAAAAGTTTTGCGGAGCTTTTGGGGAAGCGACCGCCTCCCCATGCGGCGTTTTTCTTTTGGGAACTTTTCTTTTTGCGCCTTTGGCTTCAAAAAGAAAAGTGGATTTCCTCTTTGGGTGTCAAAAAATCTGTGTACAGATA
>JBGVRT010000145.1:0-10220 GCA_045128735.1 Eubacteriales bacterium | reverse complement strand
TTACACCACGCAAATTGTTACTTTTATTTGTGTACAGATTTTTTAACACCTGAATGGGAAATCCACTTTTCTTTTTGAACCAAAAGGCGCAAAAAGAAAAGTTCCCAAAAGAAAAACGCCGCAGGGGAGACGGTCGCTTTTGAAAAAGCTCCGCAAAACTTTTGTGTCGGGGTGCGGTGCGAACACACCGCCAAAAAATAATTTGTCGGTGCCACACATTTATTATACACGAAAAAAGGCTGTTCGCCAAAGAACAGCCCTTTTTCATATCTGAAATTTAATTATAGTGGTAATTGGGAACGGCGTCGCGGAGAGTGTAGGACTCGAGCAGGGCGTCGTTCGTTTCTATTTTGTCGTGGTATTGGGAAAGCACCGTGCCGAAAAGCTCATTTTTCAGATTCTCGTTGAAGTCGTAAACGCAGTAATTTGTGTCCTTGAACCATCCCGAATAGTCGGGGTTGGCGTACGCGCCCTCCTCAAGGGAGTATTTTCTGATAATGTGCAGACCGCTTTCGTCCTGAACCAGCGAGATTTCGCCCACTTCCATATCGGCGAGCTTTTCAACCGCGCTGTCAAGGAAAACATAGCTTTCCGACGAGCCGAGGGTCTGATAGCTTACGTTACCTGCCACGTATATTGTGGTGGTTGCCGAAACTCCGTCGTCGCTGTGAGCAAGCGCGAGAGCCTCGAAAACGCTGTCGCTTTCAGCTCCAAGCTCCATAAGCTCGGCGGCGAGGTCAAGTCGTTCAAGCCACTTGTCGTGGGTGTAGTCCTCGGTTTTTTGGTAGCCGTCCTCGTCAAGTATCGGCGAGGGCTTGCCGCTCTTTTTGTCGTAGGCTATCTTGCCGTCCTCGGTGACGTAGACCAGCTTTCCGTCCGCGCCCATTTTGGCTGTTCCGGTCTTGGTATCGTAGGCGATATTTCCGTTGCCGTCGTAGTAGATTGTGTCTCCGTTTTCGTCGGTTTTATAGACGTTATAGAAGTTGGCGAGATATATCTGTCTGAAGGCGTAGTAGTTATCCTCAAGATACTCCTGCTTGAGCCCCGCGCTTATCTTTGAGCCGTCCTTGCCGTAAAGCTCGTTTGCGGTTTGCTCTGCCTTGGCGTTCATAATTTTATACTCGCGGAGCGCGTCGTAGCCGAAGCCGTAGCCCTCAAGCACGCCCTCAAAAGCCTTTTTGCTTCCGCCGCCGAACTCCTCAACGTAGGCGTCCATTTCGCCGTCGATAGCTTTCAGAGTCGAGTCGGGGAGTGTCAGCTTCATCTCGTCAAAAAGTGCAACTGCCGAGATAAGATTTCTCGCCTTGCGGTAGATTGCCGAGGTGTAGTAGGCATCGTTGGTGGTGGACATATTATCGACCACGGTATCCCAGAACTCGTCGCTGTCGTGGTTTCCGTAGTAGTAGTTTATAAGGTACGCCATATTGCCTTTCTGTATAGAGAGCATAAGGCGGTAGACCTCAAGCGATAGAGCGTGACCGTCAAGCTCCATAAGATTCTCCTGCTTTTTGCCGCACCCGGAGAAGGGAAGAACAAGGAGAATGGCAAGAACGAGGCAGATAATTTTTTTGAATAATTTGTTTTTCATAATTTTTCGTCCTTTTTTAGATTTGTGTTCGCACCGCAACCTTCAATAAAAGTTTAGGTCAAGCCTTTTCAAAGGCTTGCGGATTGTCAAGGCAGAGCCTTGGCTCGCTCGTCGCAACGAGCGAAAACTTCTAAGCGTTAAAAGCGCGTCTTCTCTTTTTGGTTCTTTTTCTCTTTCGCAAGAAAGGAAGAGAAAAAGAACACATTGGGGAAATGTTACTTCACTCTTTTTTGTCAGCCAATTCAATATACTTTTCAAAAACCTTGTTGATATATTCAAGGGGCTTGGGGTTTTTCTTCAGCGAGAAGGCAATGTGGGTGCGCGAGGACATCACTATTTTCAGCGCGCCGTCAAACTCGTCGGAGAGGTCTGACCACACGTCGATGTCGATGTGAGAGGGGTAGATATCAACCGTCTGCCCCTCTGCCGTGACCTCCTCGACACCGCAGGCAATGGCGTTGCCTCGTATGAGGGCAATAAGCAAAAGGTTTTTTGCGGGCTTGGGAAGCTCGCCGTAGCGGTCGATAAGCTCGTCGGTAATGTCGTAGTAGTCGTATTTGTTGCGTATCAGCGCGATGCGCTTGTAGAGTGCCATTCGCTGTGCCGCGTGCTTTACGTAGCTGTCGGGCAGGTATGCGTCGTAGGCAAGATTTATCTTGCACTCGGCTTCCTTTTTGACCTCCTCGCCTTTTTCTTCAAGTACGGCTTCATTCAAAAGCCTGATGTAGAGGTCGTAGCCCACCGCGTCAAGGTGACCGTGCTGCTGTGAGCCCAAAAGATTTCCCGCACCGCGAAGCTCAAGGTCGCGCATTGCTATCTTGAAGCCCGCGCCGAACTCGGCGTAGTCGCGTATCGCTTCAAGCCGCTTTTGGGATATTTCGGTGAGGGCAAGATTTTGCGGATAGGTGAAATAGGCGTAAGCGCGGCGCGAGGAGCGACCCACGCGTCCGCGGAGCTGATGAAGCTGTGAAAGTCCAAGCCTGTGGGCGTTGTCAACTATGAGTGTGTTGGCGTTGGGAATGTCGATTCCCGTTTCGATTATGCTTGTGCTTATGAGAATGTCGGTTTCGCCCGTAAGCATTGAGTTCCATATGTCCTCAAGCTGTTCGCGCTCCATTTTTCCGTGGGCTATTTTGATTTTCGCGTCGGGGATTGCGTTTTGCACCCGCGCCGCCACGCTTGTTATGGAGTCGATGAAATTGTGCATATAAAAGACCTGACCGCCGCGGCGGAGCTCGCGTTTTATGGCTTCCATTATTATAAGCTCGTCGTCCTCAAGCACGTAGGTCTGTACGGGGAGTCGGTCGGTAGGGGCTTCGTCAAGCACCGAGATGTCGCGTATGCCGCCCATTGCCATATTCAGCGTTCGGGGAATAGGCGTTGCGGTGAGGGTCAGCACGTCCACGTTGCCCGCAAGCTGTTTCAGCTTTTCCTTTTGGGTAACGCCGAAGCGTTGCTCCTCGTCAACTATGAGAAGTCCCAAATCCTTGAACTCAACGTCCTTGGAGATAAGGCGGTGAGTGCCGATGATGATGTCGGTTTCGCCGCGCGCCAGCTTGCGCAGGGAGTGGGCGATCTCCTTTGGGGTGCGGAAGCGCGAAATCATATCAATCTCAACGCCAAATCCGCGCATACGGCTCATTGCCGTCTGAAAATGCTGCATTGCAAGAATGGTGGTGGGCACGAGAATTGCCACCTGTTTACCGCCAAGCACAGCCTTGTATGCCGCGCGGAACGCCACCTCGGTCTTGCCGTAGCCAACGTCTCCGCAGAGAAGTCTGTCCATTGGGCGAATGCTCATCATATCCTGCTTTATGTCCTCAATGGCGTCAAGCTGTGCCGAGGTTTCGTCATATTCAAAGGAGTTTTCGAAGTCAAGCTGAAGGTCGTCGTCCTCGGGGAAGGCGTTGCCCTCACGGCGCATACGCTCGGCGTAGAGCTTGATAAGGTCCTTGGCGATGTCCTTGACCGCCGCCTTTGCCTTGCTTTTGGCGCGTTCCCAATCGCCACCGCTGAATTTGGAGAGCTTGACAATGCCGTCCTCACTCCGCGCGCCGATGTATTTTGATACCATATCCAGCTTTTCGGTGGGCAGGAAAAGCTTGTCACTGCCCGCGTATTGGATGCTTACGTAGTCCTTGGTAACTCCGCCGATAGTCAGCGTTTCGATGCCGCGGTAGATGCCTATTCCATAGGCGTCGTGCACCACGTAATCGCCTATTTCAAGCTCGTCGGCAGTCATTACCGAGCGCGTCTTTTTCTTGCGTGAGCCGTGGCTCTTAAGCTTGTTGCTAAGCGCAAGATTGCCGCTTTTTGAGTCGGGGTTTGTGGTAAGCACCGCAAATTTCGAGGCGGCAAGCTCAAAGCCGCGCAGGTACTCGCGCCACTTTACAAGCACCGTACCAACGGGGAGATTTTCGGCGGTGTAGTCGCCCTCGGTTGTCTCGCAGAGGGCTTTCGTGCCGTTTTGCGAGAGAAGCCCTGCAAGGTTTTTTGCCGAGGTCTCATTTTCGGCTATGAGGATAAGTCTGAAGCCGTTTTTCACGTAGTCGGCGACGTCCTCTGTAAGAAGCTCGTATTTGTCGGCGTAGGTTACCACGTGCTTGGTGCGGAAGCTGAAAAGTCCGCCAAGGCGCATACCCGATAGTCCCTGCAAAAGCGAGTCAAGGTGCAGGGCGACATTGCCTGTAAGAAAGTGCTCAAGCTCGCTTACGGGCTTTGCGTATTCGGTGTATTTGGCGGCTATTGTGCCGCCCTCAAGCAGGTCCTTGACAAGCTGATTGGAATGCCACTCAAAGCTTGCAAGACGGTCGTTTATGGCGTTGCCCGAGCGCAGGATAACCAGTGCGCGCTCGGAGAAATAGTCAAGCAGACTGACCCTTTCGGGGTAGATAAGAGGGAGATATTTGTCGGCGAATTTTACGTCGGTAACGCCGCCGTCAAGTGCGTCGGCAATGGCTTTGAGCTCGTTTGCCATTTCGTTTCGGGCGTTTTCGTCCTTGGAGCGCTTGAAGTGGGTGGCTATCGCCACGCTTATCTCGCCAAGCTTTTCGGGGGTGAGAATGACCTCCTTTGCGGGAGGAAATTCTATGGCGTCAAGGTTTGCGACAAAGCGCTGTGTTTCGGGGTCGAACGCGCCTATTCTGTCCACCTCGTCGCCAAAAAGCTCTATTCTGAAGGGGTAAGAGCCTACAGGCAGGTCGCCTTCGGCACGGCATACGGGCGGAAAAACGTCGATTATTCCGCCGCGCACCGCAAACTGCCCCGGGGTGTCCACCATTTCAACGCGGGCGTAGCCCGAGCGAATGAGCTTGCGGGAAAAATCGTCGATGTCTATTGTCGAGTCAAAGTCTACCTTCACCGAGCAGTCGGCGAGGACGCTTGGGGGCAGGGTAAAGCCCAACGCGGCGTCGGGGGTGGTGACCACGGCGTCAAGGACTCCGCAGGCAACGCCGAAAAGCACGCCGAGTCTCTCGTGCTCGTAGTCGTGAGAGGCGGTTATATTATAAAGGTTAAGGTCGCGTGAGCTGTAAAAGGCGGCACGCAGACCGAAACGCTCAAGGGTGTCTCGGGTGCGGACGCACTCTTTTTCCTCGGCACAGATTATGAGGGCGGTTTTCCTGCCCTCTTTTTTTAGGTCGGAAATAAGCGAAATTACCGCCGCGTCAGCCGCACCGTCGCAAAGACCGCCCGCGGCAATTCGCAGGGGCTTGACAGCCGAAAAGGCGAGCTTTACGCTCGCAAACAGCTCTCTGTATTCTTTGTCGGTCTTTATTACGTCGGATATTATGCTCATAGGTTTTCCTTTCGGGGGATATGTTCGTGCCGCATCACGCGCCAAAAGTTTTTGCGGAGCTTTTTTCAAAAAGCGACCTCTCGCGCCCGCAGGCGCATCGGCGTTTTCTCTGTGAGCTTTCTTTTGCGCCTTTGGCTTCAAAAGAAAGTGGGGTTACGGTTTGTGCCTTATAAAAACGGATATATTGTGGGGAGATGTTTGTTTTGTGTTCCAATTTACTTAGTGTTACAAATCTGCATTGCGCCGTCAACGTCGCCGCCGAGAATTTTTACTATGCCGTCAAAGGCTTTTGGGAAGCAGGCGAACAACAGCTCCTGCTCATCCTTCTTGAACTCCGAAAGCACCCAATCGGCAAGGTCGTAGTCGGGATGCGGCTTTTTGCCTACGCCGAGACGCACACGGGGGAAGGCATCCGAGCCCATAAGTCCGATTATCGAGCGCAGACCGCGCTGACCGCCGTCGCTACCGTTTTTGCGCACCCGCATTTTGCCTACGTCAAGGTTTATGTCGTCGGATATTACGATTATATTTTCCATAGGTATCTTGTAGAACGCCGCCGCCTCGCGTACAGCCTCGCCCGAGGCGTTCATCAGCGTTTGGGGCTTCATAAGAAGCACCTTTTTGCCGCCCATTTCGGCTTCGGCAACTAACGATTTGAATTTTATCTTGTTGACCTTTACCCCAAGCTTTTGGGAGATGTAGTCCATAGTCAGAAAACCCGCGTTGTGGCGCGTGTTGTAGTATTTGTCTCCGGGGTTGCCGAGACCCACAATAAGGTGAGTCACCGCACCGCCCACGCTGCTTTTTTCGCTTTCTATCTGCTTGAAAATGTCAAATATGCTCATTTTTGTTCCTTTCTTTGCTGTGTTCGCACCGCACCCCTAAAGAAAAGTTTTTGGGCGACTTTTTTCAAAAAGTCGCGTACTCCCGCGCCCGCAGGCGCATCGGCGTTTTTCTTTTGAGAACTTTTCTTTTTGCGCCTTTTGGTACAAAAAGAAAAGTGGGGTTATGGTTTATGCCTTATAAAATGGATATATCGTAGGGCGGGGGCTTGCTCCCGCCCTACAATATTAAAATTAAATCTTATTTCATCAACCCGTTAAGCCTTTTATTTTTTGTAAATACCGTGGCGAGGATTGTTGATGCAACAACTCCCACTACCGCTTGGGTCAGATTGCCCGCCACACTTGCCACTGCCGCTGTGCCCATACCGAGGAAGAAGGACTCGAAAAAGAAATATCCGAGTACCATCACCGCCTCACCGAGAAACGACAGCGCGGTAATTATAAGCAGACTAAGCTTGCTTTCCTTGGCGAATTTTGCCGCCATGGCACCGCAGAGCGCAATAAACGCCTTTATAATAAAGGTTGCAATGGCGTAGATTCCGTAGCCGCCCAAAAGGTCGGCAAGGGCGATGCCAATTCCTGCCGCCGCCGCGCCCCACGCACCGCCGAGAACAAATCCCGCCAAAAACGCGAAGCAGTCGCCCATATTGGCGTAGCCCGTAGGCAGAGGAAAGGCAAGAAACAGCGTCGCAACAAGCGAAAGCGCCGCAAAAAGTGCCGAAATTACAAGTTTTTTGGTTTTTTTATTCATTTTGTTGCCTCCATAGATATACAAAAGCTCCGTCACGCAGGGCGCCACGGGAGGGATTAAACTCCTTAAAAGCTTTCGGGTAAGTCAATTGCATAATATCAAAAACTCACCTAATTTAACATTTTATGTTTTTTCTCCTTATTTGTCAACCAATAAATTGTTAAAAGAGCGCGCGTTAACAAAAAATTTACATTTGGGCGAGACAAATTTTTCCGAAACTGTGGAAAAAATCGGCAATGTGTGGTATAATATGGGGTGCTGAAATTCCGTATTATTTTGTATGAGATAACTTTGGACGGAACGAGGCGCAGAAAATCGTTAACAAATTCTTAAACGGAGGATTAAAAAAATGGCAAAAAAGTATTGCTATCTCTTCTCTGAGGGTAACGCTAATATGCGTGAGATCCTTGGCGGTAAGGGAGCAAACCTTGCAGAGATGACCAACATCGGTCTTCCTGTACCCCAGGGCTTCACAATTTCCACAGAGGCCTGCACACAGTACTATGAGGACGGCAGACAGATCAACGACGAGATCATGGCTGAAATCATGGAGTACATCGTAAAGATGGAAGGCGTTACCGGCAAGAAGTTCGGTGACCTTGAGAACCCCCTTCTCGTATCGGTTCGTTCGGGCGCACGCGCTTCGATGCCCGGTATGATGGACACCATTCTTAACCTTGGTCTTAACGAGGAAGTTGTTGAGGTTATGGCTAAGAAGTCGGGCAACGCTCGTTGGGCTTATGACTGCTACAGAAGATTCATTCAGATGTATTCCGACGTCGTTATGGAAGTTGGTAAGAAGTACTTTGAGGAGCTTATCGACAAGATGAAGGAAGAGAAGGGCGTTAAGCAGGACGTAGAGCTTACTGCTGACGACCTTAAGGAGCTTGCTAACCAGTTCAAGGCTGAGTACAAGGCTAAGATCGGACAGGATTTCCCCTCCGACCCCAAGGAGCAGCTCATCGGCGCAGTTAAGGCAGTATTCCGTTCTTGGGATAACCCCAGAGCAAACGTATACAGACGTGACAACGATATCCCCTATTCTTGGGGTACAGCGGTAAACGTACAGGCAATGGCATTCGGTAATATGGGTGACAACTGCGGTACGGGTGTTGCTTTCACACGTGACCCCTCTACAGGTGAGAAGAAGCTCATGGGTGAGTTCCTTACCAACGCGCAGGGCGAGGACGTTGTTGCAGGTGTTCGTACACCTATGCCCATCGCTGAGATGGCAAACAAGTTCCCCGCAGCCTTCGAGGAGTTCAAGAGAGTTTGCGAGATTCTTGAGAATCACTACCACGATATGCAGGACATGGAGTTCACCGTTGAGAACGAGAAGCTTTATATGCTTCAGACAAGAAACGGTAAGAGAACAGCTCCCGCGGCTCTTCAGATCGCTGTTGACCTCGTTGCAGAGGGTCACAAGACCAAGGAAGAGGCTGTCCTTATGATAGACCCCAGAAACCTTGACACACTTCTTCATCCCCAGTTCGACGCAAAGGCTCTCAAGGCAGCTACTCCTATGGGACGCGGTCTTGGCGCATCTCCCGGTGCGGCTTGCGGTCAGGTAGTATTCTCTGCTGAGGATGCTGAGGCTTGGAAGGAAGCAGGCAAGAAGGTTATTCTTGTAAGACTTGAGACATCTCCCGAGGATATCACGGGTATGAAGGCTTCTCAGGGTATCCTTACAGTTCGCGGCGGTATGACCTCTCACGCAGCAGTTGTTGCAAGAGGTATGGGTAAGTGCTGCGTTTCCGGATGCGGTGACATCGCTATGGACGAGGAGAACAAGAAGTTCACACTCGCAGGCAAGACCTTCGTTGAGGGTGATTACATCTCTATCGACGGTTCTACAGGTAACATCTACGACGGTATCATTCCTACCGTTGACGCTGAGATCTCGGGCAACTTCGGCACAATCATGGGCTGGGCTGACGAGTTCCGTACACTTAAGGTAAGAACAAACGCTGATACACCCGCAGACGCTAAGAGAGCTCGCGAGCTCGGCGCAGAGGGTATCGGTCTTTGCCGTACAGAGCATATGTTCTTCGAGGCTAACAGAATCGCGGCATTCAGAGAAATGATCTGCGCTGACACGGCTGAGGAGAGAGAGATTGCTCTTGAGAAGATCCTTCCTTATCAGCAGTCTGACTTCGAGGGCATCTACGAGGCTCTTGAGGGTACACCCGTATGTATCAGATTCCTTGATCCTCCTCTCCACGAGTTCGTACCTCAGACAGAGGAAGACATCGCTCTCCTTGCAAAGGCTCAGAACAAGAGCGTTGAGGACATCAAGGCTATTATCGCATCTCTCCACGAGTTCAACCCCATGATGGGTCACCGCGGATGCCGTCTCGCCGTAACATACCCTGAGATCGCAAAGATGCAGACAAGCGCAGTTATCCGCGCAGCTATCAACGTACAGAAGAAGCACCCCGAGTGGAAGATGGTTCCCGAAATCATGATTCCTCTTGTTGGCGACGTTAAGGAGCTTAAGTACGTTAAGAGCGTAGTAGTTGCAACCGCTGACGCAGAGATCGCAGCAGCAGGCGTAGAGCTTGAGTATGAGGTTGGTACAATGATCGAGATTCCTCGTGCGTGCCTTACCGCTGACGAGATCGCCGCTAACGCAGACTTCTTCTGCTTCGGTACAAACGACCTTACCCAGATGACATACGGCTTCTCCCGTGATGACGCAGGTAAGTTCCTTGGCGCATACTACGATGCAAAGATCTTCGAGAACGATCCTTTCGCAAAGCTTGACCAGACAGGTGTTGGTAAGCTCATGAATATGGCGGTAACCCTCGGCAGACCCGTAAACAAGAACCTCCACGTAGGTATCTGCGGTGAGCACGGCGGCGACCCCACATCTGTAGAGTTCTGCCACCAGATCGGTCTTGACTACGTTTCCTGCTCGCCCTTCAGAGTTCCGATTGCAAGACTTGCAGCGGCTCAGGCAGCACTTAAGAAATAATTAAGTATACCGATTAAAAGCTAAAATATAGGAGCTGACTCCGCGGAGTCAGCTCCTTTTGCGTGGAAAAATGTTTGATGCCGATAAATTGGTGTTTGGCGGTGTGTTCGCACCGCACCCCGACACAAAAGTTTTGCGGAGCTTTTGGGGAAGCGACCGCCTCCCCATGCGGCGTTTTTCTTTTGGGAACTTTTCTTTTTGCGCCTTTGGCTTCAAAAAGAAAAGTGGATTTCCTCTTTGGGTGTCAAAAAATCTGTGTACAGATA
>JBGVRT010000144.1:0-55848 GCA_045128735.1 Eubacteriales bacterium | reverse complement strand
AAGTGCTTCCACGTTGATGGCGTAGTCCTCGGGGTAAAGCTCTGCGGTCTTTCTTGCCACGGCGAGCTTTTCTCGCACGTTGCCCGAAAGATAATCGTCTGCCATCAGATATTTTTTCTCCCCGATACGGTTTCCGTGATAAGGATTTAGGAAGATAACGCCTTTAAGGTCAGCGAATAATTCTTCCTCGGATTTGCCCGTCAGCTCGGTCATATACTCCATATCCACAAAGGCGCGCTCACCGATTGCAACGGCTAAAGCTTCGCTTGCCGTATCCACCTTTTCAACCGTCGTCTGCGGCTTGATGGTGCGCTTGGTGAACATATCCGCCTTTGCCTTCAGCTCCTTGTTATCGTCGAGAATTTCAAGGGAGCAAAGGAGGAAATAAGAGTTATCGTCCGAGAAAACGGAAGCGTTACCGCGGCTATTGATGAGTCCGTATTTCTTGGTGAAGGTATCGTATAGGGTGTTGAGCTTTGCTTGCAGAGCCTTGATTTCGCTATCGGGAGCATCTTCAAGCTGCGCGTCGATAAGCTCGCGTACCACGTCACGAATACCGATCATACCCTTGATACGGTTTTCACCCGTTACCGAGGTTTCCACGGGGTTCATAACGCTATTTTGACGGTAATAAACCTTGCCGTCAACAAGGGTGTAGGAGAAGTTTTTAACGGTAGGATCGGCGGGGATAGCCTTGCTTTCCTCGTCGGTCAGCTCGTCAACCTCAACCTCTTGTATCTCGGCATTGATGTTGGCTATCGCACCCGAAAGAAGCTCTCCGAGGTCTTGTCCTTCATAGGCGCGGCAGGTCGGCTCGTCGCCAAAAGGACCTGACCTCATCACCATTTCACCAAGCACCATATCGGGATTGTCGATAAAGTATTGGTTCATAGGAATATCGTTCTCATCGACACCGAGGTGAACCCAATCGGGTTCAGCTTCGATAATGCGGTCGCGCTTCTGAAGGAAAATAATGTCCGAAACAACTCTTGTTCCGGCATTGTCCTTGAAGGTGGTATCGGGTAAGCGAATAGCGCCGATAAGGTCGGCTCTCTGTGCGAGGTACTTTCTTACGGCAGGGTTCTCCTTGTCGAGAGTGCCGCTGCTTGTTACGAAAGCAATCACACCTCCGGGGCGAACCTTATCCAAAGTCTTTGCAAAGAAATAATCGTGAATAAGGAAGTTATGCTTATCATACTTCTTATCCACGACTCTGAACTGACCGAAAGGAACGTTACCTACCGCAACATCAAAGAAGCTGTCGGGAAAGTGCGTCTTTTCGTATCCGTCAATGGTTATTCCGTTCTTCTGATAGAGCTGCCGTGCAATTCTACCCGTAAGGCTGTCAAGCTCTACGCCGTAGATCTTGCTCTCGCTCATACTGTCGGGGAGCATACCCATAAAGTTGCCCGTACCGCAGGAGGGTTCAAGGATATTGCCGCGCTTCAAGCCCATCTTTTCAAGAGCTTCGTACATCGCTCTGATTACGACGGGCGGAGTGTAGAACGCGGTCAGCGTTGATTCTCTCGCAGCATTGTATTCCTCGGGGGAAAGGGTTGCGTAAAGCTCTTTGAACTCGCTTGCCCAATTATCCTTGCTTTCGTCAAAGGCATCGGACAGACCGCCCCAACCCGTGTACTGCGCGAGGATTTCTTGTTCTTCGGGAGTGGCAAGGCGGTTTTCAAATTCAAGCTCGTGTAAGAGGTTGATAGCCGCCATATTCCGTTTGAACTTTTCCTTTGCACCGCCCACGCCGAGGGCATCGTCGATAATACGGTAGTTGTGCTTCTCACTATCGGGAATTTCGGGGTGAGAGTTATACACAGGAAGCGTTGGCTTCGGCTTTGGAGCTTCCACCATTTCGGGAATGACCATATCTTGCTTCTGCTTGTATTCCTCGATCTGCGCGTCCTCGACTACCACAAGCTCGTCGAAGGCGAGGTTGGAAAGCTCGTTATCGTTCAGCTCCTTCAGAGAGCCGTACTCACGAACCTCGATAAGATCTTCGCCAAGATATTTTTCAATCTTGTGTTCCGTAAGATTGACGGTGACTTGCACGAAAAATTCCTCGTTCTCGGTTGTTGTATGGGCAAGCGGAACTTTGGAAAGGTCGTCGATTTGTGCATCGTTGTCGCCGTACTCACGGGCATAGAAATCCTTGATAAGCTCCTTCGCGCGTTCAAGCTCGTCAACGACCTCGGGGGCAGCTTCCTCTCTTGCAGGGGTTACGTTGCCGTCCTCAAAGATGGCTACCGAGAGGTCGGCATTGATGAGCTTTTCAAGGTACTTATCAACTACGTGATAAGGGATACCGCACATCGGGATACGGTCGTTATCACCGCTGATAGGGCGGCTCGTCAGAGTAAGGTCAAGCACGTTTGCGACCTTTACGGCATCGTCACCGAAGAACTCGTAAAAGTCACCCACGCGCACCATTGCGATATGCTGCGGATACGCTTTCTTGGCTTCCTCGTAACGGCTCAAAATGGGGTTGCTTGAATAGTCGCGATTGGGTTCTTCGACGGGCTTCTGCTCAACCTTTTCTTCCGCTTTCTTGATTAAGTGGGCATTAAGGTCATTTTCACGGACACGGCTCATAAAGGTTTCGTAGTCCATTTCAAGGGGTATCAGCGTTCCGTCAAAAAGCTCTACACGCTCGGAGTCGATAGAGATAATCTCGCACTCGTCCTTGCCTATATAGACCGTCGTGCCGAGGTGAAATTCATACTCTGAGGGCGGTATATTGTCCTCTGAGGGAGGTTTCCTTTCCTCAATGGGTTCTTGTTTTACATCGGTTTCAATCAGCTTTGTAGGCGTTCTTTTACGGTAAGGAGAACCGGGAAACATATTGAATTTGCCCGCTTGATAAGCCCTAACATTTTCAAAACGCTTTACGTGCAAATCATAATCTCGGCTTTCGGGGGTTCGTGTTTCGTGAACGACCTGCATCATCTCTATGATTTCGTCAAGGCGCTCCTTGCTTTCAATTTGCTTCTCAATATCATCAACCTCTTTCCAATGCTCATAAAAGCCTTGATCTCGGAAAGGCAGCGGCGTTCCTTCGGGAACGTGATAATAAAAGGAGCGAATATTGGCGGCAATTTCGCGGCGTTCAAATTTGTCAAATCCCGCTTTTTCTTCTTCGGTTAGATATTTGCCGGAACGAATGAGGTCGTCAATGCGCTTTGCGACTTGCGACCATTTGAGAAGCACACCCGTTTCTCGATTTTGCAATCCACCGTATAGGACAATGCCTTTTCCATCGTGTTGGTTGTCGGTGCGAAGTCCACCTGTTCCACCCACGCCATATTGATCAGATAAGAATTTGGCTCTCGCACTCGTGTCCTTGTTTTTGAGGAAGAAGGAATAGGTACGGAGCTTGCTATCACCATACTTGCTGTGCTTTATAAAGAAAGCATCAATCTTGTCTTGTGTAACAAACTGCTTCGGGGGAAGGATATAAGGATCGGCAGGTGGAAATTCCACGGGTTCTCTCAAAAAGGTTTCCGTCAGCGCGGCAATCTCAACTCCGTTGTGAAATCTTCTGAACCTCGGCGGATAGTCCTTGACACGATTTTCGTTTGCCTTCATTTCCTCTACAAAAGCGGCAAGCCTTTGTGGATCGTGAAGAATTGCTCGGTAGAAATTATTGATACCGGGCCATAAGAAGGTATCCTTCGTCTTGTATTCTGCGGGGATATTTTCAAAGTCCTCACGGTAGAGGAAGGCAATTTTGTCTGCAACGGTTTCTTCCCATATCTCGTCAGCCTTTTCAGCTTCGGTCTGAGGGATATACTGACCGATTTCAAGTAGCTCTCGGATACGCTTATCTACCATTTCCCAAGTGAGAAAGGCGGAACTTATATCCGACACGCGCTCTCCCGTAGAAATACGAACACCGTCATCGTTCCACTTGACCGCATATTTTTTGTCGCCTACGATAATGCCCACGTGGTCTGTTTCATATTCCTTTCGGAGAAAGGCGATATTTTCGGCTTGATTGTTGGCTCTGCGGTAGAAACCGTAAATGCGTTGTGAGCTTTTCCTTGTGCAACCTCCAAGGCGGAGAAATTCGTCGATGACCTCTTGCGAGATACCGAACTGCCTTTTAGGGGGAGGTGCGGGTGTGTCCTCAACCGCGCCGTAGTCCACGTCGAGCAAAGAAATTTGCTGACCGACCGTTGGTTCATCGAGGTAGTTGCGGTCTTTTATCAAGGCTTCAATCAGCTTTGCCGTAAGCTCCCAATCGAATTTTGCTTCGTGGGTTCTTGACGGATAATTGCCTTGATACACCACAAGTCCATCGGGTTCAGCGTGATACCCGATATGCTCTTGCGTACCGGGGCGGTAGAACTCACCGTAAAGTCCGATATTGTAGGCGTTCTTGATAAACTCCGTTTTCTTGGCTTGGTCTTTCTCGGAAAGCAAAAAAGACACGATGTTTTGCTTGCTCTCGTGCAAGTAATCACCGTGTCTTAATGCGAGTATCATTGTGTCTGCATCGGGTGGAGGTAGCTCCACCTCGTCGCTTACGTGTAGATCAGAGTGTTCAGTACCGTTTCCTCGGCGCTCGCCTTGATGTTGTTCATCATCTGCGCCCAAGTCATCGGGTTCTCGGCTTTCATCTGCTCCGTCACCCCAAGGCTCGTCGCCTGTTGGCTCATAATCTCCGAAATCTGTGCTCTCGCCGTTTCGTCCATCTCGTGCAAATGCTCCGTCAACCTCGCTTCGGTCAGAAGCGTCGTGTACGTTCCTCGGCGGTGTTTCTTCAAGAACTCCAACCTCATCTGTCCGTACTTGCCGATGGGGAGGTTCTTCTGCTCGGGGAGAGTCAAGGTCGGGTATTGCATCCCGTCCTTCGCGGTCGTGTAGTTCAACATTATCGTTTCCTCCTTTTTCTGTTTCGTTTTTTCCGCCCTCATTATAACCGACTTCGGCAGTTCTGTCAAAGGTGCGATTTTCTTTATCGAGAGATCTTACGGTACGTTCAATCTCTCGCAAGCATATCTCGGAAATATCTGCGGTGGCAGCACCGAGAATATTGACGGTTGCAGGGGTGTTAAATTCGTGTACCCATTCAAAGGCTTCGGCGGGAACGTTGGTTTCCGCATCTAAACCGAGTCGCGTGAGAACCAAATAGGAAACACTTGCTTGCACGGTCAAGAGCAAACGATAACGGAGGTTATCTTCGTCGAGATCTTCAAGAAAGCTGCCTTCGGTGGAGTACATCATTTCTTGCACATAATCTTGGATATTATCTTGTCCGAGGTTGATACAAGCACCCATAACGGCGCTTGTTAAGCTATCCGTTGTGTTTATATCCCCGAAGTGGTTTCCAAGAGCTTCGATAATACTGTCCTCATATCCGGGCTTGACGTTCCATATCTCAAAGGGTTCATTTTCGGGGCTGTTGGTGTCCTTTACATCGAAAACGTGGTCGAGATACACTCTGCCTCCGCGCTCTCGCATAAGGGCAATACCTTTCGCTCCACGATTGATACGACGGTTCAACGGCTCTTTGTGCCAAGTGTCGAAGTCCGCGCAAGCGGTAGCAAAGGGGCGTTGAGCGTAGATCAGCACTTGGTCTTCAAACGGATACTTGTATTGATATGAAGCCGAGTGCAAAAAGGCTCGCCAAGCTACCGAGTCAGAGGTAACGTCTTTGATTGTTCTTTTATAGAGTTCGGTAATAAAGTCTTTTTTACTCAGCATACTTCGTCCTCCTTCTTTTGAATTTTAACGGGCATCACGGCTTGATACCCGTGCAGCCTTGTCCGTGGGAAAATCCCATCCGTAAACCTTACCGATTGTCGGGCCGAGCTTATCGGTCAGACGGTCGATCTGATCCTGCGTTGCCTTGCCTTCATAAATGTCGGCAAGAAGGTCATCGCGCTCGTCATCCTCAACTCCGTCCTTAAAGGAACGGTAGTAATAATAATTACTGCCGTCGTGGTGTATCTGAGTCGAGCGAAACTCTCCGTCGCGGTCAACATACCATTGCGCGTAGTCGTGGGGAGAGTAAAGGCAATCCGCCACGTTGCCCGATTTGATGATACCGTATCCCGCAAAGCGACCGTTCCAACGACCTATATCCGCTATCGCAATGATTTCAGAATTGCATTGAATATCGAGGTTGGAACGCTCATCGTCGAGATAGCCATTGTTGGTATCGTACATTATATCGGTGAGCTGTTCTTCGGTGTAGTCGGGATATTCCGCACGGAGGTCGGCAATCCAATCCTTTAAGTCAAGGTCGATATTCGACCATATCATTCGCTTTTCGGGAAAGGGCGTGACCGTCGCACCGAGGTTCTGCATACATTCCGCAAACTGACAGATGTGGTAAGGGGTGTGACCTACGATAACGTGATATTCGTCGATAAACTTGCAGGTCAACGCCTTTTTCTCACCGTCGGGATAGGATATGAGGATTTGTTCTCCGTCCTTGATTTTGAAACGCTCGTTATAGTGGGGATCAATGAACCGTATTTCTTTCGGCTCGCTCAAGGTGGCTTCGTCGTTCACGGCAATAACGCCGTGGATATTCTGTACTACATAACCCATCAGCGTTCCTCCCGTTTCTGAATTTTCTTCAAGAGCTTGCCGTCCTTGTCATAGTTCTTGGGGTTGGCAGCGGGTACGTTCCAACCGAACATCGAGCCTGCAAGCATAGCTTCTGCTTGGGCAGGTGTAACGCCGATTTTCTCGTTCAACTCCTTGGCAGTCTTGTTGCTCTCGTCCTCTCGCACGGGGGTATATCCACTCTCGGCAAAGTCAATTCTGATCAGCTTTCTCTCGGTAGGGAGATAGCCGTAGCAGAATGTGGGCAAACCACGGTCGGCGGCGAGCTTATTCATCAGCTTATGCTTGTCGAAGCAGAAGCAATAGAAGTTGTAGTCGCCGTGTACGGGAGTGCATCTCAAATATAAGGCGTAATCCCTCGTAAGAATACGAAAGCCCCACGCGCTATCCTTGTAAATGCTTTCCGTGAGCTTGCAATCGTGCTTGGTATGAGCATAGTTGAACATATTGCATCTGCCCGAAAGCACCTGTCCTTCGCTCCGAAGCTCGTTGATGACTGCATCGAAAATCGTTTTGAAATGCTCGTCGTTCAGCTCGTGGCAGGTGTGCGGAAACCACGTTGTCCAAAACTCTTTGCCCGAACCGAAGTCACCGCGCAAATGCCCGATGCAGCCGTAATCCCTCGTTTCGTTTTCTATTGCGAAAAAGAGCTGACGTTCCTCTTTGAGCTTAACAGATTCCAACCTCATACTCATTCCTCCTTTTTCTCGTCCTTGCTCGGTTCAACAAGGAACTCAAACAGCTTTTTTGACTTGATTGCCGCCTGCAAATTGCAAATAGCGGTGAGATCTGCAACGGTAATGCCGGGGATTGCAAGCGCGTCTTTGAGTTCAAGCGAAGTAACTGCCTTTTCGGTTGTGATACCCATTTCGATAAGGCGGGTAATAACCCTTACACTCGTTTTATTTACAGTAGCCATTATCTTTCCTCTCTTTCGCTTTTCTTTTTCTCTTTGGTGTTCACGGATTTCTTGAAGGACAGCTCCGCTTCGGCGCGCTCATACATATCTCGCATAGCTGCATCCTTGTCGGTCATATAATGTCCCCAATAATAGCCGCGCTGCTTCTGATATTCCCACGTGACGAACATAGCGGGATCGTGAACATTCTGTCCTACAACAAACTCTACATCGCCTACGGGAAGGGTGGCTATAATTTCATAACCTGCGTTGATACGCTTATTTTCGTTATCTTGCATCATTACGGTTTCTCCTTTCGTCTGCAACCTCCTTTGCATACTTGGCTCTTGCATTGGCAAGGTGCTCTTTGGCAAATTCGGGTATTTTATCTTCGGGAACTTCGCCCAAGACCTCGTATCTCTCAATGCGGGTATCTTCGCCCGTATAGAGGTTGATGGAGAAGCAAGCATTTCCGCGACTGTTGGATTGTGCGCCGTTGCCGCCTTTTACAAAATAGAGCTGATGGGAAATGTCCTTGAAGCCGTCGCAAAGCCATTTTTCACCGATTGCCACGACCTTGCCTTCGATATTCTTATCACGGCTTGCCGAGAGAAGGTCAGAACCCTTCAAGCAGCTTATATCTTCAAGTCCGATTGCGGCACGGTCTTTTTCGACCTTTTCAACGGCGGCAGAAATATCTGCCAAATAGAGCTTCATACATTCAACGAAATCGTTGCTCGTGACTGCATTTACATAGTGTCTGAAAAGTTCGTCATCGTAGCATTGGCATTTCAAGAAGCGTTGCGGCTCTTTCTCGTCCGTGTGAACGGCGAACAAATATCTGCGGTTGCCGACGAACACCTCGTTTTTAACGGCATAGTCGTTTATCATTTCTTTTCCTTCGTTATTTATCATTATCTATCTCCTTTGTCCTCTCGTTTTTTCTTCAAGTGTTTTTGGTAAAGGGTAAGAGCCTTTACAATGGTGTCCTCAATCTGCTTTTGCGGCATCCCTCGGGGGAAGAACTGTTCAAGCCGTTCCATCGGTATCTTGATCTTTTCCTTTTGGTTCGGCTTCTGCTCGGTCATTATGGCGAATATCGTGTCCATATCAAGCTTGCCGACCTTGCTCAAATTCTTCATTCGGATTGCTTGTGCAAGGGAGGGCGTGGCTTCCTCGCTCTCAATGGTTTCAAGCAAATCCCTTTGCTCGTCCTCCGTGAGATAGGATAGCTCCACCGCAGGGCGAAACGCGATTTTTTCCTCGTCCACCATCGTCAGCAGTTCGGGAATTAGCTCGGTTAGACGGATATATCTTCGCACTTGTTCACGGCTCTCGCCGCTTTCTTCTGCAATAATATCTCGCGTCCGTTCTAACTTGTGCTCCATTGGTGCACAAGTTAAATCCGTCCTTTGACCTTGCCGTTTCATCGCATCCATTTTCATTTTGTAGGCGTAGGCTTTCTCGCTCGGAAGGATGTGCTCTCGTTGAAGGTTAGAGTCAACCATTTCAACGACGGCTTCATCACGGCTGAGTTCTCGCACGATGGCGGGAATGCCGCTGATACCGAGCCGCAGACAAGCGTGCTTTCTGCGGTGTCCGGCAATAAGCTCGTATCTCTCACCGTTCTTACGCAGAATAACGGGATTGAGAACACCGTTATTGTCAATGCTCTGTATGAGTCGTTCCATATCCTCGTCATCCCTCACTTGAAAAGGGTGGTCGGCAAAGTCATCGATCAGACTTATAGGAACGGTGCAGACCTTTTCTTGACTATTAACATCCAACTTTATCACTCCTTCTTACATATAAATTGGCATAGAAAAAGCCGACCTTTTGGTGAAAGGTCGGCTAATCGTGCCGTATGTATTGTTTACAAAATCCTATTTACTTTGAGTGGATTGTATGATATAATTAACTCACCGATAAATAAGAATTTGTAAGGATAGAAAGTATGATTGTTTTAATAACGGGAGCATCGCACACAGGCAAAACTGCACTTGCTCAAAAGTTGCTCGAAAAATATAAATACCCATATCTCTCAATCGACCACCTTAAAATGGGGTTGATTCGTAGCGGAAACACCAAACTCTCTCCAATGAGTGACGATAAGGATTTAACCGCATACTTATGGCCTATTGTTCGTGAAATGATTAAAACTGCAATTGAGAACAAGCAGAACTTAATTGTTGAAGGTTGCTATATTCCGTTTGATTGGCAAAATGAATTTGACTCCGAATATCTTGAAAGCATCAAATATTTCTGCCTTGTAATGAGCGAGAAATATATCAGAAACCACTTTAATAACATAAAGAAATATGCAAATGCCATTGAAAATCGTTTGGATGATGAATGGTGTACAATGGAGAGTGTATTGGCAGATAATGCAGAAGTCTTGGCACTTGCGAAAAGACATAATTCAAACTATATTCTTATTGATGACCAATACGAAATCAAGATTGATTTATAACGACAAATTCCAATTTGACGAAAGCAATCAGCAATTTTCAGGAGGTGTTATTGATGAAAGCAGAAGAATCGATTGTTACACATGATTTGCTCCGTATAGTGTCGGTATAATGCGGTGAAATCTATACGGAGTGCAATATCACCGAAACACCGACTTTATATTTAATAAGGCATACAAAGGAGGATTTAGTTTATGTCAATGATTAAAATAGAAAACCTTACATTTTCCTATCCAACGAGTTATGATAACATTTTTGAAAATGTAAACTTTCAGATCGACACCGATTGGAAACTCGGCTTTGTGGGAAGAAACGGCAGAGGTAAAACTACGCTGTTAAACCTTTTGCTCGGAAAGTATGAGTATAGCGGGAAAATTCACTCATCTGTGCAGTTCGATTATTTTCCATATCCCGTAGTGGACAAAGCGAAGTTCACCAACGAAATTTTCTTTGAAATAGCACCTGCGGCTGAAGAATGGGAGTTAATGCGAGAGCTGTCCTATTTGGATGTAGATGCAGATGTGCTTTATCGTCCCTTTGAAACTCTTTCAAACGGTGAGCAGACAAAGGTGCTGTTGGCGGCATTGTTTTGCAATGAAGGACACTTTCTCTTAATTGATGAGCCTACCAACCACTTAGATGTGCAAGCTCGTGAAATAGTAGCTACCTATTTGAAAAAGAAAAAGGGCTTTATACTCGTATCTCACGACCGTCGCTTCTTGGATGGATGTGTTGACCACATTTTGTCGCTGAACAGAGCAAGTATTGAAGTACAAAGCGGAAATTTTTCGTCTTGGATGGCGAACTTTGAACGGCAGCAAGAATTTGAACTCGGACAAAATGAGCGCTTACAAAAGGATATTGTTCGATTACAGCAAGCGGCAAAACGCTCTGCGGTATGGTCTGATCGTGTAGAAGCATCCAAAATAGGAGCAGCTGACAAGGGTTATGTCGGTCATAAAGCGGCAAAAATGATGAAACGATCAAAGGCAATCGAAGCAAGACAACAGCAAGCAATTGAACAGAAATCAGGACTTCTGAAAAATATCGAATCTGCCGAAAATTTGAAACTCACTCCATTGATATATCACGCTGATACACTCGCTACCTTTTCTGATGTTTCAGTCTGTTATGATGGAAACACAGTATGCGAGCCTGTTTCATTTACAGTACGGCGAGGGGATCGTGTTGTACTTGACGGTAAAAACGGAAGCGGCAAAAGCAGTTTGCTTAAACTCTTGATCGGTGAGCCAATCGAGCATACCGGTACGATACAACTTGGCTCTGGAATTGTAGTTTCTTATGTGTCGCAGGACACCTCACTTTTGAAAGGCAATCTGTCAGATTTTGCAAACGAAAGTCATATAGATGAAAGCTTGTTCAAAGCAATTCTACGAAAAATGGACTTTGAGCGAGTACAGTTTGAGAAAGATATTCAAGATTTTTCAGGCGGTCAGAAGAAAAAAGTGTTAATAGCAAAAAGTCTTTGTGAGCAAGCGCATCTCTATGTATGGGATGAACCTCTCAATTTTATTGATGTGTATTCCCGTATGCAAATTGAGCAGCTAATAAAAGAGTTTTCGCCTACATTGATTTTTGTCGAACATGATAAAGTCTTTAGAGAAACGATAGCGACTAAAACAGTGCAGATATAAAACAGATTGTGACAAATTCCAATTTGACGAGCAGAATAGCCGACCTTCGGAAAAGGTCGGCTATTTTTGCCGTATGTATTAAGCATCTTTCTTGGGAGCGCACATCATATTTATATAATGTAGAGCATCGAGTAAGAGGTCGATGTGCTTCTTTGATTTTTTGGCTATCAAAAGTCCTTCGTCGCTCACCAAGAAATCCACGAGATATTCCTTCGGGATTTTAACGCGATTGAAAATGTTGAAGGATTTGAGTTTGCCTCTCTCACACCAACTTAAAACGCTCTTTAACGTGTAACCCGTAATCTCTGCCACCTTGGAGGGAGGGATTACATCGTCATAATTGGCTATCTTATTATTCAAGAAAGTGCGGAGCATTTTTCTGTTCTTCATCAAACGCTCTATGTTGAGAGCGTGAGGGTTATACGCTCCGCGACCGTAATAATTGTCGGGAGCTTTGAAAGCGAAGGGGTTATTTTCACGCGCATCCAAGAACGCAATTACATCGTCAAGACGGATTTTGTACTTGCGGGTTTGCTTGCCGGAGTTGGTGCAAGGCACGAGTCCGTTGTCGAGAAGATAGGATGCGGTTTTCTTGCTGATATGGCATATCCGATAGAATTGATCCTTTGTTATCACTTCGGGATAAGTGGTCTTTAAGTATTCGATTGTTTGCTTATCCATAGCTACACCTCATATAAAAATATTCGGTCAACGGCATAGCCAAGTCGTGTCAAACGCTTGTGTTTTATGGGGATTTTTTCTCCCCGCTGTTCTCTCCAAAGTTCTCTCCGAGGGGGTATTTTTGCCCCTTTTTCTCTCCAAGTTCTCTCCAAAAAGCATATTTTTTTGCCCATTTTTGGTGAGTTCGAATTGCTCTTATTTTGACGGGCAGTTATCAACAAAAGGGAGATAATTCCGTCAAGTTCCAATTAGACTACTTTATTCAAAAACTTATATTAACAATGGTATTATTTTCTCAAAACCCCTTGATTTTCGGGCGTTTTTGTGCTATAATAACGCCATCGTGTTTGACCTTCTCTCCAAAATTCAAGGAGAGAACTCAACGCAGCGGACGATTTTAATGGTTGTAAATCAACTACTGAAATATGGCGAGTTTGGGATAGTATTGTTCGATAACTTCCAAGTTACCGAACGGACTCGAAATCAGTTTGCGCTAACGCGCACGAGGGTTCGAATCCCTCTCTCTCCGCCAAATAAAACGGAACGTCGAGTAGCGTTCCGTTTTTTGTCAAATTATACACCAATGAATGCGGATACTACAACGACAATAATAACTGCGGCAACAATTTTATAACACCATCACCTAAAAAAATCACGACACTATCCGTCACATATAACAATTTTGCTTTTTAATTATATTAAAAATTGCAGAAAGTTCAATATTCAATCGCTTGAATTAGTAACATGTTTGTGGTATAATAGACACAATCGGAAGTTGATAATACTTTAGAAATTTATATTTGCTTATTCCGGAGGACAAAATGAAGAAAATTGACAAAAGCTCGGAGCTTCTTTGGATATTTGGAATAATATTCGTCGCTCTTGGGGTTGCGATATGCAGCAAAGCTGACCTCGGTGTTTCGATGATTGCCGCGCCTGCGTTTGTACTTTACGATGCTGTTAGGAATATATGGGATTCATTCAGCGTCGGCATGGTTGAGTACATTATTCAAGGTATACTTTTAGTGCTGTTATGCATTATTATACGAAAATTTCATTGGCGTTTTCTTTTTGCCTTCGCTGTAGCTGTAATATACGGATACGTTCTTGATTTCTTTTTATGGATTCTGGGCGGAATATCTTTTGACACCATTGCTGTAAGATATGCGATGCTTATTGTGGGCGACGTTATCACGGCGTTTGGCGTTGCTTGCTTTTTCAAAACATATATGCCGTTGCAGGTGTACGAGCTCTTCGTTGCTGAGCTGACAAGAAGCTTCAAGCTCGACATTTCAAAGACAAAATGGTGCTTTGACATTTCCCTTCTCGCTATTTCCATAGTGCTCGCACTCACTCTGTTCGGCGACGTAAAAACCTTTGATTGGATCACGATTACATACGCAAGCTATCACAGCATCGGACTCGGAACGCTTATAACCACGGCGATAAATTCCCCGCTGATTGCACTTATGTCAAAGCTTGTCGATCGCGTTTTTGTTCCCGTACCAAGATTTGAAAAGCTGAGAAATTTAATCAACTCATAAGAAAACGGACCCGTAAGGGTCCGTTTTCTTATCTTTTACACTTTGGGCATTTGGGATAATCAAAGTCATAAACTGTGCCGCAAAATTCGCAAGTTTTTTGAGGCGTTTCATCTTCGATTTCTTCATTTGTCGCCGCAAAAAATTCGAGCTTACGGCACTCTTTACACACATAAATATCTACCTTAAGTGCGCCCGAAATAAGATTTGGGATGTCGCCCAATATCCAGCCCGTTTTTCCAAGCTGAAGCTGCTCCTTCGCCAAAAAAACCATTTTATTATTACAGCGCAAGCAATTTAGTTCTTTCATATCTACTCCTTTCACCATATAAACGGCAAGAGTCTGAATTTTACCTTTTTCTTGTATTCGGCGTAGCCTTCAAGGTCTTTTTCAAGCAATTTTTCTTCGTTGATTATTCTGATAACGATAAGCACGGGATAAGGCAGGAAGAATATTAATGAAATAAATGAGCCAAGCACTATGGGAATTGACAGGAACAAACAAACGGTTGCCGCATACATAGGGTGACGCACAACAGAATAAAGTCCGCTATCTACCACCTTTTGTCCGTTTTGCACCTCGATTACTCTTGATAGGTACTCATTTTCACGCATTACCTCTGCATATGCCACATATGAAATCAACAAAATTACAGACGCAACGGCAATTCCCCACGCGGGAATCTTCGATATGCCAAATCTGAAATCCAATCCCGCGGCTATAAATCCGAAAATAAACAGTATTCCCGAAACAGCAACAACGCTCTTTTGAGCTTGCTTTTTTTCTTTGCTTTTTAGTCTTTTTTCGAGTAGCTTTGGCTTTTTGCAAAAAAGAAATATTCCCAAAACAAGCATTGGAAGAAACAGCAATACAACCAAAAGCCAACCATTAAAAAAGCTAAGCGTTCCCGCAGGCAAAAACATGAGCAAACAAACCAGCACAAGGCCGACGGTGTATTTTAATACCGCATTTACCAAGAGCTTCACGGTGCACCTCCTTGTTAAAGCTTTGAGTTTATTTCCTCTGCGTATCTTACAGTTTCCATAGCGTCTTTAGCGTATTTATCCGCGCCAATCGAGTCTGCATACTCCTGCGTGAGAACCGCACCACCTACAACGACCTTGCACCACTGTGCTTTTTGGCGCAAGAGATTTATCGTTTCTTCCATTGCAGGAACGGTTGTGGTCATAAGTGCGCTGAGACCGACAATAGGCGAACGAAGCCGTATCACCTCGTCAACTATCGTTTCGGGGGCTACGTCACGTCCGAGATCGACTACTGCAAAACCGTAATTTTCAAGCAGAAGCTTGACAATATTTTTTCCAATATCATGAATGTCGCCCTTAACGGTGGCAAGAACAACGCTGCATTTATCCGCCGCATGTTCGCCTTTAAGTGTTAGTTTGATTTGCTCAAATGCCGATTTTGCCGCCTCGGCGCTCATAAGGAGCTGGGGGAGAAAAATCTTATTATTTTCAAAGCCGACTCCGACAACGTTAAGTGCGGGGATAATCTCGTTCTTAACGATATCAAGCGGAGCTGTATTTCCAAGAAGCTCTCCGGTCAGAGTTGCCGCGCTGTCTCTTAAGCCTTTTATTACGGCATTCTGCAACGCGGATACAGTTTTATCGCAGTTATTTGAAGCGGATTTTACTATCGTTGATACAGGCACGGTTTGAGGTAGTGACTCTGCGAATTCAATAAATTCAGCACAGTTTTCGTCCAATCCCGCAAGTGTACGGTAAGCAAAATAGCTCTTCATCATCTCACTTGAATAAGGATTCATAATTGCCGCCGACAGTCCTCGGCAAAGCGCCATTGTGAAAAAGCTTCCGTTTATAAGGTCTCGTGAAGGCAAGCCGAACGAAACGTTGGAAACGCCAAGAGAGGTATGACATCCGAGCTGTGTATTTATAAGCTCAATCGCTTTGAGTGTTTCAACTGCGGAATTGTTATCGGCACTGACTGTTAGTGCAAGTGGGTCGAAAATAAGATCCTTCTTTTCTATACCGTATTTTTGCGCCTCGGCAAGAATTTTGCGCGCAATTTCAAGTCTGTCCTCGGCTTTGGGAGGAATACCGCTTTCGTCGAGTGTAAGCGCAACGATAAGTCCTCCATACTTCTTAGCAAGAGGAAAAACGAAATCCATACTTTCCTTTTTGCCGCTTACCGAGTTTATCATTGGCTTTCCGTTATAGCGGCGAAGCGCCTTTTCCATTGCGGCAGGGTTTGAAGTGTCGATCTGCAACGGAAGATTTATAACCGCCTGAAGCTCGCACACCGCATTGGTAAGCATTTTTACTTCATCAATTTCGGGAAGACCCACGTTAACGTCAAGAATATGAACGCCCTTTTCCTGCTGTGCTATACCCTCCTTGAGAATGTAGTCCATGTCGCCTGCCTTCAAGGCTTCCTTGAAAAGCTTTTTTCCAGTAGGGTTTATGCGTTCACCGATAAGTACAGGCGAATCATCGAAAAATACCGCGTGGGTATAGGAGGAAACGCAGGTAACGTCTTTTTTATCAATCGGATGTACGGCTATCTGTGATGATGTCGCCGTAAGTGAAGAAATATACTCGGGAGTCGTACCGCAACATCCGCCCGCAATTCTTGCACCGCATTCAATAAGCTCGGTAACCTCTGAGGCGAATTCATTTGTGGAAACGTCGTAAAAGGCAACTCCGTCAACCGACTTCGGAAGTCCTGCATTAGGCTTTACAATAATCGGAACAGAGGCGTATTTTACGTACTGTTCGACAACACCGCGCAAAGCATTAGGACCAAGCGAGCAGTTAACTCCTATTGCATCGGCACCCATTCCCTCAAGCATTGCAACCATAGCCGCAGGCTCTGCGCCGGTCATAAGCTTCCCGTCGACCCCGTAGGCATTAGAAACAAATACGGGAAGGTCACAGCTTTCCTTTGCGGCAAGAAGCGCCGCCTTGGTCTCATAGCTGTCGTTCATAGTCTCTATAAAGACAAGGTCAACCCCATACTTTACGCCAAGCTTTACTGTCTTGGCAAACACAGCTACCGCATCCTCGAAATCAAGCTCTCCGTAAGGCTTTAACATTTTTCCCGTAGGTCCAATGTCAAGGGCGACCCATTTGAGCTGATTACCCTTGCTTTGATCTGCCGCCTTACGCGCGTTTTTTACCGCATTTTTTACTATCTGCTCAAGCTCACCGTCGCTGAATTTCAGAGAATTTGCGCCAAAGGTGTTGGTGTTTACCACGTTGCTTCCCGCATCGTAATAATCTCTGTGAATAGCCGTAATAACATCGGGCCGAGTGATGTTCCAAAGCTCGGGAAGCTCTCCCGACGCAAGACCTTGCTTTTGTAAAAGCGTTCCCATTCCGCCGTCGAGATATAAAATATTATCTTTTATGAATTCAGTAATTTTCATCTGCTTCTCCGTTATCCGATTATATCCGACAAGTTTTTCACTATCTGCATAGCTACGTCGGGCTTGTTCATAGAATATACGTGAACGTTGGTTATTCCGTTGGCGAAAAGGTCTATTATCTGGTCGGTTGCGTAGGCAATTCCCGCCTGCTTCATTGCGGCGGCAGTTGTGCCGAATTTATCCACTAAGGATTTGAAGCGTTGCGGCACGAATGAACCCGAAAGCTTTACTGCACGCTCAACTTGATTTCCGTTTGTTATTGGCATTATACCCGGAATTATGGGCACGGTAATACCTGCCTCGCGTATTTTGTAAAGGAAATTGTAAAGCAAATTATTATCAAAAAACATTTGGGTCGTTAAGAACGAACAACCTGCATCCACCTTTTCTTTAAGGTATTTTATATCCTCATTTTGGTTTGCGCTTTCGGGATGAATCTCGGGATAGCAAGCTCCGCCTATGCAAAAATCGGCGCCGCTTTCCTTTATGTCTCTGATAAGGTCAACCGCGTGACGGTAAGCCCACTCCGAACGGTCAAGTCTCTCCATTTCGGGAGTTAGGTCACCGCGCAACGCCATAACGTTTTCTATATCCGCCGCACGCATTTCTTCTATTTTTTGACGTACCGTTTCTTTTGTAGACGAAACGCAGGTAAGGTGTGCAAGGGTGGGCACTCCGTATTGCTCTTTGATGTTTTTTGCAATGTCAAGCGTATATTTACTCGTTCCGCCGCCTGCACCGTATGTAACGCTCATAAACGACGGACGCAAGGTAGCGATTTCCTCGGTAGCCCGCTTAACGCTTTCAAATGCCGTATCATTTTTGGGCGGAAAGACCTCAAAAGAAAGCGAAAGCTTTTCTTTACTTAACAGTTCGGTTAATTTCATAATATTTTTCCTTACAGCAATGATTTATAAACCTCTTCAATAGCATCACCAAAAGAGCTTTTGTCAAAGGCTTGTGCAATTTCTTCACTTCGGTGTCCTGCTTTTTCGCGCCACTTAGGGTCATCGACTATTGAGTCGAGCCAGGACAAAAATTCCTCTTCGTTTTTATACTGATATCCGTTTTCATTCTGAAGAACAACGTCGCTAAGACAAAGATCTTCGCGGCAAAGAAGCGGCAAACCGCTTGCCGCGGCTTCTACGTAAGTAAGTCCTTGGGTCTCACTGCTTGACGCACTGACAAAAACGTCGCCAAGCTGATAGTATTTCTGAACCTCGTCGGGCTTCACCATTCCCGTAAAAATAACCTTATCCGAAACGCCGAGCTTTGTGGAAAGCTCCTCAAGCTCACCTCTCGCAGGTCCGTCACCCACGATGAGAAATACAAGATCGTTTCGCTTTTCCAATGCCTTAGCGTAAAACTCTATAAGCTCACCTATATTTTTTTCTGTACCGAGTCTGCCCAAATTGATAAGCACAAGCTTGTCGTCTGCTATTCCGAGCTTACGACGCTTCTCAAACCGTTCCGCTGTACTTATGCGCTGTTTATGCTGTTCAAGTGAAATTCCGCTCGGGACAACCGAAATATCGTTTTCAAGTCCGTAGTCAAGCAATGCTTTTTCAACCTTGTGCGTAGGTGCTACAACGCGGTCAATCTTTTTCAGTCTCAGTTTAGAAAGAACCTTAACCGCACGCTCGCCAATTCGCTTGCTTGGGAATATGTAAGAAACGTATTGCTCGTAAAGCGTATGATAGGTGTGAACTATCGGTGCATCCGTCTTTTTTGAAATATATAGTGCAAACTGAAGACTGAAAAATTCACATTGGCTGTGAATAATATCGGGATGCCATTCGACAAGCTCCTTTATAAGTCGATGTCTGTAAGAAAGCGGCATTCTTACGTTGGGATATACCTTAAGCGGCATTGAACGGATATAATATACGTCATTCTCCTGTTTACTGTGTATATCGTCAGACAACGTAAGCACACGCACCTCATGCCCCTTTTTAAGAAGCTCGTCACGCAAATTTTTAACAGATGTTACTACTCCGTTGGTTTCTGTTGTATAAAGATCTGTTGTAATTAAAATTTTCATAAATAATCTAAAAGGCAAAACGTTGTTTTTTGGAAGAATGTGAGCCGTTTTGCCTCTCCGCACATTCTTATTTGCACGTTGCGTCTTTATAAAAAACGCAAGCTAATTATAACATTTTTTTCTTTGCATTTCAATACTTTTTTATAAATTTGTGATTTTTCCCTTGACAAACGGTTCTGTTTTGTGTATAATACAATTAACAATTAAGTTAAATGTTAAACGAGGTGACACAATGGGTTTGCACCAAACAATGCGCGCACTCGCTGACCCTGTGCGGCGCGACATACTGAATATGCTGAAGCTTAGGCGTCTGTCTGCGGGAGAAATAACCGAGCATTTTGACATAACCGCAGCGGCGATATCGCGGCATTTATCCGTTCTTAAAGAAGCTGACCTTATAAGAGACACGCGAGAGGGCAAATTTATTTTTTATGAGCTGAACGCATCGGTGCTTGAGGAAATTCTTTTGTGGATTTCCGAATTGAAAGGAGATAATCAATGAAAATTTTTATTAAAAACAACCTTAAAAAGCTTGTTATTTCATCAGTTGTAATTCTCTGCCCTATTATTTTTGGGTTAATTCTTTGGAATGATTTACCCGAGCTTATCGCAATACACTATGATTTTTCGGGCAATGCAGACCGATTCAGCGGCAAAGCCTTTGCTGTTTTCGGGCTACCTTTGATTATGCTTGCCATTCACTGGCTGTGTATGCTTATAACCTCTTTCGATAAAAAGAACATATGGCAAAATTCCAAGGCTTTCGGAATGATATTTTATATTATGCCGTTGACTTCGCTCTTTGTAAGTGCAATTATGTATTCAATAATACTCGACGCAGAGTTCAACTTCATTTCGCTTTCATTTGTATTTTTAGGTGCTCTGTTTACCTTTATCGGCAATTATTTGCCAAAATGCAAACAAAACCGAACTATTGGAATAAAGCTTAAATGGACCCTTGCAAGCGAGGAGAATTGGAATATGACTCACCGCTTTGGCGGTAAGGTATGGGTAACGGGCGGAATAATTATAACTATTTTAACCTTTTTGCCTCTTGAAATAAGCTTTATCCTCTTTATTCCCACAGTTATTCTTTTGGTTTTAATTCCTGCCATTTATTCCGCAAGATATTTCAAAGCGCAGGTAATGGACAGCAGAGCCTCAAGCAGTGATTTGAAAAACATATTTGGCAAAAACGACAAAATAACGGCTGTATTTGCTTCAATTTCGGTCACCGTGATACTTGTACTTTGCGCTGTTCTTTGCTTTACGGGAAACATAGAATACAAATATACCGACAGCTCTTTTACAGTTAAAGCCGACTATTACAACGATTTGACCATAAATTACAACGATATTACTGAAATAGAGCACAGAGAAAACGACGACAGAGGCGTGCGCGTATTCGGTTTTGGCTCCCCTCGGCTTCTTATGGGCACTTTTGAAAACCAAGAATTCGGAAGATACACAAGATATTCATATGCAGGCTGTTCATCTTGCATTGTAATTACGGCAAACGAAAACAAGCTTGTTTTAAGTGGCATCGACAGCAACGCAACATCCGATATTTACAATATTTTAATCGAAAAATGCAATTGAAACAGAATCTGAATTATGTTATAATAGCAAAAAAGGAGGTAGACTTATGAACGGAAAAGAAAAGCTTAAAGCATACGTAGATAAATTTAACAAAAACGATTTTGAAAATTATACACCGCAAATCGGAAACGACAGGGCGTACGACTTTTTATACGAGAATATCCCCTTTCTTCATTGCCCCGACAAGGAAATTGAGGAAACCTATTATTTCAGATTCTGGACTTTAAGAAAACACATAAAAAAGCTTGAAAACAACAAGTACGTTTTTTCGGAATTTCTTGAGCCCGTTCCGTGGGCTGGTCAATATAACACAATTGTAGCGGCTATAGGTCATCACATTTCCGAGGCACGTTGGCTTGCAAGCGGTAACAAATACATCGAGGACTACGTTCTTCATTTCCTTGAAAACGAAAACAAACGTGTTTTTCAGTACAGCTCCTGGTTGATAACTGCGTTATACGAGCATTGCCGTCTGCGCGGCGACTTCTCATTTATGCTTGAACACTTTGACCTTCTTGAATGGTATTTTGACGGTTGGGAAACAGAAAAGAAACAGTTAACAAACGACGGACTCTACTTTTCTATTGACAATTTTGATGCTATGGAATATTCTATAAGCGGACACCCCGAGGGTGGTGTCAGACAGCCCGGAATCCGTCCCACGCTCAATGCCTATATGTACAGTGCCGCACTTGTCCTCTCAAAGCTTGCAAAAATAAAAGGACTTGACGAAAAAGCGGCAGATTACGTAGAAAAAGCTGAAAATCTTCGCGCACTTATTGAGGAAAGACTTTGGGACGGCGAATTTTACAAGGCAATTCACGCTGACGATATCGAGTCTGTACATTCTTACAAGGATATAGCGCCCACGCAAAACGCCCGTGAACTTATAGGATATATCCCATTTATTTTCGGACTTGGAGACAAGGAAAAAGCACTCAGAGTATTCCCTCATCTCACCGATAAAAATGTTTTCCTTGCCAACACCGGACTTGCAACAGCAGACAGAAGCAATCCGCGTTACCTTTATTCGGCTAATCACGAATGTCTTTGGAACGGCTATATTTGGCCCTTTGCTACTTCTCAAACGCTTGATGCTTGTATTAACGCTATGAACAGCTACGGCAATGACGTAATGAGTGACGATGACTTTGCCATGCTTCTTTCACAATACGCAAAAATGCATTATATGGTCCGAGAGGACGGCGAAATGGTCAACTGGATTGATGAAATGATGCACCCAGACGAGCTTGTGTGGGAAACACGAAAGTGGCTTTACAGCGACAAATACGACCCGCGCAAGGGCGGGAAGGACAGAGGCAAGGACTACAACCACTCAACCTTCTGCGATATTGTTATTCGCGGACTTGTGGGAGTGGATGAGAAAAACGGAGAGCTTGTTCTTCGCCCTCATATCCCCTCGGGGTGGAATTATCTCAAGCTTGAGAACCTAAGCTTCAGAGGAAAGAAATACGACATTACCTACGACAAAAACGGTAACGTTTACGGAGTTAAGGGTTGGAATATCGTTGAAAAATAAGTCAAAAGGCTTGCCGCAGGCAAGCCTTTTAACTTATTCCATCATATTGTCTCGCGCTATTTTCATAGAGCGGAGGAGAGGTTGTTCCTTGGATGATACCTCAACATAATTTTGCACGCAAAGATACATACAAACACCAAGTCTTGCACCTATCTGGCGAATAAGGCGACATTCGGCACCGTTGGCGAGATAGAGGAAAGGTGTGCCGTCAAGCTCTTTCTTTAATCTGTGGATTATATTCAGATTTGCTATAAGCTCTTCTTCGGTTCTTGCGAAGTTGACTATTTTTACAACGTCTGCTCCCCTTCTCTTTTGTTCGAGGGCAATGTTCAGAGTTTTTTCTTCATCAAAGAAGTCGTGAATGTGAGTGGAGATAAGAACCTCTCCCCCCATATCGTGAATCTTTTTGATAAGTGCCTCCTGCTTTGCAATAGCTTCGGGATCAAGGGTAAGCTCGTTGGGTTCTTTATGGTAAAGGTCACCCTCCACGTCACAAAGTGTTCCACCTGCCTCAAGTCCGAGAAGCAGCAATTCAACACGCTCATCATCGGTCAAACCTTTGTTACTGTGACTGCGATAGCTGGTCAGGTATATAGGTTTATTGCGACAGTATGAAAATATTTTCTTAAGTTGCTCAAGCGTTCTGTATTCGGGCAAAAGATTTTCAAGCTGTATTCCGAAAGCTTCCGCGCCGTCATATTGGGAATTCATTATTGTACAAATCATTTCAGCGGGGGTTGAATCCTGCACCATAGCGCAAAGCAATGGCTTTTGATAGGTAAGAAATGTCGGTTTCATGTATATATGCTCCTTTAAATTTAGTAATCAATAATAGAAAAACTACTACAAAATTTCATCGTTGAAAATGTTATTTGTTTTGTTTACAAATTAACTTTAACCTCTGGTCATGGCTATTCTTCCACCATCAATAAAATGATTGCTACCTGTAATAAACGCTGCCTTATCCGATGCCAAATACAAAATAAAGTCGACTATTTCTTGTGTCTCTGCAGCTCTACCAACAAGCGTTTTTAATTTACCCATAGCTTCACGCGTAAGTACCGGTCCCGGACTAACACATACAGCTCTTACGTTATGTGGAGCACCATATATTGCAACCGATTTGGTTAATGCGTTCATAAGCCCCGCTTTGGAAACCGAATACGCCATAGAAAGCGCAGCTTCTTCTCCGCAGATTGAGCCCAAATAAATTATAACACCGCTTTTTTGCTTAACCATTTGGCGCATAACAGCTTGCGAAAAATAGTAAGGTCCCTTGAGATTTACATCAACACCCCAATCGAAAATTTCCGCCGGCATATCAAGCCAATCGCCTTGATAGTTGTTACATCGCCTTTCACAGCCTCCAGCGCAATTTATCAATATGTCAATTCTTCCGAATTTTTCTATTGCCTTATCGGTGGCGTCTAAAACCTGCTCATACTGTCTTACATCGCACACAGCATATTCAGCCTTGCCGACATTTTTTGCATTAATTTCTGCTACTTTTTCTACAAGTGCGTTTTCATTAATATCAACCAAAAGAACATTTGCGCCTTCTTGGGCAAGGCATTTGGCGCTGAGAAAGCCAATGCCGGATGCGCCACCCGTTATTACAGCGGTTTTGTTCTGAAATTCCATTCCTTGTTCCTCCGTTTGTTCAATTATAAATTTTCAGACATGCGTTCTTGACTTACTGCCCTATTTTACAAACCTCTTTCTTTCAAATATTGATCCATTATGGGGCTGTTTTTCATTTCAACAAAGGTGTCGGCATTAACGCCTGCAAGTTCGCGCTTAAGTCCGTCATACAGTGTTGTTAACTCACTTTGCTTCATACCTGTAACCTCAAGAATCTTTGAGTTGTCCATAATTCTGTCAAAGAGGCGATCGTATATAAGCTGATATCTTACCCCCATAGGGTTATTACTATTGTGTGTGAGTATCGCAAGGAAATCTTCCATATCAACCCAAACGGCTTCAAGTCCGATAAGCTCTTTATAAATATCCGCAATCTCCCCCCACGTCATGTGCTCCGCAGTGCAAACCGAGAATATCTCTCTGTAAGCTTTGGGGTTGAAAAGAAGTCGGGCTATCATTTCGGCAACGTCACCTGCCCAGGACATTGTTGCCTGAACGTCCTTAGCTTGCTTAGGAAGCACAAGCTTTTTGCCGTGCAAAGTTCTACCGACCACATAGGGAGCTTCAAGAATGACAAGCTGGAAGCGTCTTTTTGAATATGTAATTGCGGGGCGAATAGCCGTCCAGTTTGTATATTTTGAATTAAGGAGAACGTTCTCGCCCTTAGCTTTATAAAGCGCATAATCATCGGTAGCAAGGAAATCCTTATCCTTCGATACGTCAAGAAGTCTGGGAGACGTCTCTTTTACAGGATGTTCCTCGTTGGCGTAGATGCGGTAAGTCGATAGATAGATATAATGAGAAGTATTATCAAGGAACATTTGGTGTCTTTCCTCAAATTTATCCTGATTATATATCATAAAGTCAACAATTCCGTCGTAACCTTTTTTTAGCAACTCGCTTACGTAGCCGACGTCCATACAATCACCTGTGAAATAACGCAGATTTGGGGTTGATGACTCGACCGTATCCAACGATGCAACGTCAACCGCATAGCCCATTTCAATAAGCTTTGGAACAAGATAAACGCCCATAGCACCCGTTCCGCCCATAACAAGAATTTTTTTCATAAAACCCCCCTTTTTCAGATTGTTATAGTTATATTATAAATTAGGGCTTATTGATTTGCAATAGTAAAAACGATATTTTTTTAACATTTTCGATACAAATTCAAATTTTTAACTTGATTTTTTTAGAAAAAGTGATATTATATAACTGTATTGGAGGTGATATCGTGATAGGTATCGAAAAAATGATCGTTACAAAGGTTTCTCACATTGTTTTTTGTACTCATCAGCTCGGAGACGGCGCAGAAATGAAAAAAAGGACTTGCAATGCCTTTTCCTTCTGCATAGACGGTCATATTACCTTCAGCCTCGGCAACGAGCTTATAGAGCTTACGCCCGGAAGCGCAATTCTGCTCCCGAAAAACTCAACCTATTCGTGGCTCTGTCACAAAACAGGAATCTATCCTCAGATAAATTTTGAAACAGAGTCGCCCTTTCCACAAAAAATTATAAAATTTGATCTTGGAAGCTACTCGATGTTTGACAGCAGACTAAACGACCTGCAAAAAGCTTTGATAACCGATTCCCACGCTAAAACAATGAGCATTTTTTACGACATTGTTGATGGAATAAACGCAAGTACAAAGCACAACAATAAAATTTTGGAAAAATCCATAAGTTATCTGCTTGAAAATTTTGACGATGCTTCCCTTTCAAACGAAATTCTAGCAAAATGCTCGGGAATAAGCGAGATCTATTTCAGGAAGCTTTTTAAGGAAAGCTTTGGAGTAACGCCCAAGCAATACATTATCGACCTCAGGATTAAAAAAGCCTGCAAGTTACTTGGAGAAAGTCGGTTCAACATCAGCGAAATTGCTGAGCAATGCGGCTTTTCAAGCGTATATCATTTTTGCAGGGCATTCAAAAAGGTTACTTCAACAACGCCGACACAATACGCAACAGTAAACAGAAGTAAAAAATATATTATCTAATATTATCTAATATGTAAAAGAAATGTATGTAAATATTATGCGGAACATGGAACAAAAGTTGCGATCTTTTTTATAATAAGCTGATGCATTTTTCTAACATTGAAAAATGCAGTTCAGAGCAAATTCAAGAAAAGCAAACCGAAATCGGTTTGCTTTTTAAGCCTTTGTGTCCAAAATATTCAACATATCCGTTGCCGCGTAAATAAGTAACGCAGCAATAACAATCCACGAAATATATTTAACAAAGCGAGTTCCCTTCTTGGTCGCAAGAGTCGCCCCTATGTAGCTTCCAATAATGTTCGCAATTGAGCAAGGTATTGCGATCTTAAATATCACAGCACCTGCGAATAAGTAACGTAGAGTTGAAGTAAGATTGGCGATAACTATTATCAGCTTTCCGTTTCCGCATCCGACCCTAAGATCGTATTTCATAATGATTGAAAAGAGCAACAAAGCTATTGTTCCGCCGCCAGGACCGAAAAATCCGTCGTAAAAGCCGAGCATAATACCTATAACGAGTCCAAGAATTATATTTCTTGCCGAAATTTCCGCTCGCCTTTGGCTGTTTGTATCAATTTTGATTCTGCTCGAAAGCACCGTAAGGACAATAACGAAACACATAGAGCAAACGATGATTATTTTTTTAGTATAATCATCAAGAGAAAGCATTATTTCAGTTGATACAGCTGCGCCCACAACAGCCGCAAATGCCGAAGGAACAGCTATTTTATAATCAAGAAATCCACTTTTAGCATATTTGAACATTGATGCGCTTGTTCCGAGACAGCTTTGCATCTTGTTGCAAGCATACGCCGAGGTTACAGGTATCCCAGCTATAAGGTAAGACGGTAAAGCGATAAGTCCTCCGCCTCCCGAAATTCCGTCCACCAAGCCCGCCGCAAAAAGCAATGGACACAAAATCAATAATTTGAAAAAAAGCTCCATAAATCTTCCCTTAATTTAATTTATGTGTAAATTATAACACAAAAACTGTTTTTATGCAATATAAGATTGAAAAACCGTCTGCCGATTTTTCGGCAGACGGTAAATAATTATTCGTCTGATTTTTCTATAGCAGCTTTTGCCATATTAGTCTTACGTATTTTCTCATAAATCTCATCGGAGAATTTACGCGTGCGGTCATAGTAATACAAACCGTTTTGCTCCTGCTCGACGTCGGTAAGCTGAGTATAACAGAAGCCCATAATAGTAGGAATATCCATAATTGCCGCTGTGATTCCGCAATATCTGTCACAGAATTCTTCCACAGTCTTAGGGGCGTTTCCGTATCCCCAGGACACCTTTCTATCGTTGTTTCCGTCCATTTGAGGAATCCACTTGATTCCGCCGTATTCGCTTACCATATACGGTAATTTACCATCATAACCAAAGCCTCTCTTGATATTCATATCATTAACAAAAGCTTCGCCCGCCAGATGCTTTTCCTTAAGTGCTCTGAAGAAATCCACATCCTGATTGTAGTTATGTATGTCGTAAATATCGGTCTTTTCGGTATGACGCCATCCGCTCGTATCAATCACGGGACGAGTCGAGTCAACAGCCTTGGTAGCGAGATAAACCGCAGAAATGTTACTGTCCACCTGTCCGTCTTGCGTTTCGTTATAAGGACACCAACCGATTATTGAGGGGTGGTTATAATCGCGCTCAACGCTTTCAAGCCACTCGGGAAGGTACGTGTGAAGTGTCATTGGATCAGAAATGTCAATTCCCCAGTTGGAATATTCTCCCCACACGAGATAGCCGAGTTTATCTGCGTAATAGAGGAAACGCTCCTCAAAAACCTTTTCATGAAGTCTTGCGCCGTTAAAACCAAGCTCCATAGAATACTCTATATCTCTCTTGAGTGCCTCATCCGTGGGAGCAGTATAGATTCCGTCGGGATAGAATCCTTGGTCAAGAATAAGGCGTTGGAACACCGATTTTCCGTTTATTCTGACGTGATATCCGTCAATATCAATGCGTCGAATGCCGAAATATCCTTTTACAGTATCTACCGACTTTCCGTCAATTACAAGAGTGTATACAACGTCGTAAAGATTTGGCTCTCCTGCCGCCCAAAGCTTTATTTTGCTCACCTTAAAGCTCTGCGACGATACAGTTCCTTGGAGCGAAAAGCACTCATCGGCAACCTTCTCACCATCAAGATACGCCTCCACCTTAAGCTCAGCGTTCTTGCAGTAAGAATTAAGAGAGGTTTCAAGCAGTACGACACCTCCAAGGTCGGTGGCATTTACCTTAACCTTAGAAATGTAGGCTGTGGGAACAAACTCAAGCCAAACAGTCTGCCATATACCCGTAGTTCGTGTATAAAAACAGCCGTATGAATATGACTTGCTGCTCTGCTTTCCTGCGGGCTGTTTTGCAGAACGAACGTCGTCCAAAGCATTAACAACAATGCGGTTTGAGCCTGCACACAAAAATTCCGTGATATCGAACTCAAAAGATGTATATCCACCCTTGTGTTTTCCTGCTAAATTGCCGTTTATCCACAAAGAGGTAATATAATCGCACGCTCCAAAATGTAAGATTATTTTACCCTTTAGCTGTTCTTCGGTTATTTCGATGTTTTTGGCATACCAAACCGAGGGCATAAAGTCCTTGTATCCAACCCCCGACAGGTCACTTTCAGGACAGAACGGAACAGTGATCTTCCCGTCGAATTTTTCTGACTTCCAAAGCTCGCGGTCGATTCCCGAAGCTGAAAGATCATTGAAGAATTCCCATTCTCCGTTAAGATTCATCCAATTGTCGCGCACAAATTGCGGACGCGGATATTCGCTGCGCGGAATAATATTCATAATTTAATCTCCTTTACATTTCGCTTATTCGAAAATAATTTTTCACACCATCATTATATCACAAAAAGCGCCGATTACAATAGATAAAACAGGCAATTTAATGAGGAAAACACGCAAATCAAGTTGTGTTGTCAAAGAACTACTTCAACCTTTTGGTCTGCGAAAATTGAGTTCTCATTTACGGTACAATCTACGGCAATAACCTTTACACCGTTACTTTCAGCAGTGCGGAGTGCGTCTCCGAAAGCCTTGTGCGTAATATCATTAGGTCTGAATTCATGAACTTCTTTCATCTGTATCACAAACAGAATATATGCCTCAAAACCTTGCTCCAATGCGGAAACAAGCTCATTTATATGCTTGATTCCTCGCTCGGTAGGCGCATCGGGAAACATTGCAACGCCGTTTTCCTCAAGCGTTACTCCCTTAACCTCAACAAAGGCTTTTCTGTTACCGTCCTCTACGTAAAAATCAAATCTCGAATTACCGAAGGTCACCTCTCGGCGTATAATGGCATTTTTTGAAAACAGCTCTCCTTTTGCCAACCACTCGGCGGCAACGTCATTTGGAATCTGAGAATCCATATTTATCAGTAACGGAGCTTTGCCTTTTCGCATTTTATACACCGCAATAAGGTCGTATTTGGTTTTTCTTGCAGAATTGTCAGATTCATAAAGAATTACGTTACAGCCCTCTGTAAGCAACTCCTTGCATCTGCCCGTGTTTTTTACGTGAACACGCTCTTTGCTTCCGTCAACGATAACCTCGGCAATAAAACGGTTTGGACGGCTTAAAAATAAAGCTTTTTTTATTTTTGAATACAGTGCCATCAGTCGTCGCGCTCCGCGGATATAACCGCATCAACAACAAGTGCAACGGCAAGCGCCGCCTCATCTTTTACACCGTCACTTATATCGATTACGTAAGCATCTCCAAGCGTAAACCACTCTCTGTAAACCGAGGCAACCATTCTGTTTTTGTCGGTGATAGTATATTCGTGGTCAAAAAAGTCGCCTTCAACGCTCCATCCAAAGCCGTTTACACTGTATTCGTGCTTGAAAAAGGTGAAATGCTTTTTCACGTCCGCAACGTCTCTTCCACCGATATTTATGTAATATTTGGGCATAAAGCTGAATACTTCTTGGTGAATAAAAGCCACCTCTTTACCGCTCAGGTCGTAGACGTGAAGCTTTTTTCCAAACGAAAAGAACTCGCCCTCAACGTAATACTTGTCGTTGCCGTTCTCGTCGTATACCGTAAATTTATCGTTCCAGCTGAAAAATTTTTGTTTAAGATATAGTTTCATATAAAATCCTTTTATATTTCATCAAAAGGGTATTTCACATTTATCAGATTTCTGATTTTATCCATAATATCAAGCATTGCAATGCTTTCGTCAAGAGGCATTGTGTTGCTTTCAAGCTTGCCCGAATTTATACAGCTGCACGCCTCGCATATCTCCTCCTCAAAGCCGTCCCCCATACTGGGCTTTGAAATTTGAGTAGTATTGTCGTTAACAGTAACGAATATTTCCTGCGCCCCGTAAAACATAGGAATCTTAATATATCCCTTGCTTCCGTAAATATAAGCATCTTCAGGCTTTTTAACACCTATTGCCGATGAAATATTGGCGATTGCTCCATTTTTATACTTCAATGTGACACAGGTATGAACATCAACTCCGTTTTGAACGTCTGCCACCGCACTTATAAGCTCGGGATTATTTCCAAGGAAAAGCGAAGCAAAATGCAAGCCATATACGCCCACGTCAAGGAGCGAGCCCCCCGCCATATCGTTGCGGTATATTTTGGGTTCTTCCTCTGGCGTCAACGAGTAGCAAAAATCAGCACTCAAGCCAAGAATATCACCTATTCCGCCGTTTTTAACAATTCTTTCGGCTTCATTTATGGCAGGAAGAAAACGAGTCCACATGGCCTCCATAAGGAAAACGCTGTTCTTCTTTGCGAGTTCTTTAAGCTCCTTTGCGTCCTTACTGTTTACACAAAGAGGCTTTTCGCACAGCACGTGCTTATTATTTCTCACAAAAAGCTCCGTACAAGGTCTGTGGAAAGGATGAGGGGTAGCAACGTACACTGCATCTACCACATCGGATTTTGCCATATTTTCATATCCGCAAAACACGTAAGGAATATCATATTTTTCTGCAAATGCCTTTCCGCTCTCCTCTGAACGCGATGCTACCGCAACAAGCTCTGCACAATCAAGCTTTTTTATTGCATTGGCAAATTTATTGGCTATTCCGCCCGAACCAACAATTCCCCATCTTATCTTTTTCATCTTATAACTCCTTTCGATTCTTGAAGACACTTACAAAAAAATTATATCACATAAAGTCCAATAATTCAATAGAAATAATAAAAAAAACTTATTCACGTGCAAAATTGTTCGTAATCGCTTTACAAATCGTTATTTGTGTGGTATAATATAATGAATAATTGTTTTGAGGGAGAGTGCATAAATGGATTTGAATAATTTTTCTCTCATATATCCAAGCTTTGAGACTAGGCAGGCGCATTATAAAGGGATAAACGTTCCTAAAATCGATATGTTTGCGCTTGAAGAGCTTGGTATGCTTGATTTTATTGACCTGCGAAACAGCGAACTTTCAGAGTATTTTACAACAGACCGTGAAGTTATTGAGTACCGTATGGAAACGATACGCGATATGCTCGATAATCCCGAAATATCCGAAATTCTCGGCGACCTTATTCCCATACTCGGTGATATAATGGAGCTTCGCAGACTTGAAGCCGATAGCGGCGACACCGATTCATATCTTTCAAGCATAACTGAAATAGAGCTTTATATTTCCTGTGTAGACCTGCTGAGCGAGGGCTTTTTGGCAATCCGTCCGCGTCTCAAAAGCCGCGCGTTTACCGCGTTTGCCGACAGAATAATCGAGCTTTCACAGAGCGAATACTATAAAGAGCTTAACCAAAAGCTTTCCGAGCTTACCTCGCGTGTACGCGAGATAAAAAGCGTTACTATAGGCGTTAACCTTGACGCACAGCTTCGTCCGAGAGAGGCGGGAGTTCTTTCAATCAACTCCGAATCCTTTAAGTCGGGGGACGTTATAGAGAAAATTCTTCGTCTCAATTTCAAGGACGATGAATATACCTGCATTGCTAATCTTGTTCCCTTTGGTAAAAAGCAGAATGAAAATCAAAAAACCGCCCTTTCGCTTGCTTTTAACTCGGCGATCAACGACGTTTACAAATCTTCTCTCCACTCATGGAAAAAGATTGTCAAATCTTACGTGCTTGACAACACAAACTTCTTGATTGACCTGCTCGGTGAATTTGAATTTACAGTTAAAGCCACCGAAGCGTTAAGGCTTTTGCAGAATAAAGGCTGTGACCTCTGCGTACCAAAAATCGAGCCTATGGAAGCGCGAGCCTTTAAGGCTACGGCATTATATAACCCCTGCGTTGCTGTAAAAATCGAGGACGAAATTGTTTCAAACGACCTTATTTTTGATGAAAATGCGTCAATTTACGTGCTTACAGGTCCAAACCGCGGTGGAAAATCAGTTATCACATGCGCGCTTGGAATTTCCCAGGCAATGCTTCAGCTTGGTTTGTTCATTCCCGCCAAAGAAGCGGTTATGAGTCCGGTTGACGCAATATACACACACTTCCCCACAGGAGCCGACGACACCATAGACAAAGGACGTCTTGGCGAGGAATGCGCCCGTCTCAACGAAATTCTCAGCGAGATAACCTCAAACAGTCTTGTACTTCTTGATGAGTCGCTTTCATCAACAGGCTCATATGAAGCGGCATATATTGCAAGTGAGGTGCTTCGCGGATTGAGTATGTACAAATGCAGATGTCTGTTCTCCACACATCTTCACGAGCTTGCTGCTGAGATCGACAATATAAACGCACAGACTCTCCCACAAGGCGGCGCGCCTATTGATACGCTTGTAGCAGGCATTGAGGAAGGAAAACGCTCCTTTAAGATAACGCGAGCCAAGCCCGACGGAAAGAGCTACGCACGCGATATTGCCCACAAATACGGACTTTACTATGAAAACATTATAAAAAACGTTAAGAAATGAGAGGTTTCTATTATGGATAAGATACTTAAGTTGCTTGAAAATGACGCCACACTTACCGCAAATCAGCTTGCAGTTATGCTTGATAAAGAAGAAGGCGACATAAAGAAAAATATTGAAAAGTACGAGAAAGACGGTGTAATTCTCGGCTATAAGACAATTATTGACTGGGACAAAACCGACCGTGAATACGTAACCGCACTTATAGAGGTAAAGCTTACCCCTCAGAAGGACAGAGGCTTTGACAAAGTAGCCGAAAAAATATATAACTACGATGAGGTAAAAAGCCTTTACCTTATGTCGGGCGCATATGACCTTGCGGTATTTATTGAGGGAAAGACCATGAAGGAAGTGGCATATTTCGTTGCGCAAAAGCTTGCTCCTATTGACTCGGTAGTTTCCACCGCAACACACTTTGTACTCCGCAAATACAAGGATAACGGCGTTATCTACGGCGGTATTGAGGAAGATTTGAGAGGAAATGAGTTCTGATGATAGATTATAGTAAAATTTTATCAAAGACCGTCGTTGACCTAAAGCCTTCCGGAATACGAAAGTTTTTCGACCTGCTTGGCGATATGAACGACGTTGTTGCCCTCACCGTGGGGCAGCCCGACTTCCCAACGCCGTGGCACGTCCGCGAGGCAGGCATTGACAGCCTCGTTCAAGGCAAGACCTATTACACCTCAAACGCAGGTACTACCGAGCTCCGCGACGAGATATCAAAATACATGCTCCGCCGTTTCGGTCTTAAATACGACGGACTCAACGAAACGTTTGTAACAGTTGGCGGCTCGGAAGCTATTGACGTAGCTATCCGCGCAATAGTTGAGCCGGGTGACGAAGTAATTATACCCACTCCCTCGTTCGTTTGCTATGAGCCTATAGTAAGACTTGCGGGCGGTGTTCCCGTAATAATTGCCACCGAATTCAAGGACGAATTCAAGCTTACAGCTGAAAAGCTTAAGGCTGCAATAACCCCGAAAACAAAAATGTTGGTTCTTCCCTTTCCTAACAACCCCACAGGCTCTATTATGACAAAGGAAGAGCTTGAGGAGATCGCATCGCTTATCCGCGACACTAACATAATGGTTCTTTCTGACGAGATATATGCCGAAATGACCTACGGCGGACTTCGCCACACGTCTATCGCATCTATTCCCGATATGTGGGAGCACACCATTATTGTAAACGGATTTTCAAAGGCATACGCTATGACGGGTTGGAGAATGGGATTCCTTTGCGCGCCTGCTCCGCTCATCAAGCAGATGCTTAAAATACATCAGTACGCAATTATGTGCGCGCCCACAACGTCGCAGTTTGCGGCTGTCGAGGCACTCCGCAACGGCGACGACGATATTCAGATGATGGTTGACGAATACGATCGCCGCAGAAAGTATATATACGACGGTCTGAAGAATATCGGTATAGATTCGTTTGAGCCTAAAGGCGCTTTCTACATATTCCCCAATATTGGCAACTTCGGAATGTCAAGCAATACCTTCTGCGAAAAGCTTTTGTACGACTACGGCTGTGCTATCGTACCGGGAGAGGCTTTCGGTGACAGCGGCGAGGGCTTTGCGAGAATTTCGTATGCTTACTCAGTGAAGCATATCACACAAGCGCTTGAAAGAATTGACTCTTTCGTTACCGATATAAAAAAAGGTAAGGTTAAATAAACCATAAAAAGCATCAAGCTCGATGAGTTTGATGCTTTAATTACAATTTGTTGGCGCAGTTATATTTGATGGGAATTTATAGACCAAGAAGCTGTTTTTTCTTTGCGTCAAATTCCTCTTGAGAAATTATTCCGCTGTCAAGTAGCTCTTTATATTTTTTGAGCTCATCGGCGTTACTTTGTGATGTAATTGTTTGTGGTTGCGCATTTTTTTGAGACTGTCTTTCTATAATAAGAGTGTTAAGTACCTTGTATATTTCTTCGGCGTTTTTCATAAAAAGGAATTTAATTTTTCCCGATGAAGTGGAAACAGCCACACCTTTTAATAAGCTAACCGTTGCCGTAGCAGAAACAAAATCCACTGGTAAATCAACTCGTTTGCCAAAAGCTATCTTTCCGTATATTCTTTTGTCGGTAACAGTAAGTTCATAGTAATTAAATGCAAGATATAACAAACCAAAAATTAAAACGGGAAAAACTAAAAAACCTAGTGCAGAAAAAAATATTGTGTTAATACTATTGCCCCACATAAGTCCCCATATGAAATTGTATTCTGCAGATTCAATAATTGTTTTTACAACCAAAGGAATACTTATCATTGCAAATATACATGCTCCAACAGCGATTATACACAAAAAAAGTGTTTTTATGTTATATCGCTCACTTTTGATTAAAACTTTCTCTTCCATTTCATTTCTCCTTTTTGTAATATAAAATAAAAAGTGCGCCAACCTGAGCTGACGCACAAAAAATACGTAGCTCTAATTGTCGCCAAACAAAACCTTTTACAACTCGTAGTACGTGCAAAAGAAGAGCATCTGTATTTTTATCCAAAAAGTTAATAAAAATACACATACTACGAGAAAAGTTGTTATATTCGGTTTTGTTTGGCACATTTATTATATCACAAAAATTCCCTGTTGTAAACACCATATATTAAAAAAATTTATTTTTTTAATAAAGAAAACTCCCACGGATTTCGTGGGAGTTTGGTAATTAAATTAAAACGCAAGAATCTTTTCAATATAGCTCTTAAGCTCGGAAATCGGGATTCTTACCTGCTCCATAGAGTCACGGTCACGCACGGTTACGCAGCCGTCGGTCTCGGACTCGAAGTCGTATGTAATGCAAAGAGGTGTTCCGATCTCGTCCTGTCTGCGGTATCTCTTACCGATAGAGCCCGACTCGTCAAAGTCAACCATAAAGTACTTTGCAAGCTCCTCGTAAATTTCGCCTGCCTTATCGGAAAGCTTCTTAGAAAGAGGAAGCACGGCCGCCTTAATGGGCGCAAGTGCGGGATGGAGTCTGAGAACAACACGGGTGTCGTTCTTCTCTGCGTCAACAACTTCCTCATCGTAAGCGTCGCAAAGGAATGCAAGTGCTACGCGGTCTGCGCCAAGAGAAGGCTCAACAACGTAAGGAATATACTTCTCGTTAGTCTCTGCGTCAAAGAACTCCATAGACTCACCGCTTGTGTTCTGATGCTGAGTAAGGTCGTAATCGGTTCTGTCAGCAATACCCCAAAGTTCGCCCCAACCGAACGGGAAAAGGAACTCTATGTCGGTTGTTCCCTTTGAGTAGAAGCAAAGCTCCTCGGGAGAGTGGTCTCGGAGACGAAGATTCTCTTTTCTCATACCGAGATTATAGAGCCAGTTTTCGCAATAGGATCTCCAATACTGGAACCAATCCAAATCAGTACCGGGCTTGCAGAAGAATTCAAGCTCCATCTGCTCAAACTCACGTGTTCTGAATACGAAGTTACCGGGAGTGATCTCGTTTCTGAAGGACTTACCGATCTGTGCAACACCGAAAGGCATCTTTCTTCTTGTGGATCTTGCAACGTTCTTAAAGTTTACAAAGATACCCTGAGCGGTCTCGGGTCTGAGATAAACTGTGTTTGTAGAAGCCTCCGTAACACCGATAAAGGTTTTGAACATAAGGTTGAACTTACGGATATCTGTGAAATCACCGCTTCCGCAATCGGGGCAAACGATATGATTTTCCTTGATATACGCGCTCATTTCCTCATCGGTCCAGCCTGCGGGATTTACGTCGAGCTTATTTTCAAATGCGTACTCCTCAATAAGTTTGTCAGCTCTGTGACGGCTGCGACAAACCTTACAGTCCATAAGAGGATCAGAAAATCCGCCAAGGTGCCCCGAAGCTACCCAAGTCTGAGGGTTCATAATGATTGCGCTGTCAAGACCAACGTTATACTTGTTCTCCTGAACAAATTTCTTCCACCAAGCCTTTTTTACGTTGTTCTTGAACTCAACACCGAGAGGACCGTAGTCCCATGAGTTGGAAAGGCCACCGTAGATTTCGGATCCGGGAAAGATAAAACCGCGGTTCTTGCACAGGGCAACGATTTTGTCCATTGTTTTTTCTGAATTGTTCATTTCATTTCTCCTAAAGTTTTATGTTAATTTATTTTAACCAATAATTGATTTGAAAATCTCCACCGAACTCTCAACGTCAATAACCTCGATGCGCTCGTGGGTGTTTTCGGTTTTCTGCTCTGAAATTGCAAGCGGTAAATCCTTTATATTTATTTCCGAGTAAGACAATTCGGAGTCGAATACCTCAACAAATTTATCGGGCGCGGTCAAGAAATAATTTTCAAGCTCTGTCTTAAACTCAGCGAAATTGATTACGTTTTGAAACGCAACAACTTTATCCGCCGTTACTCCGCTGAATGCCTTTACAAGCTCCGGAAGCATTGAGTTCCCCAATTTGCGATAGACTCCCGACACATAGGAAAGGGAGTTTCGGTAATTCATCAGATAATCGCCGTAAACAGCTGTAAAATACAGCGTTTTTCCCTTTTCATCAAGCATTGCAAGAACTGCAAAATCAAGATTTGTGCTGTCGAGGCTTGGCACTGTAAAAATCACAACACTATGAAGGTCGATTTTTTCGTTCTCAACGCTATGCGGTATGTCTGACGCAGCTACTTCTATTTCCGAATTGAATATTCCAACGCAAACAAAAACCATGAGCAAGGAAAATATCACCAAGCCTGCCGCGAAGGAGATTATCATATCTTTAACTGAAATATTCAAATTTTCTCCCCCTTACGACAGTATGATAATATAGTATATCACAAATTTTCAATAAATGCAATACCTTATTTGCCTGCTACGCTTATATTTTTAACAAAAGCGGCAGGAGCGGCGTATCCGTGGAAAATTCCACTGTTTTTAACTTCAAGTTCATCGGAAAGAGCCTCAATATCTTTAAGGAATTCAAAGAAGTTGCCCGCGATTGTAAACGACTTTACAAATTCTCCAAGCTTACCGTCTTTAATCACGTACCCTGAGCTTTCTATTGAAAAGTCGCCAGTTACGGCATTTGAAGCCGAAAAGCTTGTAAGCTCGGTAACGTATATTCCATTTTCAGCCATTGCAAACAGCTCGAAAAGACTTTTTTCGCCCGCATTGACGTAAAGGAAATAAGGCGAAATTGCAACAGGAGAGGAATATCCTCTTGTTGCGTTACCAGTAGGCTCTGTGCCGAAATGCCTTGCCATAGCAAGGTCATAGAAATAGGTTTTGAGAACTCCGTTTTCGATTACGTTCTTCTTACTCGTCGCCACGCCCTCGCCGTCAAACGCATTTTTACCGCAAAGCTTGTCGGAAAAAGGATCGTCGGTTATGGTTATAAAGTCGGCGGCAACCTTTTCACCTATTTTGCCTGCAAGCTTTGAAAGTCCGAGCTTTACTGACTTTGCCGAGAAGCAACCGCAGAACTCGGAAAGAAAGGTTGCAAACTTTTTACCGCTCAAAACTATATTATATCTTCCGCTTTGAACGCTGTCCGCACCAAGCTTTGCTTCGGCTTTCTCAACCGCTTTTTTTACAACCGCGTCGATTTCGCTGAAGTCCCTGGACATTTTCACTTCGCCGCTATCCTCTGTCTCTTGACCGTCAGATACAACGGGAAACGAATAGTAATTTACAAATCCTGCCGACTTATGAAGCTCAAGTCCGTATGAGTTGAACATATGAATTTCAACGTTTCCCGCACCGCATCCGCACTGCGTTCCGTCTATAACCTTAGCGCTTGTTTCATAGGTTCTTTTTTGTATATCAAGAGCAATATCCTTAAGCTCGCCTGCAGAAGGAACTTCAAAGCTTTCTGGCGGTATATCCGCGTACTGCTCCGAGCCTTTGAAAATAATCGCCTCGTCATCGGATTCAATATATTGGGCGTTTTCCGCCGCCCTCAGCACAAGCGACTCAAGCTCATCCTTGGTGATGTGTTCGCAGGATGCCTGACCGAATTTTCCGTTCACAATACATCTGAATCCGATTCCTATTGCATCACTGCTTGAAAATCCGCTTATTTCATCCTTGAGTGCCTCTGCCGAAATATCGGACGATACCGAATAATAAACATCAAAATCCGTAATACCTGCGGATAATGCCGCATCGGAAAGAATTTGCTTTATCTCTGTAAATTTCATATTCTTTCCTCCTTATCTGCCGCCCACGGTAATACTCGAAACGCGAATAAGCGGTTGACCGACGTCGGTAGGAACAGAGCCGCTTATTGAGCCGCACACGCCCTGCCCTCTTGCAAGGTTCTGACCAACCATATCGATAAGGTTGAGTATTTCCGCGCCGTTACCTATAAGAGATGCACCGCGTACCGGCTCGCATATCTCGCCTTTTTTCACTATATAGCCCTCACTTACAGCAAAGTTAAAGTCGTTTGTAAGGGGATTCACCGAGCCTCCGCCCATCTTTTTTGCATAGAGACCATATTCAATCGACTTGATTATATCCTCATTTTTATCGGGACCGTTATCAATATAGGTGTTGGTCATACGCGAGGTTGGCTCATACAGATAGCTTTCGCGGCGACCGCTTCCGGTTGCGGGCATTCCCATCCTGAGAGAACCGAGTCGGTCTATCATATAATTTTTGAGAACACCGTTCTCAATAAGAACGTTTTTCTGCGTAGGACGTCCCTCGTCGTCAATATTGGTCGAGCCCCACGCGCCGGGGATAGTTCCGTCATCAATTGCCGTTATCTTTTCGTTGGCTATCTTCTGACCGAGCTTTCCGCACATTTTGGAATTTCCTATTCCAACGCAGGTCGCCTCAAGCGAGTGACCGCACGCCTCGTGGAAAATAACACCGCCAAATCCGTTTTCAATAGCAACCGTCATTTTTCCCGCGGGACAATAATCGGCGCGAAGATTTACAAGGGCGTGTCTTGCCGCCTCGGCGCCGATATCCTCGGGCTTGAAGGTATCGAACATTTCAAGTCCCATTCCGCTACCGGGACCGCACATTCCCGACTGCTTTTCACCGTTCTGCGCTGCAAATGCAGTAATATACATTCTTGTTCTTATATGTCTGTCAGAGGTAAACAGTCCTTCGGTGTTGGCAACCCATATAGTTCTGTCAACACACGCGAGGCTTCCTTGCGCCTGTTCGATAAGCTTATCGTACTTCTCTGCTGCATTGCATCCCATCTTGAGAAGCTCTATTTTTCTGCCCATATCGGCACCGACCGGCTCAACTGCCACGGGATGGATATTTCTGAAAATACGCTCTGTAAGATTGACCGATGATATCTTTCTGTCAAGAGAAATGACATCGGCGACCTTTGCGGCGCAAGCAAGAAGTCCTTCTCTGCTCAAATCGCAGGTGGATGCGTACACCGTCTGCGTGCCGTAAAAAGCGCGTATTCCCACTCCGCTTATAACATTATCGTGTATCTTTTCTATTTTTTTGTCAATAAGAGTTATGCTGTTGTTTCTTGTGAGCTCGCAGAATATCTCGGCAAAATCAGCACCGCCGGATATCGCTTTTGCAAGCACCTCGCCCGCCAATCTTTTATCTATCATTGAGTTCTCCTTTATGCTTTTATACTCTGATTTTATGCCGTTTAAGGGATTTTAATTCAGTCCTCGCAGCGTTCTCCGAGTATCTTGATATATTTCTGATAAAAGCTTTCGAAATATCCGCTATCAAGCGCCTCGCGTATCTTTGCGGTAAGGTCGTTATAGAAATAAAGATTGTGCGCTACGGCAAGCTTCATTCCGACAGCCTCTTTTGCTTTGATAAGATGTCTTACGTAGGCTCTGCTGTAGTGTCTGCACGCAGGACAGCCGCAATTTTCGTCAAAAGGACGTGCGTCCTTCATATACTTCTCGTTAAGAAGATTTATCTTTCCGTTCCACGTAAAGAGGTTTCCGTGACGTGCGTTGCGGCTTGGCATAACACAGTCAAAGAAATCAACACCGTAATGTACAGCCTCAAGAATATTGCAGGGTGTACCGACCCCCATAAGATATCTGGGCTTGTTTTCGGGCATATAAGGTTCTACTGCATTGATTATTCGGTACATTTCCTCGGTCTCCTCACCTACGGCAAGACCGCCGATAGCATATCCGGGCAGGTCAAGCTCGGCGATTTTTTTCATATGCTCTATACGGAGATCCTCATAAGTTCCGCCTTGATTTATTCCAAACAAAAGCTGATTTTTGTTTATTGTTTCGGGCAAGGAATTAAGTCTTTCCATTTCCGCCTTACAACGAACAAGCCATCTTACCGTTCTTTCGCAGGATTGCTTTACGTAGTCGTATGGCGCGGGATTTTCAATGCACTCGTCAAACGCCATTGCAATCGTTGAAGCGAGGTTAGACTGTATCTGCATACTTTCCTCAGGACCCATAAAAATGCGCTTTCCGTCAACGTGGGAGGCAAAAAGCACGCCCTCCTCGGTAATCTTTCTGAGCGACGAAAGCGAGAAAACCTGAAATCCGCCGCTGTCCGTAAGCACAGGACCTTCCCAATTCATAAACTTTCTGAGTCCGCCCATATCGTGAATAAGCTTATCACCCGGTCGGATATGCAAATGGTAAGTATTCGAAAGCTCCACCTGACACTTAAGGTCTACAAGCTCTTGTGTTGTCACGCCGCCTTTTATAGCGCCGCAAGTACCCACGTTCATAAACACGGGGGTCTGAATATCTCCGTGGACGGTATGAAGCACGCCTCTGCGTGCGCGTCCGTCCTTAGCTTTAATCTCAAACAATTTTATTTTCTCCTGAATAAATTATTTTCTCTCAAATTGGTGGTCAAGATGATTTTTGCTCATCTCGATAGCTATCGGTCTGCCGTGTGGACAGAAGGTAATATCCTGAAGCTGCATAAGCTTGTCAACAAGCCACTCAACGTGCTCCTTGGGATATTCTCTGCCTGCCTTTATCGCCGCTTTGCAAGACGCCTGATAAAGCGCACGTTCAAAGATAATATTCTTTGAGACCTCAATATTTCCCGTTTCATTGATTATTCTGTCGGCAAACGTAATTATCATTTCATCAACCGCATTTATGCTTATATTGGTTGGCAAGGCGCTGACAAGCACCGAATGCTTTTTGAATTCTAAGGCAAAGCCTATCTTTTCAATCTCGTTTTTATAGCATTCCAAGGCGTTAATTTCGTCGGACGTAAGCATAACCTCAACGGGAATCATAATAAGCTGAGAGCTTGTTTCAACTGCCGAAAGCTTTTCACGCAAATCCTCAAAAATTATTCTCTCGTGGGCGGCGTGTTTATCAATGATAAGCACACGGTCTCCGTTCTCAACAAAGAGATAAGAGTTGAACGCCTCGCCGAGAAGCTTATAGTCAACCTTGCTTATACGCGCAGGTTGAGGCTCGACGGCAGGCGAACTTACCGCTTCTGTTTTTTTCTCTGTGTAAACAGGTGCATTGTTTTCATCTAAAGAAATTGGCTCGTCTTTCTTCTCGCTTATAATCGGATTTTTAGCAGTGCCATTATTTGCAATCGCTTCACTTTTAGGCTCTTCAACTTTTATATTTTCAGACCTTTCAGCTTCAACTTTCAGAGTTGAAAATTTGCTTTTTAACTCCGGGATGCTCACCGTAGGTTCATTTGCCACAGGAGCCACGGGGATCGTGGGAGCTGTTCTGTTCGGTATTTCCGTAAAGCTTATCTTAAGATTTTCAAAGGTCTTTCGTTCATCCTCAACCGCTACAAAAGCGTTTGAGCGATTTTTGAATTCTGGTTGTCTCTTCTTGGCAAACTCAATATCGGGCTTTGTGATATCGTCCTCAAGCGCAGTTTTGACGGTATAATATATTGCGTCGAACACCGGCTTTTCGTTGGAGAATTTAACTTCAAGCTTTGCAGGGTGTACGTTTACGTCTACCGCGCGTGGGCTTACGCCGATATCAAGCACACAGCAAGGAAATTTCTCACTTGGTATATACGAGCTATAAGCCTGCTCGAGCGCTGCCATTGCTGTTTTACTCTTTATAAATCTTTTGTTTATAAAGAAATTCTGAAAATTTCGGTTGGATTTGAAATTATCGGAGCGCCCGATATATCCCTTAACACCAACGCCTTCAATTTCTGTGCATACGTAAATAAGTCTGTTTGCAAAATCGCGTCCGTATATTGAATATATGGCGCTTTTCAGTTCGCCGTCGCCTGCGGTCTCGAATTTAACCGAGCCATCAACGATAAGCTTTATTGCTATCGAAGGCTGTGACAGTGCAATTTTTTCGACCCAAACGCTTACTGCCGATGCCTCGGTAACATCGCGTTTGAGGAATTTTCTTCTCGCGGGTACGTTTGCAAAAAGGTTTTCGACTATGATCGTCGTGCCTGTAGCGCAAGCACGCTCTGTAAGCGCGATAATATTTCCCGCTTTAACTTCAAGCATTGCTCCGTATTCCGCCTCAGCGGTCTTTGATATGATACGCATATCCGAAACCGATGCGATAGCCGCAAGAGCCTCGCCTCTGAAGCCGAGGGTCTCGACACTCTCAAGGTCCTCAGCAACCTTTATTTTGCTTGTCGCATGACGGCGCACCGCAATGGGAAGGTCGTCGGGATCCATTCCGCATCCGTTATCGCAAACGCGGATAAAGGAGACTCCACCGTTCTGAATTTCCACCGTGATTCTGGTAGCACCTGCATCTATTGAATTTTCAAGCATTTCCTTTACAGCCGAAGCGGGTCTGTCAACAACCTCACCTGCGGCGATAAGGTTAGCTACGGCAAAAGACAAAACGTTTATTTTTCCCATTTTCTCACCTTATTCAATAAGTCTCTTTTTCAGATCGTAAAGCAACATCATCGCCTCATACGGCGAAAGTGTATTTACGTCAATTGCTCTCAATTCCTGAATTATCTGTTCCTCTATACAGTCGTCTATAGTTATAAGCGAGTCGTCCTTCTCAACCTCGTTATCGGTAAGAGTCAGAGTTTTTGCGCTTTTTTCAACAACCGAAAGTATCTCTCTCGCGCGCTTTATAACCTCGTTGGGCACGCCCGCAAGCTTGGCCACCTCAATACCGTAGCTGTCGTCTGTCGAACCGCGGACAATTTTACGCAAGAAAGTGATATTGTCTCCGCGTTTTCTCGCCGCTATGTTGTAGTTTACGATTCCGTCAAACTCATCCTCAAGTCCTGTAAGCTCGTGATAGTGAGTTGCAAAAAGTGTCTTTGCGCCTATCTTTTTGCCCGAAGTATATTCAACGATAGCACGCGCTATACTCATACCGTCAAAGGTCGAAGTACCTCTGCCCACCTCGTCATATATAATAAGACTTCGCTTAGTGGCGTTTTTAAGAATATAAGCCACTTCGTTCATCTCAAGCATAAAGGTTGACTGACCCGATGCAAGGTCATCCGATGCTCCCACACGGGTAAACACCTTATCCACTATTCCTATACGCGCGTCCTCCGCGGGAACGAACGAGCCAATCTGCGCCATTATGGTTATAAGCGCAACCTGACGCATATAGGTCGATTTACCCGCCATATTAGGACCTGTGATAAGCATAAGTCTGTTTCGGTTTGTATCGAGATACACGTCGTTTGGCACGAAGTAGGAATCCTTGACAAATTGCTCTACTACCGGGTGTCTTCCCTCTTTTATCGTTATAATATCGGTGAGGTCAACCTCAGGACATACGTATTTATTTTTTGATGCAACGGTTGCAAGACTCAAATAAACGTCAACAAGTGATAAAAAGCCTGCAGTTTCTTGAATACGCTCACTATTTTCGGCAACGACCGAACGAATCTGTTGGAATATTTCATATTCAAGCGAGCAAATTTTATCGGTGGCACCGAGAATTGTCGCTTCCATATCCTTAAGCTCCTGCGTAATGTAACGCTCACAATTCGAAAGCGTTTGCTTACGGATATATCTGTCGGGAACAAGGTCAATATACGAGCGCGTTACCTCTATGTAGTAACCAAAGACCTTGTTATAGGATATTTTAAGATTTTTAATTCCCGTTTTTTCGCGTTCTTCCTCCGCTGCCTTTTCTATCCAACCCTTACCATCGTTCATTATGGTACGGAGATAGTCCACGTCGGCATTAAAGCCGTCCTTAATAAGACCGCCCTCACGGATGATGAACGGGGGATCTTCAACGATAGCGTCGTCAATAAGCTTGCAAATATCCTCAAGCATATCTATACTGTTATAAATTCTTGCAAGCTCTTCGCTTTGGCAGTTCTTAAGAAGCTCTTTAAGCTCGGGGAGGATCGAGACGGTTCCCGCAATGGCACGAAGGTCCTTGGCGTTAGCCGTTCCGTATACCACCTTGGTTATAAGACGCTCAAGGTCGAGAACGTTATCAAGCAAAACTCCTATCTCCTCACGGAGCATATAATTGCCGTAAAGCTCGGTAACTGCCCCCTGACGTCTGAGAATATCTTTGACGTTGAGGAGCGGATGCTCAACCCATTTGCGCAAAAGACGCGCGCCGGGGGCTGTATGCGTCTTGTCAAGCACCCAAAGAAGTGAGCCTTTTTTCTCCTTGGAACGCATTGCTTCGGTGAGCTCAAGGTTTCTTCTCGTGTTTATATCAAGCTCCATATACTGACCGTCGTTGTATATGTTAAGCTTTTTGATGTAGGAAATATCGCATTTCTGCATCTCGCCGATATAATCAAGCAACGCGCCGAGAGCAGAAACGATTGAATTATTTACAAGAGCCTGCGCGCAGGTGTCCTCATCGAACTGTTTTTTTACAGCTTCGCGTGCGCCCTCAAGTTCAAAGCGGTGAGGCTGATTGTCAAGCACCATCGCCTTAAGTCGGTCGTTTACATAATCAGAAAACCAAGGAAGCTTTGCGGCGCTTACGTTGAGAACTATCTCGCAAGGAGAATATGTACCAAGCTCGTTTTTAAGTCTTGATTCTGTATTAACGGCATCAAATGACGTAGCGTAAATTTCAGCGGTAGAAACGTCAGCAAAGCAAACGCCACACCCCGTTTCCCCTACGTAAATCGAGCAAAGATAGTTGTTCTTTGTCTCACTCAAAAGGTTGCTTTCGATAAGAGTTCCGGGGGTTATGACCCTGATAACATCGCGCTTTACAAGTCCTTTTGCCAAAGCGGGATCTTCCATCTGCTCGCATATTGCTACGCGGTAGCCCTTTTCTATAAGCTTGCCGATATAGCCCTCTGCGCTGTGAAAAGGAACTCCGCACATAGGCGCACGATCCTCCTCGCCGCAATCGCGACCCGTGAGGGTAAGTTCAAGCTCGCGCGAGGCAATAATGGCATCGTCAAAGAACATCTCATAGAAGTCTCCGAGACGGTAGAAAAGCAAATAATCCTTATATTGATTTTTTATTTCAAAATACTGCTCCATCATCGGAGTCATAGGGCATTATTCTCCTTCTGAATAAATTTTATCGCGTTTTTGAGGCTTAGTGGCAACCGCCGCAGGTAGAGCAATTGTGAGTACAGTCCGAGGGCATCTCACCCGTAATATTGAACATAATAGTCTGATTTACCGAATTCATAAGCTCGTTAACAACGTTCTGAGCCTCATTAAGCTCGATAAAGGCGGGGTGGCTTACGATACTTTCGTAAAGCTCATTGATTCGCTTCTGAATTATGTCTATAAAATGAGTATCCTTTTCGGGCTTAACAACCTCATTTTCAAGAGCCTTCTGTTGAACCTCATATTCAACCATCATTTTGCCAAGCTCAGGGCTCTCCTCATACTGCTTCTTTGCTGACTCAAGTCTCTTGAGTCTATCATCCTCTTTAAGCGTCTTTCCGAGAAGCTGTGCTATTTCAAAAATTTCCATTTTTATTTTTCCTTTCAAAAATTATATTTTTTCGCCGTACAGGGCAAATGCCTCTGCCTTGGTGATCTTTACGTTTACAAACTGTCCGGCGTCCTTTTCCTCACCTTCAAAGAAAACTATCTTCGCCTGCTCGGTTCTTCCGCTGTAAAGCTTTGAATTGGTCTTGCTCTCGCCGTCACACAAAACTCTTAAAACTCGTCCGACAAGCGGCTGATTTTTCTCAAGCGCGATTTCATTCTGGACTGCAAGAAGCTTTTCAAATCTCTTGCTTTGTATTTCCTTGGGAATCTGCTCGCTCATTTCAGCTGCAGGCGTACCCTTTCTGGGCGAATAGATAAACGAATAAAGCATATCAAATCCGACCTTGCGAAGCATATCGAGAGTCATCTCGAAGTCCTCGTCGCTTTCCCCGGGAAATCCCACGATTATATCCGAGGTTATAGATACATCGGGCATTTTTTTGCGCATATAATCAACAATCGAAAGATATCTTTCGGTGTTGTAATGACGGTTCATAGCCTTAAGGATACGGTCACTTCCAGACTGCATGGGCAGATGGAAATGCTTTGCCATATGCTCTTCTTCAGCCATAACGTCAATAAGCTTCTCTGTTGCGTCCTTGGGGTGGCTTGTCATAAAATGAATTTTATAGTCGCCCTCAACCTGACACAAAAGCTTCAGCAGATCGGCAAAATCACAGCCGTCGTCGTTATCCTTGCCGTATGAGTTAACGTTCTGACCAAGAAGTGTTATATCCTTATATCCTGCCGCAACAAGTTGCTTGAACTCCTCAAGGATATCTTCTTTTCTTCGGCTGCGTTCTCTTCCTCGAACATACGGCACTATGCAGTATGAGCAGAAATTATTGCAGCCATACATAACCGAAAGCCACGCCTTGTAGCTGCTTTCCCGAACCACGGGAATACCCTCGGCAACCAGATATTCGGTTTCCTCGGGGCAGTAAATGCGCTTTCCCTTGTTAAGCTTGTCCCACAAAAGCTGTGGCATACGGTGGATTGAGGAAGTACCGAAAATAAAATCAACGTAAGGATATTTGAACTTTATATCGTTGACTCTATGCTCCTGCGTTACCATACAACCGCAAACAGCTATGACAAGCTCGGGGTTTTTATTCTTTATATGCTTATATTGCCCGATGGTAGAAAGTGCTTTAAGCTCAGCGTGCTCCCTGATAGCGCAGGTATTTACAACGATAAAATCGGCATTTTCAGGCTCTTTTGTTATCTCATACCCCATATCAGCCGCCATACCTGCCAGGCGCTCACTGTCAGCCTCATTCTGCTGACAGCCAAAGGTCAGCACAAAAGCCTTTCTGGAGCGACCGTTAAGCCTCTTATACTCGTCGTTCCAAGCCCTCAGCTTTTCGGTATAAAGTCGCTGCTTTTCAATATTTTCGGGCGATAAAATGTTGGTTTTACTCATTTTGTCTTCCTTAATATATATAAATTAACTCAATATATTATTATACTATATAAACAAAAAAATGTCAAGATTAAAAGCCGAAAGAAGAATGGCTTTTTTTGAAACTTTTTATAAAAAATCCCGCAATTGGAATAAAAAAACCGCCGTTGCAATGCAACGGCGGCGGAGTAAGTAATTTTAGCCAACGTACTTAAGAAGAGTAGCTGTTGCCTCTTCTACAGGAAGGGATACTGTGAACACGATCTTTGTGTTGGTATCTGCTGTAAGCTTGTCAACCTTATCAACGAGCTGCTCGAATTCAGCTAAGTTATTGTTGCAGATCTTAAGAGCAGAGTCAACAAAAAGCTCTGTTACGTCGTGGTTACTTGCAAGAATACCTGCAATGAAACCTGCCAAAGAATGTGCGTCCTCGATATAGTACTCGTCTGTATTTATAAGTCTAGCCTGATACTTTATATCAAAGCGGAGCTTGGTTCCCTTTTCAATACACACAACATCGCCGTGCGAAGCGTCAACCGCCTCGTTAACCATGCTAATAAGTGTCTTTGTCTTTCCCGTGCCTTTTACTCCGATAATCAATTTCAACATATTGGGGATACCTCCGTTATTTTTTATCAACCGAATGGTGGTTTGGTTTTATTATACAATAAAATCAGCAAAAAATCAAGACCTTTTATGAAAAAATATTAGATTTTTCTCGATTATTTTATGCGTTTTTCGAGTTCTGCCTTCTCTGCCTCATATCCGGGCTTTCCAAGAAGCGCAAACATGTTCTTTTTGTAGGCTTCAACACCGGGCTGGTCAAAGGGATTTACACCGAGAACATAGCCCGAGACAGCGCAAGCAAGCTCGAAGAAGTAGATAAGATAGCCAAGAGAATGAGCGCTCTTGTCCTCAACGTTAATGACGATATTGGGAACTCCGCCGTCCACGTGAGCGAGAAGCGTGCCCTGCATAGCGGTCTTGTTAACCTTGTTAAGGTCCATTCCCGCAAGGAAGTTAAGTCCGTCAACGTTTGCCTCGTCATAGGGAATCTCAAGCTCAAAGCCTGTCTTTTCAACGTTAAGAACGGTCTCGAATATATTTCTCATACCGTCCTGTATGTACTGACCGAGTGAGTGAAGATCAGTGGAGAAGATAACCGAAGATGGATAGATACCTCTCTGATCTTTACCTTCGCTCTCGCCGTAAAGCTGCTTCCACCACTCGTTAAAGAGCTGATTTGAAGGCTCATAGCCAACGAGGATTTCGGTAGTCTTGCCCTTGCGGTAAAGGATATTACGAAGTGCCGCATACTTGTAGCAATCGTTCTTGGAAATATCGTCGTCCGTGTATGCATTTGCAGCATCCTGCGCGCCCTTCATAAGTGCGTCGATGTCAATACCCGCAACAGCAATAGGAAGAAGTCCTACCGCAGTAAGAACCGAGAAACGTCCTCCAACGTCATCGGGAACAACAAAGGTCTGATAACCCTTTTCGTCCGAGAACTTCTTGAGAGTTCCGCGCGCTTTATCGGTAGTAACGAAAATACGCTCTCTTGCGCCCTCAACGCCGTACTTCTTTTCAAGAAGAGCTCTGAACACTCTGAAAGCAACGGCAGGCTCTGTAGTAGTACCCGACTTTGAAATAACGTTAATGCAAATGTCCTTGCCCTCACAGATTGCGAGAAGTTCGGAAAGTGCCTCGGCGCTGATGTTACATCCCGAGAAATAAATGTCGGGAGTATCCTTTTTCATATTGTTGTAAACAGGTGACTTTACAAACTCGATAGCGGCACGCGCACCGAGATATGATCCTCCGATACCGATAACGATAAACACGTCACAGCTCTTCTTAATCTTTTCAGCACTTGCTTTGATAGCCTCAAATTCAGCCTTATCATAATCAAAGGGCAAAGTTACCCAACCAAGGAAGTCATTACCGGGTCCCTGCTTGGTGCGAAGAAGATTATGTGCGGTTGTGATCATAGGCTGAATATTGCTTACTTCAGCCTCGGATATAAATCCTTTTACATAATTTTCATTGAGTTTTACTGACATAGTTATACCTCTTTTATTTTAATCCCTTTTATATTACTACATTTTTATGAATTTTTCAAGAGCTTTTTGGATTTTTTTCATCATTTTTTCATTTTATTAGTATTTTTGCCAAAAACCTTGCAAGAATATCTCCATATTTTATCTTTTCTACGTTTTCAGTCGCGGTTATGGGCACCTCACCCACTATTTTATCTCCGTTTCTATATACTACCTTTCCCGCTACATCTCCAAGCTTAATCGGCGCCGTAAGACAATCATCAAGCTCTACCGTTGCACTTATTTTACTCTCCTCGCCTTTATTTACCACCGCGTTGAATTTTTCAAAAGATATTCCGCAGGTGTCCTCTGCGCCGCCCGTCACTTTTATTTCATCAAGCTTTCGTCCTTCCGCGGAAAAAAGTGCGTAATTTGCAAATCCGTAATCAAGCAAGCGAGTCGCCATCGCGTTTCGCTCGTCTCGGGTTTCGGCTCCCATTATAACGCATATCAGGTGCATATTTCCCCTCTTTGCAGTTGCGCTGACGCAAAATTTTGCCTTTGAAGTTGAGCCCGTTTTCAATCCCGTTGCGCCTTTGTAAAACCTTACAAGACGATTTGTATTCGTAAGTCCGAAGGCGCCGTTTCTGATAGTATCCATCCATATTGAACTGTATTTAAGTATCTTTTCGTGCTTTATAAGCTGGCGCGACATAAGCGCAATATCGCGTGCAGACGTAAGATGCTCGGTTACTGTATCGTCAAGTCCGTTTGTGTTCTCAAATTTCGTGTTTTTCATTCCAAGCTCAGCGGCGCGGAGATTCATCCTTTTAACAAACTCCTCCTCGCTTCCCGCAACGTACTCGGCAAGAGCTACTGCCGCATCGTTAGCCGACGAAATTACAACGCTCTTGAGCATATCCTCGACGCTCATGGTTTCTCCCTCTTCAAGAAAAATCTGAGAACCTCCCATGGATGCGGCGTTAGAACTGACACTTACTTCGTCGTCAAGCTTTATTGCGCCAGAATCAACCGCCTCCATCACAATGAGGAGAGTCATTATTTTAGTAACCGATGCGGGCGGCAACGCCTCGTCGGCGTTCTGCTCGTACAGAACGCGTCCCGTCTCGGACTCCATAAGTATAGCGCTTCTGCATTTCAAATCAAGTGACGCATTAGTCTCCACCGTTCCCACAGACATATCTGAAGCACATACCGCGAACTGTCCAAGCAATAAACAACATACCAAAAGTAAGGCTAAAATGACATTTTTCTTTTTCATAACTGTATATTTACCTTTCATATTTTTTGGTAAAATATATGCGTACTGCAATAAATATTATTACAAAAGCACCGCAAACGCGGTGCTTTTGTTTATTTAAGCTCAACTATTCTGAAGTTATCAAAAATCGGATAACACGCACCGCCGTCGTTAAATTTGAACGAAGGATATACCTTTTCAGATACGTCCGCAAGCTGTTTTTCGGAGCAGCCAAGGTAAGTGTCGCCAACAAATATATGAGCAATTCGAGCCTCGGTATCAACAATAGCAGAAAATTTGTATTGCTTTCCAACCTCAACAGAAATGCTGTTTGAGCTGTTAAGCAGCTTTTCATCTCCGTTTATGTCTATTGTTGAAATAGTTTTGTTGTTAGTGTTATATTTGAAAAAGTATGCGTAATCTGCCTTAATTCCCGAAATCTTCGCGCCGTCACGGAAATTGGATATTAGTGTCAAAAGCGATATTTCCGAGTCAGCCAGTCCCTGTTTACTTACGGTTAAATCAAATGAAAGAAGATAATATTTCATTTTAGCCAAAGCCGAAGCCTCAACGTCAACGTAGAATTTATTTTCGCCTGCCACCAATGCCTTATCTCCGTCAACATCGGTTCCTACCGTATATTCTTTGGGCGAAACCACGCTGAATCCGTCGTAATCCGCCGCACTTACGTCTGTTTCAAAATCAAGCTCAAACGCGGGGGATTCCGCCTCAGAGAAAGCAATATTTCCACCGCAAAGCTCACAAGTGGCGAAGAACTGACTTTTTTCAATGCGCCACGCCGCCGATGCATCAACCTTGTGCTCACAAGGAACAGCAAAATACGTAAGTGAATTTATCAAAACCTCGTTGTCACAAGCTATCTCAATCCTGTGTTTTCCACTTTCTACACTTGAAATGAGAAAATTATTTCTTCCAATCCCAACGCTTACAGTGCCAACTTCGTTACCGTCAACATAAACCTGCATTTCTGCGGCACACGGTGACGCAACGCAAGCGTAAACGTTACCAACACAATCGAGCTCGAGAGATATTCTGTTTCCTCCATCAAGCCCGAGTGTTTTGCAATTTGCATCAAAAGATGCATTCTCATCAAGGGTTATCCCCGTAATTTTTCCGTAAAATCTGTCGCGCCCTATCTCTGTAAAAGGACGAACTGTGACATAATACTTGTTGCTGTTCAGACTTATATCCGAAATTTCAAGCGCAGCAAAATAGTCAAAATTATAATCCTTTGCAAAAACCGGAATTCCCTCCGCGGTAATTCTTTCAAAGACATCGCCGGAATAAATATGCTTTTCACCCTTCATAACTCCATTTTCATAAACGCAGACGGAAAAACCAATCGAAGAAAATGCGAGGGAGTCTACTCCTGCAAGAATTCTGAGTTTATTTTCAACAAGATGCTCCTGCATTGCAATAATCTCCGCAGTTCCAAGCCCTCTGTCGCTGTATTTTTCAACGTTTTCAAGCACATCACCACACAAAACGTCGGCTAATCTCCCCTCGAAAACAAAAAAATCACCGCCCGCCTGTATGTTCGGAACAAGCTCAGGGGTAGTGGTTCTGCAATACGCCATCTGATTATTTACGTAATATCTCGCAATACCTAAAACAACGTCATATACAACCGAAACAGTTGCGTCGTTTTCAGCCTTAATTTTTACCCCGTTCTTGTCTAAAAGACTTTCAAATTCACCAATCCCGTTTTCATATCCTAAAAATCCGTTGCTGTCAGTCTCTAAAAGCTGATAATATATCAAATCATTTCCGTTGCTTTTACACAACTTTATAAGCTCGCTGTTTTCTATGGCGCAACATGCATCAAGCTCCAGCTTTGCCTCAATTACAACTATTTCTCCGTAGCTTTCATCTGTACTTTCTGCTGAAGTGCCTATAGGAATTGCAACCACCACCAATAACAGCAAACATATCAGGAACTTTAAGCAATGCAACAATATCATCTCCTCACAATATAATATTGAAAATAATTTGCTAAATGATATCACAAAAAACATTATATGTCAACATTTTTTGATAAAAAAGAATAAAAAAAGATGGGAAAATGTAAAAAAAAAACGATTTAAGAGGTGCTTACAACGGAAGGCTCGCAAGCAAGTTGGCAAGTATCACCTCCATCGAGCGAAAAAAGCAACCCCATTGGGTTGCTTTTTTCACTGAGTCACATTGCAAAAAAGATACAACTGATTAAACGAAACAAAAAATGATTTAATTTCCATCCTCGATCTCGGATTTCAACTGTTGCTTTTTTTCCAAAAGGTTTTGTTCAATGGTTATTATATCCTCCGCGTGGGCGTTTTCAAACTCTACAAAGAATCCGTCTTTTGCTGCATTCAAATTTGCTTCGATTTCGGCAGCCTTTTCCTGTAGCTTTGCTTCTATGTTTTCATCAAACAAGGTATTCTCAAGCTCAACAAGCTTGGTTTCTGCTTGCTTTAGCTTTGCAATCAATGCTTCAAGCGAAGCGTTAAGATTGGTGCCGATCTTTTCGTATGCAGCAAGCATCTTATTGTAATTTTCCTCGGTTAACTGAAGTGTTACGGTTGCGGAAGCATATTCCTTACCGTTTATATCCAAAGATGCTGTATAGTTTTTTTGCTTCAAAAGCTCAACCTTTGCCTCGCGAAGCTTGGTCAGCGATTTTTGATACTCGGAGTCCGGAGAAATGAGCATTTCGTAGCGGAACTTATCAAGCTCGGTAATTGCTGTACTGTAGACATCAAGCGCAGTTTTGTACGCAGTATGTGTTATACCATAAAGACCACCCAGTTCTTTTATGATTTTTGCGATTTCCTCTCTCTCTGCAAACGAGATTTTGTATTCCTTGGCAGAATAATATGCATTTCTCATTTCCTCGGTCAGAAGAAGAGCTGTTTCTATACGTCCTGCGGAAATGACCTTGTAGAGCTGACCTTCGTCCATAACACTTATCTCTTCTTCGGTATAAAGCGAGGTTGAAAGAGCCATATGACGAAGCGCATCTATCTTAAGTGCTTCTGCTTTTTCAACTTTACCATTGATATCATGCGCCTTCAACGTGTCGTTAGCTTTTTCGATGATATCCTTTTTCAGTTGCTCTGCGTATTTGGTATCACCTGAAACTGAAATTTTTACGGTGTTTTCAGAAGTTGCTGTATTGCCTTGCACAAGATAACCTGTATCAGATGCAAGTGTTACCATCATTTCAACGGCTTCCTCTGGTGTCTTCCCAACAAATACTTCTCCAACTATAAGGATGCTTCCGTCATCGTTGAGCGCAGTAACAGATATGATTTTGTCCTGATCGTCTATCATAAATTCAACGCTGGGATTGATATCTACCGTCATTCGTGTCACGATGCCCTTTTCAGGTTTTGCTTCTGAGCAAGAGGTAAATGAAATAGTAATCAAAAGAAGTATACTCAGCATAAAAATACTTACTAATCTCTTTTTCATTGTATTTGTTCCCTTTCTAAAAATTATTTGTTACGGTAATTTTCCGTGCTTTAATTATATAACGAAATATTAAATTCTGCAATGATTAAAAAAACAACAATGATAAATTTTTAATCATTTATCTATAAATGATTGATTTTTTGCCGATTTAATGGTATAATTACGTTTGGTAAGCAAATAGCGAAAACAATGGGGGAATGTAATGTCAAATTTAACAAAGAAAGCGCTTTTAGCGGCGTTTGGAGAGTTAATTGAAGAAAAGCCGTTTAATAAAATCACAATAACCGACCTTACAGAAAAATGCGGCTTAAATCGAATGACCTTTTATTATCACTTTGATAATATTTATGAATTGATGATATGGGGGCTTGAGACGCAAATGCAGGAAGCAAGTAAGGATTGTGTCAACTATGAGAATTGGAAGACCGGGTATCTTCGTATTTTTTATTTTGCGCTTGAGCGAAAAAAATATATTAAAAAAATCTTTCAGACAATAGAACAAGAACACCTTGAACGCTATCTGAACAAAATTGCAGAACGGATGGTTGTTTCCGTTATTGATGATAAAATTGGCGACAAAGTTCTTGATGAGGACGATCGGCTATTTACTGCCCAGATTTGCTCTCACGTATTGACAGGAACGCTTGTAAGTTGGGTAAGCCGAGGCATGAAGGAAGATCCGGAAATCATAGTAAAACGAACAGGCAGACTGCTTGACGGAATGATTGAAAAAACGGTAAATGAATAAAAATTGAAATATCTGCGATAAAAAAGCCAAAATATCTCACATAAAAAGTTCATTTTACTACTGTTCGAAAAGCGGATTGTCTGCGAGGTTTCTCGCAAGCGGAAACCATCGCGTAGCCGAATTTGCGAACCGGATTCCTTACGCTACGCGTAAGAAAGCCTGTTTAGATTTAGTGGG
>JBGVRT010000143.1:0-2853 GCA_045128735.1 Eubacteriales bacterium | reverse complement strand
GCTCACAAAAAGAAAACGCCGATGCGCCTGCGGGCGCGAGATTGTCGCTTTTTGAAAAAAGCTCCGCAAAAACTTTTCTAGAGGGGTGCGGTGCTAACATAGTGCTTCAAACACCAATTTATCGCTCTCATTTTTACAACGAACAATTCAATGGGGCTTTTGGTTGTATTTTACTTGTTTTTGCAACAAAAATTCCCATACCTGTTGACAATTGACACTCGGGTGTGATACAATAAGATGTAAAATTGTATACGTGTACCTTTTTTGAATTTGAATACGCAAGTTTGAATATAAAGGAGTAAATTACTATGAAAAGGATTTTAGCCCTCGCGCTTGTGGCTCTGACCCTGCTTCAATGCGGATGTGTCGCAACAAAGCTGCCCGACGATAAGCTTCCCGAAACACCTCTTGCGCAGGAAAAAAAGGCGGAAAAAGTCCCCGAACGAATCCCTCTTGCGTGGGAGCGTGAGCCCGAATATACAAAGCTCGCATCCTCGGGCTATGCTTCGGCTAAGCTGCCTGCCGCCGACTGCTCTTACATTCGCGGCGGAGAATACGCCGATGAAACCGGCGACCGGATAAACAAGAGATTAAACCTTGGCGAAATTATTTTCTCAAAAACCAACGTCACGGGAACAGAGATAACCGAAGCCAATGCAAATAACAACAACAGCTTTACGCGCCATTTTTATCTCAAATTCGACCTTAACGGCATCGATCTGACACAGTATCAAAGCGCAAAGCTTGTTGTCAATTATAATAGCTTAAACGCCGATGCCGATAAATTCTTCGTTTATCGCGTGTCGGGAAATCCCGACGTCTCGGCTCTTACCTGGAACACAAAGCAAAACGGAACGCTTGTCACAAGCGAGTTAAGGCTTACCTCGGTAACACCCTACAACTTCTATGATCTCCTTGTTTGGGCGCAGAAGAATAACTCGGGTTACCTTGTGCTTCGTTTTGCCCAAGGTATTTACTCCGAAGGTGAAACGAAAATATACGCCGACGAAGCGCGCAAGCCCTATATGCTTCTTTCCTCAACCGAGGGTACAGATAGCTACATAAGAGACGTGTTCCCCACAGACGAGGAGAACAACGCGCTCTGGGCGCACGCCGAGGAGGTTTATAACGAGTGGTATGAGCACTATGAGCAGGTGAAGAAAAAGACCTACGGCGACAGCCCGCTTATTGTTTCGGATGAGTCGCAGTACACGAAAACTGTAAATTCCTACGGCTCAAGCTCGAAGGTTACAAGCGCGGAAGGGCAGAGGACCCGTACCTTTGAAGCACTTACCGATATGGGAGAGTACGTCAGTCTTAACGTTGATTTCGAGTACGACGAGTACGGCGGAATTATGGACCCTTCCTTGAGGCAGAAGGCAACGGGCTTCTTCTATTCCACAAAAATAGGCGACCGTTGGTGGGTAATCGACCCGCTTGGCTACCCCTGCTACCTCAGAGCGCTGAGCCAGGTGGTTATAGAGTACAGCCCAAATTCCAAGCAGAGACCTGCGGCGCTCAGCAAATTCGGAAGTGCAAAAAAATGGGCACTTTCCACGGTTCGCCATCTTGGCGACGACCTCGGGTTTAATTTCTCCACGTCCACAGAGGCCGAAGTGGTGGAGGTTGCAAACGGATTCTTTTACCAAAAGGCAACGGGTGGATTTGCTTCATCTTATGGAAGAAAGATAGGTGTCAATGCGTCGGTGGGCGGTTCTACAAAGTTTGCCTACAACAACACTATGCCTGTGTTTGATCTCGATTTTGAGAGCTTCTCCGCGGAGTACGCCGCAAAGCAAACGGAAAATTATAGAGATGATCCGCGAGTTGTGGGCTATACCACCGACAACGAGCTTCCCATGCAGACCTCAATGCTTGTTGATTTCCTCAGCCTTGATCCCAAGGTTATTAACGTTGTCGAGATAGATAACGTTAATACCGACGTTTACGTAAACGCCTTTTCCTATGCCTGCGCGTGGTATTGGCTTGTTCAGCAGACGGGAAAGAGCGTTCCTGCTGATGCCGACATTACTCCCGAATTAAAGGAGCTTTTCCGTGGGTTCGTATGGGACAGATATTATTCTGTAGTGTGCGGTGCAATGAGAGCGGTGGATACCAACCATATGCTGCTTGGTACGCGTTTCCTTACCGACGTAAAGGACGCTGAATGGGTGCTTAAATTCGCCTCGCTCTACCTCGATTGCATAACCATAAACTGGTACAGCGCGTGGCAGCCTGATGCAAATGACTTGAAGGACATCTGCGATTACTGTCAGCTTCCGCTTATGGTAACCGAGTTCTACGCAAAGGCAAAGCAGAACGAGGAAAGCGACAAGCTTATCCACACCGACGCAAGCGCGGGTTGGCTTGTTGATACGCAGGCAGACCGAGGCGCGTTCTATCAGAATTTCACGCTTCGCCTGCTCGAGTGCAAGAACGCCGTTGGTTGGCATTGGTTCCAGTACCTTGACTGTGATCCAAGCGGAACGCAGACCGACGTTTCGAGTATTGACTCCAATAAGGGTATCGTATCAAATACTCATACCGAGTATCACGACCTTACCGACAGGATGATAGAGATAAATAAGAATGTATATACACTTATTGAGTATTTCGATAAGAAGTACGCGCAGTAGTTTTTTTTGGCTGTCACCGCGAGGTGACAGCCTTTTTGCGTCGTAGAGCTGAAAATTGAAACTTGACGATAAATTATTGTTTGAAGCACTATGTTAGCACCGCACCCCTCTAGAAAAGTTTTTGCGGAGCTTTTTTCAAAAAGCGACAATCTCGCGCCCGCAGGCGCATCGGCGTTTTCTTTTTGTGAGCTTTTTCTTTTGCGCCTTTTGGTTCAAA
>JBGVRT010000142.1:0-6246 GCA_045128735.1 Eubacteriales bacterium | reverse complement strand
TTTTGACGAGCTTGGGGTGAGCGTTGTAGGCTACGCTTTCACCTCGGAGAAATTCGAGAAGAACCCCCTTGCCGACGAGATCCCGCTTTCGGAAACGAACGTGAATATTCTTTGCGCACATGCGGAGCTTGGATCACACGTTTCACGTTATGCGCCGATAAGTCCTAACGCGATTGCTCGCGCAGGCTTTGCTTACGCGGCTCTCGGACACGTTCACCGTTCGCCGATGCCTGCGACGGCAGGGGCTACACTCATCGCTTACAGCGGCTTTCCGCAGGGAAGGAGCTTTGATGAGACGGGCGAGGGCGGAGTGTATATGATCGACCTCGACGTAAATACGAAGGCGGTAAATTATGAGAGGGTTGTGACCTCGCGCCTTACCTATGAAATAGAAAAGCTGGATATTACCTCACTTTCAAGCGACACGGAGGTTGCGGAGAAGATACAAAGCCTTGTTCTGCTTCGCGGATACGGTGAGGATACCGCGCTAAGAGTTGTGCTTTGCGGCTCGGTGCCGAGCGATTATACTCCAACTCTTCGCGGAATAGAGGGCTGCGGAGTGATTTCGCACCTCGCACTTTTGCAGATAAGGGACAACACGAGCGCATCCTACGATCTTGATCACCTGAGGGGTGACATGACGGTGCGCGGAGAGGTATATCGTGCGCTTTTGCCCATGATTGATTCGGACAACGAGCAGGAGCGCAAAAAGGCATCGCTTGCTCTTAAATTTGCCCTCGCCGCCCTTGATAAAAGGGAGCTTGGGGTGGATTGAGGGCAGAATGCAAAGTGCAAAATGCCCCCCCTCAACACGTCATCCTGAGCGAGGGCAACGCCCGAGACGAAGTTTTGGTAGTGGAGCATCGCGGAACGGACAAAACCAAGCGCCTTGGCGCGCAGGGATCTACGAAGGAGTCTTTGTGACTTTCCAAAGGTGAAGTTACTTTAATTATGTAACGGGTCGTCGAGGGCGCCGACCCCTACGAGTTTGTGCGCCGCGCAAGATCCTTCGAAGTTATGCCGAAGGCATCACTTCTCTTGACGGCGCGGGTTCCACGAAAGCAAGCATTCGGCGCGGAGTAGAGATGTCGCACACAACCCTCGCCTCCCTCTGTCGAGGGAGGGGGACCACGAAGTGGTGGTGGGAGAGTTTCAAAGGCAAAGTTACTTTCCCACAAACGCGGGTCGTCGAGGACGCTGACCCCTACGAGTTTGTGCAGAAGCCACCACTCCCAAGCCTTCTCCAGTGGGAGAAGGTGGATTGCGAAGCAAGACGGATGAGGTGTTGCAATGCAAAGTTACCTTTCCTTCTCACAAAATCCCAAGTAATACGACAATATTTCTTTGAATTGAAGGGGTAGCGCAGATTTCTTCGTAGATCCCTGCACGTTGTGCAGGTTTTGCATCGGCTCGCTTCGGCTGATTGTAATGATACGTTCAAAAGCACAGGACTCCCTCAGCAAAACTTCGCTGCGCTCAGGATGACGTATAGCCGTGGGGATTGCGGTGGGCGGATGTTTGCTCGGGTGCACGGAGTGCCCCCCTACACAAGTTAGAGTGTCGCCGTTTTGCGTTATATATGGCTGCCCACACAGCAGCAAATTACAGTTTTTCGACAAGGGAGAAAAACGTTATGTGTTGTGAAGCAACACAATTTGCGCGGATCAAGTGGATTTAGCACTCACTAAACGGCTACTGGGCAAAGCGCCACAAAAGTTTTTTGGTTCTTTTTTTCAAAAAAGAACCATCCACAATAAACTAATTTTAATAAACTAACTTCAAGGATAAAAAATGAAGATCAAAGAAATCAACATCATAAGATTTGGAAAATTTGCAGATGCGACGTTTACGCTTTCTAGTGGCTTCAACGTAATAAGGGGCGACAACGAGAGCGGAAAATCCACGCTTCTGGCATTCATAAAATTTGCGCTTTACGGAGTGGGCAGAAAGAATCCCAACGTTACCGTAGGCGAGCGCGAGCGCGCGATCTCGTGGAATGCAGGTGTTGCCGCAGGCTCGCTGACCGTTGAGGACGAGGGCGGCAAGCTCTACCGCATTGAACGTGCGGGCAGGGAGGGTGCGCGCGGCACTTACGCGGATAAAGCGCGTATAATAGACGTTGAAAGCGGCGCGGAGGTGTTTGAGGGCGAGGTTCCCGGCGAGCATTTTCTCGGCATTCCGGCGCAGGCTTATGACAGTATGTGCAGCATCCGTCAGCTTGAAACGGTGCTTCTCAGCGGCGAGGCGGTAAAGTCGGTCATCGATAATCTTCTCTCCTCGGGCGACGAGAACACGAGCGTTCAGGTGGCTATCAAGATGCTCGATACGGAGCGCCGCAGACTAATGCACACGAACGGCAAGGGCGGTCTTGTTTTCGAGAGCGAGCTTGCTCTTGAAAGGCTTAAAAGTGAATACAAGGGCGCGCAGATATATGAAAACGAGCTTATCAAGAACCGCGACGAGCTTGAACGTGTTGAATTGGCTCTTTCAAAGGCACGCGCGGAATTTGAGGTAGCTCAGAGAATGTGCGACATGCACGATGACGTTTTACGTCTTCAGAAATTCGATAAATTAAAGGAGCTTCGCGAGGACGATGAGCTTGTTCGCAAGTCCTTGCGCGAGCTTGATGCTGAATACCGTGACGTTGTGAGCGAAGCGTCCTACGAGCGCATCTCGGAGCTTAGAGCAGTTAAAGGTGCGCTTGAAAGAAGCAGGGAAACGCGCGCGTCGGCTCTTGCCGAGCTTGATGCGGCAAAGGGCTTGCTTGACAGCGCGGCTTATGCGAACGAATCGGGGCTTTCCGATATTCTTGATGAATTTGAAGCGCCGAGGATTGCCGCTTCATTCGTTGAGGCTAAGCGCAAAAAGGCATCGGGAAGTAGCTTTTTACTCACATCCTTCGGTATTGGCGGATCAATTCTTGTTATTTTTGCCTGCATCCTCGCCTTTGCGATGAACAATGCCGCAGGAGCTATGACGGTTGCCTTCATCGGGGCTATACTTTGCTCGGTGGCTTTCGTTTCCTACAGACAGGCGCTGGCAGCAAAGGGAGAGCTTGAAAGCTTTTTCAAAAGGCTTGGAGAGGAGCATAAAAACGATAGCGGAGCGGATATAGAGGCTCTTCTTGACTCCTTTGCGCAGAGCAGGGAAAGCAGAACGAAGCATAAAAATGCGATCGAGGGCGCAAAATTCCGCCTGTCGGTTGCGGAGGATACCTTTAATAGTGATCTTAACCGCGCGAGAGCGGAATTGCGCGAGCTCGGTATTAACGAGCAAGCGGATCTTGAGGGAGCTATTGACGGAATTTGCGGCAGAATGAGGGAGTATCTTTCCAAACGGGAGGTGCTTGAGAACGGCTCTCGCGAGAACGAGGCACTCCTCAGATCGCTTTCGGGTGAGCTTGCGCGCTTCTCGGAATCCGATATAAGAGCCCGTCTTACTCCGCAGATCATAGAAAAAATAGAGGGCACGTCCTTTGAAAAATTAAAGGCGGAGCGCGACCTCGCACTGCACAGGACCAATCATTTCGGACAGTACAAGGCGGGAATTGAGCGAAATCTTGCCGCGAGCGGCGGAAAGAGAGCCTCAAGCGAGATCTTCCCCGAGATCGAGGCGGAGAGTGAATATCTTGACTCCTTAAAGCTCCGTCTTGACGCGGTAAAGCTCGCTATGGAAACGGTAAATGCCGCATCCCTTAGCATTAAAAGCGACGTAACTCCCCACATTCGCGACAAGGCGAGGGAAAATCTCTCTGCCGCAACGGGAGGGAAGTACGGCGAGCTTTATATCGACGATAATATGAAGCTTTCCGTGTTCGCGGACGGCGCGACGCGTCCTGTTGAGTCGCTCAGCCGCGGAAGCCTTGACGCAGCTTACTTTTCGGTGCGCCTTGCGCTTTTGCAGACGCTTCTTGGCGATAAGCAGCCGCCCCTTTATATGGATGAGTGCCTCTCCCAACTTGACGACGGAAGAGCAAAAAACGTGCTGGAGATCATCTCGTCCTACGCAAAGGAGTCACAGTGCGTGCTTCTGACCTGCCAGACCCGTGACGTCGAGCTTGCTAAGGTCGTAGCCCCCGACGTGAACGTTATTGAGATTTAAAGCGAATACCAATTTTTGCGCAGCCATTATCGATTGACAAGATGCTTCGCAGATGTTATAATATAAAAAACACCTCAAAGGAGGAATAAAAAATGGCATATCTTACGGATATTGAGATTGCAAAGCAATGCAAAATGAAAAATATATACGATATCGCTCGCACAGCCGGTGTCGGAGAGAATTTTATCGAGCCATACGGCAAGCACAAGGCAAAGGTTTCTCTTTCTTATCTTGACGAAAAGAAAGACGTGCCCGACGGCAAGCTTATTTTGGTCACTGCGATCACTCCCACGCCCGCGGGTGAGGGAAAGACGACCACGACGATAGGTCTTGCGGACGGACTTTCGCGCATAGGAGAGAACGTCGTTACCGCACTTCGCGAGCCATCCCTCGGCCCCGTTTTCGGAATAAAGGGCGGCGCGGCAGGCGGCGGATACGCTCAGGTCGTTCCCATGGAGGATATAAATCTGCATTTTACGGGTGATTTTCACGCGATAGGAGCGGCAAACAATCTGCTCTGTGCGATGCTTGACAATCACATCTATCAGGGAAATGAGCTTCGCATCGATCCCGAAAGGATAACGCTTCGCCGCTGTGTGGATATGAACGACCGTCAGCTCCGCTGTATTCAGGACGGACTCGGTCGCCGCGTTGACGGTGTGCCGCGAATGGACGGCTACGATATCACGGTCGCGAGCGAGGTCATGGCTATCTTTTGCCTTGCTTCGTCCATCGAGGATCTCAAGGCGCGCCTGTCCCGAATGATAGTTGCCTATAACGTTGAAGGTAAGCCCGTTACCGCGGGGGATCTCAAGGCGGCGGGCGCTATGACGGCGCTTCTTCGCGATGCGCTCTCCCCAAATCTCGTACAGACGCTTGAGGGAACGCCCGCGTTCGTTCACGGCGGACCCTTTGCCAATATCGCGCACGGATGTAACTCCGTTATTGCGACGAAAATGGCTCTTAAAACCGCGAAATATACCGTTACCGAGGCGGGCTTTGGCGCGGATCTCGGCGCGGAGAAGTTTTTGGATATAAAATGCCGTATGACGGGCCTTAAGCCGAACGCGGTGGTGCTTGTTGCGACCATCCGCGCACTTAAGATGCACGGCGGTCTTGCAAAGAATGAGCTTGCAGAGGAGGATCTTTGCGCGCTTGAAGCGGGAATTCCCAACCTTTTGCGCCATCTTTCAAATATTACCGAAGTTTACCGTCTGCCCTGCGTGGTGGCTCTTAATAAATTCCCCACCGATACCGAGAAAGAGGTCGAATTTATAATCAAAAAGTGCCGCGAGAGAGGTGTGAACGTAGTTCTTTCCGACGTTTGGGCTAAGGGCGGAGAAGGCGGCATGGAGCTTGCGCGCGAGGTGGTTCGTCTTTGTGAGCAGGACAATTCAGGCTTCAGCTTCTCCTATTCACTTGAAGGTACTATCGAGGAAAAGATCGAAAAAATAGTTAAAAATATCTACCGCGGAAACGGAATTTATGTAACGGACGAGGCTAAAGCGCAGATAGAGAAGCTCGAGGCTCTCGGATTTGGAAACGTTCCCGTTTGTATGGCGAAAACGCAGTACAGCTTTTCCGATAACAAGGATCTGCTTGGCGCGCCCGAGGGCTTTACGGTAACGATAAAGTCGGTCAAGGTTAGCGCGGGCGCGGGCTTTGTGGTGGCTCTCACGGGCGATATTATGACTATGCCCGGTCTTCCCAAGGTTCCTGCAGCGGAAAAGATCGACGTTGACGAGCGCGGCGAGATCGTGGGACTTTTCTAAGGTGCGGATATGGATAAAGAATACATTCCTGCTATAATTTTGTACGTTTTGAGCGCGCTTACACTCGTTGTTGCGTTGATATGCCTGGCGATCGACCATTCAAGCTGGGCAACGTGGATGCTTGGCGGCGTGGTGATAATGCTTGTTGCTTCGTCAAAGCTTGTCAAGATCGGCAAAATGCTTCGCGAGAGGGAAGAAGAAAATAAAGAATAAAGAAAAAAGAGGACTCAATTCGAGTCCTCTTAATTTTATTAAATTCAAATTATCTCTGGATACGACCGGATCCGTCGCCGCCTGCGAGCTTTTCAACCTCTGCAAGGGTAACCATGTTGTAGTCGCCCTCGATGGAGTGCTTGAGCGCGGAAGCTGCAAC
>JBGVRT010000141.1:0-6472 GCA_045128735.1 Eubacteriales bacterium | reverse complement strand
GTTACAATTTACGAGGTATAAACTATTTTTTTATTTATTTCACAACCGTTTTATAAAGCGCAAACCGTAACCCCGCTTTTTCTTTTTGATGCAAGAGGCGCAAAAAGAAAAAGCTCAAGAAAAAGAAAAACGCCGATGCGCCTGCGGGCGCGAGATTGTCGCTTTTTGAAAAAAGCTCCGCAAAAACTTTTCTCGCGGGCTGCGGTGCGAACACACCTTCAAACAATAATTCGATGTGCAAAGGGGCTGAGTTATTAACTCAGCCCCTTATTTATCTGCTATTCAACAGAATTATCATTCAGCGGAGGTAACCTGGGGAACCTCTGCCGTGTCGATAACCGACTGCTCACACTTCGCCTCGTCGTCAACGGTTACCGAGATAACAGCAGTCTTGGCGCTGTACACAGCCTCGCCGTTCTCTTCAATCACGTTGAAAGGCGTAATGTACATCTTGTAGCTACTGCCCGCCTTGCCGTTTGCAAGTTCGGAAAGCTCAAGGAGCGAGAAGTATCTGTGACCGTAGCGGTCGGCAGTTATCTTTTTGTCTTCGCTTCCCTCAGCAAGAATAGAGGAGAATACGGTGCCACTGGACTTAACAGTCTCAGTTACCACAGTCTTGTCTTCAACCACTCTTTCGGTGCGGACTCTGAAGCCCGTCTCGCCGAAGTAAAGAACGTCGTTAGCCGCAACCACGCGTATCTTGTTAGGCGTGGTCATATGCATCTGATAGGTGATATACTCGGTCTCGGCATTTCCAACCGAACCGTAGATATCAAGCACACGGACGGTAGCGCCAACCTCAAGCTCGGTGTCCGTAAGGTCATCTGCCGTAAGGTTGATTGCCGCCGAAACAGCACCGTTTGCGTAAGCGTAGCCGAGAGTCTCGCGGCTTGCGCCTGTGTAGTATCTTACCGCGCCGTCATAGAGCACAGCCGAGATATAAAGCTCGGTGTCGCCGAGAACAACGTCCTCGTAAGCCTCGCCAACCTTCTTCGTAAGGACGTTGCCGTCAGCCGCGATAAGCTTACCGTCATCGTCAACGCTAAGCAGACCGACACCGCCCACAGAGGCAATAGTGCCTGCCGTCTCGGGCTTGGTCGCGCTTATCTCAAATACCGTGGTGTTGCCCGAGTAGTCGTCCTTGCCCGCGCCATACTTGACCATAGCAAGGTTGCTGAGCTTGAACTTGCCACAATCCTGATCGCAGAAGCGAAGCGCGGGAGAATACTTGGACGCATACGTCTTTGCATCCTCTACGGGATATACACTTTCATCAGCCTTCTTCGGGTCTCTTACAAATCCCTCGGGAATCGTGTCATCTCTGTCAATATTAAAGTAATGCCTTATGCCTGTGTTTTTTTCCGAATATAAAAGCTTACCGTCAATATAGGTAGAATAGGTGATGCCGTCATCAGCCGACTCTATGCAAATATCTATCTTGTAGGTCTGACCGTTCATAAATACCATTCTGTACGCGCTTTCGGGCTGGTTAACCATTTCGGAGGTAGATGCATACCAGACACCCATACGGTCGTCATAGTAATCATTTACGGTGTAATTCCCGTCAAGCTCAACGTCCGGACGAAGCACCGCAAAGCCTCTTACAAGCTGTATGTACTCGAATCTGTCCGTGTGTGCAGATTGCAAGAACTTAGATTGAATTAAAGGCACTCTGAGAGAAATTACCGAGCCGCCCGTACCGCGTCCCATAAGCGTTTTAACGCCATTTGCAGTAGCGCTGTAGGTAAAGTCAAAGGACATCCAAAGCTTATTGCCGTGGCAAATATCTTCCATTGGCACGGTTATGGTATGTGACGCCGCCGTTGTTTCGGACGAGCCGTTTTTATCTATCTTCAACGGTGTCGTATTGAAATGTTTTCCGTTGTCATGGGCAAGGTTTACGTTAACGCCGAGCGCCTCACCCTGCGCCGCGTATACCGAATCGCCGCAGACAGAGCAAATATAGCGAGCCTTGATATTCTTCAAGCCAAGAACCTCATTTGCCTTTCCGTCAGCATTCGTAGCCTCAAAGGTAATACCGTCAATAGGCGCTGTATTCATATAGCTGTTGCCTGTAAACTTAAGTGCGCTTCCCTCGTGGTAGCAAACCGCACCCACGGGGTTGTCAATAAATTCCACCTTACCGTCAAAGGAGGTAGAGCCAAGCTTTACTATCTTGTTGTACTTAAAGCTTACACTGTTGTCGTAGGCGTTCTCCGCGCCGAACGTAACCGATTCGGGCTTAGCCGAAAGCGTGCCGCTCTTTACCGACTTGTTGTCAATATAAAGCTCATAGCTTGTTCCCTTGACTCGGACAGCCGCCGTGACCGTTGTGGGGGCGGTATAGTCAAGCTCACTCGCGTCAAGCACCACGTCGTCACCGAGGGTGATAAGCGCGCCCGACTCAATATCAGCCTTAAGTCCGATATCGGTTACTACGTAGTGGGTTCCGGGATTGGTATATTCAACCATTCCGTATCCGCCGTAAAAGTTTTCAATGTTATTCTTGACAATCTCGACTATGCCCTGCTTAATGTGTGCTCCGCAGTAGCAGTCAACTATCTGATAAACCTCGTCGTCTGTAACGAGTATCTCAACGTCACCGTCACCGCTGGTGTCGTGTTCATGCTTCGGCGCTTCCGCCCTGTCATCAAGCACGAAGGCGAAGTTGCTTATGCAACCGTCTACGTAGTTTCTACCCTCGTAAAATCTTAAAGCGTATCCGCTGTTATCATTTGTATTACCGTAGGTATAGGTCGCGTTGGCAAACTCACCGTTAACCCATATCTTTGTATTCGAAGTCTTGCTGTCATTAAGGGGGTCAACGAACAAAGTAAAGTTCACCTTGTCGCCCGATTTTACGAGAGCAAGCTTTTTGCTGTTTGTATTTGAACGGAGAAGGATATATTCGGCAGAGTAATCGGTTCCCGCCGTTCCTGCCGCAGCATTTTCAACAGATGCTCTCGGGTCGTATATTTCTACTTTGTCAAGAGGCGTTGAAGCACTAAGCGGTGTGGTAGTACCTTTTTCATAAGGCTTTACGGCAAAAGCTCTTACCAGCGAGCCATAGTTCGCTATAATGTTAAAGAAGCTACCTCCGCCGCCCTTCGAGCCCTTAGTAATTATTGCATAGGGGTTTACTTTATCGACTTCATATGCGAAGTTAACCCAGAAGCTGACTCCGCCGCTCTTGGTAACGTTAGCGTTTGTATAAACCATGGGGTTGGGATAAGAACTTCCGCTCTTGGCAAGACTAATCTCTCCATCACCGTCAAAAATAGTATTCACTTTCTTGTTACTGTCGGTTACAGTTGTAGCATTCTTGGCATAATAGTAAGCCTGATAGTCAGCCTTTGTACTGTTATAAAGGTTTTCACCCATATTCACGTACATACGCTCGCCGCAATAGTAGCAGTCGTAGTAGTACCAAAGCTCGTTTACACCCTGAGTCTCGCCCGACGAGTTAACGTTAAGCGAGGGAACGAGCACGAAGCTTCTGCTTACGTGTGCGGTTGAAACGTCACCGTCGGGGTCTCTGTGCACGCAATATCCCTCTGCCTTTTTCGAGGTAACACCCGAAAGCGCGGTAGGATAAGCGGTAGAGGTTTTAAGAGTAACCGCCTTGATATTGTTTATATGCAAGCCCTCGGGTGCGGCAAACACAAGTCCCGACATATACGAATCGGCACTTACGCTTACGTAGCCTCTGCCCACCTCGGCGTTATCCTTATAATATATAACGTCAAATCCGCCGTAAGAAGGAAGAACTCTTATAAAGATGGGATTGGTGCGCATACGAGTCAGACTCTCGTGCATAACGTCGCCCGAGCCTGTAACCACCTTGCCGTCCTTAGTAAGTGTAAGGAGAGTAGCGTCACCAAGCTTAACAAGCTCAAAGTCCTCTGCGGGCTTCTTGTAATCGGCTCTTGTGTTAAGCTCTGCCGCGATAACGAAATCGTTATCGGCAAAAATTCTCTTCTCCGACATAGATATCTTCGTACTATCGCCTATCTTATAGCCGTAGAAGTATATTGCTCCCGAGTCAAAAATATAGCTTAACTCCGTTATAAGCTTGTTGTCAACGTATATTTTAACGGTATGCTTACCGTCGCGTGAAATCGACGGCGTTACCGCAAGCTTGAAACTATAGGTTTTATTCGTCTCAAGCGTCATAAGCTCAGCCGAGCCGTCGCCGGTGATAGCGGGGGCTGAACCAGCGGTATGCTTGTAGCTCGTGTACAGCTTTCCGACCTTAACCCCATCTTCCTCAACGACGCCAAAGTTAAGAAGGTTCTTGCCGCCCATTCTGACAATTCTCGCGTTTGCGTATCCGTCTGCCGTGGGGTCAAAGGAGCTTGCTGTTTTAAGGCTGAAGGTAACGGTAAACTCACCAATAGGCATTTTGGTGGAGCCCGAACCGTTTATAAAGCTGTTGTTTACCGTAAACGTCTCGCCCGAAGTAAGGTCGGTAACCTTGTCTGCAAGCATATGCTCAACGTGCTCTACCTTACCGCAAGAGTATCTTACCTCAAAGAAAGAGGGCAGATTCTTTATCTCGGTTATCTCACAGCCCGAAACAAGGCTTGCGTGGTCGCCCGCGCAGGTATACTCCGCATCCTCGGCGATAGTAAGCTTGATGTTGTCAATCTGCGTCTTTGCCGTAGAAGTGTCACTGAATCTGATGCCGTAATTTCTTACAGCCTCGGTTGTATTATATGTTTTAGTACCTATAAGGAGGTCGGGCTGCCCCTCTCTGATACCGTATACGGTAACAAGAACTTTGTCGTTGTTAGCTCCCGAAACCGCAGTTCTCTCAAAGTCAAAGCGAAGCGTAAAGGGCTCGCCCGCGGTATAAGTAAAGGCATCCTTTATGTAGTCAGCGGGAATAGTCGCATCGGCCCTACCCGATACGTAGTAGTAGCTCGAAGTACCTACCTGTTCTCCCTTTACCACGTTGGCTTTGCCCATGTAAGTACTCTCTGACGACATACCCGCCTTAACCGTTGCATCGAATACGTAAGCACTGGTTGCGCCGACAGGGTACAGATATCCTACGTTCTTGAGTTTTTCTGCGTCGGCCTCGGGTGTACTCGTGCCCGTAATTTTGTAATAAGCACCTTCTTCATTTGCGGTATACGTGTTATTATTGGTGTTATAGTTGTACTTAACGTAGCTCGTCTCGCCTGTATCGGCATCTGTCTTGGTCTCAAGATTAACCACGGGGGCGATTCCGGGCGCAGTAGCCTTGATTATCCAGCCGCCGCCAAAGTCAACAAGCGAGAATCCGCGGTATCCCGACACAGCGTTATTTTTTACGTCGTTACTCGCTGCCGAGCCGACGAAACTGTCGGATATAACGAAATCCATCTGAAGGCTGTACTTTGTGGGACCGCTTTCGCCGTAAAGAAGGTCAATCAAGCCCTTGCTCGCGCTTACCTTCGCGGGGATGTGGTTTTCAACGCTGAACGATGTGTCTGTGGCGGCGGCGTTATTAACGTACGTTCCGCTGCCATTAAGCAACATCCTGTAACCGCCCTTACCGTCTGACGTCAGTGTGCTTCCCGAATCAAGCCCATTTCCCGTGACGTTGGTCAGGAAAAATCCCGACTTGCGCCACACGTATTGCTGTGCTTTCTCGCCCGCATCGGGATCCCAATCGTCAAAGGTAATGACCTCACCATTGAGAAGGTTCTCAAAGCCCGTGCCGCTCTCTGCGGTTTCTGTTTCTTCTCCCTCGGGAGCATTTTCGCCGCCCTCGGGCTCTGCCGTGTTATCCCCTGCCGCTGTGGTCTCCTCAGCTACCGCGGGAATTACCGCGAACGCCGAAAGAATCATCAGCGCACAAAGAAGTGCCGCCAGAAGTCTTTTTGCTGTGGTTTTCATAATTGTTCCTTTCCGCCCTCACGGGCAAAAAAATTAGATTTGAAATTGAATTTGAATTTATATGCTTGAAAATTTCTCTAAAAGTACACCTTTATAGAAAAATTAAATAGCCCCAAATTATAGAGATTCTTCAAAAGTACACCTTTTGAGAATCTCTTTTTTGTCGCATTTTTGAAAACAAATCTTAAAATAAGACAAAAAAAGAGAAATTCGCATTAGAAAATGTCCGTCTTGAAAATTTCTCTAAAAGTGTACTTTTATGGAAAATGTCAAAACGCCGAGCTCCGTTTCCCCACAATTCATACAGAATACATAATATACAAATTTATTTTACTACTTTTCACTCCCTTTGTCAAGAGTTTTTTTCGGCTTTTACCCAAAATATGGATAAAAGTCATAAACTTCTTAAAATATGCAACAAATCGGCAAATTATTGTTTGGCGCACTATGTTCGCACCGCAGCCCGCGAGAAAAGTTTTTGCGGAGCTTTTTTCAAAAAGCGACAATCTCGCGCCCGCAGGCGCATAGGCGTTTTTCTTTTTCTTGAGTGTAAAGAATTAGGGGTTTGCGTAGCAAATTCGCGGTGTTT
>JBGVRT010000140.1:0-11398 GCA_045128735.1 Eubacteriales bacterium | reverse complement strand
CCGTTTTATAAGGCACAAACCGTAACTCCGCTTTTTCTTTTGAACCAAAAGGCGCAAAAGAAAAAGCTCACAAAAAGAAAACGCCGATGCGCCTGCGGGCGCGAGATTGTCGCTTTTTGAAAAAAGCTCCGCAAAAACTTTTCTAGAGGGGTGCGGTGCTAACATAATGCGTTAAACACTAATTTGTCGGTGCGCAAAGGAGCTGAGCCATCGGCTCAGCTCCTTATTTTATTTGCCCATGGGTGGCTTTTTCTTGGGCATGAGGGCGATTATCAGTATCACTACCGCTCCAACTATAAGCAGGGCGATAATAATTCCCACAGTCGCCGACATTCCTTTTTCTTCCTTGCCGTCGCCATCGGGGTCTTTGTCCGCGCCGTCGGTGATTCCGTCGTTATCTGCATCGCTGTCGGCGGCGTCGGGGGTGCCGTCGTTGTCGTCATCGGAGTCGGTAGGGTCGGATATTCCGTCGCTGTCCTCGTCCTTTACCGCGCCGTCTATATCGCTGTCGGGAATATTGGTTTCCATTCCGTCGCTCATATCGCTTTCCATACTGTCAAAATTGCTCTCCGCGCCGTCGATAATATCCTCTGCACCGCTTTCAATTCCGTCCACGATGCTTTCCGCGCCGTCGATTATACCGTTTGCGCCGCTTTCAATGCCCTCACCGATTGGCGGAGGTTCGCTTGTTACGGCGTCACGCCTGCCAAATCCAAACATTTTATGCTGGGCGGCAGAGCAGGAGAGCGCCGCAATAAGCGCAAGTGCCACCGCAAGACAAATAAGAGAGGCGGTTTTTGCGCCTCGGTTTTTGTTTAACCTTCGCATATAAAAAATCCTTTCTTTTTTCGCTTGCTTATTTATTTTTTCACGCGTGCGTTTTTTTATTTATAGAAAAAAATGTTGTCAAGAAAAAATAAATGTATCCAAAACATCCCGATTTTTGCAAAAAAATCTTGACTAAGGGCGATTTATGTGGTATACTCATTATGTATAAATCTAACGGTCACTTCTGACGAACAGGGAGAATAAAAATGGACACAAAACAGCTTATCAACGAATACAAAGGCAAAATAAAAAGGGTGCTTATCACTGAGGAAGAAATAGCCGCCGCAGTAAAAGAGGCAGGCAAGTACATTGACAGCATTTACGACGGCAGACCTATACTTTTGGTGAGCATTCTCAAGGGCTCTTTTGTGTTCCTTGCTGACCTTTGCCGCGCCACCTCTGTTCCAGTAGAGACAGGCTTTATGTGCGCCAAGAGTTATTTTAGCGGTACCGAGTCTGTTGGCAAGGTTGAAATAGTGATGGATCTTGACCACGACATAAGCAAGTGCCACGTTATTATCGTTGAGGATATTGTGGACACGGGACGCACGCTTAAGATTATCGCGGAGATGCTTAAGGAGAGAAATCCGCTTTCCTTCAGAGTGATTACCCTGCTTGACAAGCCCTCCAGACGTAAGGTTGAGTTTGAAGCTGACAAGTCGCTTTTCACCATTCCCGACCATTTCGTAATCGGATACGGCTTGGACTGCGACGAGAAATACCGCAATTTGCCTTATGTAGCTGAGTATGGGGAATAAGATAAAAGGGCTGTCTCATTACGAGATTAGCCCTTTTTTAAGTAAAATTTTTTATTGTAAAAATCAATTTTGTTGTAGGGCGGGAGCAAGCCCCCGCCCTACAAGGGAAACATAAAAACGGCTGTTTCACAAAGAAACAGCCGTTTTTCGTTCGATATTTAATCAGATAATATCAGGGCTTGCAAGCTCCATTCCGCTGCCGAGGAGTGCTTTTTCGGCTTTTGCCTCGTTATCGGCTTTGAGCACCATAAGAGCCTTGCCCTCGGTTCTGCCGAGGAAGGCGTACATATACTCAACGTTTACCTCTGCATCGGTAATAGCTTTGAGCATTTTTGCGAGTCCGCCTGCCTTATCGTCGATATAAACCGCGATAACGTCGGTTATCTTAGAGATAACGTCAACCTCGCGAAGCACCTTTTTTGCCTTGTCAACGTCCGGAGTGATTATTCTGAGAATACCAAACTCGGTGGTCTCCGCGATAGAGAGTGCGCGGATATTGATGTCATTCTCGCTGAGGGTGTCCATTATTGCCTGAAGTCTGCCGACTTTATTCTCAATGAAAATTGAAAGCTGTTTAATAAACATATGGGTTCCTCCTTATTTAAGTTTTCTCTTGTCGATAACTCGTTTTGCCTTGCCCTCGCTTCGCTCGATAGACTTGGGGTTTACAAGTCTTACCTTGGGAGCGATGCCAAGTGTGCTGCGGAGATTTTCGGTAATATTTCTTTCGATAGCCTCGATGCTCTTTACGCCGTCGGAGAACATTTCCTCGCTCATCTCAACGTTTACAAGGAAGGTGTCATTGTTGTTTTCGCGGTCAACGATTATCTGATAGTTGGGGGTAATGTCGCCGCCCACCTTAAGAAGCACTTCTTCTATCTGAGAGGGGAATACGTTTACGCCGCGGATGATAAGCATATCGTCGGTTCTGCCCTGAGGCTTGTTCATTCTGACGTGAGTTCTGCCGCACTTGCAGGGAGCGTAGTTGAGCGAGCAGATATCGCGGGTACGGTATCTGATAAGAGGGAAGCCCTCTTTGGTTATAGTGGTGAACACAAGCTCACCCTGCTCACCCTCGGGAAGCACCTCGCCCGTGTCGGGGTCGATTATTTCGGGAATGAAGTGGTCCTCCCAAACGTGCATACCGCACTGGTATTCACATTCGCAGGAAACGCCGGGACCCATAATTTCGGAAAGTCCGTAGATGTCGTACGCCTTAAGACCGAGCTTTTCCTCGATCTGGTGTCTCATTTCCTCTGTCCAAGGCTCTGCACCGAAGATACCTGCCTTGAGCTTAAGCTGGTCCTTAAGACCCTGCTCGCCGATAGTCTCACCGAGGTACATAGCGTAAGAGGGAGTACAGCAGAGAACTGTTGAGCCGAAGTCAATCATTGTCTGAATCTGTCTCTGTGTGTTACCTGCCGAAATCGGGATAGCGGTAGCTCCAAGCTTTAACGCACCGTCGTGGGCGCCAAAGCCGCCTGTGAAAAGACCCAAGCCGTAGCCAACGTGAACGAAGTCGTTTTCGTCTGCGCCAACCGCAACCAGCATTCTTGCGAAGCAGTCAGCCCATCTGTCAAGGTCGCCGTCGGTGTAGCCTACGACTATCTGCTTGCCTGTTGTACCCGAGGAAGCGTGTACGCGGCGGATATCCTTCATGGGAACTGCGAAAAGTCCGTAAGGGTAATAGTCACGAAGGTCTTTTTTGTAGGAGAAGGGGAGCTTGTGGAGAGCGTCTACGCCCTTGATGTCCTCAGGCTTAAGCCCTTTTTCGTCCATACGCTGTCTGAAAAGCTCTACGTTTTCATACATTCTTTTGACTTGCCATACGAGTCTCTCGTTCTGAAGCTCACGGAGCTTCTCGCGAGGCATTGTTTCAAGTTCTTCCTGCCAATATTTCATTTTTTGCCTCCGAAAATTATAAATTGTAACCTATATCAAACGCCTTGAGGTTAACTTCAAGGAACTTGGGCGGAACGGTGGTTTTTATTGTTTCTACCCATTTTTCGTAGGGAATCTCGGAGTTATTTGCAAGCACGCCGATAAGCACTACGTTTACAGCCTTGGCGTTGCCTGCTTCCTTTGCCGCGCTGAGCGCGTCGGCAACCGTAACGTCAGCCACAGCCGAAAGCTTTGCGGCGATGTCAGCAGGGTATTCCATAGCTCCCGTGATTACGGGCATAGGGTCTATCTGCTGTGCGTTTACAATTATCTTGCCGCCTTTTTTGAGGTAGGGAAGTGCGCGGTAGGCTTCAAGAAGCTCGAAGGCGAGAATAATATCAGCCTCACCCTCGTCGATAATGGGGGAGTACACCTTTTCGCCGTACTTAACGTAGGTAACAACGCTACCTCCGCGCTGGCTCATTCCGTGAACCTCGGATACCTTAACGTCGTATCCCTCGCCGATAACCGTGTTGCCGAGGATTCGGCTTGCAAGGAGCGTACCCTGACCGCCGACACCGACTATCATAATATTCTTTGTCATATCAGTTTTCCTCCTTTTCAATAGCTCCGAAGGGGCAGACGTTTATGCAGAGACCGCAGCCGTTGCACTGTGTCTCGTCGATGCAGGGCTTGCCGTCCTTTATGGAAATTGCGGGACAGCCAAGCTTCATGCAAAGCTTGCAATTTTTACACTTGTCAGTGATTTTGCAATGACCCGTGTACTTAACAGACTTAAGCAGAGCGCAAGGACGCTGTGCGATAATAACCGAGGGCTCTTCGCGCTCGACCTCTTCCTTGACTACCTTTTCGAAATTCTTGACGTCAAAGGGGTCAGCCACAACAACGTGCTCGATGCCCACAGCCTTGCAAAGGGCGATAAGGTTTACCTGCTTTGTCTCCTCGCCGCGGATGGTGTAGCCCGTGGTGGGGTTGTTCTGATGTCCCGTCATACCCGTGATAGAGTTGTCGAGAATAATTACCGTGTTGTTGCCCTTGTTGTAAACTATGTCAACAAGTCCCGTGATTCCCGAGTGCATAAATGTGGAGTCACCGATAACCGAAACAAGCTTCTTGTTGAACTCCGCACCGCGAGCCTTTGCCATACCGAGAGCCGCGCTGACAGACGCGCCCATACAAATGGTTGTGTCTACCGACTGAAGGGGAGCTGCCGCGCCGAGAGTGTAGCATCCGATGTCGCCCGAAACCACAAGTCCAAGCTTTTTAAGCACGTAGAATGTGCCTCTGTGGGGGCAGCCCGCGCACATTACGGGAGGACGGACGGGAATAGCCTCGGTAGCTCTTGCAACCTCGGGAGCTTCTTCGCCGAGAACCGCCTTCTTAATCATATTGGGGGTGTATTCGCCAAGGAGAGTGAAAACTTCCTTGCCGATGACGTTTACTCCGAGAGCTTTGCAGTGCTGTTCGATAATGGGGTCAAGCTCCTCGATTACGTAAACCTTGTCGTACTTCTTAGCGAAGTCGATTATCTTCTTTTCGGGAAGGGGATAAACCATACCGAGCTTTAAGAAGTCAGCCTTGTCACCAAGAGCCTCCTTTGCGTACATATAGGAGATACCTGCGGTGATAACGCCTATCTTTGAGCCGTTTTCCTCAACGCGGTTAAGCTCCGAGGTCTCGGCAAGCTCGGTGAGAGCCTTTATTCTGTCCTCAACTACCACGTGACGCTTGATTGCCATAGCGGGCATCATAACGTGCTTGGGAATATTCTTTTCGTAGGGCTTAAGCGCAACCTCCTCGCGGTCGCCAAGCTCCACAAGGCTCTGGGAGTGAGAAACGCGGGTGGAAAGTCTTACGAACATAGGTGTGTCGTACTTCTCGGAAAGAGTATATGCAAGCTTTGTGAACTCCTTGCATTCCGAGGAGTCGGAGGGTTCAAGCATAGCTATCTTTGAAGCCTTCGCGTAGTGGCGGGAGTCCTGCTCGTTTTGAGAGGAGTGCATACCGGGGTCATCTGCAACGCAGAACACAAGACCGCCGTTTACGCCTATGTAGCTTACTGTGAACACAGGGTCAGCCATTACGTTAAGACCGACGTGCTTCATACAGCTCATTGCTCTTGCTCCGCCGATTGAAGCGCCTATGGCAACCTCTGCCGCCACCTTTTCGTTGGGCGACCACTCGGCGTATATTTCTTCAAATTTTACGATTTCTTCGGTTATTTCGGTGCTGGGCGTACCGGGGTATGATGCCACCACCGTAACGCCTGCCTCGTATGCGCCGCGTGCTACAGCGGCATTTCCAAGTAACAGCTTTTTCATTTTGTTTCTCCTTTTATCTCATTCTGCTGAGCGACAACGCTTTCGCCGCAGTAAATAGACCTTAATTTGGGCTTCTCAATCTTGCCTGTGGGGTTTCTGGGTACGTCAGCGAAAATAATCTTACGGGGACGCTTGTATCTGGGAAGGTCGAGGCAGAAGTCCTGCACGTCCTCCTCGCTAAGGGGCATACCCTCCTTGACCTGAATGATTGCCGTGGCAATCTCGCCAAGACGCGCGTCGGGCAGACCGATTACCGCCACGTCGCTTATGCTGTCGTGCTTGCGGAGATAATCCTCTATCTGTACGGGGTAAAGGTTTTCACCGCCCGAAATGATAACGTCCTTCTTTCTGTCAACAAGGTAGATAAATCCGTCCTCGTCCTCCTGCGCCATATCTCCCGTAAAGAGCCAGCCGTCAGCGAGAACGTCGGCAGTAGCCTTTTCGTCCTTGTAGTAAGCCGTCATAACGCCGGGACCCTTGACCGCAAGCTCGCCCACCTCGCCGCGTGCAACTGTGTTGCGGTATTCGTCAACTATCTTGGTCTCCCAACCAAATCCTGCCTTTCCGATAGCCCCAACCTTGTGCTCGTTTTCAACTCCAAGGTGAACGCAACCGGGGCCTATGGACTCGGAAAGTCCGTAATTGGTGTCGTAGGCGTGAGTGGGGAAGTACTTTTTCCAACGCTTGATAAGAGAGGGGGGCACGGGCTGTGCGCCGATGTGCATAAGTCTCCACTTCTTAAGGTCGTAGTCCTCCAATTTGATATCGCCGCGCTCGATAGCGTCAAGAATATCCTGCGCCCACGGAACGAGAAGCCAAACTATGGAGCACTGCTCGTCGGAGGCTGTTTTAAGTATCCATTCGGGCTTTATGCCCTTGAGAATTACCGCCTTACCGCCAACGAGGAAAGAGCCGAACCAGTGCATTTTCGCGCCCGTGTGGTAAAGGGGAGGTATGCAGAGGAAAACGTCGTCCTTGGTCTGCGAGTGGTGATTCTGCTCGGTCATAGCCGCGTGTGTAAGACTGCGGTGCTTGTGGATTATCGCCTTGGGGAAGCCTGTTGTTCCCGAGGAGAAGTAGATAGCCGCGTCGTCGTCATCCGTAAGCTTTATTGCGGGGCTTTTTGATGAGCAGTAGGAAACAAGGTTGTCGTAGCTTTCGGCAAAGGTGGGGCAGTCGTCGCCCACGTAAAGCCAGGTTTTGATGCGTTTTACTTTGTTGCATATCTGCTCAACACGTCCTGTGAATTCCGGACCGAATATTATAAAGTCAGAGTCGGAGAGGTCAAGGCAGTATTTTATCTCGTCAGCCGCATAGCGGTAGTTGAGAGGCACTGCCATAGCTCCCGTTTTAAGTATACCGAAGTATATGGGGAGCCACTCGATGCAGTTCATAAGGAGGATGGCCACCTTGTCTCCCTTCTTAACTCCTCGCGTCAGCAGAAGGTTTGCGAAGCGGTTAGCCTTCTTGTTGAACTCACTCCAGGTTATTTCCTTTCTGTATGCTTCGTTGGGGTTTGACTCGATAAGAGAATATTCTCTCCAGGTCATGCGAGTTTGATTTTCGAGCTGAGGATTTATCTCAACAAGGCTGACGTCGTTGGGATAAAAATCCGCGTTTTTTTGTAAAATGTCTGTAATCGGCATAGTTAAATCCTTTCTAATCACCGAGAGATTCTTTTGATTTTACTGTAACGTCTTTCTGATAGCACTCGAACATAGCGTCTACCGCATCGCTGTCAAGCTTTCTTGTAAAGAGGCTTACTGCGGGAACCAGCACGAGGCCGCCGAGCATTGCTATAACGCCGCTGTTAATGGGCGATTGAAGAACAAGGGGAAATGAGCTTCTGAAAAGCATATTTGCAACCATAAGCCCCGCTCCGAATATAAAGCTTGCGTAGCAGGATGCCTTGGTGATTCTTTTGGAGTAGAGACCGTAGAGGAAGGGAGCGAGGAACGCGCCTGCAAGTGCGCCCCAGGAAATTCCCATCATATCGGCTATGTAGCCAAGCTTGTCTTTGTTGATCGCGATTATTGCCGAGATTGCGATAAACACCACGATAAGCGCGCGCATAATAAGTACCTGCTTTTTCTCGGAAAGCTTTTTTATCACGTGCCCCTTTATCATATCAAGGGTGAGAGTTGAGCTTGATGCGAGAACCAGCGAGGAGAGGGTGGACATAGATGCCGAAAGCACCAGAACGATTACCACCGCGATAACTATGGTGGGGAGATTTTCAAGCATTGTGGGAATAATGGCGTCAAATCCGCCTGAGGGGCTTCCGTTTACAACGTCAAGCTTGTCCGCGAAAAGTCTGCCGAAGCCGCCGAGGAAGTAGCAACCGCCCGCAACGACGAGAGCAAACACTGTGGAAATAAGCGTGCCCTTGTTGATGTCCTTTTCGCTTTTGATAGCGTAGAACTTCTGCACCATTTGGGGAAGACCCCATGTGCCAAGCGAGGTAAGAATGATTACAAAGAGAAGATTTAAGGGCTCGGGACCGAAGAACGAGCCGAACACGCCGGGGGCTGCGCCCTCTGCTTCTACCTTGGCAAGCCCTGCAAGAGCCTCGGTAAATCCGCCCTGTGTCTTAAGCACGGAAACTATGACGAGTATAATTCCAAAGAGCATTATAATGCCCTGAATAAAGTCGTTGATAGCCGTAGCCATATATCCGCCCGCGATAACGTAAATACCGGTAAGCACCGCCATTACGATAACGCAAAGGTTGTAGCTGATGCCGGGGAATGCCATTGAGAAAAGCCTTGAAAGTCCGTTGTATAGCGATGCGGTGTAGGGAATAAGGAATATGAACACAAGCACCGATGCCGAAATTTTAAGCGCTGGGCTGTTGTAGCGCTTGCCGAAGAATTCGGGCATTGTGGCACTGCCGAGATGCTGGCTCATAAGTCTTGTGCGCCTGCCAAGAACTATCCAGGCAAGCAGAGAGCCGAGAAACGCGTTGCCAATGCCTATCCATGTAGAGGCAATTCCGAAACGCCAGCCAAACTGACCTGCGTAGCCGACGAAGATAACGGCAGAGAAATATGACGTTCCGTAAGCGAAAGCGGTAAGCCAAGGACCGACCGAGCGACCGCCGAGAACGAAGCCCGCCACATCTGTCGAGTGGCGTCTGCAATAGAGACCGACACCTATCATAATTCCGAAGAATACGACAAGTAATCCAATTTTTAACAACATAAAAACACCTTCCTTTTGGGGCAATAAAAAACGCCCCTGAATATGAATTCAGAGGACGAGAAAATCCCGTGGTACCACCTCAGTTTGCCGACACCTTGCGGAATCAGCCTTGACGGGTGCAATTACACCCCTGTCCTATAACGGGAACGCCCGTGACAGCCTACCGACGAATGAGCTTTCGGTGTCCTGCTCGCAAAAGGTATTCATCTGCCCCATCGCCATTGTCTCGCATCGACCGACAACTTTCTGTAAGCTACAAAGCAAACTACTTGTTTTTGCTCAAACGCATTTAATTTAATATGTGGATATTTTACCACATTAAAGAAATGAAGTCAAGAGCTTTTTGAAAATTTTTTTGCTTTTTTCGCTTTTTTTGCAATATTTGCGGACGTGTATATAGATATATGTAAATCAGAAAGCAAAACCGACCTGCAAAATCTCTTTGGCGGGTGATTGACAAAAAGGGCGATTGGTGGTAAAATTAGAGCTGAGCTTGAGGTGCTGAATTATTGTTCAGCGAACATAGTGAGCTAATAAATAATTTGCCTCAGTCAATGCGAAAGGATTTTGGAAATTGAAAACAGGGTATATTCAGGATTTTACAAAGGGAAATATAACAAAACAGCTTATAAGCTTTGCTACTCCACTGTTTTTATCCAGCCTGCTTCAGGTGGTTTACAATATGGTAGATATGATAATCGTCGGTCACAGAATGGGCGAGGTCGGTCTGTCGGCGGTGTCTGTCGGCGGAGACGTCACCAATTTTATGACGCTTATCGCAATGGGCTTTGCCAATGCGGGGCAGGTCATTATCTCTCAGTATATCGGCGCAGGGCATAAGGAACGCATAGGCAGATTTGTGGCGACGATGTTCACCTTTCTTACGGTGGTCTCTATAGTTATAAGCGGAGTTGCCCTTTATCTCCGCGAGCCTATACTCACGGCAATGAAAACCCCTGCCGATGCCTATACCGAAGCGCTGAATTATTCCACTGTCTGTATGTTCGGACTTTTCTTCATATATGGATATAATATCGTCAGCGCGGTGCTGCGCGGTATTGGCGACTCAAAACATCCCTTTGTGTTTATAAGTATTGCCGCAATTCTCAACGTTATCCTTGACCTTATATTCGTTCTCGGACTCGATATGGGCGCGGGCGGCGCGGCGCTTGCCACGGTTATCAGCCAAGGCGTAAGCTTTGTGTCCTGCGCGGTGTTCCTTGTGAAGAAGAAAGCAGAGCTTGGAATTGACATAAAGCCCATGGATTTTGTGAAAATCGACCGTGCTATGCTTGGCGCACTTCTTAAGCTGGGGACGCCGATGGCGATAAAAAGCGCGGCGATATCCTTCTCAAAGATATTCGTCAATTCCTTCCTCAACTCCTACGGCACGACCGTTTCGGCGTTCGCGGGCGTGGCAAACAAGCTTGCAAGCATTGCAAACCTCGTCTCTAACTCGCTTAACGCGGCAGGCTCGTCTATGGTCGGTCAGAATATCGGCGCGGGCGAGTACAAGCGCGTGCCTAAGATATTTATGCGCGTGTTCGGTATCAGCGCGATAATCTCGGTGCTTCTGTCGGCTGTGCTCTGCATATTTCCCGAGGCTGTGTTCTCAATATTTACAAGCGGCGAGGACAAGGCGGCGGTGCTTGAGATTGCGATGGGCTATCTGCCTATAGGAGTGCTTATGTTTTTCGGAAGCGCATTCCGTTCGCCCGCAAACGCGCTTATCAACGGAAGCGGAAACTATAAAATAAACTTTGCAACCGCTATCTTTGACGGAATAATTCTTCGCATAGGTCTTTCCTACCTTTTCGGCGCAATACTTGACGGCGGATATTACGGATTTTTCCTCGGTGACGCCCTTGCGGGCTTTACTCCGTTCTGGATAGGCATTGTGTTCTACCTTTCGGGTAAGTGGAAAACCAAGGTGAAATAAAGGATATAGGTATTTTAATTGAAAAAGGAGCTTATTCGTTAAGAATTCAGCTCCTTTTGTGTAGAAAATGATACCGATAAATTATTGTTTGAAGGTGTGTTCGCACCGCACCCCGACAGAAAAGTTTTGCGGAGCTTTTGGGGAAGCGACCGCCTCCCCATGCGGCGTTTTTCTTTTGGGAACATTTCTTTTTGCGCCGTTGGCTTCAAAAAGAAAATTGGATTTCCCCTTCAGGTGTTAAAAAATCTGTGCACAAATAAAAGTAACAATTTGCCTAGTATAAACTAATTATTTTTCTTATTTTGCAACCGTTTTATAAGGCACAAACCGTAACTCCGCTTTTTCTTTTGAACCAAAAGGCGCAAAAGAAAAAGCTCACAAAAAGAAAACGCCGATGCGCCTGCGGGCGCGAGATTGTCGCTTTTTGAAAAAAGCTCCGCAAAAACTTT
>JBGVRT010000139.1:0-22321 GCA_045128735.1 Eubacteriales bacterium | reverse complement strand
GCACAAACCGTAACTCCGCTTTTTCTTTTGAACCAAAAGGCGCAAAAGAAAAAGCTCACAAAAAGAAAACGCCGATGCGCCTGCGGGCGCGAGATTGTCGCTTTTTGAAAAAAGCTCCGCAAAAACTTTTCTCGCGGGCTGCGGTGCGAACATACCGCTAAACACTAATTTATCTGCCACCCAAAGCCAACGACTCGGTGTTTAGCCGAGGAGTGGGATGCGTGGCGCTTTGTTCGCACAAACAACGGTGCGCTGACCTATAGGGCTGCGGGCAGGTCGCTTGCGACCTTGTGAGCGAAGCGGGTCTTCGCCGCTTGTTCGACAAATAATATTGGAATACTGTAGGGAAGCGGGCGCAGAAAAAGCCTGCTTACAAAGTTCTGAATTTCTGATGCTTTGGGAGTTTGCACTAAAACGGCAGTATAAAAATATGCACTTTTTACAAAGTTTTTGAAATCGGATTTTTTTTGGCGATTGTCGGTTGACTAATGCCCCAAAATGTGATAAAATGTAATCTGTAAAGCTACCCGAATAGGCGAGTTGTGCTCTTTTGCAATGCCGTTCGAGTGGAAAATTTATTTTATGGAGTGAACAATAATGAAGAAACTTGCTCTTGTTCTTATGGTGCTTCTTCTCTGTGTGGCTCTCGTTGCATGCGGCGACAAGCCCGTTGACACATCGGGACCCGACGGAACCGACGGTCCCACAGTGACAGATCCTACAGGTGGGGACCCCATCGTTACACCCGATGACACACACGTACATACAAATAAAACTGTTGCGGCGGTTGCGGCGACCTGCACACAGGCAGGTCTTAGTGAAGGCGTTGTCTGCACAGATTGCGGAAAGACAGTCGTAGCTCAGACAGCTACCGCCCTTGCTCCTCACAACTATGTTGACGGCAAGTGCAAGGTCTGCGGTGCCTCTGCAGAGGGCAGTCAGGGTCTTGCTTACAGCCTTGACGCTGAGGGCAACTACGTTGTAGACGGTATCGGTGAGTGCACCGATGCACAGATAGTTATCCCCGCAACTCACGAGGGCAAGCCCGTTGTGGCTATTTCCTCGGGCGCATTTGCTGAGAACGAGGCTATCACTCAGGTTGTTATTCCCGCTTCTGTAAAGAAGATCGGTAACAACGCGTTCAACCGTTGCGTAAACCTTGCTGACGTTAACATCGCCGAGGGCGTTGAGGTTATCGGCGAGAAGGCATTTATGTACTGCATTGCTCTTGAGAGCATTACAGTTCCCGACAGCGTAACCGCTATCCAGACAGGCGCGTTTATGGCTTGCTACAACCTTGTGGAGGCTACTCTCGGCGCAGGTCTTGAGAAGATTTCCAACGACGTATTCTTCGAGTGCTACAGCCTTGAGGTCGTTGATATTATGTCCAAGCTTACAGGCATCGGCGGTTGGGCGTTCTACGACTGCGACGTTCTTACAACTATTAACTACGCAGGTACAGACGCAGATTGGAACAAGCTCACCTTCGGCGACTACTGGGACGAGAACAGCGGCGCGTACAACGTTGCGTGCGCAGGCGGTAAGAGCGTTCACAAGCACGTTTATGCCGATTGGTACGAGTCGGGCGCAAAGTGCGAGTGGGCAAGAAAGTGTACAAAGTGCTCGGCTATCCAGACCAAGTATGAGCACGATACCGCAAACGCTAAGTGGACCTTCACAAGTGAGGGTGTTATTAACAAGTGTAACAAGTGCGGTAACGCTATCGACGCATACATGAAGAGCGACATTATCCTTGCTCTTGACTTTGACAAGCCCGTTTCAGAGCAGATTGCCGACTATCCTTACTTCAGACTTGCAACAGGTCAGAACAACAAGCTTGAGAAGGACGGCGACAGAACCATCTGGTCTGTTGACGCTGTAACCTGGCTTGACTACGACAAGAAGGCGTTTAACGACCTTAGCTATTATTCAATTACCTTTGATATGAAGGTAACTGCAAATCCCGACGGTCAGCTCAGAGATAACTCCGTGGTTTCCTTCGTTCCCGGCTTCAACAACGGAAAGCAGGTCGGAACAAAGGTTGGATGGGTATGGCAGGTTAAGTACGTTCCCGTGCTTGGCAAGCTTGCTACAAAGGCGCTTAACGGTACGAACAAGTCTACTTGGCAGACCGAGGCAACCGATGCCCTTATTCAGCAGTTTGAAGGAAAGTCCGCAGACCTTCCTCTTAACAAGTGGGTAACGGTTGACGTCGTTTGCGATATCGAGGCTAAGAAGTCCTACATCTTCGTAGATAGCAAGCCTATCGGCGAGGTTGCTACCTTCGACTATGACGACGCGGGCTACGGTGATGCGTTCACCTTCAGATTCTGTGACGTTACAGACTTTGGCACAAAGTTTGACAACTTCAAGATTCAGGCAATGACAGCTAAGTAATAAACTTGATATTTAACCCCTCGAACGAGGGTGACGGCACAGGGGGAACAGCTTTGTTCCCCCTTTGACATAGAGAATGAATTTTCTCTTGCTTGGGAGGACAGCAATGAAGATAACACACGATTTTCACATACATACCCACCTTTCGGTTTGCGCTAAAGACAGCGCCACGGTGGAGCACTACCTGCAGGCGGCAAAGGCGCAGGGGCTTAAGACGCTTGGCTTTGCCGACCATTTCTGGGACGAAAAATGCGGCGAGCCATGGAATAATTTTTACAAGAGACAGGGGCTTGCCCACGTGCTTGAGCTTAAGCAGGAGCTCGCGGCGGTTGATTTTGGCGGCGTAAAGGTAAAGTTCGGCTGAGAGACCGAATACAACCCGAGAACGAAAAGCGCGGCAGTTACGCCCGAGGTGGCGGAGCAGTTCGATTTTATTATCGTTCCCAACTCCCACACCCATATGATGATGCCAAAAGACTTCTACGAGCCCTACGAAAAGCATAAGCAGTTTATGATTGATGCCTACAACGACGTGCTCGACTGCGAGGTTAGCCGTTACGTCAAGGCGATGGCGCACCCCTTTGAGGCGGTTTGCTGTCCTTACGATAACGCTATTCTTATGGAAATGATGAGCGACGACGAGTACCGCAGAATTTACGATAAGACGGCGGAGAAGGGAATCGCGGTTGAGATAAACGTGGCGTGTATGCTCAAATGGGATAAGCAGAGAATTGTGGAGTCGCAGAATCTGCGTATGTTCAGAATCGCCAAGGAGTGCGGATGCAAATTCAGCTTCGGAAGCGACTCGCACAGCGACAGCGGACATAATAATTACGACGGTATTTGTCAGACGGTCGCAAGCGAATTGGGTCTTTGCGAGGACGATATAGCCGAATTTACAAAGTAATTACGCACGGCATCAAATAAATCCCGTATATAGAACATTCTTGAAAAATCCCCCGAAAGGAGCTGAGAAAATGAGCAGAGATGCCGTGCTTTTTTGGCGCAAGGTGCTTGTTTATTTCCTTATAGTCTTTGCCGCGGCGTTGTTGCAAACGTCGTTTTTGGCTGTGCTCCGACCTCTTGGGGCGGTGCCCGACCTTGTGCTTCTCGTTGCCCTCGGCGCGGGATATTTCTGCGGCGCGGAAAAGGGAGGCGTTATGGGAATCGCGGCAGGCGTTGCGTCGTATGCTCTCGGAGACATTGGGCTTGCGTTTTTGCCGTTGCTATATATGCTTGTGGGCGCGGCGGCAGGTCTGCTTGTGGATAACTTTTTCGCGGGCAAATTTGCGGTTTGGTGTATCTACGTCTTTGGCGCGGCGGTGCTGAAGGGCGGATATTCGCTTCTTTGCTGCGTGATTTTTTCGGGCGAGCTGCAGCTTTGGGCGGTGCTTTGGCGCACGCTTTTGCCCGAGCTTCTGACCACACTCATTCTCGGCGCAGCGGTCTATTATCCGATAAAGAAATTAAGCGGAGCGCTTTGATTTTTGCGGCGGTAATTTATCTTTTTACAAAACTAAAGGAGGCAGAATATGAAAAAACTGAATTTCAGCAAAAGATATATGGCGCTTTTGTGTGTGTTCTGTCTCTTTTGCTTTGCCTACACCCTCAAGCTTATCGGCTACGAGCTGTCGCTTGAGGAGCGTGTCTCGGGCAGGCTCTACGACGGCAACACCTATCAGTACGAGGTCACTATACCCGCCAAGCGCGGCGACGTTTGCGACCGCGACGGCAAGATAATCGCCACCGTCCGCGAAGCCTACGCAATGACCTTCACCTATTGGTCTATGCCCGGCGACATTCACGAAAACAACCGAACGCTCCTTGTGGCACTCGACGCCCTTGAGGAGATGGAAAAGCTTGACGCCGAGAGTGTCAGATTCAGCCCCGACTACGCCGAGGATCATTTCCCCTTTGAGGGAACTTATCCCAATTACACTCGGAAATTAGGGCTCTACGACGAGACTTCCAAGATGAAAAAGACCTTCAACACTGTGCTTGAACGCCGTGAGTGGACCAAGCTTGTTGAAGAACCCGAGGATATTCTCGAACGGTACGTAAAAAAATACCACCTTCTTGACGAGGACGGGCAGGGAAAAAGGCTCTACTCCGACGATGAGGTGAGTGCCATAATAAAATTGCGGTACAATATGGATGCCGAGGACTTCGGCGTTTACGCGCCTTATGTGCTCTGCGACAGCGTACCTCTTGAGACGGTGGCGTACGTCCGCGAGAAAAACGCGGTGGGAATAAGCTTTCCGCAGAGTCAGCAGAGGCAGTACAATTATCCCGGATATCTCTCCCACATTCTCGGAAGCGTGGGCTACATAACTGCCGACAATATCGACTATTACACCGAGCTTGGCTATCCCATCAACGCACTTGTGGGCATTTCGGGCGTGGAATCGCTGTTTGAGGAGTATCTCCACGGTGTTGACGGAAAAATGGAAATAGTGGAGGACGCCGACGGCAAGGTTATCAGCAGTAAGGTGATAAAAGAGCCGACTCCGGGAAAGGACGTATGGCTGACTATTGACATCGACCTTCAGGTTGCGGCGGAGGACGCGCTCAAAGAGTTTGCCGAAAAGTACTGCAAGGGCGAGGAAGCGGGCGCGTTTACGGCGGTTGACCCGTCAAACGGCGGCGTGCTTGTGCTTGCGTCTTACCCCACCTACGACCTGACGACCTACAATGAGAAATACAACGCTCTGCTTGCCGACAAGGCAAAGCCGCTTACCAACCGCGTGCTTTACGGAACCTATACCCCGGGCTCGACCTTCAAGCTTGGAATGGCGGTAGCCGCCCTTGAGGAGGGCGAGATAAACGAGGGCTCTACGGTGCATTGCTCGGGCGTTTACACGAGATACAGCTCCTATGGATTAAAGTGTTGGGTTCACCCCGACGCGCACGGAACTATCGATGTGAAACAGGCGATAACTGTTTCCTGCAACTGCTTCTTCTGCGAGATGGGATACAGACTCGGAATTGAGAAAATGAACGATTACTGCAAGATTTACGGACTTGGCGAGCCCACGGGAATAGAGCTTGGCGAGGCGGTTGGTATTCTTGCGGGCGAGGAGTACAGAGCGAGCCACGGAATGGGCAACTGGTATCCCGGTGACACCATTGCGGCGGCGATAGGTCAGTCGGACAATATGTTCACTCCTATTCAGCTTTCCAACTACGTGGCGACTCTGCTTAACGGCGGAACGAGGTACAACGTGCATATTCTTGACTCGGTGCGCGAATATTACACCGACGATATAATCGAGAAATATTCGCCCTACGTGGTCAGCAGTACCCCCATAAGCGACTACTCGCTTTCGGTGGTCAAGGAGGGTATGCGGAGCATGATCTACAACAGCTACACCGCGTCCACCTATATGAAAAACATACCCGTAAAGGTGGGTGGCAAGACGGGTACGGCGCAGACCAATGCCGCCAACGACAACGGGCTTTTCGTTGCCGCCGCGCCCTACAACGACCCGCAGATAGTAATATCGGCGGTGCTTGAGGGCGGCGCATCGGGACTTTACTGTTCGGGCATTGCCGCAGCGGTGTTTGAGGAATTTTACGGCGTGACGGACGGCGCGTAAGCACGCGCGGGCAAAAGGTCAGCGCACTGTTGTTTGTGCGAACATAGCACCACGCAACCCACTCGGTCGCTAAACACGACCTCGTTAGCCTTGGGCGACCGAAAAATTGGTGTTTATGGGTGTGTTCGCACTAACCGTCTCCTTTGCCTCCCTTGTCAAAGGGAGGGGGACCGCGGAACGCGGTGGAGGGATTCATTTGCTCGTTTTCGATTTTATATAATAGAACAAACACAATGAATTATTTATGCTTAGTAGATTTGTACAATGTCCAACTCTGTGCGAGAATCCAACCCACCCGCTTCGCTCACAAGGTCGCAAGCGACCTGCACTATCGTGGTCCGCCCCCCCTTTGACAAGGGGGGCAAAGGAACGAACACACCTTCAAATTATAATTTATCGTCGAGTCGCCCAATCATAACAAAACCTTTTTCAGAAAAGTTTTTGCGCCACTTTTTACAAAAAGTGGCACGCCTTCCCCGCCTCCCCATTTTATTAAAAGGACAAAACAATGGCTTTACAGACACAAATCGCCGTAATCGGCGCGGGACACGCAGGTGTTGAAGCCGCTCTCGCAAGCGCGAGAATGGGCATTGACACCACGCTGTTCACGATTTCACTTGATTCTATAGCAAATCTGCCGTGCAATCCCTCTATAGGTGGCACGGCTAAAGGTCATCTCGTTTATGAGATAGACGCCCTCGGCGGCGAGATGGGACGCGCGGCTGACAAGGTGACGCTTCAATCGCGCACCCTCAACTTGGGCAAGGGCGCGGCGGTTCACTCAAAGCGCATACAAGCCGACCGCAGAAAATATCAGCAAATAATGAAGCACACCATAGAGACCACCGACAATCTCAGACTTGTTCAGGCTGAGATCGTGGACGTGCTGACCGAGAGCGAGAACGGCAAAAAGAAGATCGTTGCCGTTGTCACTGCCCTTGGCGAGGTCTGGGAGTGCGAGGCGGCGATAGTAGCTACGGGAACTTACCTTGAGGGGCGCATCTTTGTGGGCGACAAGAACTACGCCGCGGGCCCCGACGGGCTTTTGCCTGCCGTGGGACTTTCGGCGGCACTTGCACGCGAGGGCGTGGAAATGGTGCGTTTCAAGACGGGCACTCCCGCGAGAGTAAAACGAGCAAGTATTGACTTTTCGGAGCTTGAGGTGCAGGAGGGCGAGGAGCATATCACGCCCTATTCGGCGGACAACCCCGACGGGTATTTCGACGGGCTTGCGCAGATACCCTGCCACATAGTCTACACCAACTCCGAAACCCACCGCATAATCAAAGAAAACATCCACCGTTCTGCCCTCTATTCGGGGCAGATACACGGAACGGGGCCCAGATATTGCCCCTCCATTGAGGACAAGCTTGTCAGATTTGCCGACAAGGAAAGGCATCAGCTTTTCGTTGAGCCTATGGGCGAGGACAACGAGGAAATGTATATTCAGGGCTTTTCCACCTCGCTTCCCACCGACGTTCAGAGAGAGATGCTTCACTCGCTGAAGGGCTTTGAAAACGCCGAAATAATGCGTTACGCCTACGCTATCGAGTACGATTGCGCAAACCCCACGGGAATGCTGTCAACCCTTGAATTCAAAGAGATTTCGGGGCTTTACGGCGCGGGGCAGTTCAACGGAACCTCGGGCTACGAGGAGGCGGCGGCGCAGGGACTTGTGGCGGGCATAAACGCCGCGCTGAAGCTTAAGGGCGAAGAGCCGATGATACTTCCGCGGTCGGGCAGCTATATAGGAACGCTTATCGACGACCTTGTGATAAAAGGCACCAACGAGCCCTACAGAATGATGACTTCGCGCTCCGAGTACCGACTGCTCTTAAGGCAGGATAACGCCGACGTAAGATTGACACCTACAGGGTATAAAGTTGGGCTTATAAGTGAGGAAAAGTATCAAAGATTTGTCAAAAAGCAGGAAAATATTGCGGCGGAGCGCAAGCGCCTTGAGACTACGCATCTGTCGCCTGCGGCGACAAAGGAGTTCCTTTTGTCAAGAGGACTTCCCGAGGTGACGAGCGGGGTTTCGCTTGCTGACCTTTTGCGCCGTCCGCAGATAACCTACGACGAGCTTGCCGAGCTTGACCCCGAGCGTCCGACGCTTACCGCCCGCGAGCGCGAGGCACTTGAGGTTGAGGTGAAATATGAGGGCTACGTAAAAAAACAGCTCGCCGAGGTTGCGCGCTCGGAGAAGCTTGAAAACCGCCGTTTACCCGACGATATAGACTATTCGCTTGTCAAAGGGCTCCGCATCGAGGCGGCTCAAAAGCTTGCGAAGATCCGCCCCCAAACCTTCGGTCAAGCTGCCCGAATCAGCGGCGTAAACCCCGCCGATATCAGCGTTTTGCTTATATATCTGTCGTAATTTGGTGCGGCGGAGCGCGGTTGACTTGAATTTTGCGTTGCGAGTGAAATTGTAATTGATTTATAAGATTGTATTAACTACAAAAGGAGCTGATTCATTAAGAATACAGCTCCTTTTTCGTGGCAACTCGCAGATAAATTGGTGTTTGGTCGCGGAGGCGCGACAGCCCTATAGGTCAGCGCACCGTTGTTTGTGCGAACATAGTGCCACGCATCCCACTCCTCGGCTAAACACCGAGTCGTTGGCTTTGGGTGGCAGATAAATTATTGTTTAGCGGTATGTTCGCACCGCAGCCCGTTCCTTTGCCCCCCCTTTGACAAGGGAGGCAAAGGAGGCGGCACTTTTAGTACTTAAATCAATTTTACGGTTATGATTTCAAAGCCCTTGAAGTCAAGCTCGATTTTTCCGTCCTTGATTTCAATTTCTTGTAGTTCGCTTTCCATAAGGTCGCAAAGGTAGGCTTTGTCTGCCTTGAGGGCGGTGGTAAGGGTTGCCTTACCGCGTGTGTTCTTGCATTCGTAAAGTCTTACGATTGTACCCTCGCCGTGCTCCTCTTCCTTGACCGTGTCGCAAACGAGGCACTCGTTGTCAACGTTTATCGCGGAGTATTCGGTAGGAATCAGATTTCTCTCTCCGCTTGCCTTTACCGCTGTCATTGGCTGGTTGAGAAGATATGCCTGCTTTACCGTGTCGGACTGTGCAAGGCTTCCCGCGTGGGGGAGCAGGGAATAAGTGCAGAGCATTTCGCCCTGGTCGGCTACGGGGTTGGGGTCTGTGGGGGAACGGAGAAGCGAAAGCATCATTAAGCCGTCGTGCACGTCGTGACCATACTTGCAGTCGTTGAGCAGGCTGACGCCGTAGTTGCCCTCTGAAAGGTCGGCGAACTTGTGGCCGCAGGTTTCGAACTTGGCTTTATCCCAGCTTGTATTCTTGTGGGTGGGGCGTTCGATAGTGCCGAACTGAATATCAAAGGTTGCCTTGTCGGTGTTGACGTCAACGGGGAATGCAACCTTCAGCATCTTATGAGTGTCGTGCCAATCGGCTACTGTTTCAAAATCAATCTTGGCACCATCGTCCATAAACCATATTGTTTGTGTTATCTTGGAGTGCATAAACGGACGCACTATTTTTATGCCGAGTCTCGCACCGTCGGAAACTGTTTCGACCGACTCCACGGCGGTAATCGCCTTGTACTCGGAGAGTGAATACTCCTGCCATTCCCAGGCGTCGTATGTGTCGGGATAGTCGGCGTAAACGCGAAGCTGATTTCCGATGCCGCCGTCTTTAAGCACCTGTCTGCCGTTCTCTTTGTCGTATATCGAGATTATCTGCCACGCGTCGTCGAACTCTACCGAGAGGCGGTTAGTCTCGACTTTTTTACCGTCAAGTGACACGCTGTTTTCGGTTACAAAGCTGTCGCGGAGTGCGTAGCCCTTGGGCGGGATATTCTTTGCTATAGCAGTTTTGCCGTCGATTTTTACAATGCCGTCTGTAGCAAAAGATGTCGGGTTAAATACTGCATAACCAAGCTTCTTGTCAAGCGAAGCGGCAATTTTATCCATAACGCCGTTTGCAATGCTTTCGCCCGTGGCACGTACCTTTTTGTAGTCAAGGTCGCTTCTGTCATATACCTCTTTTATAGACGAGCCGGGGATAATGTCGTGGAATTGGTTGGTGAGAATGTCCTCCCAGCCTTCGTGAAGCTCCGCTTTGGGGAACTTGTCGCCAAAGAGCGATTTTGCGGTGCTTGCAAGCAGCTCGGCGTTCTGATAGAGGAACTCGCACTTGCGGTTGTTGCGCTTGTTTCTCGCCATTGTGGTGTAGGTTCCTCGGTGGAATTCAAGGTAGAGCTCGCCGTGCCACACGGGCAGGTCGGGGTTGTTTTCGATTTTATTTTCAAGGCGCTTGAGGTAGTCGCCGGCAAATTCGATTTTTATCTCAGGGCTTCCGGGGATGCCCTTTGCGCCGCGGCGGGCGAGCTCAAGGTGCTCTGCGGTAGGTCCTCCTCCGCCGTCGCCAAAGCCAAAGGTGACCATCGACTCGTCGGAGAGGTGCTTCTGACTGTAGCGCTTGTAGGCGCCCGCAATCATAGTGGCGTTTGTTTTGCCGACGTAGGTGGTGTTGTTTTTTGTGGGTTCGCGGTTTGCGTCCTGTGCGGTGATGTATTGGCTGTTTATTTCGGTACCGTCGATGCCGCGCCACTTAAAGGTGTCGTAGGGCATACGGTTGGTGTCGTTCCAGCTTATTTTTGAGGTGACGAACCACTCAACGCCGCACTTGCGGAGTATCTGCGGAAGTGCCGCCGAGTAGCCGAAAACGTCGGGCAGCCAAAGCACCTTGTTGTCAACGCCGAACTCGTCCTTGAAGAAGTTTTTGCCGTAGAGCACCTGTCTTACAAGGCTTTCGCCCGAGGAAAGGTTGCAGTCGGCTTCGACCCACATTGCGCCCTCGCACTCCCAACGGCGTTCTTTGATTCGCTTTGCCACCTCGGCGTAAAGCTCGGGCGATTCTTCTTTCAGGTATTTGTAGAGCAAAGCCTGCGAGGACATAAATTTATATTCGGGGTAGAGCCGCATAAGTTCAAGCACCGTGGCGAACGAGCGCTGTACCTTTTCGCGGGTCTGGTCGAGAGTCCATCTCCACGCGCAGTCGATGTGGGTGTGACCGATGCAGACTGACTTTGCTGTTTGCGGACGGCAATAATCTCCATAAAAGTCAGTCTTGAGATATTCACGCGCTTCGTTTGCCGAAGCAACAAATTCCTCTGAGCCAATCTCAAAAAGCTCAAGCTTTGAGACGGCTTTGTAGAGGAAATAGAGTATTTGCGCGTACTCTGCCGACTCTGTATCAAGGTAGTCAAGCATCTGCAAGGGGTAGAGGATATCGTAGTAAAGTCCGTCTACCTCGGGCACAAGCTCCCGCTTGTCGGTGAGGATTGCCGCGGACTCGGATATCATTCCAACGTAGGCGTAAAGGTAGACGTCAACGGGGGCGGTAAGGTCGCCGATATAGACCTGTCGGTGGTTGGTGTCAAGTCCCTGCTTTTGTATGCCGTTGGCGTATATGATAAACTGAGGGTTGTTTGCATCCCAACCTTTTTTGTCGGTCTGAATGCCGAGATAGGTGTTCGCGTTCACCTCGTCTACCGTGAAGTGGAACCATGCGTGGCTGTCTATGCCGTTGCCCCAGATGCCGCCGTGGCTTATGGGTGTAAAGCTTTCAAGGGGCGGTGGCGTGTTGCCCTTTTTGTATCCGCAGGGGCAGACGGTGAGGTCGTTTGTTTTTACGATGTTTTTCCATCTGCTCTGCTCCAATATTGAAATATATTTTTTTACCTTTCTCAGTTGATTTTTCATAGCATACTCCTTATGGTTTTGTGATTTAATTATACAGCATAAGTTGGCTGTTTTCTACCACTATTGTGATATTTATATGTGGTATTGTGATTTTTTGTGGTTTGCGCTTCGGTGTTGACTTTAGCAAAAATATATGTTATACTTATAATTGTAAGAGAAAAAATCAATTTGTATAAAAGGAGAATTGTGTATGTCATACAGTTATAAACAGTATAAAGAGAGTGCAGAATATGTAAAAAAGTGCCTTAATGGGTTTGTGCCAAAGGTGGCTATGATACTCGGCTCGGGGCTTGGGTATCTCGGTGATATCGTTGAGTCGCCCGTTTCGGTGTCCTACGGTGATATTCCTTATTTTAAGGCGTCGACCGCTCCGGGACACAAGGGGCGCTTCGTTTTCGGTATGCTTGAGGGCAAGGCGGTTGCGGTGATGCAGGGGCGTATGCACCACTACGAGGGCTACAGCTACGAGGAGACGGCGTACGCGGTGCGCGTGCTCAGGCTTCTCGGTTGTGAAACACTTATTGTGACCAACGCGGCGGGCTGTGTCCGCACCGATTGGAAGGCGGGCGAGCTGATGCTTATATCCGACCACATCAAGATGTTTTCCGAATCGCCGCTTCGCGGTGAGAATTTACCCGAGTTCGGCGTTCGTTTTCCCGACGCGTCGAAGCTCTACACGCCTCGCTTGCGGAGTCTTGCGCGCGAGACCGCCGAGGAGCTTGGAATAGCTCTGCGCGAGGGTGTGTATTTCTACTGCTACGGTCCGCAGTACGAGACCCCTGCAGAGATTCGCGCGGCGCGTATTCTCGGGGGTGACGCGGTGGGAATGTCCACCGCGCCCGAGGTTATTGTGGCAGGGCATTGCGGCATGGAGGTTCTCGGATTTACGCTACTGAGCAATATGGCGGCGGGTATTCTTGACCGGCCCCTTTCCGAGGAGGAGGTACTTGAGGCGGGCAAAGCCGCCCGAGAGTGCTTCTCCCGTCTTGTGCTCGGATGCTTGAAGAAGATGTGATTGAGGAGAATGTGGGAGAACGTGGGAGACGGGTCGTTTTTTTGTGAAAATGCTAATAGCTCCGCTATTAGGTGCAAGAAATGGTTTTTCGGCTAAACACCGCAAATTTGCTTCGCAAACCCCTAATTCTTTACACTCAAGAAAAAAAAACGCCGATGCGCCTGCGGGCGCGAGATTGTCGCTTTTTGAAAAAAGCTCCGCAAAAACTTTTCTCGCGGGCTGCGGTGCGAACACAGTGCTCTAAACACCAATTTATCGCTGAGTTACTCGGAGATGTTGTGATTTGCCCATCAAAATCAACAAGAAACATGTTGTTTTTTTGTAATATATTTAGAATGTGTGGTTTTGGGGTTGACATTTGGGGGCGGCGGTGGTATAATCTATAAAATGGGACTAAATTGAAATACACTGTGGCGTGTGCCGCGCGGGCTTGGTTTTGAGCTTCGGCGAACTTTCCAAAAAAAAATACACCTTTTTGGAATCTCCTTTTTTGCTGTTTTTCACCTCAGAAAAGGGCAAAAAAAGGCTTAAAAAGGGCTAAAAAAGAGAAATTTACAAGGAATTTTGTCCAAGATGAAAATTTCTCTAAAAGTGTACTTTTCAAGAATCTCCATTATTTTACCAAATATTATTTTTCCAAAAAAGTGTACTTTTAGAGAAATTTGTTTTTGGAAGGATAATGCTTCGGTTTGCACATATTTTTATTTCACGGAGGGAAACACTATGAAACTGAAAAGCCGTTTATTATCGGCGGTACTTACACTTGCGCTTCTCTGTCCTATGCTGGCGGTTCTTATGCCTTTGGACGCAAGCGCGGCTCTCATTCCCAACGACGGAAGCGCGGAAATTTCCGCAAATTACGTCTACGAGGAATGGAATTTTGACGACCTTGCGGATGGCGAAGCCATCTCCGCGGCGTATATGAACTCCCACAGCAGAGGTTATCTCGAAGCGACCGACGCGCATTATAAAGCGGGGCAGATTAAGGCTGTGAAGGACGGCGACAAGACCTACGCACAGGTTACGGGAGATGGCGCATATTTCATTTTTGACGACCCGAGACTGGTTCTTGCGAACAACGTCTACGAGGTTGAATACGACGTTCGCGTGTCGGGCGACGCGCTTTATAATACTCCCTTGGCTTGGACGGGCGATGACGGCACAGCTTCGCTTTTGCGTTGGAACACAAGCGGCTCGGGCAAGCAGTTCGGATACAAGGTTCTGAACAGCAACGGCGTTGAGGGCGACAGCTTTCAGGCTACGGCAGATCCTGACGTATGGAACAATTTCCGTGTGAGAATCGACCCCGTAAAGGGCTACGTTATGACGTGGCTCAACGGTGAGCTTGTTTTCACTTACACACATTTCAACCTTGCCGAGCTTGCAAAGGACAGCGAGACCTCAAATCTTCGCCTTTGGTATCAGTGGATTGAGGGTCAGCAGGCTGACATTGACAACATCAGAATCACCACTAACGTAAAGATTGACGAGCATCTTACCTTCGATATTCCCGAGGCTGCCGACGAAGCAAGCGGAAGCTGGGATTTCACGGGCGACAGCATTTCAAACGGTGCGAACGTTACCGCTACAAAGGGCGACGGCTCAAGCTACGCAAAATCCCCCACTGACGCAACCAATTCGGTGCTCAGCATCAGCGACAACGATAAAGAGGGACACGTTTGCGGAACGGTGCTTACTCTTGCCGACAGCTGGTACGGATACGACGAGATAGAGCTTTCTTTCGACCTTTATTACGATTCGGTGTCTGAAAACAGAGCAAACAACTGGGCAAATCTGTTCAGATATCTCTATTCTGGTACAGGCACGTACAAGGCGCTTTTCAGAGTTCCCGCTGTGGCCTCTGCAACCACAGAGTCGGTAACGATAAACTCAAGAGCCTCGGCTGAATCAGACGCCACGACGTCTACGGGCTTGAAGCTTCTTATGAACAAGTGGAACAGTATAAAAATAGAGATAGTTCCCATGACGGGCGGTGTTAAGCTTACACTTAACGGCGAGAGCTACAGCTTTACAAACTCGGGTATAAAGCAGCTTTACGACAGAGGCGCAGCGGTCAAGATTATGCCCTATTATCACGTTGATATAAACAACGCGGCGTATATCGACAATCTGAGCATTAAAGCTACCCCCGCAAAGGTGTTTGCGCTTTCAAGCTCGCTTGCGGGCAAGTGGAATGACCCCTCGTTTACTGTAAACACCCCCAGCGTTGGCGGAATGGAAATCGGAGATTACGAGATAGGTGAGTCTCCCGAGACCGCGCCTGTAAATATCAAATGGACATTTGACAGCGGCAAGATGCCCGCCGCAACGGGAATGACGGTTTCTTCGGGCGGAAACTGGAGCTACGGCACTATCGGCAATGATACGGTAAACAAAATGTGGGCTTCATACACCACGACTACAGGCGCTGATTTCCCCACGATCACGATGCCCGGATTGGCGAGTGATTACGAAACTATTGACATTTCCTGGGATATGAGGGTGGCGAGCCTTGAAAACTACGCAAACGTTTTCTGCGTATATATGCCCGGCTCCGATAACAAATACGGCGACTACGGCAAAAATAAACTGAGAATACATCCTATGGCGAAGGCATCAACTACGACGAGTGCCAAGGCGGCTGTCGGAGACAACGGAGGTCCCTCGATTGGTATGGTGACCCGAAACAAGTGGCATACCTTCAGAATAAAAATAACTATGGCTACGGGTGATATCTCCTTCTGGCTTGACGGCGTAAAGGCGGATATTTCGGCAACTAACAATTATTATACCACCTTTAAGAACAATATGAAGAAGCTTTACGACGACGGCAGTCAGTTCAAATTGAGACTTTACCGCGCGTCGGGATGCGCGTCTGAGGTATATATCGACAACCTTTCGATAAATGCAGAGCACACGCAGGCGTACAAGCAGAATGCAAACAGCTCCTACGTGGAGGGCGCGCCCAACGGAGTTATAAAGACTCTTACGGACACAAACGGCAACAGGCGCAGTACACTTGCCATCAAGGATTCCGAGCTTTATCTGACAAAGCAGCCCTTTGAAATTTCCTTTGATTACAGACTTGCGGCAAAGCCGAGCGGCGACCTTAACCTGCTGAGATTCGATATGAACGGAACCGTGTTCTCGGTGCTCAGACTGACGTCGGGAGCAGGTGTCTGCCATTACGGAACGGGACAGAAGCACTACACCCCCAACGTTGCGGGTATAACGACGCTTTCGCTCGGTCAGTGGTACAATTTCCGCACCGTGCTTGACCCCACCACGGGTCACTGTACGGTATACCTTGACAACAAGCTTATATCCGACTACAATATAAACGACGTATATCACGACAAGAGTGTCTTTGACAACGCAACCAAGATGCTTATTGAAATATCCAATCAGTACTCATCGTCTATTACGCAAGATCACGCTATAGACAATTTGCGTATCAGAACTCTTGACAAAGAGAAGATGGAGAAGTACGAGTATGCCGACGCGGATTTTGAGAACGCAAGCGGAACGCTTGACGCGGCAGGCTTCTCCAAGGCTCTCGGAGGTATGTATACCACTGCTCTTGACGGTGATTTCAGCGTGCAGGGCGAGCTTAACAAGTACCTTAACGCAAAGGTCAAGGCGGGCAACGGCATTGACGTAAGACTCAATTCGGCGGCGTACAATCCTTTCGCGGCAAGCGTTATGAGCTTTGAGGGTATCTACACGCTCAAGGCGGCGGGCGCGGACAGAATAAACCTTATGTCAATCGGTCACGTGGACGCTTACCTTGACGAAAACTCGGGCACCGACGAGCGCGTAAGCTCGTTGCTCACGGTTAACGCCGACGGAATGCTAAGCTTCTGCGGCGTTGAGGAGATCTGCAAGCTTGAGGTTGGCGTTCCCACAAAGATCAAGGTGGTTTACAGCGGAATCGGCGGTCTTGTGTCGCTTTACGTAAACGGCAAGCTTGAGAGCGAGATCGCGCAGACTATTTCTCACGCAAATATAGGCTACGTTGACGGAATGGGTAACGATATCTACCCCGGCGCGGACAGCTTTGCTTCTTACATTGTAAGCTCGGACGAGGACTATTACACCACGCTTTCGGGCGACCTCTACAGAGCAGAGGCTCCCACCTACAAGAACGCAGCATATCCCACCGACACTCTCAAGCTTTTCTGCGCTGAGGGAGAGGGCGAATGGGAGATCGCGCTTGACGACTTCAAGGTAAAGCGCGACGAAAGCGAAACGCTTTTCTTCGCACCCGAATACGAGGCTGAGGGCGAGACGGTAAGCAATGCTGTGATAGCTTTCAGAAACGGCGAGATACTTGGCAAGAGCTTTGTTGTGGAGACCGATGCCGACGTTGCCGCCGTTGGAATTACTCCCGTGGTTTCCATGAACTGTTCTACTGACGGCGAGACTGAAAAGCTTGATATTCTCTACGTTGACGGTGACGGCTACCTTTACGGCGAGGACGGCGAAACAAAGCTTTCCGACACACCCTATCTTGCAAACAAGTGCAAGCTTGCGGTGGCTATATCCACAAGCACCTGGAGAAAGTGGGAGACCATTGCTGTTTCCGACGACTACGTTATCGACGTCACGGTCTACGTTGACGGTGCGGCTGTCGGCTCCTACAGCATTGACAACGTAAAGAAGCTTGGTTCTCTGATTACGCTTGACGGCAGCAGTTCAACCACTTCATCCTTCAAGAATACGAGGATTTATTTCGGCAACTCGCTTCGCAGCTTCGGCGGCGGCGACGACAGCGAAGTCAAGTTCGAGGGCTACAACGCTGTTACGATTGACTTCGAGGACGAAAGCTGGTTTATAAAAGCCGAGAATAACGTAATCGACTATCTTGACTGGAGCTTCAGCGACAGAGGTACCAAGATGACCGACAATGACAGCGCTTCAGTTACTCTCGTTGAAAGCATTACCGAGGGCGAGAACACATATCTTCAGGTGCGCAGACCCTGCGCTCCCTCAAAGCCTTTGGCTTATATGGAGTACAATCTTGGTGCACTTGGCGAGTTCGGTTCGCTATACACCTTTGAGCTTGAGCTTAAGTACACCGATACTCTCGGAAGCTCCTTGACGGTTGCCGAGCTTTACGGTGAGAATCTTTCAAGCAAAACAGAGCTTCTTTCTGTTCTCGGCGCAAGCGACACAAACGCAAACGGCTTCTACTTTATCAACGACGGAATAAGATATTTCCTCTGCGACAAGAGCGGCGCGCCTCTTACGGCTAAGCCTGCGGGCGGCAGTGAGTTCTCACGCGTGAGCGTGCTCGTTAACGCCGCCGAGGGCTATTACACCCTCTATATTGACGGTCAGTGCGCTTATTACTACGGCGAAGGCGGAAACAGCGGCGCGGTTACCTCTTGCGCTAAGCTTCCTCTTGAGTTCAATAAAAACGACGCCTACACTATCTGCGACCCCGTGCTCAGACTTGTCGATTGCTCTGACAACGAGGCTTCAAACAGCATAGTGGCGGTTGATAATATAAGTATCGACATCATTAAGCACGGTATGGCTCCCGTAATGCTTGACGCGGTTCAGTACAACGAGCTTGGCAACGCTATCAGATTTGTCGCAACTGTTGACACACTTTACACGAGCGCGGTGGGCTTTGACGTTGAGATACTCTCCGAAAAAGAGGGAGAGGTTACAAAGAGCGCCGAAAGCAACCTTGTATTCAGCTCCTTTGAGGCTGACGGCGAGACTATTGTGGCGGGTGAGCACGAGGACGTTGAGGGTCGCTACGTTATGCTTGTGTCTGTGAACAACCTTGACGTGGATACATATGTGTTCACCGTAACGCCCTACGTAATAGTATACGGCGAAAAGATTTCGGGTCAGGCACAGAGCTTTACCTATAACCACATTATTCCCGAAGAATAAAGGAGGGCTTTATGAGAAGATTTAACAAGTTAATATGCCTTTTGACGGCTCTTGTGCTCTGCCTCCTTTCGGTGTCCTGCGGAGTGATAAGCAGTGAGGACGGAGATTATAAGATCATCTCATCCGATGAGCTGTCGGTGCTTGCGGAAGCGGCGACGGTTGACTTTTCTAACCCCGAAAACAGCAAGGTGACCCTTGGCGCGTACGGCGGCAAGGCGCTTGGCTGGACGGTAGTAAACGTTGACAGAGAGGGTGTTGCCACCCTCCTCTGCGACGAGATAATCGAATATAAGCAGTTCAACGATTTCAAGGGCTTCCCATCGGTTCGCGGCAACGAGACTGCCGACCTTTACGACGAGCTTAACGTTATGGATTGGGCTAATTCCTCCATAAGAAAATGGCTCAACGGCGAGTTCCTTGTCGATTTCTCCGAGACCGACCTTGCGAGAATCTACGGCGGCGAGCTTGTAACGGTTGACAATCCCGTTACACGCAGAGGTGCGTGCGTTACCGAGGATAAGGTGTTCCTTCTCTCGGCTGACGAAGCGGCAAATTGGCTTGGAGCAGACGGGCTTGCCTGCACAGCAACCGCGGATGCTGTTGAAAACGGCGTCAGAGTGGCTTCAAACGGCAATTCCCCTTGGTGGCTTCGCTCGGTTGGCTCTACTATGTGGCACGCCGCTGTGGTGAACGCCGACGGAACGGTCAACTATTCGGGTATGGACACTTTGGTGGGCAGAGCGGGCGTAAGACCCTGCATAAGACTTGTCAGCACGGCGCCCGGCGGAGAGCAGGCTGTGGATATTGCCGAGGCTGTCAAGGGTAACATAGTCACTTTCGGCAAGTACGAGCAGGACAACGACAGCGAAAACGGCGCGGAGGATATACGTTGGAGAGTACTTGATATTGAGGGCAGTAAAAAGCTTCTCGTCTCTGTTGACGTTCTCGACCAGGCTAAGTTCCATTCTTCCGTAAAGGGCGTGACCTGGGAGGACTCCGACCTGCGCGAGTGGCTTGGCGGCAGCTTTGCAGATGCGGCGTTCAGCGATGCCGAAAAGGCGGCTATCGTAACAGTTAAAAACACTACCGCCGATAACTTCGACTACGTTATCGACAGCGGCAACGATACAAACGACAGCGTTTTCGTGCTCAGCCGTGAGCAGGTTGAGGAATATTTCCACAGCAACAGCTACGGTTGGGAGCTTGCAAAGCCCAGCGAGTACGCCGACAACGCGGCGGTCTACTCCGACGACGGAGAAACGCTGAGCATCTACGAAAAGGGCGTTCAGAAAGACCCCAACCGCGGCACCTGCGGCTACTGGCTCAGAAACGCGGGTCAGAACAGTATGTCGGCTATGTTCGTCAACTACTACGGTGCGGTCAACTCCGAGGGCTCGCTTGTGCGTAACACCTACCTTGGCGTAAGACCCTGCATCTGGGTTGACACCGCCCTTGTGACAGAATAGGAAAGGAGAGAGAATGATGAAGAAAATAATTTGTCTTGTGCTGGCTCTTGTGACCTGCCTCTCGCTCCTTACACTTGCGGTTTCCGCCGCCGACAACACCTTCAGCGCTTTTGACAACAAGGACAGCTTTATGGACGGCGCGTTTGCGGACGTCTGGGTAGCGGCGTACAGCCTTGAGAGCGTTGATTCTACCTATAAATCCTACAACGTGACCCACACCCTTGTGAAGTGTGAGTGCCCGACTACAGTTACGGTGCTCAGCCTTGATACCGAAAGCAAGCTTCCTGTTGCCGTTTACGCTATGAACTTTGAAGGCGCGGACGAATGCACTGATGAGCAGAATATCGACCGCATAAACGACCTGCTTGACGGTGGCTTCAACGTTGCTGTCGTAGACTTCTCGGCTTGGTCGGGATATACTCAGGCAGAGCTTGATTGGGTGCTTCAGTATATCCGCGTAAAGGAGTCGGGATATCTTGGCAAGGTCTCCTATGACTCATCGGATATCACTGTGGTTGCCGAGGGCTATGCGGTGGCGAGAAATATCGTTTATTTCAATTACAACGATAACGCGCCCGAGGGTATTCTGGACTCGATAACCAAAATATACAATAAGGATACAGGTTTCAGAACCGATCACACTATTCCTGAGGGCTATGAGACTGCCACCGATGCTTATCATTGCGTGAGAAAGGACACATCGCCCATAGATTTCAACCTTTACGTTAATATTATATACCCCGTCTACCGCCGGGGCGCGGACGTGGTTATGGTTGCCTCATCATCCGAGAGCAATATGGCGGTGGTGCAGAAGGACGCGAGACCTATGGACGTTTCGGCACTTACCCGCGGCTACGCGGTGGCTGTCTACGACCACCCCTACGTTCCCATGGCGCGTAGCGACCATTACGGATACTTTGGCTCTTACTCTCATATGGGAAATACGGGTAACAAGAGCCACGCGGCGGCTGTAAGATGCGTGCGCTACTATGCTGACCTCTTCGGCTACGGCAAGGAGAATTATGCCTCTATGGGTATATCCAAAATGGCGCAGAACGGCGTTCTTACCGCACCCGAGCCCGAGGCTATTCCCGAGTGGAACAGTTATTCAGACTATAAGGACGTTAACGGCAACGCCTTTACCCGCGAGGATATGTACGGCGACCAGCCCTTCCTTGCGTATGAGGACGGAACGCCCATCGACTCGTCGGTAAGCGTGGCGTACCACGCAATGGGCGACGGATCAAAGTATTATTATAACTGGGTTTCCGAGGGTGTTGCACCTACCATTCTCGGTTGCGGACTCTTTGACGAGTATAACGCGTGGGGCTATTGGGAGGAGCTTCAGAGGGTTTACGAGGAGCTTGGCGTTGAGTATTACGCCTACTCTATGTATAACCTCGGTCACGACTTCCCGTATGGAATATGCGATTTCTACGGCTATGACCGTTGGTCAGTGTTCTACGATATTATTTCCTACTACCTTGAGGGCGACAGAGAGGCAAGAATTGCCTACGCTTCGGTTTATAACGGAAAGGTGGTCGGCGACGTGACCGTCAGCGACAGAGAGCTCAAGGACGGCAGATATTACGTTTCCTCTACGCAGACCCCGGGCGACGAGCTGTTCGTTCAGTTCATCGCGCCCGTTACCGAGGAGTCCCTCGAGAGGGCGGTAAAGCTGTTTGACAGTGAGGGTAAGGAAGTGAAGGGTAGCCTTCGCGGAACCTCGGGCGGCAGTAAGTGGTATTTCGAGCCCGAAAGCAAGCTTTCGGCAGGAAGCTATACCCTTGCGGTGGAGGCGAATACCGTCAAGAGCGTAAAGAGCGGTAAAACCGTCTCGGACGGCGGCGAGTGGAGCTTTACGGTTGAATAATTTGACCGACAAACGGCTGAGATTTGACAGTTAAACGAAATTGGGCTGAGCTCATAAGAGCTCAGCCCAATAATTGTTTTGCGATAGCACGCCGATAAATTATTGTTTGAAGGTGTGTTCGCACCGCAGCCCGCGAGAAAAGTTTTTGCGGAGCTTTTTTCAAAAAGCGACAATCTCGCGCCCGCAGGCGCATCGGCGTTTTTCTTTTGGGAACTTTTCTTTTTGCGCCTTTGGCTTCAAAAAGAAAAGTGGATTTCCCCTTCAGGTGTTAAAAAATCTGTGCACAAATAAAAGTAACAATTTGCCTAGTATAAACTAATTATTTTTCTTATTT
>JBGVRT010000138.1:0-8470 GCA_045128735.1 Eubacteriales bacterium | reverse complement strand
GCTGTCTCAAATTGATTTTTTATGAAATTCTATTGTGATAATTAAACAAAAAACACTTGCGAACCCCCATCGGTAAGCAAGTGTTTTTGTATAGGTTGTCAATTAAATGGAAATCATTCCCAAACTTGAGACAGCCCCTTTAAGTTTAGGTCACCTTTAACTTATTTGATACTTGTATTGCCCACGCCAATTACTGCGGTAGCGGGAATTCCGCTTGCGACAATATGGGGGCAGGAACGAAACGCGTAGTCGGCAACCGAGCCAAGCATGTCACTAAAGGTCAGTGTCATCAGCGACTTACAGTTGTAGAAGGCACTATTACCTATAATTACCACCGCCGAAAGGTCAAGCGACTTAAGCGAGTGACACTCGGCAAAGGTCCATCTCTGAATCTCGCTCACCTTGGACGAAAGCTTCACGCTCTCAAGCGCGGAGCACTTCATAAACGCGCCGTTTCCTATAGCCGTCACGCTATCGGGAACATTTATCGACTTAAGCGACGAGCAAGCGAAAAACGCACTCTCGCCGATACGGCGAAGTCTGTCGGGCAGGGTTATCTCCTCAAGCGAGGAACAGCCGTAAAACGCGCCGTTGTCGATAAGTCTCACCGACTGAGCAAGAGTTACACTTGTCACCTCGGTGCAACCGATAAAGCAATTTTTACCAATCACGTCGATGCCGTCCTCAACAACTATTGAGGTTATACTCTCAACGTACGCGCCCCAAGGGGTCTCGTCGAATGCGTAGTCGGGAATATGTCCGTTACCCGTAATTACAAGTATGCCGTCGTAGCCAAGACGCCAGCTTACGTTGGCGTTGCAATCACCCTCGGCGATAAGCTTTACAAGAGCACCGCCCTCGGCAAGCACAAGCTCGGTATTGAACACGTCATTGCCCATTGCAAGCTCGACACGCGACCACATCGACTGATTGCCGTTGTAGTTTATCTCGTCAAGCAAAGCGCAGGATGCGAAAGCGTCCAAGCCCACAAGCTTAAGACTTGAGGGAAGCGACACCGTTTTCAGGCTGTCACAGCCGAAGAACGCCGCACTGCCAACCTTTTCAAGCGACTCGTCGGCAACCACCGACACAAGGCTGTCACAGCCGGCAAATGCCGCCACGCCCACAGACTCTACGTTCGCACCGAGAATAACCTCGGTAATAAGGTCATTGCCTCTGAACGCGCTGTCGGCAACCGCCGTCACGTTAAATCCGCCGTACACGGCGGGGATATAAATTTCCGTGCTGTCGCCCTTGTAATCGATTACAGAGCAATTTCCGAGTCCGTCCTCGGCGTAAACAAGACCCTCTGTAGCCGTAGGCTCGGGAGGAAGCTCGGGCGCGTCGGTCTCAGTATCCTTGTGCTTATCTGCTCCGCAGGAAACAAGCAGAGCGAGAACAAGCAGCATTATTAAAACAAACGATAATTTTTTCATACGTTGCCCCCTTAGAATCTGAAGTAGATAAAGGGATTGTAGCTTCCGCCGATGACGTAGCCGATACAAACCGCAAGTGCCACAACGTAAACCGCGTCAAACGCCACGCCAAGAGGCAGGGCAACCGCGTTTGCCTTTATGCTCTTAAGCTTATCAATTCCCTTTCCGATAAGGGTACGGATAGGCGTACCGAGAATAATGGCAACAACAAGATAAGGAATGTAGGATTCAAGCTCAAGCGAACGGATAGTCGCCGCGTATCCCACCTCGCCCACGCCGAACAGTCGGAGAGTAAAGGAGAACATCTCCTTCAAGCTGTTTGAGTCGTGCATAAAGAAGGACCAACCGATTAGGGTAAAGAAGGTCGCATAGCACCAGCTGAAGAACTTGGGAATCTTCTTGAGAATTGCGCCCAGGAAGAACTTTTCAGCCATAAGTATAAGCGCGTAATAGAGACCCCACACGATAAAGTTCCAAGCCGCGCCGTGCCACAGTCCCGTAAAACCCCAAACCACAAGGGTATTAAAGACCCAACGTCCCTTTGAAACGCGGCTACCGCCGAGGGGAATGTAAATGTAATCGCGGAAAAAGGTGTTCATCGAAATGTGCCAACGTCTCCAGAACTCGGAAATCGAGGTAGAGGCGAAGGGCAGATTGAAGTTTTCAAGGAACTCGAAGCCAAAGATCTTACCAAGACCGATAGCCATATCCGAGTAACCCGAGAAGTCAAAGTAGATCTGGAAGCCGTAAGCAAGCACCGCAAGCCACATCATAGGCACGCTTATCTCGCTTATGTCAAGGGCAGTAATGCTGTCACATATGTAGCAGACCTGGTTTGCTATAAGCATCTTTTTGGCAAGACCCTTGATAAACCTCGCCGAGCCCGCCTTTACGCTCTCCCAATTCTCGTTACATCTGCCGATGTCGATCTCAACGTCCTGATAGCGGACGATAGGACCTGCGATAAGCTGAGGGAACAGGAAGATGTAGAGTGCCAGATAGCCAAAATTCTTCTGCCTCGACACCTGCCCGCGGTAAAGGTCGATTACGTAGGTCAACATCTGGAAGGTGTAGAACGAAATACCTATGGGCATTGTCAGATTCACCGACGGAATGTTTATAAAGGGAATAAGATTGATGTTAAGAATAATGAAGTTAAGATATTTGAAAATAATAAGCGGCACGATATTCACCGCCATAGCGATGAAAAAGTGGAGTTTCTTCTTCTCGGCGATACCCTTTGAAACCGCCCAGGTGACGAACACGCAAAAGACGATGGCAAAGAAGTAAAGGAACTCTCCGCAGGCGTAGAAAATAAACGAAAACGCCATAAGGGTGTATCTTCTCGCGGCTACGTACTTCTTGGGAATTGCGAAGTAGCAAAGCATAAGAAGCGGAAGAAATATCAAAAGAAAGTTAAGACTTGAAAAAAGCATATTTCCTCCTTAATTACTTTCCGAAGCTGTCGGAGAATTTGAGCATATAGGAATCACTGCCCGACCAAGCAAAGGACAGACCGCCCGCGAGAATAGTGTCTATGTTGTACTTGTCGATAAGGTAGTCAACGGGCACCTTTGTCATAATTCGGTAATCGAGAGTGACCACGTTCTTGAAGTGCGAGCCGAGAACGTCGCGGTAAGCGCGCTGAGTGGAGTCGCATATCATAAGCAGGCTGTGCTCCGCGCCGTTGTTATTTTTGATAACCAGCATATACTCGGAGTCGGCGTAGGTCTTGCCTTTCTCATCATACGAGTGACCGTAAAAATGTATGTAGTGGTCAGTGTATTTGCCCTTGTTGATATTTCCAACCTTGTATTTTTCCCAAAGTCCCATTGTAACGGGAATTTCAACCGTGTAGTTGTTGGGGTTAAGAACAAAGGTCTCGCGCTCGCCAAGGTCGTACTCGTAGGCTACAAATTCGTCATACGAGGTGAACGCCGACTGAAGCTTTGACGCGCGGCTTCCGCGGTATTGGACACCGTAAAGCTCGGAGAAATTCCAGGTCTTTATGGGGTACTTCATAGGCGAAAGTCCAAGATCCTCAGCCATCATATTGTAAACGTCCTGGTATCCGCGCTCACTTCCCTTGTACGCCCAGTGGTGGTCGCTCTTGAAGTAGCACTCGGAGTAGTCCTCAAAGTCGTCGAAGGTGAGGCGCGCCACCTTGATGTACTCGGGAAGATACTGCGCCGTGATCTCCTGCCTGTCGGGATAGACTCCGTAGAAATCGTAGAACCAAGGCGTGTTCTGCATCTGAGTCACGAAATAGTTGTATATTTTAAGGTCAGGATACTCTGCAAGAAGCTTGTCGTATTGGTCAACGTGCCTTTGCACCGCCTTTGCGCTCGGCACACCCTTCGAGGGCTTTTCGCCCACCCAATCGGTGCCGTTGTAGGTTACAAAGTTACCTAAGCTCTGGTAAGTGTAGCTCCTTGAGGGGAAGGTGGCAAGCCGCGCAAAGCCGTACACGGGATAGGTCTTGTAGTCGAACGCGGCAGGGGGAGCAGTCTCCTCCTCCGCAAGGTCGTAATATTCGTCGGGGTAACCCTCGTCGGGAATCGTCACGGGGGTGTCGGTCTCGTCGGGCTGAGTCTCGTCATCAGCAGGAGCGTCATCCTTGAAGGGAGCGGAAAGCATCTTTACCGTGCCCGAATAAAGGTTCGAAAGCTTTGACTCAAGATTCGTATAGTTGAGCACGACAAAATTACGGATGAAAATCTGGTCTTTCATCGCGTCCTCAAGTCGGTCGGGAATGCTCTTGTCGGCGTTGTAAAGAACGCTCTTTTCGCCTGTGGTGGGGTCGATGTCGTCTACGGGGTCAAGAATCATACCAAAGGTTGTCATATTTCGGTTTTCAAGCTCCGAAACAGCAGTTTCGGGTGTCAGGAAGAAGGAAAATGCCAACGCGACGATAAGCACTCCGCAAAGTATCAGGGTTGCCTTATATTTCATAAATTCTCCTCTCTCGGGTTTACCCGGGAAAAACAGATGTTTTCCGACAAAATGAAGCAGACAGCGTTATTTAGTTTATTATATAATATAATTGGTGAAATTTCAATAGTTTTTTCAAATTTTTGTTAGATTTCAAAAGCCTTTTCGCCATACTGTTGTACACTCTGCACAGTTTCATGGCGGCATTTTTATTCAATAGAGCGAAGCGGTCGCGAAGGCGGTCCTACCGGACGGGCAAAAGGTCAGCGCACCGTTGTTTGTGCGAACATAGCCCACGCATCCAACTCGGTCACTAAACACGACCTCGTTAGCCTTGGTGAGATAAATTTTTGTTTGAAGCACTATGTTAGCACAAACCGCCTCCTTTGCCTCCCTTGTCAAAGGGAGGGGGACCGCGGAACGCGGTGGAGGGATTCACGACATATAAAACCAATAAATATATGCATCGAAGGACATTTCAAATTATTGAATCCCCCCACCACTATCGTGGTCCGCCCCCCCCTTTGACAAGGGGGGCAAAGGAACGGGGCGCGGTGCGAACACACCGCCAAACACCAATTTATCTGCCACCAAAGGTCAACGAGGTCGTGTTTAGCGACCGAGTGGGATGCGTGGCACTATGTTCGAACAAACAACGGTGCGCTGACCTTTTACCCGTCCGGCAGGACCGCCTCCGCGACCACACACCAATTTATCCAACAAAATTTCATATGCCTATTGCAATTTGCCGCGAAATGTGGTATACTATACCATATCAAACGGTTATCGAGAGGAGGGCTATAGTGAGTCTTTCCAAAAAATTTGTAAAAAAACAGCTTGAAAGAGTTGCGCCTATTGCGCGTTCGGTTTCGCTTGAGCTGATGCGCAAGGGGCAGAATCATATAGGAAGCATAATGAGTGCGGGCGTGCGGAGGCGCGTGCGTATTGACGAGATAAGCCTTGGCGGAATGAGGTGCGCTTTTGCCGTGCCCGACGAGCCGCGCAGAGGCGGTGCGGTGCTTTATGTCCACGGCGGAGGCTATTGCTGTGGCGACCTTGCCTACGCCAAGGGCTTTGCGTCTACACTTGCCGACAAATGCGGCGTAAGAGTGTTCACCTTTGAATACAGACTCGCCCCCGAGTTTCCCTTCCCAGCCGCCCTCAACGACGCGGTCGTAGCGTACAAGGGTCTGCTTGAGCGCGGATATTTCGGCAACGAAATAGTCCTTTGCGGTGAAAGTGCAGGCGGCGGACTTATCTACTCGCTTTGCCTTGAGCTTGGCAGACTGGGGCTTAACGCCCCTGCGGGCATTATTGCGATTTCGCCCTGGAGCGACCTTACCGCCTCGGGTGAATCCTACGCCAAAAACACAGGGCGCGACGCCGCCATAAATATTGAACAGCTTGAATTTTTCGCTTCGAAATATACAGACGACCGCAAAAATCCGCTTGTTTCTCCGCTTTTTGCCGACCTTGAGGGCTTGCCCCCGTCGGTCATCTTCGCGGGCGGTGACGAAATAATGCTTGACGACGCCGCGGCGCTTCACCAAAAATTGCTTGGCGCAGGATGCGAAAGCGAGCTTTTCATCTCCCCCGAGATGTGGCACGCCTACCTGATGTACGATTTGAATGAAAACAAAGAGGACTTCGCGCGGATTTCAAGCTTTCTTGAACGCCGACTGCCTGTGCCCCGAGACAAAATGTGGCTCAAGCTTGACAACGCGGCAAAGATATACCCTGCGGCAAAGAACCGCAGATGGAGCAATCTTTTCAGACTCTCGGCAAATATGGCTGACGAGGTTGACACAGAAATTCTCCGCACCGCGCTCGGCGTAACCGTGCGACGTTTTCCGTCTATATCGGTGCGGCTTTCCTACGGCGCGTTCTGGTACTACCTTGTAGAGCTGAATTCGCCACCCGAAATACGCGGCGAATACGGTCATCCCATTGAAAATATGAAGTTTGCCGACATACGCAAATGCGCCTTCAGAGTGCTTGTTTACGGCAACCGAATCGCGGTTGAATTCTTCCACGCCATAACCGACGGCACGGGAGGAATGATATTCTTCAAATCGCTTCTCGCCGAGTACGCTGAACGGAAATACGGTGAAAAAGTGCCCCCAATCTGCGGAATTCTCGACCGCCGCGGCGAGATTGAGGACGGCGAGCTTGAGGACAGCTTCCTCAAATACGCGGGCGACGTGCCCATGAGCCGCAAAGAGGCGACGGCTTACCACATAAAGGGCAAGCGCGAGGAGGACGGCTTCGTCCACGCCCTCACCTTTATCGCCGACACCGACGCCATCCGAGCTCTCGCCAAAGCGCAAAAGGTCAGCGTTACCGCCTTTTTGTGCGCTGTGCTTATGAAAGCGCTTATGGACGTTCAGAATACCGAAGTAAAAAAACGCCGCAGGCGCAAGCCCATAAAGGTACTTGTTCCCGTCAATCTGCGCAACATTTTCCCCTCGAACACCCTGCGTAACTTCGCCCTTTACGTCACCCCCGAAATCACACCTAATCTTGGCGATTACAGCTTTGAGGAAATATGCCGCACGGTGCATTACCAGATGGGCTACGAGCTTACCGCAAACCGAATGAGGGCGCGTATCACCACCAACGTCAACGACGAAAAATCGCTTATTGTACGCGTGATGCCGCTGTTTATTAAAAACATTGTAATGAAGGGCATATTCAACGCCGTAGGTGAGAAAAAATCCTGCCTTACAATGTCAAATCTCGGTGTGGTAGAGCTTCCCGAGGAGCTTAGCAGACATATTGACAGATTTGATTTCACACTCAACGTGCCCGCGAATACCAACAACAACTGCTCGATGCTGTCCTATGGCGGAAAGACCTATATCAGCTTCGTCAGAAAAATACGCGAATCTGCGCTTGAGCTTAGATTTCACGAGATACTTCGCGATATGGGCGTGAGACTTCTTGTGGAAAGCAACTGAGAAAGGAGAATTTTATGTACTGTATAAAATGCGGCGTTGAGCTTGCCGACGGCAAAAAGCCCTGTCCGCTTTGCGGAACTATTCCTTACCATCCCGATATTGCCGAGACGGCGGCGACTCCCACTTATCCGCCCTTTGTGCGGAAAGAAAAGAAAATGAACCGCAGGCTTGCGATGATTCTTGTGACCGTCTTTTACCTTTTATGCGCGGGTGAGCTGATGCTCTGCGACTTGATAATTTCGTCGGCTATCGGTTGGTCGGCGTATGCGGTGGGCGGAATGCTCGTCTTTTACGTTGCCGTGCTCTTTCCGCTTTGGTTCAAAACGCCGAACGCGGCGGTGTTCGTTCCCTGCACCTTTGCGGCGATAGAAGGCTTCCTCGTGTTTGTAAATCTGTTTACCGAAGGCGATTGGTTTTTGTCCTTTGCCTTCCCCGTTGCGGGAATACTCGGGCTTATCGTCACCGCGGTAGTCGTGCTTGTGAAGTATCTGAAAAAAGGGATTTTCTTCACGCTTGGCGGTGCGGTCATAGCGCTTGGAGCGTACGTGATGCTTGTGGAAATGTTTGCCACGATAACATTTGAGCCCGTGACCTTCCATATGTGGTCGGTCTACCCCGCCTCGGGCGCGCTGATATTGGGCGCGGCACTTATCGCGGTGGGCGCGTGCAGACCCCTGCGTAATTGGTTTGCAAAAAAGTTCTTTATTTGAACATAAAAGAGCCAAGTTGCGACTTGGCTCTTTTATGTTGGGTCGCGGAGGCGCGACAGCCCTGTAGGTCAGCGCACCGTTGTTTGTGCGAACATAATGTCACGCAACCCACTCGGTCGCTAAACACGACCTCGTTGGCTTTGGGTGCGATAAATTAGTGTTTAGCGGTGTGTTCGCACCGCAGCCCGCGAGAAAAGTTTTTGCGGAGCTTTTTTCAAAAAGCGACAATCTCGCGTCCGCAGGCGCATCGGCGTTTTTCTTTTTCTTGAGCTTTTTCTTTTTGCGCCTTTTGCATCAAAAAGAAAAAGCGGGGTTACGGTTTGCGCTTTATAAAACGGTTGTGAAATAAATAAAAAAATAGTTTATACCTCGTAAATTGTAACTTTTTATCTGTACACAGATTTTTTGACACCCAAAGAGGAAATCCACTTTTCTT
>JBGVRT010000137.1:0-5547 GCA_045128735.1 Eubacteriales bacterium | reverse complement strand
CGATATGTACGACGGCTTTGCTAAGGACGCTGAGGAAGAGGGCTTTACCGAGCTCGCTGCACAGTTCCGCGCTGTTGCTGCTATCGAGAAGACTCACGAGGAGAGATACCGCGCACTTCTGAACAACGTAGAGCAGAAGGCAGTATTCGAGAAGAGCGGTGTTACCGTTTGGGAGTGCCGTAACTGCGGACACATGGTTGTCGGTACTGCTGCACCCGAGGTTTGCCCCGTATGCAAGCATCCCAAGGCATATTTCGAGGTTAGAAAAGAGAACTACTAATATCACCAAAAAACAGCGTGGAGGCGGTGTCTCTGCGCTGTTTTTTCCTTTTTTTAAAATATTTGCCATATCGGTATAAATTCTTGAAAAATACTTGCAAAAATGCGCACTTTGTAGTATAATAGATAAGGACAGTTCGTAACCATCCTGTCATTAAACAAAACTATGGGCTCACATACAAAGCGTTACTGAAGTGTGACTACTCCAGCATTACTGCAACTGCACGAATGCGCCCATATGGGCGCTTTTTGTTTTATGGAAATATTTTGGTTAAGGCGGCGGGTGGGGACACTTGCTGCCTTACGCTTTTTTCACAGTTTAATTGGAGGTAAACAAAACGACCTGAATGAAGAAAATGATTCGTCCTGCACTCTGGACAGCCTTTGGGATTTATTGCTTTATACTGATCTATATCTTGTTTCTCAGTAGAGGTGCGATGATACACTATTCGTATGCTCAGTATTTTAGACAGTTTACGAATTTTATACCGTTTAAGACGATTATCGAATACGTGCAGCGCTATCACAACGGATTCCGCAATCTGTCGGTGATAAATCTGCTTGGAAACTTTGTGCTCTTCATGCCGATGGGAGCGCTACTTCCGTGCGTCATACGCAAGCTCGACCGCTTCTGGAAAGTAACCCTTACCGTTCTCGGTATGGTGGTTGCGGTTGAAATCGTGCAGGGAATCTTGCGCGTTGGAAGCGTGGATATTGACGACGTGCTCTTCAACGTGGTCGGAGCTATGATCGGATACGGACTTATCCGCTTGCCGTTTATATATAACTTTTTTAAGAAAATCAATTTGATCAAGGGAAAGGATAGCGTTCCCGAAAAAGAATAGAGATGATTTTATGAACACTTTGAGCTACCATATCGTTATTAAAACGCACGCGGGATACCGCGTGGGCGATCTGTCTGTGGACTTGGAGGACGAGAAGGTCAGCGGTACGATTCACGCACCGTTCTTTGAACCGCAGTTTCGCGGTAAGATGAACGATGACGGTACCCTTAGCCTCAACCTGACCGTCAACGCAGAGGGAAAGCCGGAGGACTGTGAGAGCACCGGGCGCATCAGCATGTATGCGATACACATTTCGGTTCCTGCTGCCGTGTTTACCTATGAGATCGACGGCACCTCGTCAAGAACGAGTATCAGATAAAGGAGAACTATTATGGAAAAAATAAAAAAAGAAATCAGAGAATTTAAACTGTTGCTTCGCTCTATCCCTGCAACAGTCGTTACGTTGTTTGTTGTGAGCGTCATCTGTATGAATCTGCTCGCCAATAAGACCCTCATCCAGCTTGATTGGATCGCCCTCGACGGAGGTATCCTCATCTCCTGGCTGTCCTTTATGTGTATGGATATTATAACAAAGCACTTCGGCCCCAAGGCGTCAAACCGTATATCCATTCTCGCAGCAGGAATTAACCTGTTAACTTGCCTCATTTTCTTCGTGGCAAGCATCATTCCGTCTACCGCAGACGATTATACCGCCTTTGACGGCATCTTCGGCGGAACGTGGTTTATTCTGTTCGGAAGTACGATCGCATTCCTTGCCTCGGCAGTCATAAACAACTCGATCAACTGGACGATCGGAAAATGCTTCCGTAAGAATCCGGATGGGAAAGCCGCATATGCCGCACGCACTTACGTATCGACCTTTATCGGACAGTTCAGCGATAACCTGATCTTTGCCGTAATTGTGTTTATGTTCTTCGCTCCTATCTTTTGGGACGGCTTCCACTGGACATTCCTCCAGTGTGTCATGTGCTCGCTGACGGGAGCGGTGGCAGAGCTGATTATGGAGGTTGTATTCTCGCCCATCGGCTACCGAATCACGAGAAAGTGGCAGAAGGAATCTGTTGGAAAAGAGTATCTGGAATACGAAAAAGAAGGTAAAATGTAAATGAAAGTTTTAATTACGGGCACGTCGCAGGGAATTGGTAAAGCGATTGCCGAGAAATTTTTAACGAGCGGTCATACCGTAATCGGCATTGACAGACAGGCGAAAAGCATAGATGCTCCCGCCTATACTCATTTTGGGTGCGACGTAAGAGATAAGGAGCATCTCCCCGAGATTACGGACGTTGAGATCCTTATCAACAACGCCGGAACTCAGAATGAGGACGATATTGACATCAACCTCAAGGCACTGATCTACATTACCGAAAAATACGGTGTGCAGCCCAAGATCAAGTCAGTTCTGAATATCGGTTCTGCAAGCGGTCATACTGGTGCGGAGTTTCCTGAATACTGCGCAAGCAAGGGCGGAGTTCTGTCCTACACGAAGAACGTCGCGATGCGCGTAGCTCAGTATGGGGCGACCTGCAACAGCCTTGATCCCGGTGGTGTTCTGACACCTCTTAATGAGTGTGTGACGAACGATCCCGAGCTTTGGGCAGAGATTATGGGTGAAACGCCACTCAAACGCTGGGCGACTCCCGAGGAAATTGCAGACTGGGCATATTTCTTGACGGTAACGAACAAATTCTGTACGGGTCAGAACATTCTTGTTGACGGCGGTGAGTCGATCAACTATAACTTTGTGTGGAAGGAATGAGAAAAAATGAAGATATGCGGTCGCGATCCTTGGTAGGGTATCCATAACAGTTCTCGATAGCATCAACGTCAAGGTGAAATCGAACAGTGCATTTGGAGATTTTTCTAATCGGACAACCGACCGCGAAGATGTACCGACACTTTGCGTAAGCGGGAAATGCTTGTTCGGAAAAGTAGAGATCGATAGACAATAAATCAAAATAAAGGACACTATCCAAACACAATAGAAAGGCAATTTCGTGAAAAAAGAAACAATCATTCACAACGTAAAAGACTTTGCAGTTATCACCTTTGGTGCTGCATTGGCTGCTGCGGCAATCTTCTTCTTTATGCTTCCAAGTAACGTAGCGGTCGGTAGTGCATCTGCACTTGCAATGGTGCTGAGCAATTTTATTCCGCTTCCCGTATCCGCACTCAATCTGGCAATTAACGTGATACTTTTGATTATTGGGTTTGTTCTGATCGGATCTGAGTTCGGAGCAAAAACGGTCTATACCTCCATCATGGTCCCTGCCTTTATGGGCGTATTCGAGTGGATCTTCCCGAATTTTCAGTCTTTGACCGGGGATCCGTTCCTTGACGTACTGTGTTACATACTGGTTGTCGGTATGGCTATGGCAATCCTGTTTTCGAGAAACGCCTCGTCGGGCGGGCTTGACATTGTTGCCAAGATCATCAATAAGTATTTGAAGATCGATCTTGGAAAGGCAGTTTCCTTCTCAGGTATTGCGGTTGCTTTAACGTCTGCCTTTTGCTATGATACGAAGATTGTCGTATTGAGTGTGCTCGGTACGTATTTCGGCGGAATGGTCGTTGATCATTTCATCTTTGGCTTGAACATCAAGAGAAGAGTATGTGTGATCTCTCCGAAGCTTGATGAGATCGTAGGTTTTATCCTCCACGACCTTCATAGCGGAGCAACCCTTAACGAAATTATCGGTGCATATGATAACACCCCCCGAAAAGAGGTTATTACGATTGTGGATAAGCACGAGTACCGAAAGCTGATGGATTTTGTCCGTAAGACCGATCCCAAAGCATTTGTAACCGTCTATTCGGTCAACGAGATGCGCTATCAACCAAAAATTAAGAAATAAACGGAGCTTGAAAAATGATATTCGAAAAACAGATAATTAACTTTTACAAGGGCATGATGTATGCTCGATGCGACGATAACGGGACCGCGTTTTACTTTTCGGCATCGGATTTTCCGGGGCTTAAGAGTGAAGCTTATTCCTTCAAAGCATCCGCAGGTCACACCTTAAACGGAGCATTATATCACTATGATAACCCTATTCCCGGCAGACTTGTTGTGTTTGACCACGGCTTTGGCGGCGGACACCGCTCCTACATGAAAGAGATCGAAATGCTATGCAGACACGGATACCTCGTATTCGCGTATGACCATACCGGATGTATGACGTCAGGCGGAGAAAGTCCGAATGGTATGGCGCAATCTCTTTGCGATCTTAACGATTGCATCACTATGCTGAAGGCAGATGATCGCTTTGCGGGTATGGATATCTCCGTTATGGGCCATAGCTGGGGCGGCTTTTCGACTCTCAACATATCTGCATTGCATCCTGAAATATCTCACGTCGTTGTTCTTTCGGGCTTTGTCTCGGTGGAGGAGCTTGTAAAGACCTTCTTTTCCGGAATATTGAAGTGGTACAGAAAAGCAATTCTTGAGCTTGAAAGGAAAGCAAATCCGAAATTCTTTGGATATAACGCGGTTGAATCTCTCTCAAACTCTAATGCAAAGACGCTTTTGATATATTCTGCGGATGATCAAATGTGTAAAAAAGCCCATTTTGATATTTTGAAATCGGGACTTGCAGGAAAGAATAATATACAGTTTCTCTTGGTTGACCGAAAGGGACACAATCCCAATTACACAGAGGAAGCGTTAAAATACCTCGGCGAGTTTGGAAAAGCAAGATCAAAGCTCTTGAAAAAGAAGAATCTGACCGAAGCGGAGAAAGCAATCTTTGTTGCTTCATTTGACTGGAACAAAATGACCGAGCAGGATGAAACTGTTTGGAAAAAGATATTTGAATGCTTGGATCAATAAGGAAAGGAGCGGCTTCTTATGAAGATCGTAATCGTAGGAGGTGTCGCAGGCGGTGCAACGGCTGCAGCACGAATCAGACGTTTGGACGAAAAGGCAGATATCGTAATTTTTGAGCGTACCGGATATATATCTTACGCTAACTGCGGATTGCCTTATTATATTGGCGACGTTATCACTGATCCCGATGACCTTACGCTTCAATCCCCTGAAGGATTTTTCAGGAGATTTCGAATTATTGCCAAGGTTCATCACGAGGCGCAAGCTATCAATCCCGATACCAAAACTGTATCTGTGAGGAATCTTGAAACAGGGGAGCTTTTTGAAGAAAAGTATGATAAGCTCATTCTGTCTCCCGGGGCAAAGCCAGTTATGCCTAAGATAAGTGGTAATTTGAGTGATAAGATCTTTACGCTCAGAACGGTTGAGGACACATTCAAAATCAAGGAATACGTGAACCGCAATCATCCGAAAACAGCAGTCCTTGCAGGTGGTGGATTTATTAGCTTGGAGCTTGCTGAAAACCTCAAGGCACTTGGAATCAACGTTACGGTCGTTCAGAACGGAAATCAGTTGATGAATCCGTTTGACCCCGAGATGGCAGCCTTTATCCATAATGAACTGAGAAGACAAGGC
>JBGVRT010000136.1:0-2580 GCA_045128735.1 Eubacteriales bacterium | reverse complement strand
CAAAATTCTCCTTGATGTTGCCGGCGAGGGGTGCGCAAATATAAACTTTTTTCTTCACTTTGGGAGTTTCTCCTATACTGATTTAGTCCGAATCGGCATCTATGCTTGTGATTTCAAGGAATCTTCGTTGCGCCCATTCGGGGAGAAGTTCGAGCTTTATTACTCCTATGATTTCACCTCGCATAACAGATTCTGTTTTCTTGGTTTTGAGAAACGTTCCGAAGACAGCCGTGCCGGTTGCGATAGGCTTGCATCCATTTCCTTTCTTTGCGAGGAAGAGCTGATTGTCGGGCGTTTTTTCTTCGTCCGTAAGCGACCTCGGATGGATCACCACGATTTTGCCTGCATAGTCGAGTGCTTCACAGCTTTCGTCATAGCAATGGCTTTTATCGTATAGACCAAGGTCTTTCCATACCTTGCAGACCATTTCTGCAAAGGTGGAAACGAGTGTGGGATGCAAGCCTACCGTGAAGTTGCGTTGCAAGTAATGGTCATCATATGGAATGTTGTATTCCTTTGCCCACGAGTGTTGCTCTTTGGAAAATCTCGTATCATTTTCACCATGCTGTATGGTGTGAGCGAGAACCCAGCACACTCTGTCGAAGCCATAAATTTCGATGATTTTTCTTGCACATTGCTCGTTCAATCGGTTCGCTGCATAAGCATCCTTGATCGCCAGCTCAATCCTTCTCGCACAGGCACAGTTTTCCTGATAGCTATCGAGCCACAGGTCGTGTTCGCCAAGGCGTTGCGAGTCCTTTCTCGATAACGGATATAGTGGGATGCGTTCAGCCATATGGATCACCTTTTACATCGTTTGTGTAAACGACTGATCTTCGGTCTGTTCCTCGTCCAAGGCTTCATCCTCGGTCTGTTCCTCTGCGAGCTTCTGCTCATATGCTTCAAGCACAGCATCGTTGAGAGCTTTTCTTGCTTCTCCCGACACAGGATGGAAGGTTTCCTGATATTCGGTTTTGCCATCTCTCTGAAAAGAGGTGGACGGCATTGCGACGAACAATCCTTTTTCTCCGTCTACAACACGCAGACCGTGGATTGCAAAGGCGCCGCCGATGTTTGCACTTGCGAATGCCTTGACCTTTTCATATCCCGTAATATGGTCAATTCTTGCCTGAATCGTGGGGATGTTGGTGGTCGGCTCTTGTACCTGTTCCTGTGCCTTTACAGGCTCTACGGGGGCTTTTTTGGGGGCTTTCGAGGTGGTTGTGGGTGCTTTTGCGGTTGTTTTTCTTGTTGCCATGTTTAGTCCTCCAAATTATCTTTTTTTGCCTGCGCTTCAGCCCATTTGAGCGAAAGGTGAACAAGGGCGGCTCGCTGCTGATCGGGTGCTAACCCATTGAGGAACTCCAAGAGTGTGACCTCGCCGTTTTCTTTTTCTTTCTGCACGTCCTTGCCGTTCAAATCGCAATCGCAAATGCGCTCACGCTTGATGATGACGGTTCTTCCGTCGGGAGCTTCTGTGAATGAGAGAACATCGTTGTACTTGAAGCCAACGCGCTGTCTGATCTCATAGGGGATGGTGATTCTTCCTCTCTTGCCGAGGATTCTAAAAAGTTTCATCTTGAATTTCTGATTTTGCATGATATAATGCACTCCTTTAATACTTTTTCGTAATCGATTGGGTTTTCAATTTCCTCTGTGAACAGAGTCATTTGGAGAGGTCTGTTCCTCTCTCGTTCGTATAGGTCGTAGTTGCCAATGAGCAGCTCCTTGAACTCTTTGCCTGCTTCGTATCGCTGTGCCATCGAGTGCGTTCTCGAAAAGTCGAACAGCGAAAAATCCTTGTATAGCTCTCGGATTTCGGGACAATCGTTGTAGGATAAAAGGAACTTTCCTTTGATCTCCGCAAGGGTGTTGCGGAGGCGCACGTGGTCGTTCCAATTGAAGCCTACTGCGTACATATCCTCGGTCGAGAAGTACGGAGGATCGGCATAGAAGAAGGTATCGGGGCGGTCGTAATGCTTGATGAGCGTTTCAAAGTCCTGATTTTCCACCACCACGTTTGCCATTCTATCTTCAAGTTCCTTGATGAGTCCGAAGAGCTTTCGGATATCGAAGGGCTGTGAGGCAAAGGACTTGCATCCTGATGAATAGCTGTAGCGTAGGAGCTTTAGGAACATGGCGGCTCGTCTGACATCGTAATCGGTGGTGATTCGGGTTCGTATCTCTTGTACCTCACCTGCTTCGGGCGGAGGGATCATCAGCGTTGTAAGAGCGAGTTCCTCGGCGAGATATTCGTCTGTGAACCTGCCATCCGTGTCAAAGAATTTCTTTATTGCATTGAAATCCTCACGGGAATTGAGGTTGCAGAATCCGATCTCTCGGATAGTCGCCATCGTCCGATCCTTCATGCACCGAAAGAGGTTTACGAGGTTACGGTCAAAGTCGTTGTACACCTCGAACGGATGCACCTCCGGCTTGCCGAGGAGAACGCTTCCCGAACCGCCGAACACATCTACAAACCTGCCGTATTTTTCGGGAAATACGGCGTATAAAATGTGGAGGATGGACGATTTATTGCCCACCCTTGATACGGGGGTTTTCATGAATTCACCTCTCTTA
>JBGVRT010000135.1:0-40441 GCA_045128735.1 Eubacteriales bacterium | reverse complement strand
TGGTGCAACCATAGAACGCATTACTGCCGATACTCGTCAAACCATCAGGAAGAACAGTCAAGGCTAGGTTGGTGCAGTTTCGGAACGCAGAAATGCCAATATTCGTCAATCCATCAGGCAGGACTGTCAAAGCTAGGTTGGCGCAACCACTGAACGCAGAACTGCCAATACTAGTCAATCCATCAGGCAGGACTGTCAAAGCTAGGTTGGCGCAACCACTGAACGCATTACTGCCGATACTCGTCAAACCATCAGGAAGAACAGTCAAGGCGAGATTGGTGCAGCTTTGGAACGCATTATTGCCGATACTCGTCACGCCGTCAGGCAGCACTGTCAAGGCTAGGTTGGTGCAGTTTTGGAACGCAGAATTGCTGATAATGCTAAACCCAAACGGAATATTGATAGTTTTTAAGTGAGAGCAGTTTCTGAATGTAGCTGAATATGCCGAAAAATCATTATTCGTGCCGTATTCAACCTCAGTCACGCAACTTGCATAATACGGCTCGTTGTTGAAAAGTCCGTAAGTTGTTGAGCCAACCGCACGTCCGAGCACCAATTTAGTTGATCCGGACGGCGTATAATCAATATCAATAACAACATCAGCAGGATATTGGCTAACTTGCCATGTATGGGAATAAATTCCTGCCGCTGTTATCGTTTCGGGCGTAGATCCGTCGCCCCAATCAATGACAACAGTACCAGCCATTTGCTGAATACAAAACGGCATTGGAAAACTCGCCATTTGCGGCTCACGTAAGTGCATTTTGATTCTGGTATGTCCGTCAGTAGTGACGTATAGACCGCCTACACTCAACTCGCCTGAATCGTGATTTTCAAGCCATGTTTTGATCTTTTCGACCGTCCAGCCGCTCCACTTTTGAAACGTGAATCCTTCGATCATTGGCGGCTCCGGCATTTCTGTCAGCGCTGCCGCTTCCTCTGCCGTGTAGGAATAATCCAAACCCTTAAACGTGTAGAAGTTGACCGCTTTTTTCACAGTAGTACCGCCCGATGGTAATGCGTCAATCCTGCTTGCAAAATCAGGAACTTCTATTTTACTACCGCCGTCTTTATTTTGAATTGCGACAGCCGTAGCTTGGAGCCAATTGGAGTCAGTAATAATTGGATTGTTAATTGCCATATTCTACCCCCTCTGTCGTCGGAAGCAGTTGCAGAACTATGTTTGCAATGTCGGTCTTGTCTTGCGGTGTCAGCACATAATCCTGACCGTCAGCGCCTACCACATGTCCGAGATTGATTTGACGCACCATTGGTGTTGACCCCTGCGCAGTATACACAACCTCGGTCATAATCAGATCACCGTCTGCATTAACTTGTGCTGCTGTATATCCGTCGCCGTGCTGACCTTTTGCACCAGTCTGACCGACAACTCTACCCACATTGATGGGAGTGTCGAGAATCGTTCCGTCAGGCTGCAAAACGCCGATGTGAATAATCAAATTATTGTTGAGGATTTCAGCATTTGTCACACTGTTGCCCTGCTTGCCAATAACACTCTCGCCCGTTGTGGGGAATGTTGTGCCGTTCGGTCTAGTGAATGTGATTGTGCCGTTTGCATTTACTTCACCTGATTCTATGCCGGCTAAGTCAAGCGCTCCCTTTGCCGCTTCGAGCAGTTCCGGCACAGTTCCCTTGCTTTCCTCGGTGACTTCGGCTTCGTTCAGAATGGATCCGTTGACGGTGATCCACATGGGGAAGGGCGTCACAAGCACCTTTTCGCCGTCTTGATTGGTGACGGTCAACTCAATGCTCATGTCAAATCTGCCTTGACGGTGGAGATTATCAACAGGAATCAGCACCGTGCCGCTTTTCGAGACAGTGCAAGGCACATTGTCATTAATCAGAATGTTGGTCTGCCGTTCGACAAACGCCGCCTTTGCAGTGCAGTCCGTTGAGATCGCAAGCGGAATCACGCCCTGACGGAAGAAAACCTCGACCGTGCGCGTGTTCACGTCGCAGTCATGGGAGACTACAATCCGACCGGGAGGACACGAGCGGTTAATGTCATAGTAGATTATCATGTTTTTGGTATTCAAAATATCGCCTTCTAACTTTGAAATTCTTCTGCGGCAAGCACTTACTCTCCGTATATTTCGCCTGTGCCGTAGTGGAAACAAATCGCTTTGCGATTTCTGTTTTAAAAGTTGATAAACTTCTTCGTCCTTAATCAGCCGTTTATAGTCAAATATTGCGTAGTAGGCTCGCGATAGGCTTCAATGAGGTTTCCGCCTTGATATGTGTCTGTCAGCGGCGAAGAACACATTGAGGTGACGCTGTAGTTTTGCCAGACGTCGGTGACGGAGTATTCGGAGCCATAAGAAATGCCGTTAGCGTAACAGCCATTCAGGTAGACGCTGTCTTTTCTTGCGTTCGCATTGGTTGACGACAGGCGGATATTTCCCGGCCGATTCGTTATATTATTGATGAATTTGCAGAAGACAAATTCGATCGTCGCGTGAGTCAACGTATCCGCTGAAAGATAATTATGGGTTGACCAAACATCCCCGTAATGCGCGGAAAAAGTGCAGTTTTCATAGTGGTAACTGCCGCGGCGCGCATGTCCTGCACCATAGGCATATTTCACACCGTAGGTTGAAGCATTGTAGATGACCACAACATTTTTCAGCTTCCGCACGATCTCATTGAAGACAGCAAGCCCCGAGCATTCATCATGAATGCCGTAGCGGCAGTTAGAACAAACAATTTTGATATTTTCAATCGTGCAGCTGCCGCACAGATTGAGCGGCGAATGCAAAAACGCGTGTTTTTGATCGATGATCTCACTGTCTGTGGGGTTCCACTCCAATACAACATTGCCGATTCCGCGGATGGTCGTATTAGGCGGAACAATAACGGATACGTCCTCCCAACTCAGCGAATCCACGTCGGTGAGGCTTGCGATATACTCCGCACCGCCGTATTCCTCAAAGATATTATATATCCCTTGTTTTACCTCAATTATTTTTTCTGACGAATCGTTTGCCAAAGCGATCAGCGCTCCGTTGAACGTGGCGAAATCGCCACCGGCTCCCACTGTATAAACCGGTATCTTGTCGGCATATTTCTCGATTTGCGCGTTGACCGGTGTGTCAGCCGGTGTGATCGGCGTCTTTGACGCCGCCCAAAATGTCAGCCGAAAGCTATAATCAGGGAACCGGGCGAAAAATTCACCCATGTAGACCGGTGAAGGCATATACAGATTCTTGGTCCAGTCTTTGTTGAATTCCGTACCCGACCAGCACCCTACAAACGTTGATCCCTGATAGGCAAAAATACGTGCCACGTGAGTTTCAGGGAATGAGATGTTTATACATTTTTCGATAAAAGAAGGGGTTCGCACCGATTTTTCACTGTTGACATTTCCACCGTTGTTTCCGGTATCGATGTCGCCCTGCTCAACCGCCAAATTGACGGTTTTATATATCGTACTGTTTACAGAACCGATCGCAGCCGTATTGTCTTTTGTTTCACTCTTGACGTCTGAAAGCTTTTCAGACAACGCTGAAATGTACTCGATCAGCATGTTTGCTGTAGGTGCCGGATTAAGCGGCGTATACAAGCTAAAATACCCGTCAAAGGAAGCCGTGAAAATGTAAACGCCGTCTTTAGAAATCGTGATGGCATATGACGATGAGGTGTGCCCATCTATATACGCAAAAATATTGCCGGCTGTTTTGTCCGTGACGGTTATCCTTACAGATTCTCCGCTTTTCAGATAAATAGGCGTTACAATAGGCGTTACAATCGATTCCGTGAACGACACATTCAAACCGTTGAACAATATATTTTGCTTCGTGCGTATTTCCCCCGTCGCCTTTGCGTCCGCTGCTTTCCCCTGAACCGACAACGTCGGGTCGACGAGGCTGTCAATCATCTGCTGTACGTCTGCCGTTGAGGGTAACTGTGCCACATCATTTGCAAGCTGTGTGTATTGATTATTCAGATAGGTATAACTTGCCTTGCTTGCAGTGTAATCATAAACCGCTTTCGCCGTCGGAATCTGATTGTGAGTTGACTGCGCGGTGATGGTCTGCACAATGTTACTCAACGGCACCTTGCTCCCGATTGATTCAGAAAGGTTATTGTACTCTCCCCTCGCGGCAACTACTTCCGCGACAATTTCGGAATAGCTGCTGTGTGAATCGGGCAGAATCTGCGCGGTCTGCGCGAGGTCTGAGGTAACACGCGCCAGAATCGGGAGCGGCGTCACAATCACGTCGGTGCCGCGGGTGATCGTCAGTTGAATCCTCATCACGCCGGGAATGAGCGTTAAGTATTTATTATCGACCGTCACGGCAACCGTGCTGTCGGTCTGAATCAGCGCCGTCACATCATCGTCAAGCAAAATGTTGTTGACGGAGATCGCGGCTTTTGCGGTGAAGTTGCCACTGTACAGGCTGATTTTTTGGTTATTCGCGTAAAGCGAAACGCTGAACGTCCGGGAATTGGTGTCGTTCACGTTCAAAATGTGGTCGATGAAAACCGGTGCAAGGCTGTTGATATCAACCGCCACGTCAATGTTTGGAATTAAATTCATGCTTTCATCTCCTATTGTCTTTTATCTCTTATGAAATCCGCAAGTGTCAGCCGGGGAGCACCTACGCCGATCTCGACAAATCGTTCGTTGATACTGTCAAACGTCACTGAGGTGATTGTCGAAACAACCGAATTACCCGGGGACAACACAACCGTTATCGGGTCACACAGTCCGAGATCCTTCATGCTGTCAAGCGCCGGCTGATAGTCCACGGTCAAGCTGATTTGCGTGGCGTTGGTTCCCTGATACTTGACGTTTTTCCGAAAATACCAGTCGGTATAATCGGCAATGCGTTCAATGATCTTTGTTTTCGTCAAATATGGCGGTGTGTTCCCGCTGCCGTCCGGGAAGTTGCCGTCGATTTTTACATCTCCGTAATCTTCCAGAAGGTCAGAAGTGAAATCAAGCATTTTCGGCTTGAAAAACGCCCTTGTCTTGTCTGTCCGGTAAGGTTCACCGGCAATGACAAGGTACTCACCCTGTACATTCGCAAGCGGAACCTTGACGTAGCCGATCAAGTGCGTGTATGACGCGCCGTTTGTCAGCGATTGTTCATAATCTGATAATGCGCCGCCGTAAGTTATCCGGTGCATTCCCCTGCCGCGATGAGATAACAATTCAATTTCAAAGTTGTTGTAATGAAATTCGCCGCCGTATATCGCTTGAATACCGCCTTCGGCTTGTCCGAACAGATCGCCAAACAGCTTTGATTTCGCGTCAAAACAATCGAACGATTTCACGCCCGGAATATTGCTTGAAAAGCTAAAGCGATTTGTTTGGCTACGGTGATAACTGAAATACTCCTTGCCGACATAATCGGCGGTTCTATCATTAAACGCTCTCGCGATAAATGTATCTCGCAAGCAGTCTTGGAAAGCGATCGTTTTGATATGCTGCGCGGTAATTCTGCGCTCCTGACCGTTTGGGGAGATCGCCACGTCGGTGATCTCAAAAAGCTGCGGAGGATCGCGGAAATTCGTCAAGGCTTTTACAAACATATCGGGAACCGCGAACGCCGCCAGCCTGTCCTGATTGGAGATAGTCAGATCAAGCGTATAGGTGCCGCTTGTGTCCTCCTTGGCAGCGCAGGAATTGACCGCCGTGAAAAATCCGAGCCCATTATAATCAAAATTGTCGGTGGGATTGTATAACCTCGGGAGCATTATAACCGCCTCCAGTTTGGTATGATCGAGATACTGTCAAGCTGCGTCGCCGAGCTCTCCCCGATCAGCTTCACCATATTGAGACCGGCTCTGAGATCGGGAAAGTAATCGGCGCTGATATAGTTGTTCATGTTCTGACTGCCGGAATAGGCGTGATTATTTTCAAAATCAATCGTCAAAACGTGATTCTGTGAGGACGTGCCGCCAAAACTCACAACGATCTCTTGACCGTTAATATATAAGGAATAATTCCCCACGCCGGTGATCGTCATGGTCGGGCGTGCTCCGTATGCTTCGGGGTTTATCAATTCGATATCCGCGCCGAGCGGATTATTGACAAGCCTTTCACGCTGCCCTTCTAGCGTATACCAAAACGGTTGGCGGTTGAAGGTCAGCACAGTAGACAGATAGCCGTCAAGGTGATTGGTGTTGATCTCGGCGATGTCGGTACATACCGCATAAGTGAAGCAACCCGGAACCGTTGAATCCTCAAATCGCGCATAAGTGTTTTGAGACAGCAGCCAATCAACCAAACGGCGCTCCACAAGGGCTTTGTTTGCCAAATCCGTCATAAAAACAGTGTTGACTTCATAAGAAAACTCCACGTTTTCATATCTGCCGTTGTCGTTGATAACGTCGCCACTCCTGCCGATGATCGGGATAAACTCTCTACTCCGGCGCGCGGCGCTGTGAATCGGAAAATGCCGGACAGCAAAACCGAGACGGTTCAATGACTGACCGTTAAATTTAATATCATTCATTATCCCCATCTAACCCCCTGCTGTGCGATTTTCTGCCCGAGCTGCTGTGCAAGGCGGTCAATATCGGCGTCGCTGTTGACCGTCGCTTGTACGTTGATCTGAATAGGACTGTTATTGGTCGTTGTGCTGTTGTTCGTCACGGTTGACATGCCGCCTAACTCGCCGTATTTTAGCCCTGAGAGCCGCGAAACGGAGCCGCCTATAATTTCACTTGTCAAGCCGTTTCGCGCCGCCTGCGCCATTTCTGCGGCTGACAGAGCGGCGTTTTTGGATTGGCTCTCAATGCCCTGAGAAAAGCCCTCGCCAAAATAAGCGCCCAGCTTTGCGGCTTCCTTTGACGGTGAACGAATGCCGAGAAAATTCTTGACGGCGTTTAAGGCAGTGCTGGCTACATTCTTGGCGGTGTTCCAAATGTTGGAAAGCCCGGAAGCGTCCTTTAACCCATTGATAAAGCCCTGCACAGTCTGCTGACCACGCTTGTACATCTCTTTTGACGGCGATTCAATGCCCATTGTGGCGTCGAAACTGTCAAGGTAAAGCCGCGCTTGTTCAATACCACTGTCAAAAATTTCGGTTTTATATTTTTCAATACCGTTTTTTAATCCATAAACCAGATTAGACCCGGTTTCTGCTGCGGTTTCTTCGGCTTTTGTTTTCAGATTATCGAGAGATTTCCACTTAGATTGTTCGACATCAATGGATTTTATCAAGCCCTCATTATATGTCATCAAAACTGCTGACGCGTCGTCATAATTGCCGTTGACAACCGCTTGCATTCTGGCGAGGTCGTCGCCGCTCTGCTTTAACTGCGCGGCGCTTTCTACCACAGCCTCATAAGACCTTGTCGTTTCAGCACCCTTTTCAACCAGTGAATTGTATTGAGCCAATACATCACTGGCAAACAGCTTCACGCTCTTGTCGGCGTTTTCCCACTCAAACCACGGTTGTGCGGAAGCCAATGACGCGAGATTTTCGTCAGTCAAATCCCATTCTTTTTGAAATTTTTCTAACTCTTCGGACGCTTTGAGCATTTCAGCCGCCGCGTCTCGGACTTGCTGCCGGGAATTGACAACCGCCTCGGCGTTCTGCTGTGCCAGATTGGACAGCGCCGCCTGCGCCGCAACCTGCTTATATTTGGAGATCAGGCTGTCAAGTTTCCCTTTGAGTTCTTCGACGTTGCCGGAAATCTTGACGCGCCCATTGTCGTCAACGGAAATGTATTCATTCCATGTCTTTTCAAACTCCGGATATTTCTGCGCGAAATAATCGCCGATCGTCGTCAATTCCGCTTGCTCTGCCGGTGTCAGATTGCTTTTTTCAAGCAATTCATCAAGGCGCTGACGGTAATCGTCGATCACGCCGATCTCGTTGCCGGCGCTGAGTGAAGCGTTTTTCATATCAGCGACAGTATTTTTGATTCCGTCACGGATTTCGGAAATCTTGTCAACTGTCTCTTGCATGTCGTCAAGTTGCTGCTTGAATCCGGCATTTTCCAACTGCGCGTCATGAAAAGCATTGATCGCGGTGATAGCGCCGCCGAGAACAGCGACAAACGCCGTGATCGCCAGTGTTACCGCGCCGACCGGGTTCGCGTCCATGGCGGCGTTCAAGCCCATTTGCGCAACGGTCGTATTTTGCAGCGATTTCACAAGCTTCGCGCCGGTGCCGACAAAACTGCCCACACCCTTTGTCAGTTTGCCGAGGATCGTCACACCGGGACCGACGACCGCCATGATCTCTATTGCTTTGACCAGTGCTTCCTTCTGCTCCGGTTTCAGTTTTTTTAGCCATGAAGTCAGATTTTTCACGCTGCCCATCGCGTCTTTGAGCAAAGGCGCTGCTTGTTTCAAAACCTCGTTGCCGAGATCAATACCGGCGTTTTTGAGCTCGTTGACGATCTTCTTGGTTTCGGTTGACGTTGTTTTCAGCTTGCCGAGCGCTTTGTCTGTCGCGCCGGTGGAGCCGTTCATTTCTTTCAGACGGTCATTGAAAACGCTTGCGCTGTCTCCGAGCAAGGTTGTTGCGGCTTTTGCAGCTTCGGCGCTTCCCCACATATCACTAAAGCCTTTGACGCTTTCCCCAGTCTTTTCGTCTACAAGAGTCAAAATTTCCGAAAGGTCATAACCTTCTTCACTTAATTGCTTAAAGCTCTTGCCGGTGCCGTCTTTTAACGCTTGATTTAATTCATTGAAACTGCGCTTATTTTCGCCGTTTCGCTGATTGATTAACTCCATAATCTGACTGAGAGAATACCCTTCGTCTTGAAGCTCCTCAAAGCTTTTGCCGGTTGCGCTTTGAATAGTCGTGCCGATTTTGTTAAAATAATTAACGCCCTCGGCGGCACTACCGGCAACAATTTGAAGAACGTCGGACAGTGAATATCCTTCTTTCATCAATTCTGTAAAAGATTTCCCGGTTTTTTCTTTTAATAGATCAGAGGTTTTGGTGCCGCTTTTCCCCAACTCATTCAACATTGAGTTGATATACGTGGTGGATTCTGCCGCCGCGATACCTTTCGCAGTTGTAATGGAATACGCTGCTGCCAACTGGTCAAGGCTTACGCCGTACTGATTGGCGGTCGGGATAACCTTGCCCATTGAGGAAGCCAGTTCGCCGACCGTCACTTTACCGAGGTTCTGCGTTTGAATCAGAATGTCGGAAATCTCCCCGACCTCCTCGGCACTCATGCCGTAGGCGTTCATGATGGTTGTGAGAACATCCAGTGCCGCGCCGGTGTCCGCAAATCCAGCCTTTGACAATGACAACGATTTCGCAACGAAATTCACCGCGTCACCGGTTTTCTGACCGGCTGAAATCGCGTTATAAACATTTTCGGCAATATCCGTCGCTGCTACGCCGGTATCGTTGGACAGTGCAAGAATCTGTTCGCGCATTTTGTCCATCGGCACTTCGTTTTCATCGGCAATCGTGCTGACCTTTGCCATCGCGTCCTCAAAGTCCATTGCAAATTTTGTAGACGCACTCAGTGCTGCTCCGGCAACTGCCGAGCCGGCGCTGAGTGTTTTCCCGGCTTTTTCCAGTCCTTTACCGACGTCTTTGGCGGTCTTGGAGACCTTTTCCATGTTCTCAACGGCACTGTCCGCCATGTCCTTGATAACGCCCTTCAAATGTGCCGCTTTGTCCTCGGCATTTCTAAAGTTGACCGCGCCGGACTTGCGCTGCACCTCGGAAAACTTGTCGCCGGTTTCTTTCAGCTGCGTTTCAAGGTGTTGCAGCACGCTCTGCGTCTGCTCAACCTCTCTCTGATAGGCACGGTACTGTTCGCCGCTGATCTCGCCGTTTTTGGCTTGGCGCTCCACATCGTCCTGCACATCTTTCAGCTTTTTGAGCGCTTCACGCGTCGCGCCGATCTTTTCAGTCAGCAGCTCCTGCTTCTGCGCCAATAATGCAGCATTGTCCGGGTTAAATTTCAGCAGTTTGTTGACCTGATTTAACTCGGACTGTAAGTTTTTGGAGGTCTTTGCCGTGCTTTCAAGCGCTTTTTTCAGATCAACAGTATCGCCGCCAATCTTGACGGTAATGCCCTTAATTGTTGAAGCCATAACGTTCCTCCAATTCTTTGTATTTTTCCATAAAATCTTGATAGCGCTCGTCAGAGACTTCGCCGCGCTCGTACTTCTTTTGAATGAGCCCGACGTTGCGCTTCATCTTGATATACTTTTCTTCTTCCAAATCGGCTTCACCTGATTTCAGCCTGACCTTTGCCGCGCAGAGGTCGATCACGAATCCGATAGATAGCCGCTCAAAGTCTGCGGCGGTCAATCCGCATTCCGTCGAATACGCCAGAATGTCAATCGCTGAAAGCAGCGTTTCAGAATCGCCGCCGCTGTTGCTTTTTTTGGTGTCATGATGTTCTCCGTCAGCAGCGTGACAACCGCAGGATATGCGGAGATAATGCCACCGATGGAAAACGCCTGCACCCATTCATAGAAATCCGGTGTCGCCGCGTCTGCTGTCCGGGCAAGCGCCCACAACATGCGCGACACCAGCGCATAAGAGACCGCGCCGCTTTGCTCCATCTCAGCCAGTGCTGAGAGGTCTTGCAACATGCGCCGCCCTTTGAAATTGTCCTCATACAAGATCAAGGTAAAGGCGGAAGCCCTTACCTCGAATGTACGATTGTCCACACGGAGCGTCATGCTTTACGGTCCGGGCTTGACGGGCGTGGGCTCTGCGATGGCGGTGGGAAGCGTGTCCACAAAATCCTCGGCGCGGATAACCTTGTCGCTGATTCTGGGGACGGAAGCGATGGTGTAGGTCGGGAAGTCGGGGTCGAACGTCTTTGCCATCGTCTTGGAAGTCAGCGTCGGGCGCTCAGATACCTGACTGTCAAAATATGTCCACACCTGATATTTCTTGGTGCCGTTAAAGGTCTCGTTTGCCACAACCAGCGCAAAACGCGGAAGCTCCTGATTGTCCACCTTCTCAAAGTGTCCGGTCGCCGTGGGAATCATGCCGAGCCAGTTCTCGCGTACATCGTCGATAATGTCGAGCAGTTCAAGGCTGTGCTGATAACCGGAATTGACCTCGCCCTGTGTGACGATAACGCCGTCCGCCTCGATCTCGAACGTCTCGCCCTGCGGCGTGCTCTCGATATTTCTGCCGCCGGCTTCGTCGGTCTCAAACCAAACGATATTGCCATAGGTGTAGCCGGAAGCGGTTCGCTCAGTGATAGGCGCATAGCCCACACGCGCAATAGTTTTAATCATGTCGTGTCACTCCTTCGTTTATAGGTTCGTCTGCCGCCGCCCTGACGTGCTGAACGGCGAACGATTTCTTTTATCTCATTAACATATTCGCTTGTGATACGGTCAGCGGCTGGCTTGATATGGCTTTGTGGCTTCGTCCTGCCGCCGCTTCTCGTTTTATGCCCAAACTCTAAAAGATGGGTCAGGCGGTATTCTTTACCGCTTGCATATACTGTCTTTTCATATACCGCAAACGTGTCTTTGGTCGTTTTGACTTTCCAACTACGTTTGTATTTTCCGCGCCGTTTCACCTTGCGCCAATCAACCGGGGCTTGGTTTTTAATCAGCTTCAGCAGCTTGTCGGCGGCTTCGTCGGTTTCTTTGATGACATCATACTGAATGTCAGCAGAATATTGATACAACAGATCGCCGACAGCGGAGCCGATTTCATCCGATTTGACCTTGTAACTCATATAAGAATCAACTCGAATTCATAAACCGTTTCATAGTAGTTTTGGTCGCTGATAAAAACGCGCTCCGATTTGTCATAAATGATGTCGTTTGACCTGAACCAGCTTTCAAGCGTCGCCTCTGAGGTAGTATCGCCCTTGTTGGTGTACAATTCGACCGCCATCTCGACGCGTGTGAATACCGCCTTGCCGTCAGCGCCCTCGGCGCGCTCCTTTGACCGGAACCACGCCACATAGGGGCATTGAACGGACTTTCGGAAGTCTCCCTCTTGGTGAGGAAAACCGCATGTGTTCATTAGTGCCTCAACGTCAGCATAATTGTGAATCAACATTTGACTTTCCCTCCCATAGACCGCGTTGTGACAAGCTGAGAACGGTGCAAGGCGGCTTTTTTGAGCCGTCCTGCTGCACCATCTCGATCTTGTACCGCGTTTTTTCGATAACGGCGGCGTGCTGCGTCGTGACTTCGAGGTTTCGCGTAATGTGAATCACACGTTCTAACTCGATATCATTCTGCCGCGCGGCGTAATATCGCTGAATACCCATTTTTTCAATGCCGAAATGGTACGCTTTGCCGCTGTTTTCGATGATCGCGTCGTTGTCGTCGGTCTCAAACAGCTTCACAATGCCGTCATTGAAGGTCAGAAAGTCAACCTTGCTCTGCTTCATAAGCGCTCACCTCGTACATCTGGCGCAGATTCAGCAGGTCATCGGCATAATTCACTTTGAAATCCGAAACGGCGTTATTGTAGGCGTAGAAAGCATACTTTTTCAGCAGAAACGCGATAAAACCGTCGCTTTCAGCCTGTTCTTCCGTCAATGTCGGATAATGCCGCTTCAATTCCGCGAATCCATCCGCGATATAGCCGCGAATCTTGTCGTCGTTGTAGTTCTGGTCGGCAGTCAGGTCAAGGTTGAGCCTGACCGCCGTGAAAATGGAATCCAGCATTTTGAATCAACTCCGAATTATGCTTCCTGCTCGACGGTGACTTTCAGCTTCATGGGCTCCAGATTGGAAATATCCAGCTTGATAAAGCAGTTGTTGTCTACCGGTCTGCCGGTGCCGAACAGCTTGATAGCATAAACGCGGTTGTCCTCGAGAAACTGATACTCGTCGGAATACTCGACGTTTCCGCGATAACCGGAGGACAGGAACATCTTGTAGGCGAGATAATTCTCACCCATCACGCCCATGATCGCCTCGCCGGGCTGCAGCTCTTCGCAAGTGATAAGCTCGGTCGGGAAGGGGAACACGTTGCGGCTGTAGGTGCCGTCGGTTGCCAGAACGGTGGTTGCCGGAATGATCTTGGTGAGCGCGTCGGTGGGATTGACGATCAAGCCGACACGTCTGATTGCTCTCGGTCTGCCGACGGTCTCACCCTCTGCCGCGGGCTTGGTAGCAAGCTGGGCAACCAGCGCCATGTAAGAATTGATGTCAAAAGAGGTCACGACGACGGCGGTCTTTTCGGCGTAGGTGTTGGGCTCAGTGCCGGAAACGTCGAGGTCGCGCGTCATACCGACGGGCATGTTCTTACCTGTGCCGCGAATTGCGCCGTACTCCATGCCGCAAGCCAGCGCGTCGGAAAGAAGCGTGCGCACATAAGCGTCGATGTAGCTTGCGCCGAGGGCGATAAGGTCCTTAGGTACGACGACGTAAGCGGTCAGCTTGTTAGTGCCGAATTCGATCTCCTTGATCTTGCCGGAAAGCTGCTGAGTGATCGCGGTGGTGAGAGCGCCCCACTGTGCGAGCTGTCTCTTGTCCTCTGCCATGATCCACTTGACCTTGCCATAGGTGTTGGTCATGTCGATGTAGGAGAGAAGCGGATGGTCGTTCTGAATGTCCGCAATCACGGTGTCGATCACGGTCTCGGGGATAGTCAGATCGAGACCGGTCAGCGCCTGCTTCGGGTCGCGTGCCTTTGCGCTCTCTGCGAAATCGGTGTAAAATTTCTGCTCTGCACTGGTCAGCGTTCTGATACCGCGTGCGGTGAGTACGCTCTGGTCTGCGGTCTGCTTGAATTCGCTTGCCGCGTCTGCGAGGTCGTCCACGAGGCTCTGGCTGTAGGTCTCAAACGCCTGTGTTACTTTGTCAAGGTCTTTAGTTTCCAGACCGTCGCGGAATTCCTGACGAAAAACCTGGAGTGCGGTCTTGTTGGTGTCTTTGTTCTTCATTTGCTTTCATTCCTTCCTAGATTTTGAAATTTTCTGTGAACCAGTCAAAAATCGACGGTTCTTCTTTCTGCTCCGGCTCCTTTGGCTCCGGCTCTTTGACCGGCTCCGGCTCCGGAGACTTCGGCGGTTCATTCGCCTGCTTTGGTTCAATATGCTTGATTTGCTCAAACGCTTTCTTCGCATACGGATTTTTTCGTTCCATCGCTTTTTGCACGATTTCAAGCGAATCCTCCACATTGACCGGGTCGATGATTTCGTCAATCAACCCATACTCCAGCGCCTTGTCAGCGGTGAGAAATGTCTCCGCGTCGAGCATGGCGGTCAATTCCTCGCGGCTCAGCTTGTCAGATTTGGCAAGATAAGAGTTGCAGGACGCTTCATTGATAACATCAAGGTCGTCCGCTGCTTTTCTCAGCTCCGCAGAGTTGCCATAACAGCCCATAATTGCGTTGTGAATCATCATGGTTGCGTTGCTTGGCATGAAGATCTTTGTACCTGCCATCGCGATAACGCTGGCGATGGAATAGGCGAACGCGTCAATGTACACGTATACCGGTACATTCGACCGTTTCAAGATGTTGTTGATCGCTACGCCCTCGTAGACGCTGCCGCCCATCGAATTGATGTAGACATTAATGCCGTCATATCGTCCGGCGGTTGCGATGACGTTCTGAATGTACTTTGCCGACGTGGTTGATTCAACCAGTTTTCCAGTCCACCAGTCGTAATAATCGCCCTCGATATCGCCGTAAAGGTAGATTTCAAGGATATTCAATTCGCCAATCTGTTTGATCTCAAATCTGTTGGTTTTCATCATTCTCACCACCTTTCAGCGATAATTCTGCGCTCTGGTAATTCTTCGTCATGTAGAAATTCTGCGCCCATTCCTCTGTTGTCGGCAGCATACCGCAATAGCGCTGTGCCTTTGCCGGATTCAGCACGCCGGCGGCGATCGCCTTGTCAACGTTCACGGCGTTGCTGATTGCGTCCATGTGCCGCGCATAGGTGGTATCAATGAACATATAATTACCGGAAAGGAAATCGTTTTCTCCGTATCGTTTTACGGTAATTTCCTGCTCCAGAGAACGGGCGTAGGGGTCAACGGCGTTTGAAATAAACGCGTCGGTCGCGTCTTTCAGCATGGACGCGTCGCCGGACAGCAGCGCCGGAGCAATGTGCAGGGCGTTCCCGACAATGGTGTAGCATTCCTGCCGCAGCTTTTGAATATCGTTGATCTCGCTGTTCGTCGTCTTTCCTGCTTCCGTTGACGGCTCCGAATAGTTGAATCCTTGAAACAGCGGCAAAACAGCGTTCTTTTTATTGAAGTAATCGACAAAACGCTCATTCAATAGCTCGTTGTATCGCTTCTGAAAATCCTGTGTGCCGGTCGCGCTTGTGGAGATCGTCAAAATGCCCTTGTGTCCGACAGCTTTGTTGTATCGTTCATCGGCTGAATTCATCAAGCGCTGATATGTCGCGCACATGTCAGACAAGAGATTGCTCAGGCTAAAACTATTCAATTTCAGATAGAGTACGTCGCTCGAGCGGTACACCCTCGGAGAAGTCCACCCGCGTGAAAACACGTTTGTGAAAATATCATCGGTGACGGCGTTCTCCTGCAATCCGAAATTATCCGCGATCAACAGCTGACGGTCGGAGGTTTCAAAGACAAGCACCTCATTCCGAAAAATCAAGGTAGAAATCAGTTGAACCACAAACTCGGCTTTGGTCTGGTGCTTGTTTGGCTTGTAATTCCATAGGTAGTATTCTGCGCCGCGGTACTCTTTACCGTTTCGGACAGTCACAAATTCGCATTTCGACAGCGTTCTCGCGATCAGGTCGATCGCCGTAAATAGCGCGATTTCGGTGAGATAATACTTGCTTGCTTCTCGCTTTTCGATAAACTCCGTAATATCTTTTGATTTCACGGTATATTCATCTTTTCCAAACAACTTGCTCTTGATAAAGTCAAGAAAAGTCAAATTTTCTCACCCCCTTAATAGCTGTGAACCGTCATCAGGTCAAACATGGTCGTGCTGACGGTCGTCTCGTTTAATTTTTCGTCAAGCGTACTCGCCGCGACGTAAGCAAAAAAGCCGTCTGTTTTTCTGCTTTTCGGCTCGATCTTGCCGAATGTATAGTTTTCGGTCTGGTACTGCTTTCCTTTAATCGGAACCAGCTTCGTATTATTCACATACCATCGGAATAGTTTGTTATCGCCGCAAATAATGCGCTGATTGTCGAAATCGCTCTTGACAGTTGGCTGCACCTGAACCACATCGGAAGGACGAACCAGTTTGAGATTGTCCGCGCCGTCCTTGTAGGGGTCAAACCCTATTCCCTCCAGGTACTTTTTCAAAAGCGTGAACCGGTAGCTGTCCAACGCTCCGGCGATGATGTTGTATTTCTTTTTCTGCTCTGCCAGCCATTCAACCGGCAACTCCGGCGAAATCTCCACGTCATCAACCATTGTCAACAGTCCTTCCGCTGCTGCTTGTGCCACAGGGAATTTGATTCTTGACAGGTCTTTGCTGTTTTTACAAACCCAGCTATGGGTTTTTATATATATCAATCCGTCAACCTTGAATTTCAGGACGACAGAAAGAAAATCCGAAATCATGGCGTAGTCAATTCCAAACACGCACGGTCTGCCTTCGAGGTCGATCATCGGGCGATTTGTCGCCGCGACGTTCTCCCAGTCCGTCACCAACGTGACATCAGTCCCGAATGGGATATTCATGCGCTTTGTGATAAAGGCGGCGTGTCCGGTCTTGTTGTTCTTCCAGTCTGCAAACTCCTTTCGCATACGGTCAAGGAGAACAGGAAAGTATTCAAGCGATGGATTGGCTTTGTACCAATTCAATTCGTCATAAACTTCGTCAATGCTGTCAAGGCGGCAAATGAAACATAGCATTCCATTGTCCGGCGCGTCGCCGTTGAGGATAGACAGCGCGTCCGCCAGCAGCTCGTCAAGAGGACCGTCGCGAACGTCTCCCATCGTTGTGGTGATCGTTTCACGCGGAAGCGGCTTCTTTCCAAAACCGGTCTCGAATACGTTTATCAAATCATAGTTTTCATAAGCGTGATACTCGTCAAAATCGACCTTGCCCGGTCTGCCGCCGTCCTTGCTCTTGGCGTTTGATGTTCTATATCTGATTTTGGATTGCGTTTTCAGATTTTTGATCTCGACCAAATTCCAGCGGAAGTGCTTTTGCATTTTTGCCTTGTTCCGCTCCAACATGTTGTATATATCCATGAAGGAAGTCTTTGCCTGATCTTCTGCCGTCGCGCAAATGTCAATATCATATTCCTGCACGCCGTTGATCGGTGTCGTCAGCGCGAAATCCTCAAAAGCAAGAAAACCGTTTTTTCCGGCTCCGCGTCCGACGATTATCAACAGAATTGGAAATCTCAGAACACCCGGTGCTGAATAGGTGCAGTTATGTAAGACAAAACAAAACTTTTCCCATGGAAACAGCCGATAAGGAAAATACTTTTGAAGCGCCATGTATCGGTCAGCTTGTGCTTCGTCAACATAGACGCTTTCTGTGTCAAAAACCTTTTCGACGAAATCAACCAGTTGTATCTGCTCTTTGCAGACGCGGCGCTTGCCGTGACGGACTAGGTCAATATAATCCGTGATGTATTTGCAGGAAATCACAGATCCTCATCGTCCGATGTGCTGGGTTCAATCGTCTTGGTCGTGAGGTCAAGCTGTGTCAGAATTGCAAGGTATTGCTTGTTGTACATCATGGCAAGTTTGATTGAAGGGTTATCCTTCATGTACTCCTTGCCTGTTGAAGAAATCGACAGATAGGACAAGCCGCGCTCTTTCACATCTTCCTGCATAGCGATCGCCGCGTCACGGAAGAAAATCGCCTGATCTATCAAGTCCATGAATGTGACGATATCCGCGCCCTTTGCCCTGAGTTGTGCCTCCAGATCAGCACGGATTTCATCGCTCGACCTTTTTGGAATATTCAAGTTTAATGCAGCCATGTCTGCCGCCTCCCTTCAATAATCATTCGCGCACGTAGGAAAACTGACTTGTCGGGTTTGTGCGCCGTTATCTACCCAGCCGGAAAATTCTTGATTTTTTCGACCGGGGGTATTACCATCGCTCTTCAAACTGGGGAGCGTGGTGCTCACTGTAATGGCATTCTTTGCACAGCAATTCGAGATTGTTATAATCCATAGCAAGCTGCGGAAACTGCCGCAGATACTTCTTGTGATGTACCGTCTCGCCTCGTGTATAGACGAACCGAGCCCGGCAACGTTCACACTCGTTATGTTCTGCCTTGCGCTTTTTCTCGCGCAGATCATTCCATTCGCGTGTGTTATAGAACGGCGCAGTGTCGCCGCTGGCTATTAGCGCAAGAATCCAGTCAAGGGTTACGTGCTTATTTGTCATTGTGGTTTATCCCTCCTCCATTCCGGCGGCAATGCAGCAACCGCCGGAACAGTTTTGAAAGGAGGATAAAATAAAGGAGAAATCAAAAAAAATAATAGTAGAGATATAAACTCCCTACTATCATTAAAACATTTATTCAGTGCCTTTTGAGGCACTATTTTTCAATGCCGAGCAACCAATCCGCGCTGACGTTCAGCCCCTCCGCAATACGCTTGATAGTGTATGCTTTCGGCTGACGTTGCCCTTGAACATATTCATAGATTTTGCGCCGCTTGATTCCGGTTAGCCGCTCAACGTCTTTAGGATAAAGGTTATGTGCAATCATAAACTGCTCTAACCGTTGTGAAAATGTAAAGTCGATTTGATGTTTAATAGATTGCACCTCCTATCCCCTCGGCGCGGCGAGGGTTATTTTGCACGCTTTGATAGATTTTGATGTTGTGTATTGTGTAATCATTATCCGGCACCGCGCTGCCGGGGGTTGGCTAGTTGTCAGTCATCAGGAACAGAAACGCCGCAGTGCAGACCATGAACAGCAGGAACGACAGCGAGTTGTCACGGAATGCAGAGACGATTGTAGCAGTACCGCAGAGTATTGCACCGACGGTGCAAAGCTTATTCATGTTTGCTTCAGCTCCATTCCACGTTACACCAATCAAGGGATTGACCACATACATGGCAATATTTCTCTTCCTCTCTAACTAACATAGTTTTACATATCGGGCACAAATAAAATATTCCATTATCTACATTGTGGCGAGGGCGAGGCAATCTTTCCACTTTGTATTTATTGATCGCTTCACTCGCCATCTTGACGGCTTCTTTCAGTTCTTCGCGGTCAACCTTGATCCTGCCGTCCGTGTTGCACTGATTCAGAATGATCAGCGCGTGTTCAGGTGTCATTTTGTCCGGCATTTTCTTCACGCTCCTTAATCTCATGCCCAAGGCAACCTTTTTGATAATCGAAGTTATCACAATCACAACATGGCAACACTCTGCGACCAAGCGCAAGCTGACCTTGCAAGTACTCTCTTACTTGTACGGCTGTTTTTAATATCTTACCGTCTACAGTGATGTTTCCCGCTAACATTTTTGCATTTTTAATACCACCAGTTATATCAAGGGATAGATGCATTGTTCTCATGTTGCTTCACGCTCCTTTCAAAACGTAACCGCGGCATTGAGTACCGCTGCGGCAACCCAGTAGACCGCTTTTTTGTAATTCTTTCCGATCACGCACATGACCGCCGCGCCGATATTCATGGCGATCATTACGATCGGAAAGATGTAAGTCGGCTTCATGTTTCACGCACCTTCAAGGCTTGTTCGTCCATTTTGACACCGCAATTTGGGCAGTAAAAATAACAATTATCGGTCGGAGTTCCTCCCGCTAAAACAAAATGCTCATTGCAATTAGAGCAGCGATAAATAGGATCGCCGTACATATCTTAATCTTCAATCCATTCCGCATAAGGTATCTCCACGAATCGGGAGCGGTCGACAAATTGTCTACAATCCCTTTGATATCCTTTGTGCTCTAAAATGGAACACAAGAATCTATGAAAACAATCTCTACACTCCGACATTACTCGCTCACCTCCTCAACATAGCACCACGATTGCGGCGGGCGAGCCAGCGCTTTACGACAATAAAAACTATTCAGCTCTTTTGGTTTATCATAAATAACAACATTAGAAATATGCCAACCATAAAAACGCTTCCCCTCTGTGTAATTGATTAATTCGCCAAGCGTTAAACCAGTGTTCCATCCTAAATCTGCAATGTAGTTAATTTTATCGTTTTCCCAAAAGCCAACTCCAACGGAATCCATATCCATGTACTCAATACGGTCACAACTGAACTCTCCGATTACTTTTCCGTTCCCGATTATATAGCCGTTCCAGAATACAGATAGGGGGCCATTAATTCTACTCGTACAATATATATAGCATTTAAAAGGTGTGGAAAGCTTAGGTTTGCTTTTTCTGATTTCAATTGTCTTTTCGCCGCTTCCAATCCTATAGCACCATTCGGGGCGTATGCTAATTAATACCGCTTTCACTCGCTCACCTCCTCTTCAATTAATTTTTCAGCTTCACAAATTATCTTGTCCAAAACAATCAATGCGTCATAGTATGAGATTTCGCGTTTAGACGGGCTCATAGGATTTCTGACATATACAGCACCTTTAATCCTGCTGTTAGTCCTACAACCCCGATGTACGGCTTGAAGCGCCAACAATTCTTTTTCTGATACTTCTGAAATTTTCATTCCTCCACCGCCTCCAATTCCTCAATCGGGACGGATATGCCCAAACCCGTATCACAGTGAGAAAGGCTGACGTATGTATGACCGTCCATCTCCCAAAAAAATTTTATTTCGTAAACGTCGCCTTCAAACTTGCACAGATTTCCGACCATCCACATTATTGTCGGTTCTTTCCGCTCCGGCTCGTACTCCTTCGGCTCCGTGTCCTTCGCCATAGCCAACAGCGCCATGAGCGCCACGCCGATAAAGCTGCCGACGAATAAGCCGATAATAAAACTAATCATTCTTGCTTACCTCCTGTTGATAATAATGAATCGCTCGTTTGCAGAATGAGATATATTTACGCAGCTTATCAAGCCCCGATTGACGTGCTCTGCATACCGAGCAGTCAGAAATCCCCATTTGACGAGCCGCAGCGCTCAATGTTAATCCGTCGCAAACTGTCAACAAAATGGCTTCGCGCTGTCGGTCAGTCAACACGTCTCTGACCAAATCTGTTTGAACAAGAATCAGTGCTTTAATTTCATTCGCGTTGCTGCTTTCCGTTTTGCGATCGAAATAATTGTAAGAAGGCTTAAAAGTCTCACAAAAAGAAATTTCACGTTTCATGTTTCCTCCTCCACTTCTTTGAGATCGGCGATGACAAGGCTGCTTTCGGCGCTTTGATCTTTCAGCTCTGCCTGAAAGTGAAAGCCGGCGCTGCCCGGGCGCATGACGCAGGCGGTCATGCGGTAGGGCTTGCCGTGAAAGCGCACTTGTCTGCCGAGGTTAAATTTCACTCGCTGAATATCCATTCCTGCCCAGCTCCTCGATGTGAATGTAGATGCCCGGCGTGGCTGCCCAGAACTTCTCGCAGATTTCCGAGCAGACCAGCGCGTCGTCCTTCCAGAAGCCGAGCGACGTCATCACGTCCTTGAGCAGCTTCTGCAGGTTGTCGGTGTCGGGCTTTGACGTGCGCCAGTCTCCTGTACGGCTCCGTGCGCAGGTGTAGCAACCCACTTCATCGTCTTTTAACATTTGCATTTTCTTCTCACTCCTTCAATGGTTGATATCCACACCCGAACCCTGTTCCTACTCTCTTGACGTATCGGCATGCCTTGCAGCAGTAGACGCAAACCCATGCGCCGCGCTTTGAATAGGGGCATTTTCGGATGGTTGCAAAGAACGGTTCAAATTCGTGACCGCACCTTGCACAAGTTTTAAGTCTGAATTTTGTATAGTTTGACAATAAATTTCACCATTTCCCCACCATTCCCCACCTGATTTTGAAAAGTGGGGTTTTGGTTTTTGGCTTTCCTATGCGGTTTTTGAGGACTTATCCCCACTTTCCCCACTTTCCCCACACGTTTTTGCTCTACGCGAGGAAATATTTATTTTTTGCTTTTTTTCAAAAACAATTTATTTTTCTATATATATTTGATAAAAAAAGTGGGGATTGTGGGGATTGTGGGGATTTAACCCTGATTTTTGGCTTTCCTATGCGGTTTTTGCTATTCCCGAAAAGTGGGGATTTTTCAAGCTTTAGTGGGGATAGTGGGGATTTATTTTTCAAAAGGTAGGTCGTCGTCTGCCGTGATAGGCTCGTCGGAGCGTTTCAGTGCTACGCAGCGTGGCGCTCCGAAACTCGCGATCATATGCTTCACGGTATTGTGATTGCCGTCTTTTTTGATATAATCTTTTTTCGCCGCCCAACTGAGAAAAGCGCGCGCGTTATATCCGTTATCGGTCAAAATCTGGTCGAATTTGGATTTGATGATATAGACGTAATCAGACCGCGCGTCGCCGTAAATTTCGCCGGTGTAATTGTCGTTATTCTGCGCGTTGAATTTGGCATAGTTGGCAACAACAAAGTCATTGAGGAAGTCGTAACAGCGGCGGTTCAGGTCGATGTCGGCTTTCGTCACCAGAAACGGCTTGATGTCGCTGACGGTCAGCCGCTTGCCGTCCTGAAAAATCACTTCCTCGGTCAGCTCGTCGGCGGTCAGAATCAGACTTGCCGCCATTGCCTGCTTGTCCGTTACGTCGGAAAACTGCCTGAATTGCTGCATGTACCTCAATCTGGTATCTATCGCCCTTTGAAGGTTTCCGGGCGCGCGGTTCAGCCAATGCACAAACAAAGAGCCGCCGAGACCGTACAGGTTTTTGAGCGTTGCCACAACGTCAACCGGATTGTCAAAAATCTTGATGTCCTTACAATCAATCTCAACGACACGGTTGACCGCGCCGCCGCCAGAGGTTGAGCCGGAAATAGGAAATTCACCAGTTGTCAGAATTGCATTCCGCCATGTCAGCAGCTTTTGAACGCCGCCGGTCTTTTTGCCACGATCACGTCCGACACCTTCGCACAGTTTGTACACAATGTCGTCAAATCCGCTCTTGCTTTTGATGATTTGGAGCTCGTCATACATGAGCGGCATGGAATTGACAAATCCTGCGGTCATTTCCTGCGCCACAGCGGTTGAATTGAATGTGCGGATATAATCGCCCATCGCAGGGCTTGCCCACACCGACGCCGCTAACATGAGCGCTACCGTCTTGCCCGATTCCGTACCGCCCCAAAGATGGACGAAAAAGGGCAGGCAATCGCACGGCTCGACCAGTGCAGAAGCAAAAGAAGCCGCAAGCATGATTCGCGCACACACGTTATTTTCGGCGCGGATTTGATTGACGTAGGCTTTCCAAGCGAAGAAGTCTCCTTCCGGACGAACAGAACGGAAAAGGTGCCTGAAACTCTCCTCTCCGTCAAAAATCAAGTCCTCAACATAAGGGCTAAAGCCGTGTCCCTTTATCCAGCCGAGCCTTCCGACGGACTTTTTCTCGGGAATAAGGTCATAGTTGAGCGCTTCCATGTTGGTTAAAAACTTGACAAGCTGCTTGGCATTCTCACTGTTGACCGCGATTCCGGCGCTTGCAAGCTGCACGATTTTTGACGCACTGGCAAGCGTTTCCTTGTCCGCGATGACCTCGCGCCAAATGTTGCCTTTTCGATATTTCAGTCTGAGCTTTTCCGTGTTGTCGTCGATGTTGACAATTCGCTCCACCGGCATGATAGGATGATTGCATACCTCGATTTCGTTATCAAAACGGTCGGTATAAAATACGTCCTCGCGGCAGACGTACTTGCCGCAGGACAGCTCCATCGGCTGCCCGTCAAATTCGGTCAGGTTCACGTAAATCTGGCGCGTCTCAGGGTGATTCTGCTCGACGTATGCTTTATACTTTGAGTTAAATCCCTTGACGCCTACCGCCTTTGCCCGAAGCTCCACAAGCTCGCGTGCTTGTGCGTATTTCAATCCGTCTTTAATGAATAAATATACAAAATCATAAGGGACGGTTGATTTGAGGAAATCGTCGCGCGTGAATGTTTCAATTTTGCCAAAATCGCCCATAACCTCCACGGCTGTTTCTGTCTTTTCAACTGCTTCCATCTTCGTCCCCCTCTCTGTACTTGGTTCTCAGGGCTGCTATCCGTGCGTCCGCGTCAAAATCGTCGGGAACGCCGTCAAACGGCTCATTTTCGGATTTTCTAAACTTGTCTAATAATCTGTCGATATAGGCAATATCGTGCGATACGGCGGCGCTGAGGGGAATTTTTTCAAGCTCTTTTGCAAAGTCATTCAGCTTATAGTACTGCTCCTTGCGCCATTCCGCCCGCTGTTCTTTCCTACGCTGTTCGAGCTCCCGCTTTGCTGCCTGTCTTGTGCGCTCCATCGTTGACGTCGGACGGAACACGTTCAGTCCAAAGTCCGCGTCAATCCTTTTGAGCGCGTCAAGATAGGATATGCCGCAGAACGCCGCGCAGAGGTTGACGGCGTTTCCGGCTTGTCCGCAGCCAAAACAGTAAAATGAATCATTGCTGTCATAAATCTTCATGGACGCGGTTTTCTCTTCGTGAAACGGACAACAGCAGAAGCCTTTTCTGTCCGGCTCCATGCCGCCGTACCGTTTGAGCACGTCGCGGATTTTTATGCGGCGTTTGATTTCGTCATTTTCATAACCCATATTTCTCAGCCAATTTCTTGACTTCTTTCTCGTACTCCTGCCAGCTCAGACCTTTACAAAGGAGCTGTTGCTTTTCGCGCTCGTAGTTTTGCAAGCGCACCTTGTACGGCTGTTTCTTCATTGGTTGTACCTCCTGAGTAATTCTACAATCGCACGCCCGGTCTGCGCTTTGGTGCAGAAGTAGAATTTTGTGTTGTAAGTCTTTTCCATGGTTGCCAGAATCTTGTATAAGCGCTCGCCCGAAACCGCAAGCGGCGATTCCTTCAAGCGCGGGTTTTTCCATTCCTTCACATCGTCAAGCGTTTTGATGTTCGCGCCGTGCTCCACCAGAAAGACAAGCTGAATGCCCAAATCGCTTGCACGTTTCAGCTCTGCCGTGAAGCGCTTGTGCTCCTGACATACATTTTTACATAATTCAAGCAGGTTTTTCTTTCGGTCAATGCAAAATCGGGCATTGTCCAAATCCTGATAATCGCCGCAGGGCAGTTTGGAGACGAAAAACTGTATGCCGTTTCGGTCAAAATACCGTTTGATCTGAATGATCGCGTGCCGATGTTCTCGGCTGTCAATCTGAATCGTCATGATTAAAACGGAAGGTCATCGTCAAGCGGCGGCTTGTTGTCGTCGTTCTCGACCATGCTGTTGAGCTCTGCCATAATTTCCTCGGGCTTCTTCTCCGGATCTGCATTTGCCGGTCCTGCATTGATTGGCGCGGCATAGTCCGGCTGTGCGTAGTTATATCCGGCGTTGTCGTTCTTAGGATTGCTGGGTACAAATTCAACGTTTTCAGCCACGACCTCGGTGACATAGCGCTTGGAGCCGTCCTTCGCGTCATAACTGCGCCGCTGCAAGCTGCCCTTTACTACAATCGGCTTGCCCTTACTGAAATACTGGCAGACAAACACGGCGGTTTTGCACCATGCTACAATGTCGATAAAATCGGCTTTGCGCTCCTCGCCGCTCTTGACATAGGCGCGGTCAACGGCAATGCGGAAGGAAGTCACTTCCAGCCCGCTCTGCGTGGTTTTCAGCTCTGGGTCAGCGACAAGCCGTCCCATCAGAATAACACTATTCATAGTCCAATACCTCCATACTTCTCGGCGCGGTCAGCACCTTTGTTTGTTTACAGTAATCGCATTTTTCGCAGCGCCGCGGCTGAAAAAGTCCTTTCTTGATACCGTCATAACGGATAACGTTTTCCTTGAAGTGCTCCAAAGAAACGTCAAGATACGGCTGCGGAATCTCGATGATGTCAATATCCGTCTCTTTCTCCTTGGTCGCCGCCGCAAGGTAGAACGGCAGCTTGTCGCCGGTGTTCTGACGGACAATCTCTTGATAGACTGCGCCCTGCAAATCATATCCCCATGCTTCAATCCAGCTCAGCCGCCCTTGTTCGGGAACATAGACCGGCTGAAAATCCTTCATGATTTTCAAGTCGACGAGCATTTTCCCGGCGTGGTAGCTGTCAATCTTTATCTTGACCGGCACGCCCTCAATCTCTCCGGTCATGATGACCTGACTTTCGCCGCTGAGGAACGTCACGAAAAGAGGGTCGCACTCAATGCGCTGTATGATTTCTTCGGCTTTACGGTATTCGGCTTTCAGCTCGCCTTTTTTAGTAAAGATTTCGGGATTCTGCGCCTTGAAAACGTCAAGCGTGCCCTCAAAATGCGCGTCAACATAGGAGCCGACCAGAAGGGAGACCGTTTTCTCCCTCTGGTATTCTCCGGTCAGCTCGGCAAGCGCCGCCGCCTCGCATTTCTCAAATGCCTTGAATTGAGAAACGCCCATGTATTTCATCTGATTCTCGGGGCTGAAATAGTTCTCATTCGTCAGCATTGGCTTCCTCCTGCGGCTGTTCGGCTTTCATCTGCGCCGCAAGCTGTGTCGCGCAGGCTGCGCACAGCGCTTTGCCGTACTTCTGCGCCGTATACTTCGCCATACTCGCCGCGTCCATGTTGCCGCGCGGCTGAATGTCTTTTTTACAGGCTTCACATTTTGGGGCATTGTATGCCGCCGTCTGTGAGATTTTACGCGGCACAATCCGCAGCGCGTCATGAATATCTCCAAACGCCTTGACCTTTTCGTAACCGATTTCAATGCGCTTGCCGACAAATGCTGCGTTATCGCGCGTCATAAAAATCTTGGCAAGGCGCTTTTTGTTTTCGATATTGAGAATCATCGGCTTGACGTTCTCCGCAAAGTACATAACGGCTTTTTTCTTTTTCTGTCCTTTGGTGTCCTCCACGGCTTCCTCGCGGATTTCGCGGATAGTCACTTGTATTTTTTGATTTGGCAGTTCATACAAATCCCAACTGCCTAAATATTTCGGCTCATCACCCATCTGCATGATGTTCACGGTTGTACCTCCTAAATCTGCGTTACAATCAACTCGTTGTCGTTGGTCGTCCTCGCGGCGATAAACTGCAAGCCTTTTTCCTTACACTTGGCGTAAAGGCGTTCGCGGCTCTCGTCGTCGAGCTTTTCCGCACCGTCAATGAGGATAATCTTCAAGCCGGACGGATTGTGAATCGCGATATCCACGCACAGCTCCAACAGTTCACCGTCTGAACGGTTAGATACCGGCAAGCCATGAATCAGCGGAATACCGTTTTCAACCGTCATGCCCTCGATTGGCAGTGTTGCCGTCTGGAGAATCACGCCGGGGAGATTTCGGGCAAGCTCGATTTTGCGCGTATACTCATCGGACTGCGCTTTCAAGCCGTCAATCTCGCTCTCCATGGCAATCATGCGGTCATATTCGTTCAGGTGCTGCTTCATTTCTTCCGCAGTTTTGATTTCGCTTTCTAAATCCTCGGTCGGCTGAATTGGCATGTTGACATATTCGTCTGCTTTGCCTGTGTCCGCGTCCAGTTTTGCTTTGGCAGCGTCAAACTGCGCCTGTGCGATTTTTTTCTTGTCGTCCAGCTTTGAGCCGAGGGTTTTCAAGCGTTCCTGCAATGCTCTGATTTCCTGCTCATACTGAGAAATCTTGTCGTTAATGTCGGCGCGTTCGGCACTGACAGCTTTTTCCGCTTGACTAACGCTTATTTCAAGGTCAGCCTGCAATCCGCGCAGCTTGTTGTCGTAGCTGTCGCGGAATGCTCTTGCGCGTTCAATGCGGCTGTTCATCTGACGACGCGTCATGAGCTCATTGTACTTGTCCGAAAGGTTATAGCTGCGCCATTTTTCGGCGGTATAGCCTGCCGGAATCGTCTTGGCAATATCCTCAATGAACGCCCTTTTGTTACGGATAAGGCGGTTAATGTCCTGCCGGCTCTGAAAATACGCGCCCTTGTCTGACTGAATATCGTTGAGAATTTGCAGAATGTTCTGACTGTAATCGACACCTTGCGGAATTTCGCCAAACTGTTCACGGATCCAGTCCATATCCCAATCAAATTCAATCAGGTCGAGGATAGCGCGGTTCTGCTCCGCTTTCGTCATTTGTGTAAATTCAACAGGGTTCAGCTGCAACGGCGTAACAATGGTTTTCAAAAAACTTTCGGGCTTGGTAACGGTGGTGCCGTTGTCCTTGACCGAAATCGCGTCCGCTTTGTTCGTTCTTGCTTTGCGGTCAATCGCCAGTCCGGTATCAGTTTCAATGAAAATTTCGCCCTCGGTCTCGCCCTTCTTGATTACCCAATCGCGCTCCGAGGAATGGGTCAGCGCGTACCGTATCGCGTCAATTACCGATGTCTTGCCGGTGCCTTTCTTTCCTCTGATTTCAATGTTTTCGCCGCCGAGCTCCTGCTCAGAAATACCGAATAGCGAACGAATGACAATTTTTGATGTTTTCATGTGTACCTCCTTGACTTTTCAAAGAATTTTGATTACAATTAAATTGATGTATTTTCATCTGCGCCGTCATGAAGTTGCCGCTTCGGACGGTGCTTTTTTATTCAAATAATGAGATTTGAGCATTTTTCTTTCTCTTTTCTTCTTCCATTCGTTTCGCTTTGTATTCGTTGTACTGTTGACGGTACAGATAACTTTTCCCGAACACATTCCATACTGCTTTGACTAGATTCGGCTCATACGGTCTGATTTTTTCCAGATCCTCAACAGCCTTGTAGGAAATCGGGCAACCGCAGCAGCCTGTCCTTGTCAGTCCGTAAACCTCGTAAGCGTCAGAATACTTCACGCCGAAATGTTCCTTGTACCATGCTTTGTCTTTGTCAGACACATAATATAACGGGCGTAATCTATACTGACCGTCTGCTGCTTCCGTGAAGCACATTGTTGAGCAATCCTTGCGTGGCACCGATCTCATACCGCCCTCATCACGGCGTTCTCCAGTGATAACCATTTCATATCCTTTTTGCACTCTATGAGCCGGCTGCTTTTTGCAGTAGTCACAGCATTTTGCACTAATTTGGAAATCAGGCGGAAACTCGTTGATAAAGTCGCGCATGTATTTTGACGAGTTGATAACCAGCTGAATGTTCGGACGCGGCTCTCCAGCTGAATTGCAACAGCACAAGAAATTGATGACGCTTTGGCATTTCGGATAACGCTCTTTCAATTCCTGCCGCTTTGCCGCTTTATCCTCAGCCTGTTCGTATTCTTCGGCGATGGAAAGCGGTATGTTTTTCTTTTGCCACTCAGACAAGCCACCTGACATTATTTTGGACACAAAAGGAATGCCGTGCTGTCTGGTTGCCTGAACGATACCGACCTTCGGCTTGACGGTTTCGATTTCAACTCCGTACTTTTCCGCAACCTCTTTGACGTGCTCTTTTGTTGCTTTCATTTCAAGCCCTGTGTTAAAAAACACATACTTGATCGGCGGTAAAGCGTTCGGGTACAAGTGCCGTGTACGCTCGATCAGGTCGATCAAAATATCACTGTCTGCCCCCCCTGAATATGAGCATATCGCTTTGGGGTGCTGCTTGATTCTGGTGAGTAAAATACCTTGGATTGCTTCAAACTTTTCCGGAGCAGGATAATCCGCGTAAGCCGGACGCTCCGTGTAAACTCTACTGTACATTAAAACCGTCCTCGATTCCGATAAATTCACAGTCTGCCGCTGACGGAGTGCCAACAATCGCGTCGCACATTAGATCAATGCGGTGAAGGTAAGTCATCCAGAGGCGGCGCAGGAAGCGGCGCAGCTTGCCGATTTTCTTCGGCTGGCTCTTGATGATTCTGCGGTTTGCAAGTTCTTGGTCGATTGCGCGGACAAACTCTCTGCGGAAGTCCTTCAAATGACGATCGCTGACTGTGTTCAGCTTGTGCACCTGAACGCCGCGACCGGGCGCATAGTGCATTTTGATTTTTTCTTTCATGGGTTATTCTCCTTTAATCTGCCAGTATTCTAGCTACTTTGGTTTTAGAATATCCGGGGTGCAGTTTGCTTTCACACGTCGAGAAGTATTTCTTTACCGTGCGAACGTCAAGCCCCAGAAACTGACTGAGTTCTTTCTTCTGAATGATTTCCCTTCCCGGAAACGCCGCGTCAAGTCGATCGAGCGTATCACGGAAGGAAGGTTTTTCCCTTGGCATGTTAGTCCTCCTTGATTAGTCCCTGCTTTACTGCTCCGTTGTACATTGCGATTATGTCATTATCTTTCTTATTTATCGGAATGCATCGAGACAAATTGCACAATTCCACTAAAGGGCAGCAAGCAGTCATACACCCCTTTGGCGAAATGCCTGTGCAGATTTCAACAAGCGCTTTCTTCATTTCGCGGACGTTCATACTATTCCTCCTTGATCTTGCCGCGCTTAACCGCGTCGGTGTATACCATTTCGACAACCTCGTCACCCATGTATTTAGGTGGGTGTCCGGCGTGCCGGCATGATTCGCTGATTTCACAACAACCGCACTCGTTATAGGGTGCTTTGTTTCCGATCAGGCATGTTTCAATAAGCTTTTCGCGCTTTTCATCTGTTGTCATTGTTCCTCCTTGATCTCATTAAGTACAAGCTCATTGAACGCAAGTTCAATATCAAGATCTTCCGCAAATTCCGGCGCTGTCTTCAGAATGTTTGAGCAAACGCCATAAATCGGGCAAAGTGAGGTCTCACATTCGGCCGCTTTCACACCATCGCAGATCTCGATAAGCACGTCCCTCTTTTCGTCAGCCGAGACAATGCCAGCGCTGCACACTTCTTTGAGCTTGCTTCTCATTTCACTGTACGTCATGATTATTCCTCCTTGATTGCTCCACGCCTTACGGCTTCGGCATATAACTCGCAAGCCATTTCGTCGGTAATGTGCATAAAACCGGCACATACGCCACAGATAGGGCAATCTTCACCGCCAATACACGACAGGTTCAAATTAGAACATGCGCCTGCAAGTGCTTTCTTTTTCTGTTCAGGTGTCATGTAGTTCCTCCTTTAATGTCGTGATGTGTTTCATCTCCGTCACGGAATACACATCAACTTTCATTTTATCCCATCCTGCTTCAAAACAGATTGCGCGATAATAAGCGGCGCATAAGTTTGCTTCTTCTATACACGAGCATAAGCCGTGACGAAATTCTGTCCGCTTCTTGTTATGGCGGCTGGTGTCACGTCCTGTCGCCTTAAAGATATAATGCTGTTTCATGTCAAAACCTCTCGACGAGAAACATGTCGTCAACCTTAAAAATTTTTATAGAAACGTTGACGTGCCCTTTGTCGCGCAGCTTGTTCTTCACGCTTTGGGCAAGCATTTTTTGCCTGTTCCTCCGTGCCGCGGAAGGCTATTGTGCGGTATTTCTTACCTTTGACCGTAGGGCATTTAATTTCAATCCACCAATTATCCTTCACTGAGCCTTGCGCCTCCATTCCCTATAATCGTCCATCAAATCGGTATCTTCAATTAAGGAGTAAAGGCAATTCAAATGTGTGTCTGCATTTTTGAGCGGCTTACATTTAGAGATAAGGTTTCTGCGCTCCTGCTCCCACCAAAACGTTGTGGTAAACAGTCTTGTTTTGATAAGTTCGCCTTGCTTTGCTTTCTCGGTAAGATGGAATAGTCTTTCTTCATCGGAGATATGAAACAATTCTATCATTTTGTTTCAGCCCTCACGATCTCGCCGATTTTCGCCTTTCCCTCCTCGTTGTACCGAAAAGACGACACTTCCTTTGCGGAATAGCGGCTCTTGTCGAGGACAACAATGCCGTATTCTTCTGTTTTCAGCCCGTATGCGTTTGCGATTCTGCCGACCTTGGCGGCGCTGATTCCAAACGCGTTGCCGACCTCGGAAGCGGAATAAAGCCGTCCGGTCTGCGGCAGATAGTTTCCGAGGTCTTTGCCGCTGATCTCTTCCATCGCCTTGATCGCCAGCGTATCAACCGCGACCTTTGACAATCCCTTCTCTTTTTGGAGCGCCACAAGCCGCCGTGTTTCGGCGTTAAGCAGCCGCGCCTGTGCGTTCATCTCCTTGACACGCAACTCCCTTGCCTTGTACTCAGCCGCCGCGCTGTCCGTGGCGTATGCTCCCGATTTTCTGATAGAAGGGAGAACCTCAGACGTTACCCATCTTTTGAAGCGTTTCGCGCCGTCCAGCTTGCTGCCGAGAATCAGGCTATACATGCCGCTTTCGTTGATGATGGTTAAACCGCGGTTACTTTCAAAACTGTCGTTTTGGCAGTTTTGCTTGTCCTCTACATCAACGTGCTTTTTCAGTGCGCCAAAAGTATCGCTATACCCCAGCGCCGCCGCTACGTCCTTACCGACAAACCACGGTTCGCCGTTGATTTCCATTGTGCGGATTTCTCCAAATTCGGTGTTGTTGAAGATTTGGATTTGGTTTTCTTTCATATTGACCTCCTTTACATTTACCCTTGCCGGTGATAGAATAAAACCGGAAAGGGGGTGAATTGAATGAATACTGCAACTGTAGATGAATTTGTAACACAAGGTAGTGTGAACCTTTGGACGGTTCTCGGGGAAGCCGCCGGAGTGATTGCGCTGATTTTGTCCGCAGTCAACTTTATTCACTACTACCAAAGTCGAAAAGTTGACTACACAATTAAGTTAGTCGATTATAATCTTGGTTTTCTCTCTGATATCCAAAAGCAAAAGCTCAGGGCTACTTTTGAATTTGTCAATAATTCTCAGTTACCGATATCTATCACCGATTTAAGACTTGTTGTCAACGGTCAGCATTATTCTGAGACGAAGCTCCCGTTTGTAATATCTCATTATGTTCATCGCATTCATCGGAAAGAATATCCACAATTCTTTTATAATGAGCACTTACCTCTGAAGCTCGAAGCTCTTGGCTCACAACAATGTCATCTTGTTTTCTTATTGCCTTTAGACACGATAAAAAGTTCTGAAACTCTTCTGAACCTTCAAATTCGGACGAATCGGAATACGGAACATGAATTTGTAATATCGGAGGGACAATGCATTCGCCATCAGCGTAAATTTCTCCGATTTCACAGCGATACTCTTTAGCCGCGCAGTACATTTCCAAAAGGTCATATTCCGTTTTGCCGTTCAAAGTTATCCAAAACGGACTTGTCATAGAGAATTTGTAAACGAAAAATCCGCTGGTGGTCATATCGAGCGAAAAAGAAAAATCATATTTCAAAATCACAAGCGGCTCCGCTTTCTCGGTGTGAGCCGCTTCTACTATTTTTTTTGCGGTCTTTTTCCAATTCCAAAACATAGCTCTCACTTCCTACCGTCCCATTTTAGGGACGTTTATTGTAAAAAAATAGCCGCCTTTTGCGCTCCGTCGCTGATGCCGAGGATTTCACAGATTTTTGTTGCTTCTTCAATGTCAAAATTTGATTTGCCAGTCATCTTGAAAGACAAGGTGTTAGGCGACATTTTCAGCTTTTCGGCGAGTGACTGTTGAGTATAGCCAGCTTCAACAATAGCCGCTTTCAGTTTTAACGCATTGATCATTTTATCACCTCCGTCCCTCAAATGGGATACTATCATTATAACAGATATCTATGATTTGTCAACCCTTTTTCGGGATATTTTTTAATTTTTTTTAGATTTTATATTGCAAAATTGGGATTTATATGATATGATACATAACAAGGAGGGATTGACATGACAGACGAATTACAAGGAATCGTTAACAGATTAAAAGAATCTATTGAAAAATCCGGCTTGTCGTATGTTGAGCTAGAGCGAATCACCAAAATTGCAAAATCATCTATACAAAGATACGCCAGCGGATCTACAAAGAAAATCCCGATAGACGCTATTCAGTCGATAGCAAGAGCCGTCGGCGTTTCGGCTGCGTATATTATGGGTTGGGAAAGCAATGCAGCGCCGCTCCCTACAGATCAGGTGTTCATGCGCCCTGTTTTTAGCTCTGTTGCCGCCGGATTCGGTGCTCCTGCGGAAAACATTCCGGTGGGTTATATCCCTACTTATATAAGTAACACAGCGGAAAAAGATAAATATATTTGGGTAAACGTCACCGGTGATAGCATGTCACCGCTGATTGATGACAGAAGCAAGATTTTAATAAGAATGCAGGAAAGTGTTGATAACGGACAGATCGCCGTCGTACTGATTGACGGTGAGGAGGCTGTTGTCAAAAAAATCCAATATGGAAAAGATTGGATAGAATTGATCTCGGTCAACCCCTATTATCCGCCGCGACGCTTTGAAGGCTCTGAGGTCTTACGTGTGCGAGTTGTGGGATTGGTTAAACAGATTATGAAGGAATTGCAATAAGGAGAGGATAACGATGAAGAAGGTACTTTGTTTATTATTACCTATTTTAATTATTTTTAGCTTATCATCATGCGGAAATAAGTCCGCTCTTAACCAATCTGAGACCAATGCCATCAAGAAGGTCATTACATCAGTTGATGAATATCTTGATTACAAGATTACAAAAGAAGAGCTTAAAACAGTTGTCAGCGAGGTACAATCACGGTTAAAATCTAATAGCCAAACAATGGATAAACAATCCAGCAAAACAACAGACGAGCTGATCAGCGACCTTGATTCCTCTACAGTTAAAGTTATGTTATCCAATCTTTCACTGCAATTATCTATGGCGGGACTGTCGTCAAACGATGATGACATAAAAAAGATACGCAATGAATTAGCCGAAAAGATTGGAGAAAGGCAAAGGGAATAATGATACTGTTAGAAGAATTATGCAATAATTTTTTAGGGAAGAGATAATTAATGGAAAATGTAGATAATATCATTCAAGAATTAAAAGATGTGTATGGTATCGAGGTTTATGTAGGTCCCGAAATACGTGAGAAAAAGAAAATAGAGAACAAAAAAGGGAAAAGCATAATTGATTTTCCGGATTCTTTTGTCATAATGGATTTTGAAACCACAGGACTAGACCGTGATTTTGATAAAATAATTGAAATTGGCGCGATTAAAGTTGAAAGCAATACTATAACTGACTCTTTTCAAACGTTAATAAACCCCGGTGAAGAAATTGATGAATTTATTACAGAATTAACCGGAATCACAAACGAAATGGTTAGTAATTGCCCCTCAATAGATTTGGTTGTACCAGATTTTCTTGCTTTTTTAGGTGACCTTCCTATTGTCGGGCACAATATTTCTTTTGATATCTATTTTTTGTGCGCAAACACTGAAAAAATAATTTATAATGATTATATCAATACGCTAAGACTTTGCAGGAAACTTTACAGCCAAGAAAAGCACCATAGATTAAAAGATATGGTTAATCTTCTTTCACTTGAAGCCACAGGAGCGCATCGTGCTTATGACGATTGCTTAACAACTTTAGCATTATTCAACCGATGTAAATCAGAGGCTGTCAAGCAGTACGGAACACTGGATTTGTTCTATAAATCCTTCAAAAATAGCAGAAAAAGACTATACGATATTTCAAAAATTATACCTGATGAAAATCAAATTGATGATACAAATTTATTTTATGATAAAGAATGTGTCTTTACTGGTAAATTAGAGCGAATAAAGCGCGAGGACGCAATGCAACTAGTAGTAAACATTGGAGGACGTGTCCGCAATAGTGTAACTAAGCAAACAAATTTTTTGATTTTAGGAAATAATGACTATTGCAAAACAATTATTGACGGAAAAAGTTCAAAGCAAAAAAAGGCAGAAGCGCTCAAATTAAAAGGTCAAGACATAGAAATAATATCTGAACAAACATTTTATGATTTACTGAACATTTAGGGCATATCAATCCATAAAAATAAAAACCGCCCTACCCTGCGCCAACAGGATAGAGCGGTCACCATACACACAAGGCGCATGGTAGGCTTAAATCAGCAACTTAATTCTACCATATTTTCCTTGTGTTTTCAAGAATTTTCGAGAAATCACAAGGGATTTTTGCGCCTTTTTTCGAAAAAAAAGAAAGGAGCAACTATGAAATGCAAGAAATGCCGAAAAACAATCCCTGACGGCTCAAAATTCTGCAATCACTGCGGCACACCGACCGAGAAAAAGAAGCTGTACCGCCGCCCAGATGGACTGTATGAGAAATCAATGACGATCAACGGAAAGCGCAAAATGTTCCGAGGTAAGACGGAGAAGGAAGTCTATCAAAAGATTGCCGCCTTTTCGGAAGAAGCCGAACACGGCGCTCTTTTCTCCGCTCTTGTGACGGACTGGCAGGATAACTATGTGATTACCCTTCAACCGTCAACAGCGCACGGCTATGTCAAGGCGACGGAAGCGGCATTGGACTATTTTGAGGGTGTATATGTTAAGGATATTCAGCCGTTTCATGTCGTGGAATACGCGCAGTCTCTGCCCCGATCATTCACTAAACACACCATCAGCAACTATATCAACGTGCTGTCCTCGATCATGGGCTATGCTGTCAGATCAAGAGATTATGATATACATTATAACCCATGCCATCAGCTCCGTCTCGGTATAGGCAAGGAAGGAACCGAGCGGCGATATATCACACCTGCCGAAATGCGGATAGTGATTGACAGCGCCGCGCTGCCGTTCGGACTGTTCGCCCTGTTCGTGATGTTCTCAGGCTGCCGCCGCGGTGAAGCGCTAGCGCTCGAATGGTCTGACATTGATTTTGAACGCAATGTGATCTCCATTTCAAAATCACTCAGTTGGGAACATTCCGTGCCGTTCGTCAAAAAACCGAAAACGAAAAAGGGGATCCGTGAAGTCGTGCTCCTTCCTGCGCTGAAACGGCACCTAAAACCCGGCAAAGGTCTGGTGTTCCCGAACCAAAACGGCGAATATATGACAGAAAGCCAGTATACGCGCCTGTGGGACGATTTTTATGTAAAGTCAGGGTTACAGGACTATTGCGACGAAAACGGCTTGTGCAAGCTGACAGCGCATTGTATGCGGCATGGCTATGCTACAATATTGTGCTGGTCTAAAGTAGACGTGAAGGAAGCACAGCGCATGTTAGGACACGCCAAAGAATCCACCACCAGAGATATATATACTCACGTCACGGAACAGAGCCGCAAGAAAAATAATGACAGGCTGATAAGGTTCGTCGCCGGCGGGTTTAATAAAGCAATCAAAAAGAGCTCCTGAGTGTTCGGGAGCCCTTTTTTACTGTGTCATTTCTGTGTCACTGTGTATGCTTTTGAATGTCATTGAATGCACTTTTATGCGCGTGCGTTCTACGGCATAGAACACCGAAAACATCACTGCCCATGCGGAAAATGGCTTATTAAAGGCAAAAACCGCCCTTCATAGTGAAAGGCGGCGTTTTGGTGGAGATGGGGGGAATCGAACCCATTTGAAACTAGTGTTTATCGGCTGAATCGGCTTTACTGTGTCAATTATGTGGCGAAAGTGCTGATTTCCCGATTTATTTTATTATACAACTCTTTTCCAAAAAGTGCAAGTATAGTTTTAATTATATCCGTCAAAAATGCAAAGTACAGTTTGAAATTTGACAACTGTTTGCAGAAATAGAGCAACTGTTTTGAGAATACACCAACTAATTCACCAACTATTGACTTGATTTTGAAAGCATTTTAATAAGATTTAGCTCTCTTTCGCTGAGTTGATAGCGTTCGGCTTTCTCGCGTTCGGCTTTCTCGCGTTCGGCGGTCAAGCGTTCCGACAATAATAAGCCGCAACCAAACACACTCTTTTTATTGTGCTTTTGAGCGTCAAGCCTTGATACTCTTTCACTCTCCGCTCTCGGAATTGTCAATTCAATTCCGTATTTATTGAAAGGATATATCTGCGCCGATGTAATCAACTGCGGAGGATAACAGTATTTTGGTAATGCTTTAGTTGATTGCTTGCGATTCTCGTCGTTGGCTTTTTTGACTGCCTCATACAAACTTGGCGCGGTTTTCATACGAATATCGTGCGGCTCAAGGTTAGTGCAGAAAGACGTTGAAATAACAGCGCCGTTTTCATAAGTGATATCTGCGCCAATGGGGAGCGCGGTGCATACGTCGGAAAGCCGTGTGATGGTGGTAAGCGTAGGTGCAAACAAGAAAAAGCGCACATTATGGGATATGTACCACTTTACAATTTTTGACAGAATCGAAAACGGAGGATTATCGACAACAATTTTGTCAGTGTAATCTTCGTTTTCGTAGTCTCCGCCCGGATAGAACGGGCGAAAAAATGTGTTTTTGTCAAGTCCATACTGCGACGACACCCATTCGGAAATAGCTTCATAAACGAGCGGCGGTGTATAACAATCATCTGTTGTCTTTTTGGGCTTGAATTTTTCGACAAATCCTTCGTAATCGTTAAACAAATTGATATTTTGACTTGTTGCGCCCATTATTTACTCCCTCGCCAATGCCTCAAACGTATTCTTGCCGGCGATGCCGTCGACGGTCAGGTTATGAACGGTCTGGAAGGTTCTGACCGCGCTTTCGGTTTCGTTGCCGAAAATGCCGTCAAAACCGCCTGTGTCCTGACCTCTGCCAATCAAGAAGCCTTGCAACATTCTGACATAATCGCCTGTGTCGCCGTTGCTCAGATTACGGATAGCCGCTTTTGTTTTTCTGCCAAATATGCCGTCAACGTCCAGTCCTGCGCCGTAGGTATCGTTTAGAATCGTCTGTAACGCCGAAATTAAGGCTTTTCGGGTGAGCTGTCCGCAGATACCGTCAACCTCTAAACTCGCGCCATAGGCTGAATTTAGCCACTCCTGCACATCTTTCACAGTGCCGTTCTGGTACGGTGGATAATCGTCGTCGGGATAATCAGGGAGCGGTTCGGGCGTTCCCCAGTTGTTCCAGCCGCCGCTTTTGATGATGGTCGGATAGTCGCGGTAGCAGAGGTCTTTGTCGATCACGCCCACACCGGGGATAGAATTGCTCTCGATCGCGTTATATTCACCGCCATACTGCCAAATGCACAGGTTATCCCCATGATAACCGCAGGAATAAGCCCAATGAGCAAACCAAAGATCAACATTCTGCCAAATGTCATCGGCAATATAGTTTTCGATTTCCTCAAAGCCGGTATAGAGCATGGGATAATAGCCTGCCGCTTTTAATCCGTCAAGGACAATCCGTGTGCAGTTGGTGACGTTCTGATAATTCCAGCCGCCGTGATTCTTGCGGTAATCGTCGGAATCTTCCACGTCTAGCGCAATCGGCATTGTCGGGCGCTTACCTTTCAACATGCGCAACATGTGTTCCAGCTCACTCTGGGCTTGCTCACCGTTCAGCGCGTAGGAGTACAACCACGCACCCCACGGCATACCGAGCGATTCAGCCTTGCGCACGTTTACTTCAAACTGGTGATCGTCCTGATTGGTAAAGTCCGAACCATAGCCCAACTTTATCATCACGAAATCATATCCAGCCGCCTTGACTGCTTCCATGTCAATATCGCCGTTGTGATCGCCAATATCTACGCCGTGCTTTCCGATGGTGTTAATCATTGGAGACCTCCGGCAATCCTGCGATCGAGGTCAGCAGGCTGAGCACACCGGCAAGCGCCGCTGTGGAACCGACGACGAGCCAGTCCACTTCATGAATCATCGCGGTCACGCCGATGGAAGCGACCGCTGTCTGTGCGACGGTTTTCAGCGCTCTGATACCTGCCGCCGCGAACCATTCCTTTGTAAAAATCTTTTTCATGGAATCACCCTTTCTTTTCGAGATCGTCAAGCCTGTGGTTGGCGACCTTCACTTTTTCGTCCAGTAAATTGATGTTTTCCTCCGCCTTGAACATGCGCTCGATCAGGTTGTTGTGCTTGTCAACCTTCTTTTCAAGCTGTTCAATGCGGTAGTTGCTCAGTTTGGAATTGAGTGCTATGCCGCCGAGCGTGCCGCCCAGTGAACCGAGCAGACTCAGCAGGGCGACAATAACCGTTTCGGACAATGGAATCACCTCCACTCTACGCTATCGATCATTCATCTTCTTCGATCACGCCGTAGAATATCAGCAGCGCCTTGACCTTTTCGTTTTTCAACAGCTTCTTCTGCTGACCTTGATTCAGTGATTCATACACGGTCGTGAGTGCTTCTTTCGTGTTCGCCTTGGTCGCGTCAACGTTCCTTTGCAGTTGCTTCTTACTGATCATTCGTATTAACCCCCATCTCCTCAAGCATTTCCAGCGTATCATCCACCGTCAAATCGGGATCGGATTCAATCGGCTTGTTGGTTTCGGTGTACGTATACGGAGCAGTTTCAACGTCGATCGCTTCGGTGTACTCGATACCAGTCTGGTCTTGACGGATATAAACGCCCTTGTCGGAATAATTCAGAAACAGCTTTACGCCGTCAGGTCTGGTGGTGTATAATTCTTTGATAATCATGTTGTCGCTCCCTTCACAACGAATTTACTAGATAGTGTTGACCAGTTTGTCGCCGCCGTAAAAGCGTCGTACATTTCTTGATTGATAGCTTGGAATTGAGCTTGCGCAGGAATGCCCTGAAAAGCGTTTGCATCCACAAGAATAGGAATAGACTGCGGATTTGTGAATTTGGTTAGGTCAATAAAATATAGGTTGGTGCAACCATAGAACGCATTACTGCCGATACTCGTCAAACCATCAGGAAGAACAGTCAAGGCTAGGTTG
>JBGVRT010000134.1:0-8508 GCA_045128735.1 Eubacteriales bacterium | reverse complement strand
TTATACCTCGTAAATTGTAACTTTTTATCTGTACACAGATTTTTTGACACCCAAAGAGGAAATCCACTTTTCTTTTTGAAGCCAAGGGCGCAAAAAGAAAAGTTCCCAAAAGAAAAACGCCGCATGGGGAGGCGGTCGCTTCCCCAAAAGCTCCGCAAAACTTTTCTGTCGGGGTGCGGTGCGAACACACCTTCAAACAATAATTTATCGGTATGTAAATGTGCAGAAGTTAATGACTTAGCTACATTTCTCATTTCAAAATTCCGTAAACACGCTCACCGTTTTCCTCAAACCGCTTTACCCGAACCCCAAACGCGTTGTCAATCGCACCGCTTTCGCACAGCTCCTCGGGGCTTCCGTCGGCAAAGACCCTGCCCTTTTTCATCACGATCAGCCTATCAGCGTACTTCAGCGCAAGCGAAAGGTCGTGGAGCACGCAAACCGCGCACTTCCCTTCCTTAGCAAGCCCGCTCATCAGCTCAAGAACCTCAAACTTTGCCGCCGCGTCAAGAAAATTCGTCGGCTCGTCAAAAAGGCAGTTTTGCGTATTCTGCGCCACCTGCATAGCAAGGTAAACTCTCTGCCGCTCGCCATAGGACAGCGTTTTCATATTTCTGTCGGCAAACTCCACAGCCCCCACACGCGCAAGCGCGGTTGCCGCCGCCTCAAGCTCGCCTGCGGGTAGCCGCAAACTGCCGCGGGTATAAGGGTATCTGCCAAGCAAAACCGCGTCGGTTGCCGTCATATCGGGAATGGGTCGGCTCTGCGGAAAACAGGAAACAAGCCTTGCCAAATCCTTTCTTTTTATCCGCGAAAGCGATTTGCCGTCAACAAGCACCTCGCCTTTTTGAGGTATCAGCTCACCCACCGCAAGCTTCAACAGCGTGGTTTTTCCAGAGCCGTTTTCACCGACTATTGCCGTCAGCTCGCCGTCCTCAACCCCGAAATCGGCAACAAAATCCAAGCCGCCGCCATAGGAAAAAGCAACGTTCGCAAGCTCAATCATCTTCTCGCCCTCCTCTCTCCAAGCACAAGGAATATGAAGAAGGGACCGCCCACAAGCGACAAAAGTATGCCCACGGGCAACTCGTACGGCGCGAAAAGCGTACGCGCCGCAGTGTCGCAGACAAGTAAAAAAGCACCGCCGCCAAACGCCGATGAGAAAATAAGGCTTTTGTGGCTGTTGCCTACAAGCCTGCGCAAAAGGTGGGGAACGATAAGCCCTACAAAACCGATAAGCCCCGAATAGCTGACCGCCGCCCCTGCAAGCACCGATGCGAGAACAAGCCAAAGCAGACGCGCCCTTTTCACGGTAACGCCAAGAGAGGCGGCAACCTCCTCGCCAAGTGAAAGCACGTCAAGTCCGCGCGCAAGCACCAAGGCAAGCGCAAGCGCAGGAACAATAAGCCACGCGGCAGGCAAAACGTCGCCCAAATCCACGGCTGAAAGTCCTCCGATGAGAAATCCCGAAACGTCGTAAACGCTGTCGGGGAAAAGGGTTTTCACGGTGTTTATTCCCGCGGTCAGAATGCTTCCAACCGCCACACCCACAAGCGTTACGGTCACTCTGTCCGCCCCCGTCGCCGCACTTACGGCGTAGATAAGAAGCGCCGCAAACAGAGCCCCAATGAAGGCGGCAAACGGCAGATATCCTATCATTTTTGGCAAAACCGCCATTGAAATTATAGCAAAAAATCCCGCGCCCGCATTGACTCCGATTACGTTGGGCGCCGCCATCGGGTTGCCGAGCACCGCTTGGATTATCACGCCCGAAACCGCAAGTGCCGCCCCCGCAAGCAACGCACCGAGGGCGCGCGGAAGGCGCACGTAAAAAATTATTTTGCAGTCAACGTTTTCAAAATCACCCTCAAACAGGGCTCGCAGAGCGTTTGGCAGACTCACGTCTGCGCTTCCAAGCCAAAGGGCGGCAAGAAAAGCCGCGGCGGCAAGCAGGGGCAACGCCGCAGCGGTAGTTATTCTTTTAGTCCTCGGCGAAAACCGAGGGGTAAAGGATTCTCGCAAGATATTCATAGCTCTCATCCCATCTTTCGTTGGGTTTGTAGTGGAAAAGCTCCTTAGGGAGCATATAATAGTTGCCGTTTTTCACGGCTGTCAACCCCGAAAACGCAGGGTTGCTCTCAATATTCGCCTCAAGATACGCCCTCGCCGCCGCCTCGTTGCCCATAGTCAGCACAAAAATCGCGTCGGGGTCGGTGGCAACGATGTGCTCAAGGCTCATATCCTCAAGCATTGAGGGGTATTCGTCGGCAATGTTGAAAAGCCCGAACTCGCCGAGTATCTGACCTGCCAAATTGTCGTCGCGCTTCGCCTTGATTCCCGACGAATAGGCGCGCATAAGCAGAACACTGCGCTCCTCGTTTGGCGGAATTGACGAGAGGATTTTCTCGATTCGCTCACCAACCTCTGTAACCTGCTTGCGGTAAAGCTCCTCGCCGCCGTTAATACGGCAGAATAGCTCCATCACGCGGGAATAATCTTGAAAATTGTCCACCCTCAAATATATGCAAGTAATACCGATCCGCTTTAGCGTGCCCTCAATCTCAAGATGTGCCGCAAGGTCAGCCGAAAGCAAAACCGCCGTCGCCCCCGAGGAGATAAGCGCCTCAAGGTCAAGACTTTTTGCCGTTCCGATAATCTTGGCGTTTCCCACCTCAAGTCGATGCTCATCCACCGCGTCGGAGGTCACACCTACAAGCTCGCCCCCCGACAAAATCCAGCAGTCGGCAAACGAAGCGTGACAAGCCGCCACTCTGTCGTCGGCGCAAAGGTAGACCTCACGCCCAAGGTCGTCAGCAAATTCATCGTCTGCCTCTTGCACCTCACAGGAGCAAAGCCAAAGAAGGCAAAAGGTGATTAACAAACACAGTAATTTCCTCATTTTGAAAGGATTTCTGCTTTTCTTTCAAGCAGTCCGTCGCCCATAATTTCGGCTTCGGCTTTGTCAAATCCGATACGGTCGATCGCCTTTCCGAGACGCTCCTTCGGGAGCCCGTTTTCCTTGAACCAAAGCAAAGTTTTTTCGAGAATCGGCATTATTTCGTCCTCGCGGACAAGGCGCGATAAGGGCGAGCCCATTCGGGTGTGCTTGCCCCAAGTACCGCCGATGAAAATGCGGTAAAGCGTCTCGCTTTCACCTGCCACCGCGCCAAACGGGCATTTGCCCGTGCAAACGCCACAGCTGAGGCAGAGTGATTTGTCAATGCTCAGTTTGCCGCCAACAACCTTCGCCGCCTTCATCGGACAGCGGCTTTCCACCGCGCAGGACTTGCATCCTCGGCAAAGCTCGGGATTAAATATTGGCTGTTTGTGACCCTCAATGCCAAAATCGTTAAGGCTGGGCTTCATACAGCTGTTGGGACAGCCGCCAACCGAAATTTTGAACTTGTGAGGAAGCGAAACGCTATTCCACCCGAGGAAAAATTCATCGTGAATTTTTGCGGCAATAGCCTGCGTGTCGCAGTTTCCGTAAACGCAGGTCGTGCCCTTGCAGGCAGTTACGGGGCGCACCTTCGCCCCCGTTCCGCCAAAGCGCAGACCGTGAGAGGCGGCAAACGCCTCGGCTTCTTCTATTTTGTCAAAAGGGATACCGGGTATTTCGACTCCGAGACGGCTTGTGCAAATAAGCTTTCCGTTGCCAAATTTTGCGGCAAGCTCGGACATATCGCGAAAATTCTCGGCGGTAAAAACCGTACCGTAGCCTACCACGCGCCCCGAAAAATTGTCAGTTCCTCTGTTTCTGAGAAATCCCCTGCCCTTTACCGAATTTATTTGTTCTGTCGTAAGTGCCATAATGAGCCTCCAATGTTTTATAACCAATGTTTGCGTAATAATTTTATCATTTGTGCGGCGGTTTGTCAAGACCCGAAAATGAGTCAGCCTCCAAAGTGTTTGTAGGTGTTCGCACTGCACCCCGAGCCAAAAGTTTTTGGGCGACTTTTTATCGGGACGAGGTACGAGCACAACCCCAAGCCAAAAGCCGACTCGCAGAGTCGGCTTTTTATCACAGGTCGCCGGGAAGGCGATAATATTCGATTATCTTTGCCGCCGCCTTTATCTCATTCATAGAAAATCCGTGGCGGACAAGCGCGGCGATTATCTTTTTGCGCTCGCCCTCGTCCTTGGGAAGCGTTTTATACTTCTCGCGCACGCACTTCACGCAAACGTCAACGAAATCAATGCTTTCCATATAGGTCTTTGCCGCGTCGATCGCCTCTTTTGCGTAGCCCTTTTCGTGGAGGTGCATCAGAATTCTTCTGCCGCCCCACAGCTTACGCACGCAAACGTCAACCTCTCGCATAGCGTCGTCGTCCTCGTCGATATAACCGTTATCACGCATATATTCAGCAATATCACGGCATATCTCGGGCTTGAATCCGCGGTGTCTCAGCTTATCCTCAAGCACTTTTGTTGAGTTTCTGCCATAGCCGATTATATCAAAGGCGCGTTTAAGCGCGCGGTAGCGCTCCTCGGCGTCCATTATCGTCATTACGTCCTCGCGGCTTATCTCTCCCTCGCGGATACCGAAGCTGTCAAATATGGTTGCGGGCAGTAAAAACTGTCTGCGGTCAGACTTGTCACCCTCGCGGAGCTCGATCGTAACCTCTGCCTCCTTGCCCTCATTTATTCTGAGGGCACTTACAAGCTCAATTGTCATCCTCGTCACCGCCAAGCGCGCGGATATCGAAATCGTCACCGTCGTCGCCGTCATCGTCAAGGTCGAACTCGTCGCCGCCAAGGTCAATCTGCTCGCTCATCGAGCGAATTTTTGCGTCTATCTCGTCAAACATTTCCTGATTGCTCTCAATTATCTTGCGCACGTTTTCCTTACCCTGGCAAAGGCGCTCGCCGTTATATGAGAACCACGAGCCGCTCTTTTTGATAATATCAAGGGCGATACCGATGTCAACCACCTCGCCCGCGCGGGAAATTCCCTTGCCGTAAAGGATATCGAACTCCGCAACCTTGAATGGGGGAGCAACCTTGTTTTTAACTATCTTACACTTAACTCTGTTACCGTAAATATCGTTGCCGTTCTTAAGCTGCTCGGTCTTTCTTACGTCGATACGCACCGAGGAATAGAACTTAAGCGCACGACCGCCCGTGGTAGTCTCGGGATTTCCGTAGATAACGCCTACCTTTTCACGAAGCTGGTTGATAAAGATAACCACGGCGTTGGTCTTGGAGATGATCGCCGACAGCTTTCTCATAGCCTGCGACATAAGTCTCGCCTGCGCGCCCACCTGCGATGAGCCCATATCACCCTCAATTTCGCTTCTTGGAACGAGCGCGGCAACCGAGTCGATTACCACAACGTCGATAGCGCCCGAGCGCACAAGTGCATCGGTTATCTCAAGCGCGTCCTCACCGCAGTCTGGCTGAGAAACGAGAAGATTATCTATATCAACGCCGATAGCCTTAGCGTAAACGGGGTCAAGAGCGTGCTCCGCGTCGATAAACGCCGCCTCGCCGCCAAGCTTTTGCACCTCGGCAACGATGTGAAGTGCAACAGTGGTTTTACCCGAGGACTCGGGGCCGAAGATCTCAACGATACGTCCTCTCGGAACGCCGCCGATACCAAGCGCCATATCAAGGGCTATAGAGCCCGTATGAACTGCCTGCACCGACATGTGGGTGTTTTCGCCAAGCTTCATAATAGTTCCCTCGCCATAGTTGCGCTCAAGCTGAGCTATGGCGGTATTCAGCGCCTTAAGCTTATCTTCCTTGCTATCGCTTACAACAACTGTTTTCGTTGTTTTTTTCTTTGCGTTTGCCAATTTTCGTACCCGTTCCTTTCGTGGGATTTTTCTTTTTACGGTCTCATTATACACCCACAGACGCGGTTTGTCAATAGGTTTTGAAAAACATTTTTCCCGAAAAGGAAATTTTTATCACATTCAGGCTTGAAATATGCCTTTTATTTTTCCCAAATTGGTTTTATTCGTACAACTTCGACTTCAAGTAAGCCATCTGCTCGGAAGTAGGTGTGGGCAGGTCGGCAAAGGGGAATTTCAGCCCCATTCCGTCGTATTTGACCTGACAAATTTTCCTAAAAGGCAACAGCTCGACCTTATCCACGCAGGGGCGGTCGGCGGCAATTTTCTTCAGCTTCAGAATATTGTCCTCGTTATCGTTAAGCGTGGGAATCACGACCTGTCTGAGAGTTGTGGCTATTCCCTTTGAATTAAGGTAGTCAAGGAACTCAAGCGGCTTTTCAAGCTGACAGCCCACGTGCTTTTTGTAAAGCTCGCCATCGGTGTATTTAACGTCGAGAAGCACGCGGTCGGTGACCTCAAGCAAGGCGCGCACGCCGTCGTCAAGGCGGTTTCCCGAGGTGTCAAGGCAGGTGTTTATTCCTTCTTTTTTGCAAAGCGAGAAAAGCTCGCGGACGAAATCGGCTTGCAAAAGCGGCTCGCCGCCCGAGACGGTGATACCGCCCTCACTGCCGAAATATTCGCGACAACGGAGCACGCGGGCGAATATTTCCTCTGCGGTGTACTCTGTTCCCTCTGACATATTCCAAGTGTCGGGATTGTGACAGCAACCGCAACGGAGGTCACAGCCCTGCATAAACACCACGAAGCGGACACCCGGTCCATCCACCGTGCCAAGTGATTGAATTGAATGAATTTTTCCCATATGGTTCTCCTTTTTAGCGGTGCATCAAACACAATAAGGCGCAAACCGTAACTCCGCTTTTTCTTTTGAACCACAAGGCGCAAAAGAAAAAGCTCACAAAAAGAAAACGCCGATGCGCCTGCGGGCGCGAGACTTGCGACTTTCCCCAAAAAGTCGCCCAAAAACTTTTCTGTCGGGCTGAGGTGCGAACACACCTTCAAAATCCAACTTTCAACAAGTTCCAAGCACAACGAGAGCAAAGGGGCTAAGTGATGACTCAGCCCCCTTTATTTATTTTACAAGGCAATCGTGGAAGGTTCTGCTGATAACCTCTCTCTGCTGCTCGCGGGAAAGCTTGTGGAACTTGACCGCGTAGCCCGAAACTCTGATTGTAAGGTTGGGATACGCCTCGGGGTTCTCGTAAGCCTTCATCAGCGTCTCGCGGTTGAGCACGTTGACGTTGATGTGGTGCGCCTTCTTTGCAAAGTATCCGTCAAGTATCGAAACAAGATTGCTTACTCTCTCATCCTCGTCTCTACCCAGCGCGTCGGGAGTGATGGAGAAGGTATTGGAAATACCGTCGCGGCAATCGTTGTAGTCCAGCTTTGCCACCGAGTTAAGCGACGCAAGCGCGCCGTTTTCCTCGCGGTTGTGCATGGGGTTTGCGCCCGGTGCGAAGGCTCCGCCCGCGCGTCTGCCGTCGGGGGTTGCGCCCGTGTGCTTTCCGTACATTACGTTCGAGGTTATGGTAAGCACCGAAAGAGTGTGCTCCGCGTTTCTGTAGGTGGGAGTCTTTCTAAGCTCGGTGATGACCTTGTGTGTCATCTCCTTTGCGATAAGGTCAACTCTGTCGTCGTCGTTGCCGAACTTGGGGAACTCGCCCACGGTCTCGAAGTCAACGATGCGTCCATTCTCGTCTCTAAGCGGCTTTACGTTTGCGAATTTAATCGCGCTCAGCGAATCGGCAACAACCGAAAGTCCCGCAATTCCAAACGCCATAAAGCGGTGAACGTCGGTGTCGTGAAGTGCCATCTGCACCTTCTCGTAAGCGTACTTATCGTGCATGCAGTGAATTATATTCATTGTGTTTACGTACAAACGGCTGAGCCACTTGACGTAGATATCGTAACGCTCCATAACCGCGCCGTAGTCAAGCTTGTCACCCTCCATAACAGGCATCTGGGGTCCTATCTCCATACCGCTTGTGGTGTCGTAACCGCCGTTTATGGCAATAAGAAGAAGCTTTGCAAGATTGCAACGCGCGCCGAAGAACTGCATCTGCTTGCCCACCTTCATTGCCGAAACACAGCAAGCTATCGCGTAGTCGTCGCCGTAGATGGGGCGCATAATATCGTCGTTTTCGTACTGAATAGAGTCTGTGTCAGCCGAAACCTTCGCGCAGAACTTCTTGAAGTTCTCGGGCAGAGCATTAGACCAAAGAATAGTCAGATTGGGCTCGGGAGACGAGCCGAGTGTGTAAAGAGTGTTGAGCACACGGAAGCTGTTTTTGGTGACGAGCGTTCTGCCGTCCTCGCCAACGCCGCCTACCGCCTCGGTGATCCACATGGGGTCGCCGCCGAAGAGCTCGTTGTATTCGGGGGTGCGCAGGTGGCGGGCAAGGCGGAGCTTGATGACAAAGTCGTCGAACAGTTCCTGGATGCCGGCTTCGTCGATGTCGCCGCGTTCAAGGTCGCGCTCGGCGTAGATATCGAAGAAGGTGGCCACACGGCCGAGGGACATGGCCGCGCCGTTCTGCTGCTTGACCGCGGCGAGGTAGCCGAAGTACAGCCACTGGACCGCTTCCTTCGCGGTGGTCGCGGGACCGGAGATGTCGAGGCCGTAGATGGCGCCCAGCTCTTTCAGCTCCTGCAG
>JBGVRT010000133.1:0-92928 GCA_045128735.1 Eubacteriales bacterium | reverse complement strand
AGGCGAGCGGCGAGGGAGTTTTTTCGTCAGTCTAAACAAAAATTCGCGCGTATAGTTGACCCTATGCGAAGAATTTTTGTGACGAATGACGGAAAAAGCACCGCCGATTCGTCCGTCGATGAGTTTTTAGAGGTGACCTATAGTTTATCATATGTATGCTTGTTTGTCAAGAAAGTTTTTAGCTTTCAGAGGTCACATAACCGTCAGATATTCAAAATAGTCACTGAAGCGTTCCGCGCTTGTGTTTTCACTTATCATAACGTCAATATCCTTTAGTGTACACTGCCTGTATGCTGAGCGCGTTCCGAATTTTCCGCTGTCGCAAAGAAATACCCTTTTTGCCGCGTTGTTGATCATCGCCTGCTTGATAAGCACTTCCTCGCGGGTCACGTCGGAGATGACGCCGTCGTCAGACAGCGACTTGCATGAAAAAAAAATAATGTCGGCATAGGTGTTTTCAAAAACGCGCTGAGCGTCCACACCAACAAAGCAGGTGCGGTTTTCGCGGCTTAGATACCCGCCCGACGAGACAAGCGTAATATTTGTCTCGGCAAGCAGATTTATTATTTCCACGTTGTTGGTGATGACGGTAACCGAGCTTTTGTCGCGTATGTGTGAGGCGAGATAAAAGGCTGACGTTGACTCGTCCATAAATATAATGTCGCCGTCCTTTATAAGAGTCGCCGCCTTTTCGGCAATAAGCTTCTTTTCCTCTACGTTGTGGCTGTAGCGGTAATTGAAATTTATCGCGCCCGAGTAGTTTCGGATCATCTCCGCACCGCCGTATGAGCGTTTTATAAGACCGCCTTGCTCCATTCTTGTAAGGTCGCGGCGTATGCTTGACTCGCTGGCGTAGAGTGCCTCGCACAGTTTTTTTACCGTTGCAAAGCCCCCCGAGGCTTTCATTATGTTAAGTATTTCCTGCTCGCGTTCGGATTTTATCATTTTACTACTCCTTTTGCTTGAGTTTGACCGACTTTGGCGTGATTTTTGGCTATTCGTCGCTTTTTGATTGTTTTCCGGTTTTTAGTTGACTTATTCTGACGGATATATTATAATACAAATAACGAAAAAAGTAAATAGCTTGGGAGAAATTTATGGATATTCAAATGCTTTTGAGCGGAAAAAAGTGCGATTGCGGCAGATACCACACCTGCGATATAGACAGCGTATATATCGAAAAAGGGGCGGTTAGCCGACTTTCAGCACTTTGCGCCCAATATAAGAAAATACTTGTGGTTGCCGATGAAAATACTTTTGGGGCGGCAGGAAAACAGACCTGCGAGGCACTTGGCAAAAAAGTGTATGGAAAGGTGATTTTTTCGGGCAAATCGGTGCTTATTCCGAACGAGGAAAGCATAGAGAGCGTTATTGACGCTCTTGGTGACAGCGACCTTATCGTGGGCGTTGGCTCGGGCGTTATTCAGGACCTATGCAAGTACGTTGCCAACGAAAAAAAGCTTCATTATATGGTTGTGGCAACCGCCCCATCGATGGACGGCTACGCCTCTACGGGCGCGGCAATGATAACGGGCGGAATGAAGGTGACCTATCCCGCAGGCGTTCCCAAGGCGATAATCGCTGACCCCGAAATCCTTGCAGGTGCGCCTATGGAAATGATAAAGGCGGGCTATGGAGATATCGTGGGCAAATATTCCGCGCTCAACGACTGGAAGCTGAGCCGTGCGGTAAACGGCGAATATTTCTGCCAATACATATACGATACCACTTACGAAATGATAAAGAAAACCGTGGCGCTTGCCGACGGACTGCTCCAGCGCGACGCAGAAAGCGTAAAGGTGCTTATGGAGGCACTTGTTGCGGTGGGCATAATGATGAGCTTTGCGGGCACCTCGCGCCCCGCTTCGGGTAGCGAGCATCACCTTTCGCACTTCTTTGAGATTGTAGGAATACTTAACGGTGAGAATTATTTTGCACACGGCATAGACGTGGCGTATTCCACCGTTGTAACTGCGGAGATACGTGAAAAGCTCTTGAAAAACGGGTTTCCCCAAAAGCAATATACCCCCGACCGCCGCGAGCTTGAAGAAAAGCTTGGCAAGATATATAAAAGCTCAGCCGAGGGCTGTCTCAAGCTTCAGGATAAGGTAGGGAACTACGCAAAGGACCGCGCGCCTATTTATCTCAAAAAAGAGAAGGAGATAAGAGAAATTCTTGCCGAGTGCCCAAGCTGCGAGGAGATAAAGCGAATCCTTGCGCTTGCCGAGCTTGACATAAAGGAATTCTACGCCGAGTACGGCGAAAATAAGATAAACGAAGCGATAGACTACGCCAAGGATCTTAAGGATAGATATACCGTCCTTTGGATGAATTACGATTTTAAGGGGAAAGAAAAATGATTAAGCACGTAGGAAAAATGACGGTAGCGGGTCACAGAGGCGATATGTACAACTGCTATGAGAACACGATTTTTGGGCTTTCAATATCCGTACCTTGATAACTTTTAGAATTTATCCGAGGTGGTTAAACCTTTGCTTTTATAAAGAAAGGGGCTGTCTCACTGAGACAGCCCTGTAGTTGTATTTGTTACAGTTTTATTTTATTACACCCGAGGCAACGCAAGCCTCAAATTCGGATACGGTGGGTGCTCCCGAACCTCCGGCATTGGAAAGGTTAAGCATATAAATTGCCACATATCCAAGCTCGGGGTCAACCCAGAAATGCGTTCCGTAAGCTCCGCTCCAACCGTAACTTCCTGCGCTGAGGGGCTGTGAGGAAGTCGTCTTTTCGCGAACTCTTACCGAAAGTCCCCAATTTTGTACGGGACTCATATTTTCCTTTACGCTCAGCTCATTTACCGTGGACATAAGCGCAACGGTTTCTTCCTTGAGTATTCTTACTCCGTCAAGCTCTCCGCCGCGAAGAAGCATTCTTGCGAAACGGCTGTAGTCGTTCAGCGTGGAGAAAAGTCCCCAGCCTCCGCCTACCGTTCCGTCCTCGTAGCCTTTGAAGCCCGACTTTGCGTTGATTGCGACCGAAGAAAGCTGCGAATTGTCCGTGGAAACAAAGTCAACTATTCTTGAAAGCTGTTCATCGCTGGGAAGATAGGTGGTGTCGACCATACCGAGAGGGTCAAAAATGTATCTCTTGACGTACATATCATACGGCATTCCCGATTCTATTTCAACAATACGCGCGAGAACATCAAAAGCGTAGGTTGCGCTATAGCCTGATTTAGTAGACGGCTCAAACGCCAAAACGTCGGTGCTGTAGTTGTTTACAGATTCCGCAAGATTCGTGACTCGTAAATTATGTAGGTTTGCTACGTCGCCGACTCCCAAGCCGTTGGAATGCGAGAGAAGAATACGGGGGGTAAGCTGTACCGTTGCCTTGCGGGCCTTAACTACCTCTTTGTTTTCGATTTTTTCCGCGATAAGCATATTTTCAAAGGCAGGGAACCACTTTGATATGGGCGTGTCCAAATCAATAAACCCCTTTTCATAAAGCTGCATAACTGCAACGCCAGTGATGGGCTTTGTCATTGATGCCATTCTGAAAATTGTGTCGGGCTTTATTTCTTTAGTGCCTGCCAAATCAGCGTAGCCTATTGAGGAGCTGACCAGCTTGCCGTTTTTGTCATATATACCGTAAATGCATCCCGTCATATATTGGGATTTTACCCTTGCATTATTTTTTTTATCTGCACTTGCTTTTATTTTTTCTATGTCAAGCATAACCTTGACCTCCTTGTCCTGAGCTTCTGTTTCTGTAGGCTCGGTTTCTCGATTATCGGTTGTGGGCTGTGTTTCGACGTCTCCGCTGTTGCAGGACATAAGCGAAAACGCCAATGTGAGCGCAAGCACAAAAACAAAGATTTTTTTCATATGTAATTCTCCTTATGTTTTAGTTGGGTGAGTTTTTATCTGACAGCCGAAATTTTTATATTGTCGAAAATTGTTTCCGGTATATTGCCGTCTCCGAATCTGAAGGAAAGATTTTGGTTTTGTGACTCGTTCTTGATAAAGGTATAAACTGTTTGAGAAACGCCTATGTGTTTTCCGTTTACAAATATTTCCGCCTTGCATGTCTGCGTGTTAAGCAAAATATTTATTTTGTGTTTAACGCCTTTCTCCAAAAAGACGCTGTTGGTATCGTTAAGAGTCTTTCCCTGAATTATCTCCAATTTGCCCTCGTCGTTTTTGAACTTAAACATCCATCCCCATTTTGCTGTACCGGTTGCGGCTCCGTTTTGGAAGTTTCCGAGCAGAGAGAATAATGAGGGTTCTTTACCGCTTGTGCCGTCTGTGAGCAGGGTCATGTCAAAGGATATTGAAACAGTTCCCAGTTCAAGAAGCTTTTGCGCGTCAACATCAATGTAGAAAAGGTTTGACGCGGAACCTACAACCTTAAGTCCGGTGCTTCCGTTAGCTTCTACCGTCTTAGAGCTGTAGTTATCCGGCTTGACGATTCTGAAGCCTTCGTATTTTGTGGCAACGTCTGAAAGAGAAGATTCAAAGTCAAGTGAAAAGGCGGGTGTATCGCTTTCGCTGATACTGTTATTTCCGCAAAACGCACAGCCCGAGCTTGCGGAATATACGCCGTCATTGACGCTCCACTTAGTGCCGTTGCTATAGGAATGCTCTTTTTGTGCCGATATCATTTCTTCTTCCTTACCGCAAATTGAGCAAGTACAAATTACTTTTCCGTCTGCGGAACATGTTGCTTCGGATAAAATTTCGGTGACGAGCATTTTGTGTCCCGTTGCGGGGGCAATCACAGCGCCACAAACGCCGCAAAGCGTTTCGGATTCACAGTTTATTTCTGTTGCCATATGGGAAATCTTCGGTATTACCAATTCATCTTTTGTTTCACCGCAGGAGCATTTTTCTACGATTTTTCCTTCGTTTATACAGCTTGCGGGTGTAACCTCATCTATGAAGCTGTGGACGTGCGGAATATCTGTCTGCGGCGCATCTGTTTGTTGCGGCGCATCTGTGACTTCGGACACCCCACTGTCGCAAGAAGCGAGTGTCACAAGTAGAGATAGCATAACGATAAGGTAAATAAGCTTAGCGAAGCGTGTCATAAAGACCTCCTTGATTATATTTAATTTGCACAGTTTCGTTGTATAAATTATATCATATGCAAGATAAAAAAACAATGATTTATTTTGCGAAATTTATAACTTATTTTCCGATGTTTGAGTTTTTTACATAAGTCACCGTAAAAGTTGGGACGGCGTTTCCGCCGTCCCATACAACCCATATAATTATTACTTTTTTAGCCGATAACGACCTTCATAAAGTTCTTTTTACCTCTCTTGACTACCGCGCCGTCAGCGAATGCTTCGGGGGAATAGACAGCCTTGATGTCGGTAACCTTTTCACCCTCAAAGGTCACGCCGCCCTGATCAACGGCACGTCTTGCCTCTGACTTGGAGGGAACAAGACCTGTCTTGACAAGGAGTGTGAGAATGTCGATGCTTCCATCTGTGAAATCGTCCGCGGAAATTGTTGCGGTGGGCATATTATCCGAGCTTCCCGCGCTGAAGAGTGCGCGTGCCGCCTCCTGAGCCTTGGTAGCCTCCTCGTCACCGTGAACAAGCTTTGTAAGCTCGTAAGCGAGAATTTCCTTAGCCTTGTTAAGCTGTGCACCCTCCCACTTGTCCATCTCGTCAATTTCTTCAAGAGGAAGGAAGGTAAGCATACGGATGCACTTAAGCACGTCTGCGTCGCCAATATTTCTCCAATACTGGTAGAAATCAAAGGGAGAGGTCTTGTTGGGGTCAAGCCAAACCGCACCGCTTGCAGTCTTGCCCATCTTTTTGCCCTCGGAGTTGAGAAGCAGGGTAATGGTCATAGCGTGCGCGTCCTTGCCAAGCTTGCGGCGGATAAGCTCAGTTCCGCCGAGCATGTTTGACCACTGGTCGTTTCCGCCAAACTGAAGATTACAGCCGTGTGTCTGGAAAAGACGGTAGAAGTCGTATGACTGCATAATCATATAGTTGAATTCAAGGAATGAAAGACCCTTTTCCATTCTTTGCTTATAGCACTCTGCTCTTAGCATATTGTTGACCGAGAAGCAAGCGCCGACTTCTCTGAGAACCTCAACGTAATTAAGATCAAGAAGCCAATCGGCATTGTTAACCATTTCAGCCTTGCCTTCGCCAAACTCTATGAAGCGTTCCATCTGCTTTTTGAAGCACTCACAGTTGTGGTTAATGGTTTCTTTGGTCATCATAGAACGCATGTCGGTTCTTCCCGAGGGGTCGCCTATCATGGCTGTGCCGCCACCGATAAGGGCAATGGGCTTGTTGCCTGCCATCTGAAGTCTCTTCATAAGGCAAAGTGCCATGAAGTGACCTACGTGAAGGCTGTCGGCTGTGGGGTCAAAGCCGATGTAAAAGGTTGCTTTTCCGTTGTTTATAAGCTCCTTTATTTCCTTTTCATCGGTTACCTGAGCGATAAGACCTCTGGCAACCAACTCGTCGTAAATTGTCATTTTTCAAAATTCCTTTCAAAAAGTAATAGGTACATCTTGATTATTATATACCAAATTTTTCAAATTGTCAATAGCTACCGGCAATTTGTCCGCTTAATCGGCTGATACCGACGTATCTGTGGGCAAAATCGCAGGCTCACGTGCGCTTCTTGCAATAAGCGCACCTTGAATTCTTTGGGTTGTCTCGACTATAAAACCGCCGAAGTGTGAGGAAAGTTCGTCACGTCTGATATACTCAACGCAGGTGTCCTCGCTCATCCGGTCAAGGGTTTTGATAAGGTTCTCGCCCGTAGGGCAAGCCGAAATAATAATTCCGTCGTTAATAAGCCCCGATATGTAGTCATGCATTTTCCTCATATCCTCTGTGGCGGGCAGACCGTCCTCGCGGTAAAGCGGCTCAAGGTAATATACGTAGCTGTCCTTGCCGACTATCTTTGAGGGAAGATACTTTTTTACCTCTGTCAGCGAGTGGAAGCGCAAGCCGATTTTTTCGCCAAACGCCACCGAGGGGTGTCCGTCGTATATTCCGAGCTCGCATTGAGCGCGGTAAGCCCCGAGAATAAGCTCAACTGACAGACCAAGCGATTTCTTGGAATTGAGGTCGGGCAAAACAGTGTACGCACCTGCAAAGCTCATCTTTTCGGTGCCGCCGAGAAGCGCCAGCGAATAGGCGTATAGCACGCTGTTGTAACCGCTGATAAAGGCGTTTTTGACCGTGTGCTCGGCACTGCTTATCCTGTAACGCTTACCGTTTATGACGGGAAAATATGACTTTTCGTAGAAGCTTTCCACAAGCTGTGTTGAATCAGCCTCACAGCTTACGGGATGGGAGAAGGCAAGCGACTTGAGAAGGTTTATGTCAAGCGATAGCTTGTGTCCTTTTGAGGAGGTTGAGGTTATCTTCATTGAGCCGTTAACCGAACCGAGAAGAATGACTCTCAAGCCAAGCTCCTGTGCCGCAATAAGCATATCTGCCGCCTTTTCCTTTGCGGCGGTAATGATTATGCCGAAATCGCTTTCGGAAAGCATAGAAAACGGAGACTCCGCACCGCCTATAGCCTCGTAGGGCGCGGCATTAAGGTTAATACCCGAGAAACGCTCCGCAAGCAGGGTGACAATGCACTCGCCGTCAAGCAGGTCTATCTGCTTTGCCGCCGCGGCAACGTCAGCCGAAACGGTGAAGGAGTTGAGTTTTTCCTCAAATGATGGAATATCGTTGAAGCTCTTTAATACTGCGTAAACTGCGTTGCCCCATTCGGGCGTGGATAGGTAGGGGCGGCTGTCCTTTAATCCTATTGCTGCCTCACTGTATGATCCGCTTCCCGAGACAAAAACTCGGTAGTGCTCGGATGCGGCATTTGCGAAACGCTCCTTGCCTGTAAACAGCTTGACCTCGTCGCTGTTACTGTCTCTGTTGGCGTAGGTGGGCAGGATTTCAAGAAGCTTTGGGAGCGAGCAGGGCGCGGTGTAATCGGGCTCAACAGCCTTGCGCCTTGTCATAAGGTCTGCGTAGGTTTCGGCAACAGTTTTGTCGTTGGTCATAAACGAGGCAATTAACGGGATGTTTGTGCGTCGGCTTCGGTCGGCATAAACGCGGTCAAACGTCAAAAGCTCGCCAACGGTAGGGTCGGGAAGTCTCTCGCGTTTGAAATAATCAAGGCAGAAGCGAAGCTCGGAAAGCCCCATTTTAAGCCCGAGAGCATCGGCGAGCGAGCGCAGGGAATCGTTTGTCAAAAAGGCAAAATTCATAAGTACCTTTTGCGCCGTTCCGCTTGTTATGGGTGTGTTTTGTTCGTTCATAGTTCCTTCCTTTCTTCGTGGATGAGCTCTGCGTTCACCGTGTTTCCGTCTGTGGAAATGAAGCGGACGTTGTGGAGCTCCGAACGGAGTGACCTGCCTGAGCGCACCGCAACCTCGATAAAGTTGTCGGTGTGACCGTAAGCAATTCCGTCCTCGTAATCCTCAAAAAGCACCTCCGCGGTTTCCGTCTCGGAAATAACCTTTTGAAGAAGCTCTTTTCTTATCTGCGCTCCAAGCTGTGAAAGCTCGGAAACGCGCTGTTTTTTTATTGCCTTGTCTATCTGACCGTCCATTTTTGAGGCAGGTGTCCCCGCACGCTTTGAGTAGGGAAAAACGTGCATCATAAGGAATCCCGCTTTTTTGGCGAATTCAGCGGTCTCGCGGAAGTTTTCCTCGGTCTCACCGGGGAATCCCACGATAATATCTGTGGTAAAGCAAACGCCGGGCATTGCACGCCTAAGCTCATTGATGCTTGAAAGCGCCATTTCCGCGTTGTATTTTCGCTTCATAGCGCGGAGAATGTCATTGCTTCCGCTTTGCAGAGAAATGTGGAAATGGTGGGCAAGCGATTTGAGCCTTGCCATTCGCTCAATCAGCTCACGACGCATAATCGACGGGTCAAGCGACCCAAGACGAATCCGCCCAATTCCCTCGATTTTGTCAATCTCCTCAAGCAGCTCCGCAAGCGACGAGCCTATATCGCGCCCGTAAGAGCCTGTCTCGATTCCCGTAAGAACTATCTCGCGGCAACCGCCCGCAGTCAGCTTTTTAACCTCGTCAATCACGTCCTCAAAGGGCTTTGAACGAATGCGCCCGCGCGCTTTCGGAATTATGCAGTAGGTGCAGTGCGATTCGCAGCCGTCCTCGATTTTTATGTATGCTCTCGTTCTGTCGAACTTCTTTATGCTCATCGCTTCAAAGGGGGCGCTGTCAATGTCTGTAAGCTCCGACACAGCCTCGGTGTTCTTTTCGCCTTTTTCGAGCAAAGCGCAGGCGGCGTCGGCAATTTTTGACTTGTCGGCGTTTCCGCAAACGTAGTCCACACCGAGAATTTTTTTAACGCTTTCAAGGTCGGTTTCGGCAAGACAGCCCGTAACTAAGACGTAGGCATCGGGATTTCGCGAAATCGCGCGCCGTATCATCTGTCGCGCCTTTCGGTCGCTTTCACCCGTTACCGTGCAGGTGTTTATAACGTAGAGGTCGCATACTTCGTCGCCGTGGAGCTGTGTGTGTCCGCGCTCCTCAAGAAGCTCGGCAATAGCCTCCGACTCGTATTGGTTGACCTTACAGCCAAGTGTAAATATTCCAAAGGTAGCCATACGCGACCTCCTTCCATAAACTTATAGAATAGTATACCACAAAATCCTCTTCAAGTAAATACTTTTTTCTGAAAAAGACTTGAAAATTGTGTTAAATAATAGTATAATGAAAAAAGCAAAAAACAAAAAGGGGAACTGTAATGAGCAAACTTCATATACTCGATCATCCGCTTATCACACATAAGCTTTCAATAATGAGAAATAAACGGACAGGCTCAAAGGACTTTGGCGAGCTTCTTAACGAAATTGCTATGCTTATGGGCTACGAGCTGACCCGCGACCTTCCGCTTGAGGACGTGACAATCGAAACTCCCATAGAAAAAATGGTGGCAAAAACCGTATCGGGCAAAAAGCTTGCTATCGTTCCCATTCTCCGTGCGGGGCTTGGAATGGTAGAGGGTCTGCGAAAGCTTGTTCCCGTGGCAAAGGTGGGTCATATCGGTCTCTACCGCGACCCCGAAACTCATAAGCCCGTGGAATATTATTGCAAGCTTCCTCACGACGTTGACGAGCGCATAGTCATTCTTGTTGACCCTATGCTCGCTACGGGCGGTTCGGCGGTTGACGCGCTTTCCATGCTCAAGGCGAGAGGGTGCAGAAACATCCGCTTTATGTGCCTTGTTGCCGCCCCCGAGGGAGTAAAGGCCGTGCAGGAAGCACACCCAGACGTAGATATTTATACCGCTGCGCTTGATAAGGGTCTTAACGAAAAGGCGTATATCGTTCCCGGACTTGGTGACGCGGGCGACAGAATTTTCGGTACTTTATGAGAATATTAAAGATAAATAAAAACGACTCGGGGCAGAGGCTTGACAAATTCCTCACCAAAGCTGTAAAGGGCTTGCCGATGTCGATGATGTATAAGCTTGTGCGTACCAAGAAAATAAAGGTCAACCGCAAGCGCACCGAGCCAAACTATATGCTTTGCGAGGGTGACGAGATTCAGCTTTTCATAAAAGAGGAATTTTTTGATTCGCCCGAAAAGGATACCTCGTCGCTCCGTACTATCACCCCGAAGCTTGACATATGCTATGAGGACGAAAATATCCTGCTTTGCAATAAACGCCCGGGAGTTCTCGTTCACGAGGATACCGACGGCGTTGACAATACGCTTATTATGCACGTCAAGGCGTATCTTTGCCAAAAGGGAGAGTACGACCCCGATAACGAGCAGTCCTTTGCCCCCGCGCTTTGCAACCGAATAGACCGCAATACGGGCGGTATAGTCATTGCCGCAAAAAACGCCGAGGCACTTCGCATAATGAACGAAAAAATACGCAACGACGAGATAAGAAAATTTTATTACTGCATAGTCCGCGGTGAGCCGAAAAAGAAAAGCGATACCCTTACGGGGTGGCTCAGAAAGGACAGCCGCAACAATACCGTAGAGGTGTTTGACAGACAGGTGAACGGCAGTAAAAATATTATTACCAAATATAAGGTGATTGCAACTCGTGACGGCGAAAGCCTTGTTGAGGTGGAGCTTGTTACGGGCAGAACGCACCAGATAAGAGCCCATATGGCGCATATCGGTCATCCGCTTGTGGGGGACGGAAAATACGGCGTAAACCGTGAGGATAAACGCCGAGGCTATAAATTTCAGGCACTCTACGCCTATAAGCTGAAATTTGCCTTCGCCAATAAGGACGGACTTCTTGGGTATCTTGACGGAAAAACAGTTTCGCTTGATAAAAAAGAAATCTGGTTTTTGAAGGATTTTGAAAATGCTTGAGTTTTTCAAAGAAAAGGAAAAGATAATTACCCCCGTTGCCGTGGCGTTAAGCGCGGTTCTTACCTCTTTTTGTGTAATGTTTACCGAGCTTGCCCTGCTTGAGTGGGTGGCGCTTGTTCCCGCCGCCGTCTGCCTTTACAGAGCGAGCGAGAGGGGCATTTCGGCAAAACGCTCCTACCTTTTGGGGCTTGGCTTTTTCCTTGCATATTATCTTGTACTTTTCCATTGGTTTGTCTATATGTACCCTATGGACTTCCTCGGGCTTTCGGGAGCTGAGAGCGTGGCGGTGGTAGCCGTGGCGTGGCTCGGGCTTTCGCTTATGCAGGCGGCGTTTTCGGCACTTTCATTGCCGATTTTCGTGCTTGTTTCGCGGCATAGCGCTGTGAAAAGAAAAAAGTGGCTCGGTTCAATCCTTGCGGCATCGCTTTGGGTGCTTTTTGAATGGGGGCTTACCCTTACTTGGGCGGGCGTGCCTTGGTCAAGGCTTGCGCTTGGACAAACCGATATGCTCGCGGCGGTGCAAAGCGCGTCGCTTTTCGGGTCTTACTTTATAACCTTTTTGATAGTCCTCGTCAATTTCCTGTTGGCGTACGCAATTCTATATAAACGAAAGATTGTCGCCTCTGTGGCAATCTGCGCATTTGCACTTAACATAGCACTTGGCTCTGTTTTGCTCGCAACCTATAAAGAGGGCGAAAAAATAACGGTCGCCGCCGCGCAGGGCAACGTTTCGTCTACCGAAAAGTGGAACAACGAGCTTTTTGTGGAGACCTTCGTGGTCTATGCCGAATACATTTCGGAGGCGGCAGAGAAGGGCGCGGATATCGTTCTCCTGCCTGAAAGCGTCGTGCCTTACGTTATAAAAGAGGGCGACGTAATAACCGATTTCCTGTCGCGTATGGTGGCGGGAAGTGAGATTTACGCACTTGTGGGTGCGTTTTCCGAGGATAACGGAGAGGACAAAAATTCGGTGTTTCTTTTTGAGCCCGACGGCAGTATAAACGAAAAAATCTACTCAAAACGCCGTCTGGTGCCTTTTGGCGAGTTTGTGCCCCTTGAAGGTCTTATAAAGGTTGTTATTCCGCCGCTTGCCGAAATAAACGCCTTTTCCTCGGCGTTCACCGCAGGGGACGACAGCGAGGTTATGACCACCGAGCACGCGCGCCTCGGTTGCCTTATCTGCTTTGATTCGATATACGAAACACTTGCGCTTGACAGCGTTCGCGACGGTGCGGAGCTTATAATGCTGTCAACCAACGACTCCTGGTTCCACGACTCGGCGGCACTTGAAATGCACAATAATCAAGCGCGTCTGCGGGCTATTGAAACACGGAGAAGCGTGGTGAGAGCCGCAAACACGGGAATCACCTCGATAATTACCCCCACGGGAGAGGTGACCGCGCGCATCGGCGCGCTGAAAAAGGGCTTGATAGTCGAGGATGTTGAGCTGAACAACGGGCTGACGTTATATACGCGTATAGGCAATCTGTTTGTTTACCTTTGCGGAGCTTTTGTGGCTGTCTTGCTTGCCGAGTGCATTAAAAGTCGGTATCGTCCATAAAAAAGCCGATTTTATTTATGTAATTATCGCTTTTTGTATGGTACACTTAAAACGTAAATTATGAAAGGACAGGTGTATGTTATGACAGGCCTTTTTCCAAGAACGACTGTAGGCGGCGTTTCGATGCCGAGAATGATAATGGGCATAAATTGGCTTCTTGGTTGGAGCCACACGGGTGCCGCGGCTGACGCGGGCATCCGCGAAAAATATCAGAAGCCCGAAGACTTTTTGCCTGTGTTCAAGGCGTACCTTGACAGAGGTGTAGACGCAATTATGGGACCCCTCAGCCGCCATGAGTTGGGTTTGGCTGCGGTCAAGTATGCAGAGGATAAGCTGGGGAAAAAGATAATAATTATAGACACGCCTGCGCTTAACGTGGACGATACTCCCGAAGGGCGTGCCGAAGCGAGAAAGGCAATAAAAAAGAGCGCCGAATCCGGCGCGACCTTTTCGCTTGTTTTCCATGCGTCCGCGGAACAGCTTGTAAATAAAAACAAAAAGGAAATCCCAAGACTTCCCGATTATCTTTATATGATACGCGAGGAGGGAATGATTCCCGGGCTTTCAGCACACATGCCCGAGCTTGTCACTTACAGCGACAATAACGGCTATGACGTTGAGACCTACATACAGATATTCAATTGCATGGGCTTCCTTATGCAGGTTGAGATAGAGTCTGTGGCGAGAATTATCCACAACGCCAAAAAGCCCGTAATGACCATAAAGCCTATGGCTGCGGGCAGATGTACGCCTTACGTGGGGCTGACATTCAGTTGGAACGCAATCAGAGACTGTGACATGGTTACCGTAGGTGCGGGAAGTGCCCTTGAAGTCGAGGAGGATATAGAGATATCCTTGGCGGCGCTTGAACACTGATTCCCCAATCTCGGCGCAAGAAGCTCGCCCGTAAAGCAGTCGGTGCTCGGGCATAAATAGAATCCGATTCAGATTGATGCCCCCTGTTTGCTTTTTCTGTATGCAAGCGGCGTAATTCCCACGTTATCTCTAAAGCACTTGATAAAATATGCCGAAGTTCCGAAGCCCGAACGCCATGAAATTTCTTCAATACTTGCGTCGGTATTTATAAGCAGATCTTTTGATATTTGGATGCGGTAATAGATCAGGTAGCGTTTTAAGGACATGCCCGTAGTATCCTTTACGAGTTTGCTGAGGTAATAGGGATGATAGCCGAATTTGCTTGAAATTTCGATGTTGGTCAGAGAGGGATCACTATAATTTTCTTTTATAAAATCAACTATGCCGCTTACGAGCTTTGAGCTTCCGTGGGCGGCATTTTCTCTTAAAAGCTCTATCAAAAAAGATTTCAGTAACGCAGAGGTGTTTTCTCTGTACAGCCTTTTTCTTGTTACGAACTCGTCAACACATTGCCATAAAAGCTCACCGCCTACGGTGCTATCGCTTATTATAGGACTCGAAAATTCATCGGGGATGTCATATTGCGGCGAGTTCTCGGGAACAAAGCTTTTTTCTGTTGCGGTATTAAAGCTGTCTTTGAGATGCGCGTGGGTTTGAAAAAGATCAAAATTGAAAACGATTGTTTCATATTCATCGCGGTTGTTAAAGTCGAATTTGTACTTTGATACAGGCGGAATAAACACTGCTGAGTTGTTTGAAATTTTATATTTATCACCGTTGATAATTAGATGCCCGTCAGCTTTTTTCGAAACCCAACTTGACACCGCCTCATTTTCGTGATAAAATATCACAAAAGGGGCGGTTTTTTTGTTAATAAAAAATACAGCCTGAGTACCTTGACTCTCAAAAAACAGAAAGGCGAAAAGACTTATGATTTACAAGAATCTTGAAATTTTTAACGTAGCTGAGCTTTCGGAGGGTTCAATGGGCGGCATGAGAATACACCGCTTTCCTCTGTCGGTGGAAAAGGCTTTCGGGGCGCAGGGAATAAGAATGAACCGCAACGCTACGGGTGTTGAGATACGCTTCAGAATGATAAGCGACACGGTAAAGCTTCACCTCAGCGTAGAGGGCGACGGCGGCGCAAGCGCATACTTCTACCGCGGCTCGGTGCTCAGTAAATGGCAGGACCTTTCGCGCTATATAAGAGGCGGAGAGGGAAACGTGCTGACATTTGAAAAGGCAGATAATCCCGAGTATTTCAACGAGATAACAAGGTCGGGCAACTTCCCGTTTTCTCCCGAGGTTATCCGTCTTATAGTTAACGGCGGTCCTTTGCAGATAGTTGACGTCGAGGGCGAGATCGAGCCCCCGAGAAAAGAGGACCTTCCCACTCGCACGTATCTTGCTTACGGCTCGTCTATAACTCACGGAAGCAATGCGCTTTGCACCCCCTATATGTTCACAAACCTTGTGGGAGACCGCTTCAGAGCCGACGTGCGCAATCTCGGAATGGCAGGCTCGGCGCTGCTTGAGCACGAGGTTGCCGACTATATCGCCGAGGAGGGCGCAAACGGCAAGTGGGATTTCGCAACCCTCTGTATGGGGATAAACTGCCTCTCAAGAGCAGAGGAGGATATTTACGAAAGCGTTGGATATATGATAGACAAGGTTGCGGGCGCAAATCCGAGAAAGCATATTTTCTGCATTTCTCCTATTTTCAGCGATGCCGATATAAGGGGGAGCGAATCACCTAAAAGATGGCGCAGAATAATCGGTGAGCTTGTGGATAAGTATAACTCGCCTTACGTTCATTACATAAACGGACTTACGCTTATGAACGGCGCATGGGGACTTGCGGGTGACTTTGTTCATCCTTCGCCCGTTGGCGTTCGTGAAATTGCTAAAAATCTCATTGCAGAGATAGAGAAGTATATTTTCTGATTTTTGGAGAATGAAATGAAAATCCAACTTTCATCCAACGATTACGGTTGCGGTATTTTTGATAGCTCATATACATTTCCGGGGGTGTCGGTGACCTCTCGGAGAAACGTGAGCTGCTACGAAATAGAGCTTTACTACGAGAGCGGCGGAGTGACACACCTTAACGGCACACCATACCGTGTAAAGCGCGGTGCAGTGCTTTGCGTAAGACCGGGGGCGGTTCGGTACAGTGAGCTTCCGCTTAAAACCTACTATTTGAAAATGCACGCAAGCGGTGAGCTGGCAGGTGTGCTTGACTCTCTTTGCGAGTATTTCGTAAGTGCCGATATTGAAAAGGGAATATCGCTTTTGCTCGCGCTTATCAAGGCGCAGGATGGCGAGGACAGATTGCTTTGTCACTCGCGTCTTTTGGAGTTCCTTTCGTGGGTGAGTGCGGAAAGCGAAAAGGCAGAGCGGATGAGCGAGATAAACGACCGCGGAAGCGAGGCTGTGGAGCGAGGAGTGGAATATATCGAAAAGAATTTCCGCAAACGCTGTACGCTTGAGGATATATCCGCCCACGCCCACCTTTCTCCCGTGTATTTTCACGGAATATTCCGCACTGCCGTGGGAAAAACACCGTATGAATATTTGACCCACATCCGCATTGAGGAAGCCAAAAGGCTTATTCTCACCTGTGGAGATTCAATGGCGGAAATATCCGAAAAATGCGGATTTTCGTCTCAGTCCTATTTCAACTCGGTGTTCAGGCAAAAAACAGGAGAAACGCCAAGCGCCTACCGCCGCAGAATGCTTGAGGAATATTTCAAGACTGACGGGATTTTTTGATAAAAAGGAGCTGATTTGCAAAGAATACAGCTCCTTTTCTTGTTGTATAACGAAAACCACGCGACTATCGCGTGGTTTTCGTTATACAACAAGAAAAGGCTGCCTCCTAACGAGACAGCCAATTTTTTATCAAATTATTTCTGCGGGTCAAGATATTTCCAATAGGAAACTATGTAGTTGATCCCCGACCAAAGCGTGAAGATTATCATAAGCGCGGTGGTAAGATAGGTGAGGGGAAGATAAACAAGCATCTTCTCAAGCCCCGCCGCCTGATAAATAAGCGGCTCGATAATCGTAGCGCACACGCAGGCAATCTGCGTGCAGGTCTTTATCTTTCCAAGCCAATTTGCCGCGATAACCACTCCGCTTGAGCTTGAAGCCACGAGTCTGATAGAGGTAACCGCAAGCTCGCGGAAGATTACTATTATCACCGCCCAAATAAATACGGGGCGAATAGTTGCGTACTTGTAAAGAATTACAAGCAACGCGCCGATTACCATAAATTTGTCGGCAAGAGGGTCAATAAATTTTCCGAAATCGGTGATAAGGTTGTACTTGCGCGCAATTTTTCCGTCAAGCATATCGGTAAGCGACGCAATAATGAAAAGCGCAACGCCCACGATACTGCCCCAAGGGTCGGCAACAAGCATCATAACCACAACGAAAACAGGAACCAATATCATACGGAGAACTGAAAGCTTATTCGGTAAATTCATAACATCTGTCCTTTCTTATTTTGTCTTGGGGGTAATCGCAACGCCGTAGAGGTCGTAATCCACAACCTCGCGTACCTTTACCTCAAGGAACGAGCCGGGAGCAATGCGCATATCACTCTTGAAATAAACCTTTCCGTCTATTTCGGGGGCGTCGTTTGCGCTTCTGCCGAAGTGCACCTCACTTACAGGGTCAAAGTCCTCGCAAAGCACGGTGATGACCTTGCCGACCATCTTTCGGTTGTTAGCCTCGTTTATTTCAAGCTGCTCGCGCATAAGAATGTCCTGACGGTCTATCTTGACCTGCTCGTCTATCTGGTTGGGGAAATCGTATGCGGGGGTGTCCTCCTCGCGTGAGTAGGTGAATACACCTACACGCTCAAACTTAGTTTCCTTAACAAACTCGCAAAGCTCTGTGAAATCATCCTCGGTCTCACCGGGAAAGCCAACGATAAATGTCGTCCTTATCATAATATCGGGAATTTCTCGACGAAGCTTCGCAATGACCTCTTTAACAGTTGCGCTGTCGCCGTGGCGGTTCATTGCCTTGAGCATATTGTCCGAAATATGCTGAATGGGCAGGTCGATATATTTGAGAATACGGGGATTGTCGCGTATCTCGGCGATAAGCTCATCGGTTATCTTGTCGGGGTAGCAGTAGAGAAGTCTTATCCACGGAATAGAGGTTTCTTCCGTAATTCTGTGCAAAAGCTTTGCTAATCTGTACTCGCCGTACAGGTCAAGTCCGTAACGGGTAATATCTTGAGCAACCACGTTAAGCTCCTTGACTCCAAGCGCTTCAAGCTGCTTTGCCTCGGCAATAATGTCGTCCATCTCTCGGCTGCGGAAGCGTCCGCGGATACCGGGAATAGCGCAGTAGGCGCACTTGTTGTCGCATCCCTCCGCAATCTTTATGTAAGCCGAGTAGTCGGGCGTTGTCAGCACTCTGTCGCCGCCGAGACGCACCTCGTCGTTTTTGAGATAGGAGGAATACTTTTTCTTCGATCCCTTTTTCTTCTTGGTGGTGACAGCCTCAACCGCCTCAACGATGTTGTGAATGCTTCCCACACCGAGAATTGCGTCAACCTCGGGCATCTCCTCAAAAATCTGGTCGCGGTAACGCTCGGCAAGACAGCCCGTAACCACTATAGCCTTCAAGGTGTGATGCTTTTTAAGCCACGCAATGTCAAGAATATTGTCAATAGCCTCCTGCTTTGCGCTTTCAATAAACGCGCAGGTGTTTATAATAACCACATCCGCTTCGGTCTCCTCGGGCGTGACCTCGTAGCCTGCCGCCATAAGCTCGTGAAGCATTACCTCCGTGTCGAGCTGATTTTTGGGACACCCCAGCGAAACAAATCCAATTTTCATCAAAGTTATCCTTTCGATATTTTTATGCATTATAATGATACCACATTTGAACTCTAAAGTCAACCGATTTTAGCTCTCAAAAAGTGAAAATTCTGAAAATTTATGTTCATATTTGTTGACTTTTTCGTGATTTTATGTTATATAGTATTATGTAATATTGTATCTGCGGAGGAAAATTAAGTGAAAAATAAAGATATGCTTGTAAACGCTGTAATCAGCGCGCTGTTTGTAACTCTGTCCTGCTTTTTTGCGCGGCTGTTCTCTAATATTGCCGTAAAGCTCGTTGACCTTTTCGTTGCCCTTGAATTTATCTCGGCGTCGGGTGTCAGAGCAGTTACGCTTACACTGTTTTCGGCATTTTTCATTTTTTATATATCCTTTAAGTACGGTTACCACACCGCGAGCTTTGATAAAAGTGAAAACGCGCTTGGTGCACTTTTGGGCGTGATTGCCCATTTCCTGCTTTCGCTTGTAACGCTTTTCTCGCCTTGGGTTGCGGGGGGGACAAAGCACATTGGCGGATTTATCGCTTTCGGTGATAATTATACCTCTATGGAGCATATGAGAAATATTCCTATGCTCACGCTTATACTTATCGGCGTTGTGATGGCGCTTGTTTTTGCGGGTCTTATTATCATTGGCACGCTTGAGGGCGTAAAAAAGAGACTCCGTGACCGCGCAGAGCTTACAAAAAACGAGGAGTAAACGAAAAAAACACCCCGCAAGGGGCAATAATTATAAAAACAATACCAAGGAGATACCACTATGACCTACGTAATGTCCGATATTCACGGAAACTACTACGCATTTAAGAAAATGCTTGAACAGATAAACTTTTCCGATAAGGACCTGCTTTATATTGCAGGCGACCTTGTGGATTACGGCGAGGAGGGAATGGAGCTTGTCTGCGACGTAAGTATGCGTGAGAACGTCTATTCCGTCGTTGGAGACCACGACCTTGAGGCACTTAAGATGCTGTCGAAATTCGAAAAAATGCTCAAAAGCGGAGAAGCCCCCGACCCCGAGTACGCCAAGGCAATGAACGATTGGGTTCACGACGGCGGCGCGCCTACCCTTGACGGCTTCAGAAAGCTTGACGAGGATATGAAAGAGGGAGTGCTCGACTATCTTGCCGATATGGCGCTCTTTGAGGAAATAACAGTAAACGGACGCGACTACGTCATCGTCCACGCGGGAATAAAGAATTTCACCGAGGATACAGACCTCGAAAGCCTTACGCCCGAGGACTTCATCTACGAAGGACTCGACCCCGAGGCAGAATATTACGAAGATAAAATGATAATCGCGGGACACATCCACACAAGCGAGCTCCCCGATGCCGATAAGGATATGATTTACTACGGAAACGGCGTGATATATCTCGATTGCGGCTCGGCTGAGAACGGAATTCTCGGATGTCTGTGCCTCGATAACGGTAAGGAGTATTATGTTAAATAAAAATGATGTCGTCACACTCGACGTGACCGATATAAACAATATCGGTTGCGGAGTGGGACGGATTGACGGAATGGTGGTCTTTGTCAAGGGCGCGGTAAGCGGCGACAGAGTAGAGGCAAAGATCATCAAGGTAAATAAAAGCTTTGCGGTGGGGAAGCTTGAGCAGATAATCACACCATCGGAAAACAGAGCCGAAACTGATTTTTGCAACGCACCCAACGCTTGCGGAGGGTGCGTTTATCGCCATATAAAGTACCCACACGAGCTTGAGCTTAAGAAGAAATACGTGGAAAACGCGTTCAGAAAAGCCGGACTTCCCGAGGTCAGAGTGGACGAGGTTATGAGTACGGGCGAGACCTGCGGTTACCGCAATAAAGCTCAGTATCCCTTTGGTACGTCGGGGGGCAAAACCTGCGTTGGTTTTTACGCAAGTAAAACCCATAAAGTCATTCCCTGTAACGTCTGCGCGCTTCAACCCCAAGCTTTTGCCGATATATGCGACTTTGTGTGCGCCTTTGCCGACGAAAACAAATGGAGCGTTTACGACGAGGAAAAGGGAACGGGGCTTTTGCGCCATCTGTATATCAGATACGGCAAGGGGACGGGCGAAATTATGGTTTGCCTTGTCATTAACGGAGACTTTCTGACCTTGGAGCAGGAGTTTTCCGCAGCACTCTGTGAAAAATTCCCGAGCGTAAAAAGCGTGCTTGTCAATATCAATAAAAAGAATACCAACGTGGTTCTCGGTAAAAAATACCGCACCGTCCGCGGTAGGGATTACATAGAAGATACCCTGCTCGGTAAACGCTTCCGCATAACGGCAGGTGCGTTTTATCAGGTCAACCGTGACGGCACCGAGTTGCTTTACTCAATAGCAAAGCAAAAAGCCGAGGAGATGGGCGATATGCAAACCCTTCTCGACCTTTATTGCGGAATCGGTACGATTGGAATTTCAATAGGCGATAATGCCAAGCGTACCGTGGGAATTGAAATTGTGGACGAGGCGATAGCCTGCGCCAAGGAAAATGCAGCCCAAAACGGCGTAAAGCACGCGCAATTTTATTGCGGTGACGCGGGCGACGCTGAAAAGCTCCTTGATAACGCCGAGCGAGAGGGCGGTATTATAGCAAATGCCACCGTAATTGTTGACCCGCCGCGGAAAGGACTTGACCCTGCGCTTATTTACTATCTTTCAAAACGTGAAATGGATAGAATCGTCTACGTTTCCTGTGACCCCGATACCCTTGCCCGCGATTGCGCGATTTTTAAGGAATTGGGATATACAATAGGACGCGTCACCCCCGTGGATATGTTCCCAAGAACAGGACACGTTGAAAACGTAGTTAGCTTGATAAGAAAAGGTTAAGTAAAATAATATTTTATTTGTCATTCTGAGCGAAGTGAAGCGAAGCGGAACGGAGTCGAACTTTTACGGGGCAAGCGTAAGCGAGCGAGTAAAAGCGCGAGGCTTGTCGAAGCGGAATCTACTGACGGCTTGCAATATGCCCTCGAAATTAAAACAATATTCATGAAAAGTAACATTTAAGCTCGAAGCCGTATTGCTGTCCTTATGTAGATCCCTTCGTCACCGTGACAAGTCGCGTCTTCTCGGTTTCGCTTGCTCTCTAACGCTCGACCCGCGAAACTTCGACTACGGGCTTCGCCCTTCGCTCATGATGACACATTACAGAAAAGTGAGACCTAAACTCGAATGTGACGAGGTAAACATATGAATGAAATTCATGAAAAGTATATAAAGAGATGTTACGAATTAGCAATTAGCGCAGGGAAAAAGGGTTATGATACATTTGGCGCTGTATTGGTTAGCAAAGGCAATATTATTGCAGAAGCAGAAAACTCTTCCGACTATAAAAACGGCGTATTCGGTCATGCTGAATTCAATCTCGTAAATAAATGTGTAAATACAGTTAAGGATAATGTTTTCAAAAATGCTATATTTTATACAAGCTGTGCCCCTTGTGTTCGCTGTCTTATGGCGATTGCGTCATTGGGTGTTAGAACAATTGTTTTTGGCGTTTCATATAAAAGCTTTCAAAAATTGCTTCCGTTTGAAGAGGACACCCCGGACTATGAAGATTTATTTAATAAAATGAATATTCCAATAAAAATGATTGGTCCAATTTTGGAAGACGAGGGAATGCGCGCATTTGAATATTGGGGTGGCGAATATCACCCATTAGAAGATCTGATTAAAAATATGGATGAAGTAAAAAAGAAGAAAAAATTTGATTGATGTGTCATTCTGAGAGAAGGGAAAAGCCTGAAACACGGCAGAAACATAAACAGTGAAACGAACGTTATTGAAAAAACTACCCGTTGGGCTCCCTTGTGAGCTTGCTCGTTTTGCCGAAGGCGCAAGGCTTTACGACAGCTCCTGTTCTCCCGAAGCGAGGGTGTGGTTTGTAGACAAGGACAATGGCTATTACCTCAAGACCTGCGGTGTGGGAAGCTTGAAAAGAGAAGCCGAAATGACGGCGTATTTCCACAGTAAAGGGCTTGGAACAGAGGTGCTTTACTATTTCAGCGGCGACGCAGATTGGATGCTGAGTGCGCGGGTGCGCGGAGAGGATTGCACTCACGCGCAATACCTTAACGACCCCAAAAGGCTTTGCGACACTATAGCCGCAGAGCTCAGAAGGCTTCACGAGCTTGATTTTTCGGATTGTCCGATACAGGACAGAATGAGCGAGTATTTTGCGCTTGCCGAAGAAAATTACCATACGGGAAACTATGACAAATCGAGCTTCCCCGACAGCTTTGGATATCGCTCGGCTGACGAGGCGTGGGCGGTGCTCGAAAACGGTAAAAGCGCGATTAACGGCAGAGTCCTGCTTCACGGCGACTACTGTCTGCCAAATATTATGCTTGAAGATTGGAAACTCAGCAAGTTTATCGACCTTGGAAACGGCGGTGTGGGCGACCGACATGTTGATCTCTTTTGGGGCGCGTGGACACTTTGGTTTAATCTGAAGACCGATAAATACAGAGAACGCTTTTTCGACGCTTACGGCAGAGATAAGGTTGACGAAGAAAAAATAAAAATCATAGCCGCCGCCGAGGTGTTCGGCTGATATGGAGGGAAAAATGAATCATTGGAACGGAAAAACGTGGTACGCATACGGCACGTCAATGACAAGTATATCGCAAGGCAAATACGTCCCCATAGTTGAGGAGCTTTCGGGGCTTAAGGTGGTCAATAAAGGTATACCCGGCGGTTGTCTCACTCCCGACGGTTTCGGCAAAGGCAACAATAAGCTCGCCGTTATGAATATGGATGACGGCAAGCAAAACGCAGATCTTATCACTCTTGAGGTCCTTCCCAATGAAAGCGGCAATCACGGCGACGTATACGATACCGATGATGAATCCTTTTGCGGTTGCCTTAATCAGTGTATAAGATATCTGCAGGAAAATACCAAGGCACAGATAGTTCTTATCGTTATGATCCTGAGCAATAATATCGAGCCCGAAAAGAAGATAAAAAGAGAGCTTACAGGGCTTGAGTTTGCCGAGCTTGCCGAGCGTGTTGGTCACCTTAACGGCGTACCCGTAATAAATATTTTTACCGAGGGCGGATTTGGCTATGCCCGCGTAAAGGCGAAAGATTATCAAAAGGATAATATTCACTTGAACGACCTCGGCGGTAAGAATATGGGCGAGTTTGTCTGGAGCAAGCTTAAGGATATCCCATTGTGGTACGGAGGAGAAACAACGTGAAAAACATGTCTAAAATTGCGTCGAGAATAAAGCAACTTGCCAAAAAGCTTAATTATGAGTACGATAACATTGAATTCCTGATAAAGGCAATGAACCGCGAGCCAATAGAGAATAACGATTACGCCAATCAGTCGCTTGCTACCTTGGGCGATTCGGTGTTGGGACTTGCGGTGACCGAAAAGCTGTATAAAGAGGGATTTGGTAAGGAAGAAATAACCAACAGAAAAAAGGAGATAGTTGACAATAAAAGTCTTTACGGTATTTCCGAACGGTTGGGAATATACAAATACTATTTTAACGGCGAAGGCAAATTTTACGATGAGGTCAGCGGCAGAAATAGATTTAACCACAACGAGCACGACGACAGCGTTGAGGCTGTAATAGGCGCAATCTATCTTGACAAGGGCTTTGAATACGCCAAGAATTGGACGGTCAAATTTTTGAGGGAACAAGGAGAAAATATATGAGCAGAGTACGCTTTCCATACGGAAAAGAGTTTCTGGAATACGATTTTGAGGGAGAAAACCTGCTTGGTATCCTTACCTCGTCGCTTCACGGATATACTGCCGAGCTTCGCGGAATTGAGCTTGTAAAAAAGGCAATGGAGTCGCCTATCGGCTCTCCTTCGCTTGCCGAGCTTGCAAAGGGTAAAAAGAAAATCGTGCTTATTGCAAGCGACCATACCAGACCCGTTCCGAGTAAGGTCATCGTGCCACCAATGCTTGAGGAAATTCGCTCGTCAAACCCCGATGCCGATATAACTATTCTTATAGCTACGGGCTGCCATCGCTTAACCACACGCGAGGAGCTTGTTGCCAAGTTTGGGGAAGAAATTGTTGAAAACGAAAAGATTGAGGTGCATATTTCCACAAATGATGAAGATATGGTTCACCTCGGCACACTTCCGTCTGGAGGTGCGCTTAAGATAAACCGCCTTGCGGCAGAGGCAGATCTGCTTGTTGCCGAGGGCTTTATCGAGCCACACTTCTTCGCGGGCTTTTCGGGCGGACGCAAAAGCGTGCTTCCGGGCGTAGCCTCACGCGAGACTGTTCTTGCAAACCATTGCTCCGAGTTTATAGCAAGCGATAAGGCGAGAACAGGTGTGCTTGACGGAAATCCAATACATAACGATATGCTTTGGGCGGCTAAGCGTGCAAAGCTTGCTTACGTTGTTAACGTAATTATTGACGAAAACAAGGAGGCTATATACGCTGTGGCGGGTGACGTTGAAAAGGCGCACCGCGCGGGCTGTGACTTCCTTTCGGGGCTTTGTCGCGTTGCTCCGATTCCTGCCGATATTGCAATATCCACCAACGGCGGATATCCCCTTGACCAGAATATCTATCAGTCGGTAAAGGGAATGACCGCGGCAGAGGCAACCGTTAAAAAGGGCGGTGTAATAATTATGCTGGCAAAATGCAACGACGGTCACGGCGGCGAGTCCTTCTATCATCAGCTTGCCGACGAGGCTGATTTGGGTAAAATTATGTCGGGCATACTGTCAAAGGGCAGAAACGAAACTCTCCCCGACCAATGGGAGGGGCAGATTCTTGTACGCATTTTGCAAAAGGCTGACGTGATTTTCGTATCCGAAGCCCCCGACAGTATGATAAGCGATATGCATATGATACCCGCACACAGCATAGACGAGGCACTTGATAAAGCCAAGGAGATACTTGGCACCCCAAAACCGACGATAACCGCCATTCCCGACGGAATTGCCGTGATGGTGGTAGACAAGTAAAGGCGAATGCCCATGAAGAAAATTATATCACTTGTAACCGCAATTTTAATGCTTGCTTCGGTATTTTCTGAATGAGATTTATGATAATGACGCACGGTGACCATATATCTATTGCGACTTCCAATAAAATTGACGGAGAATTGAAATGAACGAAAAAACCTTGCTCTATCAGCTCACTGAAACAAGTCCGTTTATGATGTCCTTTGTGGTGGTGACAAAGCAGGATAACGTCATTATAATTGACGGCGGACGCCCCGAGGATATGCCGCTCTTAAAGGAGCACGTGGGCGGCAGACATATATCCGCGTGGATACTTACCCACGCCCACACCGACCATATAAGCGGATTTGTGGATGAAATGAGAAAAAATTGCTGTGCAGATTTTGATATCGAGCACGTGTACTATAATTTCCCACCCTACGGTATAATTGAAAACAAGGATGTTCCCGATTACGGCTACTATTGCAGGGAGCTTAACGAAACCCTGCCGTCCTTCCTTGAAGTTGAGCCGCTTCTCGGAGAAAAGGCACATTTTACGGCTCAGGGCGAGAGCATAGAGGTTGACGAGTGCAAAATTGACTTCATATATTCATATCACGAAGGACTGACCGCCAACCTTATGAACGACAGCTCTCTCGTCTTTAAGCTTACCACCCCCGACACAAGTGTACTGTTTCTCGGCGACCTCGGTCCCGACGGCGGCGACGTGCTTTTCAGAGAGTCGAGACACCTGCTGAAATCCGATATCGTGCAAATGGCGCATCACGGTCATATGAACGTAGGTATGGAGGTCTATGCCGAAATAATGCCAAAGGCTTGCCTTTGGTGCGCCCCCAAGTGGCTCTACGATGAGGTTGAGGTTCCCAAATATCTTTCCGACGTTGAAAAGCTGACTCGTATGAAGAGAATCAGAATGTACGGCACGGCGGTCACGCGCAAATGGATGGATATTCTCGGCGTAAAGACTCATTACGTGTCGGGAGAGGGAACTAATTGTATCGAATTGTGATTAAACCTATTGACACACCTAAAAAAATAGGGTATAATAACAAAAGTAAATAAATTTCTGGCTAAAGGAGAAATAATGATGTACAGAATTGGTGTGGACCTTGGCGGCACAAATATCGCGGCGGGTCTCGTTGATGAAAATTACAAAATAGTTTGCAAAAAGAGTATTCCCACAGGCGCGGACCGCGCGGCTGAGTTTATCGTTGCCGATATGGCGGCGCTCTGCCTTGACGTTTGTAAAGAGGCAAAGGTTGATATAAAGGACATTGTTTCAGTAGGTATAGCTACTCCCGGTATTGCAAACCACGATACAGGCGTTGTCGAGTACGCTAATAACCTTAACTTTAAGAATTTCCCCATCGGTCAGCTCCTTTCCGAGAAGCTGGGCGGTAAAAAGGTATATATCGAAAACGATGCTAACGCGGCGGCGTGGGGCGAGGCTATCGCAGGCGCGGCAAAGGGAAGCAAGAGCTCTGTTATGATAACCCTCGGCACAGGTGTCGGCGGCGGTATTATCAACGACGGCAAGGTTCATTCGGGCTTTAACTACGCGGGCGGTGAGCTCGGTCATATCGTTATCGAGCATAACGGACGTCAGTGCTCCTGCGGACGCAAGGGCTGTTGGGAGGCTTATTCCTCGGCAACCGCACTCATCAATATGACAAGCGAGAAGCTTGACGAGTGCAAGGCGCAGGGCAGAGAAACGCTTATGACTAAAATCGTCGCGAGTGCGGGTAAGATTTCGGGCAGAACGGCGTTTGATGCAATGAGAGCAGGCGACGCGGCAGGTAAAGAGGTTGTTGATACCTACCTTTCCTACCTTGTTACGGGACTTGTAAATATCGTAAATATCTTCCAGCCTGAGGTTATCTCTCTCGGTGGCGGTGTTTCCAACGAGGGTCAGTGGCTTATCGATGAGATATATCCTGCTATACACGAGCAGCAGTACGGAAGCGGCATTGTTGAGGAAACAAAAATTCGCATTGCACAGCTTAAGAACGACGCAGGTATTATCGGTGCGGCAGTTCTTGGAATGTAAAATAAATCCCAAATGAAAAGGGACTGTCACATTTAGACAGTCCCTTTAATATACCCATAGTTATACCGATAAAGCAGTGTTTGAAGGTGGCAGTGCTAACACCTTCAAACAAAAATTTATCGGCATCGAAATAAGAAAAAAGAAGAAGCGCACCGCGCTTCTTCTTTTTTCGTGGCAATTACTCGTTGGTTGTGTTGCCGATAAGCTGATCCCAGCTAATAGACATAATGCCTTCAGTATCGCCCCAACCGTTCCAAGTGCTCTTAACAAGCATACCGCTTACAGCGATGATATCGTTAGCTTCGAAATTTACCTTAACTGCCTCGGGAGAAACGTACAACTTTTTCATTGGTATATCAGCCTCCTGAATAATAATCAAAAATATTTACAACCATATGATACCACATTTTTTTTGTGTTGTCAATGGCTTTTTGAAAAAAATTCAAAATATTTCAAAAAAATTAATCTATATCGGGAACTACCGTTTCGGGAGGTGTCTCAAGCACCTCGGGATGCTCAATAAAGCGTCTCATAAGCTTGAACGCGGACGCGTAGTAGAAGCCGTCGCATATTCTTTCGTCGGTTACTACCTTTATATCTATATACCTCTTTCTGATAGGGCTTCCGTCCTTATCAAGTGTTATCTCACTGCGCTTTGCGCCGTAAGCAACGAATATGGGAAGGTTGCCGAAATCGTAAATGTGGTGGTATACGGGCTTGATTCCAAGCGAGCCCATACTTGTAATTATCAGCGAGCCGTGGAAGGGGCTAACCTCAAGCAGCTTTTTGGGTAGCCAGCCGAAGTAGTCCAGGAAGAACAAGAACTTTACCGTCCATCTTAGCAGCAGACCGGGAATGAGAAGCAAAAGCTTGTTTACCTTATCAAAGGAATTGGTCTCGCCCTCGGAGTTGTTTGCCTGAACTATCTCGTCAAACTTTCTGTATACGTCGTCAACCGTGTCGGTAGGCGAGAAGCGTACCTTAATGCAGGTGTCGTTCGCTTCAAGCGTCATATTTCGCTTGATGGTCATTACAACTATTATCTCGTCGTCACGCGAATAAAGCTTTTGTCCGCTTATAAAGCGGTTGATTCCGGGACGCTGGGATACCGTTCTTATGTAAGCAGCAAGAAAAACGTGAAGAAATCCGAAATTGGTGTAGCCCTCTTTTACCTTTCTGCGGCAGAACTTGTCGATTTCGGTAACGTCAAAGCTGTCGGCATAAGTGTTAAGCGCGTCGCTTCTCCTTGCCATAATGTAGGGCGTAGCCTTGAGCATAGGGCTTGACGTTCTTATCTTTCTGCCGTCGGAGCGGTCGCCGCGTATCCTTCTTCTTCTGCGCGGGTCCTTCTTTTTCTTTTTTGTGTCGGTTTCTTCGGTGGGCGTGTCGATGACCTCAACAACTTCTTCCTTTACCGCTTCAACATCATTTGTCTTGATTTCGTTCATTAAAATCTCCTTAAAATCGGGTTTCTGTGGCGGAAATTTGTTCATATACAGCAATTATACCACAAACTTGTTGAAAAATCAACAGTTTGTTGCAAATTTGTCAACAGAAAAGCATTGTCAAATTGTACAAACATTTGCGCACTTGTTTATTTATTTGGACGAAAATATAAAAATGTATTGACAAAAAGCTTAGGATGTGGTAAAATACCGATGTGTATAAGCGGATGTTGTGTTGGGCAATTTATGCTTTACGTTTCATCTGCTAAAAACAATTATGTCGGCGAGGTCCGACGAAAACAGATAAGGAGAACATATTATGAAAAAGTTTTTGAGCTTGGTTCTCGTTGTAATGATGCTCGCAGCTACATTTGCTCTTGCTACAAGCGCAATGACAGGTGAAGGCTACCACAATTACGGCGAAATCGCAAACGTTGAGAGAAAGTCCATCAGACTTGACGCAGTTAAGGAGTCTGTTTACGACGCAGCTACTCCCATTCCGGTCAACTATGTGTCCAAGAAGCAGGACGGCACACCCTGGGAGTTCTATCCCCGTGAAAACGGCGAGGCTCCCGCAGAGGGCGTTGCATACATTGTATACGATACACAGTACATCTGGGTTTACGTTGAAGTAACCGATGCTACACTTAACACAAAGGCTCCCGATGCGCTTACGTCCAAGTACACCGAGGATAGCGTAGAGATCCTTGTTGACTGGGATAACAGCGGTCTTAACGTTGCTGACGACACTCCCTACCAGTCCCGTGTATCTCACGAGGGTTACATCTCTGCAAGACTTGGTCAGTCCGGTACAACAATGCAGGGTACTGCAGAGCAGGGCTCTCCCAACCCCGTAAACTGGCTTCAGGGTACAGCTAAGCACACCGATAAGGGTTATGACTGCGAGTTTAGAATTGACATTCCCGATGACAAGTATGAGATCGGCGAGTACATCTCCTTCGGTCTTATGATCAACGACTACGACTCTACAGGCGAGCTTGCTACCCGTATCATGGTATCCTCTGACCCCGTTAACGGTTTCAACCAGTGGATGGTTAGCAAGTTGGGTTACATCAAGTTCAACTACGCTCCCTACACAGCTGATACAACTATCATCTACGTTGTAGTAGCTATGGTTGCTGCACTTGCACTTGGCGCAACAGCACTTGTTTCTCTCAGAAGAAGAGCTAAGTAATTAGTTAAAATAAATATTCATAGCAAGGTTGCTTTCCGAATTGGTCGGGAAGCAATCTTGTTTTTTATACTCTTTTTTCCTCGCTTGGATAAAATCTGCTTCCTTTGGCAAGAATAATCTTGTTAATAAAATTCGGAGGAAGCGATGAAAAGATTATCAACCGATTACAAAGATAACGTGCAAAGACTTGACAATCTGTTTCGGGTGGAAGAAAATTTTGATATAATAAAGAAGACACTTGCGGTGGGGCAGGATGAGCTTACGTTTTACTATCTGGACGGCTTTATTAAGGACGCAATAATGAGTAAACTGATGCTCAGCTTTGTTGCGCTTAAGGGCTTGGGCGAAAGCTCGCCGAGCGCCGCCCAAAAATTCGCCGAAAGTGCGGCGGCGTACGTGGAGACAGATTTGTGTGAGTCGCTTGACACAATGATACAAATGACCCTTTCTGGCGCGGCACTGATGATTGGCAGTAGCTTTGAGGATAAGGCGATTATAATTGACGCGCGAACTTATCCCGCACGCTCAATTGGTGAGCCGCAAAACGACCGCGTTATGCTTGGCGCGCGCGACGGATTTGTTGAAGGTCTTATTTTCAACACAGCCCTCATACGCCGCCGCATAAGAGACACCGCGCTGACAATGAAGCATTTTACCGTGGGAAGCGTGTCCAAAACCGACGTGGTGCTGTGCTATATGTCCGACCGCGCCGATATGGATTACGTAGCCAAAATAAGCAGAAAGCTTAATGAAATAAAGACCGAGTCGCTGTCGCTTGGACATCAGTCGCTTGCCGAATGCTTGATAAAAAGCGGCTGGTATAATCCGTTTCCCAAAATACGCACCACAGAGCGCCCCGATACCGCTGCCGCGCAGATTATGGAGGGCGGACTTATGATAATCGTCGATAATTCTCCTGAGGTTATGATGTTGCCCACCACCATATTTGAGTTCTTGCAGGAGACAAACGACTATTATTTTCCGCCGTTTACGGGTAGCTTTTTAAGAATCGTAAGGCAAATAATAATGTGGCTGACAATGTTTCTGACACCCGTGTGGTATCTAATGACTAAAAATCCCGAGCTTGTACCCGACTGGTTGCAGTTTGCTCTGCCGCAGGAGGCTGGCAAAATTCCGATTCTCGCACAGCTTTTGCTTGTGGAATTTGTTATTGACGGACTTCGTATGGCATCAATGAATACTCCCGATATGCTGTCAAACTCGCTTTCGGTTATCGGCGGTCTTATATTGGGGGACTTCGCTATAGAAATAGGTTGGCTTATCCCCGAGGTTATTCTCTATATGGCGTTTGTTTCGATAGCCAACTTTTCACAGCGCAATTATCAGCTCGGTTACGCATTTAAGTTTATGCGAATAATATTGCTTGTTCTCATCGCGCTTTTCGACGTGTATGGACTTGCAATAGGAACGGTTATTATAATTACGCTTATCGCAACAAACAAAACGGCAAACGGAAAGCGCAATTACCTCTACCCACTTATTCCGTTTTCTCCCAAGGGAATGGCGGCATTGCTGTTCAGAGTAAAAAAGAAAGACGCATAAAAAATCACGGCTGAGTCAAAGGCTCAGCCGTAATTCGTGTTTAATATTAAAGCCATTCTATTATTTTTGGCGCAATAAGAAGCGTGCAAGGCATAGTGCCTATGGATAAAAGTGTGGTAAATCCCACGGCCTGCGATGCGTAGGACGGCGACACCGAATAGATAGAACCGAACATCGAAGCAATAGCCGCCGAGGGCATTGCCGCCGCAATGGTGCAGAATATTATTGTGTCCGCGTCAAAGTTGAATATAGACATAATTGCGCAGACGGCAATGGGAAGCACCAACAGCTTCATAAATGAAAGGTAGTAAAGCTTTGGTAGTGTGAAGAACTCCTTTATGGGCTTTGTGGCAATAAGCGCACCTGTGATAAGCACCGAGATAGGTGTGCAAAGCGAGGCGAGATAATCGCATCCGCTTACTAAGAATTCGGGCAGAGGATTGCCGAGGAAGAAGAAAATCAAGCCTATTACGCAGGGCACCGTGCCTTTGTTTATAAGTATTTGCTTGATGCTTATTTTGATGTCACTTCGCTTGCGGGCGAATATCATAACTCCCCAAGTCCAAAGAGTCAACTGAAAGCTGATTATGAAAAATGCGCCGAGGAAAAGTCCCTCGTCACCGAAAAGCGACTCGAAGATGGGAAATCCGATAAATCCGCAGTTTCCAAGCACCATGGCAAACTCGGTAATCTTTCGCTCGTTAAGGTCTCTTATCCAACTGCAGGAGAAGTAGGCGAAAACCGCCATTAACGCGTGAACGCCAAGACCGATGAGAAGCATTCTGAAGCCGGATTTTGCGGTGTCTGGCGAAAACTCCATTCCGATAAGTGAGGAGAAAATCAGCATTGGCTGTGCAATGCCGACAATAAGCTTTGAAAGTCGGTTTGAGGATACGTCGTCAACTATTCCGAGCTTTTGAATAATGTAGCCAACAGCCAAAAGGAAAAATATAGTTGCAATAACGTTAAGGAACTGTTCAAAGGGAATGCTCATTTTTCCTCCTCGCAAAGCTGGTCAAGCTTTGCCTTGATGGCTTTCATATCAATAAGCATATCGTCCTTTTTTCGCGGGTCGCGGAGCAGGAGTGCAGGGTGGTAGACAGCGCACATAAGGAATGGTCCCTTTTCAAACCACTTTCCGTGTTCTTGTGTTATCTTGAAATCGGGCTTGATAAGCTTCATCGCTGAAATTCTGCCAAGGCAAACTATCATTTTGGGCTTGATAATCTTTACCTGCTCCCGCAGATAACCTATGCAAGCCTCCTCCTCCTCGGGCAGAGGGTCGCGGTTCTTTGGCGGACGGCATTTGAGAATGTTGGCAATGTATACGTCCTCGCGGTTGATGTCAACAGCGTAGAGAAATTTGTCAAGCAACTGACCCGCGCGGCCAACAAAGGGAATTCCCTTGAGATCCTCCTGCTCGCCGGGGGCTTCACCGACAAACATAAGGTCGGCATTGGGGTTTCCGTATCCGAAAACGCAGTTTGTGCGCGATTCGTGAAGGGCACAGCCTTTACATTCCGCACATTTTTCATATAATAATTCGAGTGTTTCCATAATATCTCCTGTGTGAAAATATATCTTATACATTATAACACAAGAGGATAAATTTTTCAATAGCTTATTAAAATTTCCGACAATTTCCGAGCTTTTTGCTAAAGAGCGCCAAGCTTTTCCACTGCGTCGCGCTCACAAATGCAGGTTGCGTGCTCGGGCAGGCTTTTGCTGAGTCGGTCGTGGTTTTCAAAAGTGCCGTACTCGGATATGAAATAAAGTCGGTCGATGTGCAAGCTGTCAGAGCAGCCTTTGTCCTTCAAGGTAATATAAAATCTGCCGTTTTCGCTGTACGCGCTGCTTTGCCCCTTCCACTTTATCAGCTTCAGACGGCGGCATACGGCTAAAAGGTCCTCAAGAGACGAAAATGAATAGGCGCGCCGTCTCTCCCTCGCCACCTGCTTTTTGGAGGATGGGATTATTCCCGAACTTTTTTCGGAGCTTTTCCGTCCGCATTTTGACTCTCCGTAGAGCTTTAGCGAAAGCTCTGCGTATTCAGCATCGGTGTCATCGTCTATCTTCGTTATGTACACCTCGCAACCGCCCTTTTTTGAGGGGTAGAGCTGAATAAATATCTTTTCGCTCTCAGCGTCAAATCCCGTCTTTTGTTTGGCTTCCTCGAGGATTGTCCTGAAAGCCCTTCTTGTTTTTGAGTCGGCATAGTTTACGTCCGCGTCAAGCGCGTACTTTTGCATATCGTCAGCAGAAAGCATTATTTTCAGCTTGCTTGAGCTTATCATTATCAGCTCCACGTTGTTACCTCCTTGTAAAATTTTCGTGTCTGATATAATTATAATCTATTTCGTGAAAAAATGTAACCCCTAAAATAATGGAAAAATTCAAAAGCGTTGACGAATTGGCAAATATGTGATATACTTATCTAAGAAAACTCAGAATACCCGAGGGAAAGGAGGGCTTTGCCGTGAAATATAATATAGAAACGAAATGCGTTGAGCTGTCTGTGGCAGAGCTCTGTTTGCATACCTTCGGTGTGGGAGAATATACAAGAACCTCTGCCGACGACGAGGCGGTAAATCTGATGACCGAGCTTAATGACGGATATAATCCATCGCTTGAGGTTACGAAAAGTTTTACACATATGGCAAGAAATTTCAAGCTTACGGGTGTTGTTGACGGTCTGATTGAAATGAAAGGCGGAATGCGCACTGACGTAGTGCGGTGTGTTTCTCCGTCACGCGTTGCCAAGCCTCCGCGTGAGGAGCTGTGGGGATATATAAGATGCTGTGCTTATCTTGTCTGCCTTCGTGACGGACTTGAGGTTATATACACTCGCGTTGTGCATAAGAGCAGTGCTGACGGCGAAATTAAAATATATGAAAAGAAATTCTATATTTCCGAGCTTGAAGCGACTGTAAAAAACCTCTTGTCGTCAATGCAGTTCAGAATAAATCACACAATATTCCACGAAACCGGCGTGCGCACCTCCGCGCTTGATTTGAAATTCCCCTATAGCGACATTCGTGAGGGACAGGATGAAATGATGCGGGGCGTTGCTTCGGTCATTCGCAAAAAACGCAGAATGTTCGCCCAAGCTCCTACGGGAATAGGAAAGACTGTTTCTGTGCTCTACCCCGCGGTGCGCGCTTTCGGAAAGGGAAGATGCGATAAAATTTTTTATTTTACCGCAAAGACCGACACCGCCCGCGAGGCTTACGCGGCGGCAGGCAGACTTTGCGAGGCTGGGGCGAAGCTTAAGACGGTGGTGCTTTCCTCAAAGGACGCAATGTGCTGCTCCGAAAAAGCCAAAAACGGAGGCTGCCGAGACGCGCGCTATTGCAACGAGCGTGACTGTCAGTACGCCAAACGCTACAAGGATAAGGCGGGCGCGGCAATAGAGGAGCTGATGTCAAAGCAAAACGGATTTTACGCGTCGGTTATTACAGAGGTGGCAAATAAGTACGACGTTTGCCCATATGAGCTGTCGCTTGACCTTTCGGAGCTTTGCGATATAATAATATGTGACTACAACTATCTTTTTGACCCGTTCGTTCATATAAAACGCTACTTTGACCGCCCCGGTGATTTCGGAGAGTACGTGTTCCTCATAGACGAGGCGCATAATCTTGTTGACCGAGCGAGAGCGATATATTCGGCTACTCTTTCGAGGTGTGAAATCGAGACGGCGTACAGCGCAGTGGGAAGCTTTGTTCCGGAGCTTGGCGAAAGCTTTTCATATATGATATCGGCGCTTAAGGAGACTAAAAAGCTTTGCCGTGACAATATGCGAACCGATGCAGTGGGCAACGAGACGGGCTATTACATAAGCCGTAACAGCGTTGTGTCGGTGTCCGAGGCATCAATAGCTTTTGGAGAAAGACTCGAAAAGTGGATTAAATATAATAAGGACAGCGAATTTTACGAGATAATTGACCGCGTTTATTCGTCGGTGCGCAAATTCAATTGCGTGCTCGAATATTACGACGATAAATTTATGACCTACGTCGAGCTTGCAGGGGCTGAAACCACCGTTTCGCTTAATTGTATTGACCCATCGGATATCCTTGACGGTATTCTTTCGCTTGGTCGCGCGTCGGTGATGTTCTCGGCAACTCTTGCACCGCTTTCCTATTTCTGTGATCTGCTTGGCGGCGGAAAAAAGTCGCTTTGCCTTGAGCTTGCCTCGCCATACGAGCAAAAAAATCTTTGCGTAGCGGCAGTTGACACCGTTAGCACACGTTTTGAGGACAGAGATAAAAGCTATAAGAAAATAGCAACCTGCATAGCGGCGGCGGTGTCGCCAAAGGCGGGAAACTATATCGCATATTTTCCGTCCTACGGCTACCTTGAAAAGGTGCACGAGGCTTTTGTGAAAAAATACCCCAAGGTGCGCACAATAGTGCAACGCCGCGGAATGAGCCGTGCTCAGCACGAGGAGTTTATTGAATCGTTTAAGGACGATGAGAATAAAATGAGAATAGGCTTCTGCGTTCTTGGCGGAAGCTTCTCGGAGGGCGTTGACCTGCCGGGAAACCGACTTATCGGCAGTATCATAGTGGGTGTGGGACTTCCGGGCTTTTCAAGCGAGCGCAATATTATGCGGGACTATTTCGAAAACCGCTATGAAAACGGCTTTGAGTACGCTTACACCTACCCGGGAATGAATAACGTTCTTCAGGCGGCGGGACGTGTCATAAGGCGTGAAGAGGACAAGGGAATAGTGGTGCTTATTGACGACAGATACGGTCTGCCCACCTACCAAAAGCTGTTCCCGAAGCATTGGAATCACCTGCGTTACGTGGGTGACGCCGCATCGCTTGCCGAAGTGGTTGGACGGTTTTGGCGCGAGAGAGAATAAAAATGCAGGATTCTTGCAAGAAAAATATTAAATCTTGCAAAAACAACTTGCAAATGCAGGAAGAAACGGGGTTTTTCAAATATTTTTGCAAAAATTCAAAAAACATCTTGCTTTTTTGAAAGTGCTGTGATATAATAAACGGGATAACGCTAAACCCGAGGAGATTTTGATGGAATATACGAAGCTGAGCAGGGCACAACTGTTCGAACTTAAGGAAAATCTTGTAAGTGAATATAAGAAGTATAAGGAGATGGGACTGTCTCTCGACCTTTCGCGCGGCAAGCCCGGTAGTAAACAGCTTGACATAATGGCTGATATGCTGGATTGCATCACAAATGAGGACTGCTACTCCGAAAGCGGTGCTGACTACCGAAATTACGGACTTCTTGACGGTATTCCCGAGGCGAAAAAGCTCTTTTCGGAGCTTCTCGAGATTCCCGAAAAGATGATATTCGTTGCGGGTAACTCGTCGCTTAACCTTATGTATGACGCGGTGGCGCGCGCTCTTCTTTACGGAGTTTGCTCAAGCGACCGTCCGTGGATAAAGGAGCGTAAGATAAAATTCCTTTGCCCCGCACCCGGTTACGACCGCCACTTTGCAATCTGTCAGTCTCTCGGCATCGAGATGATAACCGTTGATATGACGCCTACGGGTCCCGATATGGACGCGGTAGAGGCACTTTGCGCCAAAGACCCTGCGATAAAGGGAATCTGGTGCTGTCCCAAATATTCCAATCCCGACGGAATCACATATTCCGACACTACAGTAAAGAGACTTGCTAAAATGAAAACCGCGGCAAAGGACTTCAGAATTTTCTGGGATAACGCTTACGTTATTCACGACCTTTACCCCGACAAGAGCGATAAGCTCGCCGACATTTTTGCTCTTTGCGAAAAGTACGGCACAGAGGACAGAGTTTATTATTTTGCATCCACCTCGAAGATATCCTATCCGGGCGCGGGCGTGGCTATGTTTGCCGCATCCGAGCGCAATATGGATTTCAACAAAAAAATAATGGGCGTTCAGACTATCGGATACGATAAGATAAATCAGATACGCCACGTAAAATATTTTGGAAACGCTGAAAATATCAAAAAGCATATGATGAAGCTTGCCGACCTTATCAGACCTAAGTTCGATACCGTGCTTGAGATACTTGAACGCGAGCTTGGAGATACGGGCGCGGCTACCTGGACAAAGCCTCTCGGCGGATATTTTATCAGCCTTTATACAATGGACGGATGCGCCAAGAGAGCCTTTACGCTCGCAAGCGACGTGGGAATAACCTTGACCACCGCGGGCGCGACTTACCCCTACGGTAACGACCTTCGCGACAGAAATATTAGAATTGCACCCACTTATCCCTCAGACGAGGACCTTATAGTGGCAATGAACGTCTTTACCCTTTGCGTAAAGCTTTCGGCTGTAGAAAAGCTCATCAGCGAGAAAAACGTATAATTATAAAAAGTCCAAAGTTTTCTTTGGACTTTTTTGGAGATGAAATGAAAGTAACTCAAAAAAGCATAAACCCTTTCGAGTACAGCGACTCTAATAAAAGGTACTATACCTATGATTATTATCTGAAGCAGACCTTTTGCGGCAAATGCGCCAAGATACCTATTGACGGCGGCTTTACCTGCCCCAATATCGACGGAAAATGCGGTGTGGGCGGTTGCATATATTGCTCGTCAAGAGGAAGCGGAGATTTTGCCGAAAGCGCGGCACTATCTGTAAGCGAGCAGTTCAGGATAACACGCGAAAAGCTGTCGTCAAAATGGTCGGTAGAGAGATGTATACCTTATTTCCAAGCCCATACCAATACCTACGCACCCCTTGAGGTGTTGCGCCCGATGTTTGAGGAGGCTCTTGCGCAGGATGGAGTTGTGGGAATGAATATCGCCACCCGTGCCGACTGTCTTGAGGACGGCACCGTTACATATCTTGCCGAGCTTGCGGAGCGCACTACCCTTACAGTTGAGCTTGGGCTTCAAAGTGCCCACGACTCAACCGCGCAGCTTATAAACCGTGGACATAGCTATGCCGATTTTGTGGATGGATATCGGAAGCTTCGTAGTGCAAGCGAGAAAATAAATATCTGTGTTCATATCATTTTCGGACTTCCCGATGAGACCGACGAAATGATACTTGAAACGGTTCGCAAGGTGGCAGAGCTTAAACCCGAGCAGGTGAAAATACATCTTTTGCACGTCCTCGCATCAAGCCGACTCGGTAAGATATATCTTGACGGCGGCTATAAACCGCTTGAAAGGGAACGCTATATCGACCTTGTGGTCAGAGCACTTGAACTTTTGCCACCGAAAACTGTTGTGGCAAGGCTGACGGGCGACGGAATGTCGGAGGATCTTCTGGCTCCCGAATGGAGCAGAAAAAAGGTGTCGGTCATCAACGACGTAGATAAGCTGATGTTTGAACGAAACACTTGGCAGGGACGCTGTTATTCGCCAAAAACATAGTTAAAAAAACAAAATTATACGGAAAAGGCTGTCGTAAAAGAAGATAGCCTTTTCCTTTTGATTGTAGAAATGTAAAAAAAAGGATATAAAAGAAATATATGTAAATACATCGCCGAAGTATACGAAAAATCCGAAAAAAACTTGAAAAAATCTAAAAAAATTTTCTCGGGGGTATTTACAAAATCTGAAATATGGTGTATAATAAGAACACCAAAGCGGGGGAAAATGGAGCAAAAAACAATCAAAGTGGTGTGATGTGGTGCAAAACCAAGTGCCAAATCACGAAAAAGCTCCATTTGAGACGGTAAAAAAGCTTGATTTGAGCTTGTGTGTCACCGCCGTGGAGGAATTTTACGAAAGGAGTCAGGCTTCATGCTTTTAGGCGAGTTTAAGCATACAGTTGACAGTAAAAACAGAATGTTCGTGCCCGCCAAATTCCGCGAAGAGCTTGGCGAAACTTTCGTAGTAGCACAGAGTATGAGCGGTGCGGCACTTAAACTTATAGCAATGAGCGAATGGGATAATTACATTGAACCCATCAAAAAGCTTCCCGCGCTTCAGCGCGAGGTTGCAATGCGTGCTATGAGCCGTACGGCAATACAGGTAACTCCCGACTCTCAGGGAAGAATAGTTCTCTCCGCAAATCTTATGGAGTATGCGGGAATTACAAAGAACGCGGTTATCGTAGGTTGCGTAAACACAGCCGAGGTTTGGGCTGACGAAAACGATCAAGCGGCTATTGAAGAAGAAAAGGCGCTCGATTGGCGTGCAATTCTTGCCGCAAGCGATAACTGATATGAGCGAGCAGATAAATTTCCAACATAAATCGGTGCTCCTTTGGGAGTGCATAGATGCACTTGATATAAAGCCCGACGGCGTTTACGTAGACGGCACCTGCGGAGGTGCGGGTCATTCGTCGGAGATAGCGAAGCGGCTTGGAGAAAAAGGAAGGCTTATTTCCATTGACCAGGACGAGGACGCTATAAAGACCGCCACCGAAAGACTTTCGGTGTTCGGAGATAAGGTAACGGTAGTAAGAAACAATTTCTCGAACCTCGCGGACGTTTGCCGTGAGCTTGGTATAGAAAAAATAGACGGACTTCTTCTTGACCTCGGTGTCAGCTCGTTTCAGCTTGATGAGGCAAGCCGTGGGTTCTCATATATGGCGGACGCACCGCTTGATATGAGAATGGACAAGCGTCTCGCTGTCAGCGCGTGGAACGTGGTGAACGAGTATTCCGAGTCCGAATTAAAAAGAATCATATATGAGTACGGAGAGGACAGATTTGCCGGCAAGATCGCCTCTAAAATAGTATTTGCCAGGACACAGAAACCCATAAATACGACGGGCGAACTTGTTCACGTCGTTAAAAATGCGATGCCCGCAGCGATGCGAGAAGGTGGGTCGCACCCTGCGAAGCGTACATTCCAGGCAATCCGCATTGAAGTGAACAAGGAGCTTTCTGTTATAGCTCCCGCCATTCGTTCCGCAGTTGATCTGCTGGGCGAAGGCGGGAGGATCGCCATAATCACATTCCACTCTCTTGAGGACAGAATAGTTAAACAAGAGTTTGTAAAATACACCAAGGGGTGCACGTGCCCAAAGGATTTCCCTATATGCGTGTGCGGCAACAAGCCCCGATTAAGGCTTGTGAACAGCAAACCCATTCTGCCGAGCGCAGAGGAGCTTGAAGAAAATTCACGTTCCCATAGCGCAAAGCTCAGAGTGGCAGAAAAAATCAACTGAAAGTAAGAAAAAAGGAGGCGTTCGGATAATGACTATGCAAGAAAACAGACCGAATATAGTTGTTGATGAAAATTTTTTGATGCTTGAAAAGAAGCTCAGACGCAGATATGCCGAAAAAGCAACCGCGTATTCGAATGCCGAGGCAATAGAACAGGAGCGCAACGGCGCAAAGGCTTACGAGGTGGCTCTTGAGGCTTACGGCGAAAGCAAGACCTTTGGCGGCATTTCGATGTACAAGAGCGGAAAGTCGGGCGGAGTCAGCTATATGACCACCGAGGACTATATTTCTTATTTTGAAAGATGCCACGATACCTTTGGTGCAATGAGCGTTGAAACTGTAGCTCCCGCGGAAAAGAAGAGTGAGGACACTCCTCGCATTGCAGTTAACCGCAAGAAGATAGAGCAGATTGCAAAGCTTAACGCAAAGGCGGCGAAGAAGAACCGTCCTAACCGCACCGCACCTCAGAAGGCGGCAGGTGCAGAGACTCTTGTGAAGAGCCCCGTTCAGCAGGCAAGGATAGAAAGCGGAAAGCTTGATTCTTTCTTTGAAAAATTGGCTAACGTAAAAGGACGTGCCCTGGCAAGCGTTGCGGCGGTAGCACTTTGCTGTACCGTAGCTCTTGGCGGTGTAATGGCGTTCGGACCCGAAGAGGGAACAGCCGAAGGCGCGCATATGACGAATATGCGCTCGTCTCAGCCTGTTGAGCAGGTGGATGAAGAGGCACATGCAAATTTGTTGAGCACGTTGGAATAAAAAACCAAAAACAGAATAGAATAGTATCGACAAAGCCAAATTTGATAATTAAACATTAAGAACGGCAATGAAGCGAAGCCCGTGAGTTACCCCGACGGTAGCGAGGGCAGCGGATTTTTGAGCAGCGGCCCATATGCTCATAAGTCCGTTCGCTTGCCGTTCATTTTTTATCTCATTTGTTTGTCCCAATATAAAAAGGGGGACTTGTAATGATAGGAAACGTCGATACGGGATTTGTGCGGCGCGCGCTCGCCGCGGTTGTTGGAATAACCTTGGTTTTTGCTGTGCTTGTGGGGAGGATATTTGCATATCAGACCTACGGTTATGAAAAATACAGAGAAAAGGTTATCGAACAGCTTACCACTACCTCTCCATCTGTGGCTGAACGCGGCGAAATATACGATGCAAGCGGCAGACTGCTTGCATCAAATAAAACCACATACAGAGTTTTTATTTCTCCTTCTGCAATATCGTCAGCGCAAAAGGCGCTTGATAAAAAGCAGACTAATTCCATATCACGCCTTATCGCCGAGAGACTTTCGGAAATTCTCGGTGTGAGTAGCGAGACTATTCTCAAAAAGACCGAGAAAACAAGAAGGCTTGACGAAACTGTGGTGAGAAACGCCGATGAGGAAACCGCAAATCAGATAAGAAAACTAATAATTGAAGAAAGACTTGAGCATCTTGTTTTTCTCGAGGCGTCAAGTAAGAGATACTATCCCTACGGCAGTCTTGCATCTCACGTCCTCGGCTTTACGGGGGCGGACGGTGACGGACTGTACGGGCTTGAATATCAGTACAATAAAGAAATCAGCGGAAGTGACGGCTACTATCTGACCGCCAGAGACTCTCGCGGAAACGAGCTTCCCGACCAATATAATACCTACGTGAGATCCGAGGACGGCTGCTCGCTGACCACAACGCTTGACGCTTACGTTCAGGCGGCGCTTGCAGAACAGCTTGAATGTGCCGTTATGGATTCCGGAGCTCTTAACCGCGCCTGCGGAATAGTTATGGACGTCGAAAGCGGAGCGATTCTCGCGCTTGCGGTATATCCCGAGTTTGACTTGAATTCACCATATGAGCTTGTTGATTACTACGATGGTAAACTGCTGTCAAGCGGTCTGTCAAAGGAAAGCGAGGAGTATTCTGCGCTTTCACGGCAGTATTTGCTTGAAAGCTGGTCGAATAAAGCGCTTACAGAAAGCTATATTCCCGGCTCAACCTTTAAGATAATAACCTCGTCAATGGCACTTGAGGAGTCGCTTCCCATACTTAACGGCAACGTTTTTTGCGGCGGTGTCAAAACCGTCCTCGGAAAAGGCATACATTGCCATCAACGTCGCGGACACGGAAGTCTTACTTTTGCCGAGGGCGTTCAGCACTCTTGTAACGTGTGGTTTATGTCTATAGGCGCACAGCTTGGATGTGAGCGCTTTATGGAGTATTTCAAAACCTTTGGCTACAGAGAGAAAACAGGAATAGATCTTCCGGGCGAGGGAATGGGCGTAATAAGCTCTCGAATGTCCGAGCTTGACCTTGCTATTTACGCATTCGGACAGAATTTTACGGTTACGGCAATCCAACACATATCGGCAATTGCCGCGGTGGCAAACGGAGGCGAGCTTGTTACCCCACATCTTGTGAAAAGCATTGAGGACTCAGACGGAAATACACTTTTTGAACATAAAACCGAAATAAAACGGCGCGTTATGTCAGAGGCAAGCGCAAAGCGTATAGCCGATATATTGGCGGAAGGCGTTGCGGGTGTCGGAGGGGCGAAAAACGCATACGTAGCAGGCTACAGAGTGGCGGCTAAAACGGGCACCTCGGAGAAGAAGGGTGCGACGACCACGGGCGAGGAGATGTATATATGTTCCTGCGTGGCATTTGCACCTGCCGACGACCCTAAAATCGCTATGGTAATAATGGTTGACGAGCCTACAAAGGGTATTCTTTACGGAAGCACCGTGGCGGCGCCTTACATAGCAAGAACCCTCGAGACCGTGCTCCCATACCTTGGGGTGGAGCCGAAATATACCGAAACGGAAAAAAATCTTCTTAACGGGCAAATTACCGACTACGTCGGACTTCCTGTTGCCAACGCCCTTGCATATGCTGAAAGCAGAGGGCTGACGGTGGAGGTGATCGGTGGCGGTGAATACGTTACCGCTCAAAAACCAAAAAGCGGATACTTTCCGTCATTTAACGGCAAAATTACATTTTATACCGAATGACCTATTAACAGCCCTCAATAAATTGAGGTGCTTGATATGAGATTACATTACCTTTGCAACGCCGTGGGAATTGACTGCGGCGGAGTGGAGGACGTGGAAATAAATGCTGTAAAAAGCAATTCCGATAAAGTTGAGGAGGGTGACCTCTTCGTTTGTATAAAAGGAATTCACAACGACGGTCACGACTACGTGGATAAAGCTGTAGAGCGCGGTGCGGCGGCGGTTATCGCCGAACGGCAGATAAAGTGTGGCGTGCCCACACTTGCCATCGAAAACACAAGGAAAATTCTACCGCTTTTGTATAACGCCTATTACGGCTACCCTACAAAAAAGCTTAAGCTTGTGGCTGTAACGGGAACTAACGGAAAAACCTCGATCACGTATATGCTAAAAGCCATATTCGATGCCGCGATGTATAAAACGGGGCTTATCGGTACGGTTAAATGCTATTCGGGTGACAGGGTTGTTGAAAGCACTAACGGCAATCCGCTTGCCAATATGACCACTCCCGACCCCGAGGAGCTTTTCAGACTCTTGTCAATTATGGCGGACGATGGAGTTCAGTATGTCTTTATGGAGGCAAGCTCCCATGCCCTTGCGCTTGATAAGCTTGAGGGGCTTGAATTTGAAGCGGCAGTCTTTACCAACCTGACTCCCGAGCATCTTGACTTTCATAAAGATATGGAAGAATATTTTTCTTCCAAAGCCAAGCTGTTCGCACACGCCAAAAAGTGCATAATAAACACAGACGATAAATACGGAAAAAGGCTTTTTGACAGCCTCGGAAAAAATGCTGTCGGATGTAGCGCAACGCGAAAATGCTGTGATTATTTTGCCTGCGATATCAAAGAACCGAGCGTAGAGGGAAACAGATACCGCCTTGTAGCACCTACTAAGCAATTCGTGGTCAGAACACCGCTTATGGGCGGTTTTAACGTTATGAATACGCTTGAGGCGTCGGCGTGTGCCGCAGAGCTTGGCGTTTCATCGCAAAATATTATGAGCGCGCTTGCGGCTATGAACGGCGTTGAAGGCAGACTTCAGCGGGTTAAGCTTGGCGCAATATGCGATTATTCGGTGATAATCGACTACGCTCACACTCCCGACGCGCTTTATAATTTGCTTGATACCCTTTGCAAGATAAGAAAATGCAACGAACGTATAGTTCTCGTGTTTGGCTGCGGAGGTGACAGAGATAAAAGCAAACGCGCTAAAATGGGCGAGATAGCCACCCGTTATGCCGATAAGATTATTGTTACCGCGGATAATAGCAGAAGCGAAAAAACATCGGATATTATATCCGAAATAGTGAGAGGAATCGGAGGCGCGGAGCATACCGTTATCGAGGACCGCGCAGAGGCGATAGAATACGCCGTAAAGACCGCGAAAAGCGGAGATATAATAGTCCTTGCGGGCAAGGGTCACGAGGAGTATGAAATCGACTTCAGAGGAAAGCACTCATTCAGCGAGAAAAATATAGCCGCGGCGGCGGCTCGTAAATACAGCATAGAAAAATAAATCAGGAAGGAATGCAAATATGAAAATCAAGCTTGGTGTTAAAAATGCAACTGTCGAATACCTTTGCTCAATGTGCAGAGGCAAGCAGGTAGGCAAAGCGGGTGTGACCGTAGAATATTTATGTACCGACTCGCGTGAAGCTGACGAAAACACTCTTTTCGTCGTAAGCGTGGGAGAGCACGTAGACGGCCATAATTATATGCTCTCTGCCGCTCAAAACGGATGTAAAGCCTTTCTGTGCCAATATATTCCCGAGGAGCTCGAGGAGAGCGGATACGAGTTCTCGGCAATAGTAGCATCTGATTCAATAAATGCTCTTGCGCAGATATCAATGACGTATTTGTCAAGACTTAATATGCAAAATGTTGCTGTTACGGGTAGTGTTGGCAAGACAACCACCAAGGAATTTATATACGCGGTTCTTTCCGAGTCTTACAAAACACATAAAACCAAAGCAAACCATAACAGCATTATAGGAATGCCTATGAGTATGCTTGAAGCCGACGAAAGCTTTGAGGCGGCGGTTATCGAAATGGGAATGAGCGGATTTGGCGAAATCGAGCTTATGTCAAACGTGGCAAGACCGAATATTTCCTGTATAACCAACATCGGTTCGTCTCACCTTGAACTGCTCGGCACACGCGAAAACATCTGCAAAGCGAAGCTTGAGATAATAAACGGTATGATGGGCAGTGGAACGCTTATAGTCAACGGCGACGAGCCGTTGCTTGTGGAAGCCGACGTAAAGGATATCAAAAAAATTCTTGTTGGCGTTGAAAACAAGGCGTGCGACGTGAGAGCTGAGAATCTCCGCTATTGCGACGAGGGGAGCACATTTGATATTGTGGTGGGCGAAAACACCTATCGCGGAATCGAGATAAACGTCATAGGAAAGCAGTTCGTCTATGCCTCGCTCTTTGCCTTTGCGGTGGGTCTTGAGCTTGGTATAATGCCCGAAAAAATCATTTCGGGACTCAAAAAGTTTGAAAATGCCGATATGAGGCAGAATATATACGAGCTTGGCGGAATAACAATAATTGAGGACTGTTATAACGCAAGCCCCGAGTCTATGCGCGCCGCAATGGACGTGCTCAAAACGATATCAAAGAGCAAAAAGGGCTCGCGTATGACTGCGCTTCTCGGAGACATGAGAGAGCTTGGCGAAAACAGCAAGGAATACCACAGAGAGGTTGGAAAATACTTCGGAGTCGTGGGAGGAAAGCTTCTCATGACTATGGGAACTCTCGCCCGCGATATCGCCGTAGGTGCGCTTGAGGGCGGACTTGCGGAGAAAAACGTGTACGTTACCTCTGATTATAATAATTACGAGCTTATCGGCGCAACACTTAAGGATATCCTTAAGGATGGCGACGTATTGCTTGTAAAGGCAAGCAGAGCGATCGGCGCAGAGCGTGTGGTGGCGTATCTTAAAGAAAATCTCACTAAAGAAAATTGACATAGAAAGGCCTGTGGTGAAAGTAAATGATGATCGAATTTGTTGCCGCTATGGTGGCGGTATTCGTACTGACGGTAATTTTAGCGAGAATAATAATCCCCATTCTTAAAAGCAAGAAAATGGGGCAGTATATAAAGGATATAGGGCCGAGATGGCATAAGTCGAAGCAGGGAACTCCCACAATGGGCGGAATAATCTTTATCGCGGCAATGACGGCGGTAATAGCCGTTGCGCTGATAATAAACCGGAGCGACGCCCTGCGCGTTCTTGCCATTCTGCTCCTCGGACTTCTCAGCGCGGCTGTTGGCTACATTGACGATTACCTTAAGCTGATAAAGAAGAACAACGACGGACTTGACGAGCTTCCCAAAAGCATACTTCAGCTTGTCGCGGGCGCAATATACCTTTTCGTAATGGGTATATCGGGCTTTGTAGATACCGCTCTTGAAATTCCGTTCAGCAATATCGAAATCGAACTTGGAATATTCTACTACGTGATAGCGCTTGCTCTTATCTGGGGCATAACCAACAGCACAAACATCACCGACGGAATAGACGGACTTGCAAGCACAATGACATTCTTTGTGGGGTGCTTCTTTGCCGTTTGCGGTTTTCATTTTGCAAGCCGTGCGACAACACTTGTAAGTGCCGCCCTTATCGGCGGAATGGTGGGCTTCCTTGTCTACAATCTTAACCCCGCAAGAGTCTTTATGGGCGACACGGGCTCGCTGTTTATCGGTGGAATTATAACCGCTATGGCATTCGAAATAAACGAACCGTTGGTGGTTGTAATCTGCGGAATCATCTATATATTTGAATTTTTCACTTCCGCGCTTCAGCGTTACGTTTTCAAGCTGTCGGGCAGAAAGGTGCGCGTTTTCAAAATGGCGCCCTTCCACCATCACCTTGAGCAATGCGGTTGGAGCGAAAATAAAATAGTTGTGGTTTTCTCGGCAATAACCGCGGTTTGTTGCGCGGTTGCTTGGTTCGCGGTTTAACGGAGGTATCAGATTGGTCGGTCATCAGATGCGTAAGAATGAAAAAAGCTCTGATGTCGAAAGAAAAGGAATAAAAAATAAACAAGTCAAAAAAAGCAATATTTTCCATAAAATATTCAAAGAAACAAATAAAGGCGACCTGCGCGGCAAAATTGACGTGAGGTTTGCGGTATACTGTATTATATTGCTTTTATTTGGTATGCTGATGAACTACAGTGCAAGCTGTGTCTATGCTGAGCAAATGTATAATGACCGCACTTATTTCCTTGTAAGGTATGCGGCTTTTGCCGCGGTCAGCGTGGCAATTACCGCGGTGTTTGTGCACAGAGCAACGCTGTCCTTTTGGTATCGTTTTGCAAAGATAGCATATATCGCAACTCTCGGCTTGCTTGCGCTCGTTTTGGTTATCGGAACTGTGGGCGGAGGCGCACAGCGGTGGATACGCATTGGCCCCCTTACCGTCCAACCCTCGGAAATAGCAAAAATGGCGGTCGTGCTTATGCTTGCGCGCTATCTCTCCGAACATAGCGAGGAAATAAGCTCCAAAGACAGAAAAGGCGGAAGCTTTCGTTGCGGCGTACTTGTTCCGGGGGCGATAATCGGTGCGGTCTGCGTGCTTGTTGCGCTTGAAAAGCATATTTCGGGATTGATGATTATAGCAATGCTCGGAGCTTGCGTAATGCTTGTGGGCGGCACAAGAATGAAGTATATCGCGGCAATGGGAGGTGCGGTGGCACTTGCGGGTACGGGACTTATTCTCGTCTCGGATTACGCGCAAACACGGGTAAATACCTGGCTCAACATAGATACCGTAGACCCGCTGGGCGAGGCGTGGCAAACCCTGCAAGGTCTTTACGCCATCGGCTCGGGCGGCTTTTTCGGGCGCGGACTTTTCAACAGCCTGCAAAAATTTGGGTACGTGTCACAGCCGCAAAACGATTTTGTGTTTACGATAATCTGCGAGGAGCTCGGCTTCTTCGGGGCATTCGCCGTTATCGCGCTGTTTGCGCTTGCTGTGTGGCGCGGAATGAAAATCGCTATGCACGTGCCAAATAAATTCGGCGCTCTTGCAGTAATGGGTCTTACCGTTAAGCTGGGGCTTCAAGCCGCGCTGAATATAGCCGTAGTAACCAACTCAATGCCCAATACGGGAATTTCCTTGCCGTTTTTTAGCTCGGGCGGTACATCGCTTGCCCTGCAAATTTTTGAAATGGGAATTTTGCTCAATATATCGCGTTACAGCAGAATAAAGAAATGAGGACTAAAAATGAGAGTAATAATGACCTGCGGCGGTACAGGCGGTCACATTAACCCCGCAATCGCCATTGCAAACACAATAAAAGAGAATATTTCCGATGCCGAAATACTTTTCGTAGGAACAAAAAAAGGGCAGGAGGGCAAGCTCGTTCCGCGCGAGGGCTACGAGATAAAATTCGTTAAATCGGAGGGCATAAGACGCTCGCTGTCGCCCACCAATATCAAGGCAATCATAATGTCGCAGATATCGCCCTTCCTTGCAAAGAAGATAATAAAGGAGTTTAAGCCCGACGTTGTAATCGGCACGGGCGGCTACGCCTGCTGGCCAATTCTCCGCGCGGCGGCAATGATGAAGGTTCCTTGCGCGGTGCACGAGTCCAATGCAATTCCCGGAATGGCAGTAAAAATGTTGCAAAATAGTGTTGATAAAATACTTGTTAATTTTGCGAGAACCGCGGACTTCTTAAAGAGAAAAGATAAGGTTTTGCAGGTGGGAAATCCGCTTAGAACTGCATTCGGAAATATGGATAAAGATGCGGCAAGAGCTAAAATCGGTCTTAAGGATGGCGAGCTTTTTGTCCTTTCCTACGGCGGAAGCGGCGGAGCCGAATACCTTAATCAAGTGGCGGTCGAGCTTATGACAAAGTATCTGGGCTCAAGAAAGGATATAAAGCTTCTTCACGCCGCAGGCTCGCGTAATTATGCCGAAAGCCTTGAACGCTTCAACGCGCTTGGCGGTGACAAAGTGAAAAATGCCGAGCTTGCCGAGTATATCTACGATATGCACGAAAAAATGGCGGCGGCTGACGTGGTGGTCTGTCGCGCGGGTGCAATGACCGTCTCGGAGCTTTCAATGATGGGTAAAGCGGCAATTATGATACCGTCTCCCAACGTGGTGGATAATCACCAATATAAAAACGCCAAGGTGCTTGCCGACGCAAACGCCGCTGTACTTATGGAGGAAAAGGACGCAAGTGCCGACTCGCTATGGGCGGAGATAGAAAATCTGCTTGGCGATGCCGAAAAACGCGGTGAGCTTGAAAATAACATAAAACAGTTTGCGAGACTTGACGCGAATAAGGTCATCTTCGACGAAGTAATGAAGCTCATCGAAGCCAAAAAAAATAAAAAATAAGAGAAAATCAAGCGCAAAATCCCCCCAAAAAGCGGGATTTTGCGTTTTTTTGAAAAAAGATGTGAATTTCTTATAAAAATTTTCAAAAAACTATTGCAAAATTTGCAAAAATATATTATTATATTATATATAGTGGTATACATATATTGCAAACAGCAAATATTGAAATAAATTATGGAGGAAGTTTACATGAACTTTGAATTCGACAACAGCTTTACAAGCGGAGTTAATATTAAGGTCATAGGTGTCGGCGGCGGCGGAAACAACGCGGTTGAGAGAATGATCGCGTCCAAGATCCAGGGCGTGGAGTTTATCGCGGTAAATACCGACGTTCAGGTTCTCAATCAGTCGTCTGCGGCTCATCAGATCGCAATCGGCGAAAAAATAACAAAGGGCTTCGGCGCAGGTGCAAATCCCGAGATCGGTAAGCGCGCGGCTGAGGAGTCTATAGATGAGATAAAGGAAATGCTCGACGGTGCGGATATGGTGTTCATTACCGCAGGTATGGGCGGCGGAACGGGAACGGGTGCGGCTCCCGTGGTTGCACGCGCTTCTAAGGAGGCTGATATCCTTACCGTTGCAATCGTAACAAAGCCCTTCGGCTTTGAGGGTAAGAGAAGAATGCTTCAGGCAGATAAGGGAATCGAAGAGCTCAGCAAGCACGTTGACGCTATCGTCGTTATCCCCAACGAGAGACTTAAGCAGGTTTCCGATACACGCATAACACTTGCCAACGCATTTGAGATTGCCGACGACGTGCTTCGCCGCGGTGTTCAGAGTATCTCTGAGCTTATCAACGGTACTGCGTACATAAACCTTGACTTCGCTGACGTAACCTCGGTTATGAAGGACGCGGGCTACGCTCATATGGGTGTCGGTTCGGCAAAGGGTAAGGACAAGGCAGAGAATGCGGCTCGTATGGCTATCGCCAGCCCACTTCTTGAAACTTCCATCAAGGGCGCAACAGGTATTCTTATCAATATCACGGCATCGCCCGATATTCAGCTTGAGGATATCGACCTCGCGTCTACTATGGTTGCTGATGAAGCAAGCCCCGATGCAAACGTTATCTGGGGTGTTGCGTTTGACCCCAACCTTGACGACGAGATGAAGATAACTATTATCGCAACAGGCTTCTCCAGAAAGCCCGACGATCCCTACTACAAGAATCAGGCGGCATATGAGCCTATCGCCACTCCCGTTCAGGTTGAAGCAAAGCCCGAGCCCGTTGTTGCGGCTGTGGAGCCCGCTCCTGCCGTAGAGGTGGTTGAGGAACTCGAGCCCGTTGTTGAGGAGATTCCCGAGCCCGTTGTAGTTGAAAAGCCGGCTGAGCCCGTCAGAAAGACGGTGGAGACAACCGGAAACATCGACTTCAACAATCTTTGGGGCGCTTTCAAAAAGTAAATAATTAAAGACTTCGGGCGGGTGCGTAAAAGCTTTTGCCCGAAGTCTTTGGGTATGTATACTGAGTATGACCTCAGAATTGGAAACAGGAAAATAAAATGGAAAATTTCAGCCTTTGGGGCGCAATTGTAAATGCGCTCGCAATTATGTGCGGCTCGTTTGTGGGATTGCTTGTGCACCGCTTTACATCCGTTAAAGAAAAAGCAGAGGTCGCAGACGAGGGAATGGGCAAAAAAATCTCGGATGCGCTTATGACGGGCGTGGGCTTCTGTGTCCTGCTCATTGGTATCCAAGGCGCGATAAAAGCGCAAAACGTCCTTATTACCATCGTTTCAATGGCACTTGGCGCGCTTATAGGTACTCTGCTTGACCTCGACGGAAAAATTACGCGTTTGGGTGATTTCGTGGAGAAGAAAACACGCAACCGCTTCGGTAACGTGTCGCAGGGCTTCGTAAGCGCTACGCTGCTGTTCTGCGTTGGCGCAATGGCAGTTACGGGCTCGCTTGAAAGCGGACTTACGGGTGACCACTCCACACAGTATGCCAAATCAATACTCGACGGTATTTCGTCGGTGGTTTTTTCGGCATCTATGGGCTTCGGCGTAATGCTGTCGGCTGTAATGGTGCTTTTGTACCAAGGCGCAATAACGCTTTTGGCGCAGTGGATTCAGCCCCTGCTTAACCCCACGGTCATAACCGAGATGACTGCGGTAGGCTCGTTGCTTATAATAGGCATAGCCCTTAATCTTCTCGGAATAACCAAAATAAAATTGATGAATTACATTCCCGCTATCTTCTTGCCAATGTTGCTTTGCCTTTTTATGTAATAAATGCGGCGAAAATCACTAAAGAAATAGGGATTTGAATTATGAAGAAAATTAAGCTTTTTTTGCTACTGCTCGGTGTTCTTTGCCTCGCCGGTGCACTCTTCGGGTGCGGAGGACCTCCGGTTGACCCGATTGAAACCACCGAGGATGAAGCCGTAAAAACCTTCGAGATAACCGATGAGTTTTTCGTGCTCAACAGTTACGAAATAACCACCCAAGGACCTGACGGACTCGGAGAAGAATTTTCGCTTTTCAGAACGAACACTATAAACGTATACAGCAAATGTCTCTCGTCACTTAACGAGGTGTCGGCGGTTATAGATTTTTATAACGCCACAGGTAAGCTGGTAGGCACTTATAGGGCGTCTCTTAATGCGGATATCCCCGCAAATACCGAGTTTGCGCTTTCGGCAGATATATCGGATAACGTCCGCGATAGCTTCGAGGTTATCAAGGTAAAATATTCGGGCGTAACCGAGTCGCGCGATGCGTATCGAGTAAATACCTTCTATTATAATATTACATACGTTTTCAATAATGGTGACGCTCCGAAAATGGAGGTCGTGGAGTGGCGTACGCTTCTAAAAGAGCCCGAAATTCCGCAGAAAGACGGCTACGATTTTGACGGTTGGTTTACTGACCCCGAATGTACTCAGCGCTTTGACTTCGAAAATACAAAGGTGAGCGACGATATCGTCCTTTACGCCGCCTATGCCCTTGACTATATCAGAATGGGGCAGATGGTGCAAGCTAAAGCAGCGAATACCTCGGTTAAGATTATAACTAAAAGCTACACCTCTCTCGTTATGGGTATGATTGAGATCACCTCCCACGAAAAGGAAGGGGAGGGCGTTATAATCAAGGACGGGTCGGGATATTACTACGTTCTGACTACCGATGATCTTGTTGAAAAGCGCAAGGGATACGAAAACGTGTCTTATACTGTTCTGGATTCCTACGGTCACGCCTATAAGGCATCGCTTAAGCATAGCAGTGTCGGATATAATCTTGCGGTTCTCTACTTTGAGAAAGGTGAGCGTATGCTTGAAGTTGCGCCCATGGCTAACGTGCCTCCCGAGATAGGCGAGAATATAGCTATAGCAAGCTTTACCGAACGCGGTGTTGCTCCAAGCTTTGGCGAGGTGCTGACATATGAGAGGATCTTGCATAGCGATATAGGCTCAAATGCGGGAGATATAAGATTCGATATGATGGTGCATAACGCGCAAACCGACGTGAAGATAAGCGGACGTCCTGTGTTCAGTATGGAGCTTGGACTTGTGGGAATACAGTGCGGTACGCTTTCGGAGGAAGCGGTCGAATATGAAAACAGCCACGTAATCCCTCTTGAAGCGATAAGAAAATATTTGGATACTTACGGGTTGTAAAAGTAAAAAGGGGTTGATTTTTTAGAATCAGTCCCTTTTTTGTGTGAAAAAATGACACCAATAAATTGGTGTCATACATTTTTATACAAGAAAAACCGCCGCTGAACACTCAGCGGCGGTTGGTTATTCAACCCGTACAGCAGGTAAAACTATACAAGTATGTGTGAGTTTGTAATCTTAAATTACTTAAGCTCAACAGATGCGCCAGCCTCTTCAAGCTGCTTCTTGATAGCCTCTGCCTCGTCCTTGGAAGCGCCTTCCTTGATAGCCTTGGGAGCTGCCTCAACAAGGTCCTTAGCGTCCTTAAGACCAAGACCTGTGATCTCACGAACAACCTTGATAACAGCGAGCTTGTTGCCGCCTGCAGATGCAAGAACAACGTCAAACTCTGTCTTCTCCTCAGCAGCGGGTGCTGCACCGCCTGCAACAGCTACAACTCCAACAGGAGCAGCTGCGGATACACCGAACTCTTCCTCAACAGCCTTAACAAGATCGTTAAGCTCAAGGATAGTCAAACCTTTGATTTCTTCAATAATAGCTGCGATATTAGCCATTTTCGTAATCCTCCTAATAATCAATTAGTGTGTTAAAAATTTTTTTGCGGTCTTTTGGGGAGCCGCGCCCCGAAAATTAAGCAGTTAAACTGCAATGTTGTGCAAAATTACTCTGCTGCAGGAGCTTCTGCTGCCTCTGCTGCGGGTGCTTCTGCTGCGGGAGCCTCTTCGCCACCCTCTGCCTTCTTGTCTGCAACAGCCTTGATAGCGTATGCAAAGTTGTAAAGAGGAGACTGGATGCTTCCAAGGAACTTCGCAATAAGAACTTCCTTCGAGGGGATCTCTGCAAGAGCCTCAACGGTCTTGGCATCGATAACCGCACCGTCAACGTAACCTGCAAGAATTGTGAAGGACTCAACCTTCTCAGCGTACTCTTTGAGTACCTTTGCGGGAGCGACTGCGTCACTCTCACTGATAGCGATAGCTGTCATACCTACGAGGTACTGCTTCATATCGCCAAAACCTACTTCGTCACAAGCTCTGCCTGTAAGAGAATTCTTAACGACCTTGTACTTAACACCCGCCTCACGGAGAGCCTTACGCATCTTTGTGTCGTCATCAACGGTGATACCCTGATAGTTAACAAGTACACCGCTTACCGAATTTTTAATCTCCTCAGCAAGCTCGGAAACGAGCTTTTTCTTTTGTTCGAGTATGGAATTGCTCGGCATTTTGTTTTTCACCTCCCAATGTGAAATACAGGATAAAAAAATCTTTCCTCCGTTAAAGCATAGCTTTGCGCAAGGAAAGATAAAAACTCAAAATATAAAGTTAAAATCTGTCCTCGGCAGGGAAGCATTGCTTTTACGGAAACCTGCTGTCTTTGGATAACAGAGTGATTTTACCACATTTATTTTGTTTTGTCAATAGGTTTTTGAAAACTTTTTTATATTTTTGAAATATTTTTTATTTACGCCATTGTATCAAGCATTTTTTCGGAGACCTCGTATTTTGTGGGTTCTCCGTTTGTAAACGCCTTGAACTCCTCTGCCATATATTCAGCCATACGGTGTACCTCGTCTGCCTGACTTCCGGCTATGTGTGGAGTGAGATAAACGTTTTCAAGCAAAAGCAGAGGATTACCATCTTGAATAGGCTCGGGGAAGGTAACGTCAAGAATAGCGGTTGCATCGGGCTTTTCCGCCATAGCGCGGGCAAGGTCGAGCTCTACCACCTGCGCTCCGCGACCTGTGTTGAGGAAGATGGCGTTGGGTTTCATCAGTTTGAAAAGCTCATAGTTGAGCATACCTACGGTCTGTGGATTGTTGGCAAGATGGTTGGATATTACCTGACACTCGGAGAAAATGCGTTCAAGCGAGCAAAGCTCCACGCCAAGCTTGTCGGCTTTTTCCTGCGAGCAGAAGGGGGCGAACGCGAGAATCTTGTGATTGTATGCCTTGAGCATCTCGGCAACAAGACTGCCTATCATTCCAACTCCGATAAGTCCAACCTTGCAACCGTAGTTGCCGGGGCAGGAGACCGAGTGCTTTTGCGCTTCCTTGCGCTTATTAGCCGAAGCGAGAGTGCAGGCGCGGAAGAAGCCTTTGCAGGCGAGGATTATCTGTGCCACCGTATACTCGGCAACGGGTACGGCGTTTGCCGCCCACGCGCTGAATATCTTTACTCCACGCGCCATAAAGGGACGCGCAAAGGTTTGCACGGAGCCTGCTCCGTAAAATACAGCCTTAAGCGAGGGAAGGCACTTCTTTATTTCCTCCTCGGTCATTGCGGGCATAGACCAGGTGGAAAAAACGTATTCCACGTCAGCAAATTTTTGGGGATTTGCAAGCAGATCGTCTCTTCTGTAGCAGTCGGTTTTTGAAAGCTCCGCAATCTGTTCGAGGTAGCTCTTGGTCTCCTCAGAGTAAACGTAGTCTATCTGATTTTGGTTTGCAAGGTAGATGCTTTTCATATTTCTTCTCCTTTGTGAATGTTTCTGTATTGCGACGGCGTGTATCCCGTTTTTTTCTTAAAATATTTGGAAAAATTGCTGGCATCGGGAAAACCGATGTGCTCACTTATCTGCGAAACCGAAAGCGATGTGTTTGTCAAAAGCTCCCGCGCCTCGGCTATTCTGCAGAGCATACGGTAATTTTTTATGCTGTAGCCGGTGACCTGCTTGTACGCGTGGGCAAGATAATAGCGGCTGATGTGAAATTCGTCGGCGAGGTCGTCAAGCGTTTGCTCGCCGGCAAGCTCGGTTTCAATTTTCATCTTTATTTTTTGTACGGTAGAGCTTATGTTGTTGTCCTCAAACGGAAAGGATTTGGGCGAATGTCTGTAAAGTGCGACGAATACGCAGCGAAGAAGTGCCGAGGCGTTTTCGGGATATTCGGAATAATGAGCTTTTTTTTCTTTGAGAATTTCCCATAACATAGGTGTCAGAAGCGGCTCAATGTCCGTCACGTCTATACAGTGGCAAAAGTGCTCGGGACGGTTGGATATTATTGAGAGAAGCTTGTCGTTCTTTATTTCCTGTTTTATTTTGGACGGGGAAAGAGAGATGCAAAAACGGGAAAATTCACCGTTTGACGCTGTGAACGAGTGCCTTTCAAAATTGTTTACAAAGACAGCCGTTGGGCGCGTGATAAAATAATGCTTGTCTTCTATTTTGATGTCTACCTCGCCCTTCATTATAAAGAATACCTGATGCACGTTGTGGTGAACGTGTGGGAGTATTCCGCTGTTGCTATCGGAAAAAATAATATGCTCCATTCCTTGAATACAGGACATAACATACCTCCGTGACAAGTTTAATATATCCATTTTATATAATTATACATCAAAAAAGAGTTTTTGTACATAGATTTTTTGTCAAATAGCAACTTTTATATAAAAAATCGCAAATTTGTTATAGAAAAAAGGGATGGCTTGATGTATAATGTATTTGTGAAAAGTTGCTTAAAAAACAAAAAGGAGAATTTATATGAATTATTCGGTTCCGAATACCAAAGCCGAGCTTGAACGCCTCTGTGCCGATGCGGGCATAACTCTTCCCGTGAGCGACGACACCTCGGTGCTTAAAGCTCCGCTTACCGTCAACGGAAAAACAGTAAGTAACCGCCTTGTATATCAGGCAATGGAGGGCTGTGACGGAACGCGCGAGGGCGCACCCGACGAGCTGACGATCCGCAGATATATGCGCTTTGCTGAGGGCGGCGCGGGAATAGTGTGGTTTGAGGCTACCGCGGTGCTCAAAGAGGGCAGAGCCAATCCTCGCCAAATGTACATAAATAATAATACGCTTGATTCCTTCAAGAAAATCGTTGCGGACATAAAGGAAAGATGCCTTAAGACAAACGGATATGAGCCATTGGTTATCTGTCAGCTTACCCATTCGGGAAGATACAGTAAGCCCGAGGGTACACCTGCTCCGCTTATTGCCTATAACAATCCTCTGTTTGAAAAGGACAATCCGATTGATAAAAGCCGAATACTCACCGACGAGTATCTTGACCGCGTAGGCGAAGCACTTGTAAACGGCGCGCTTCTTGCCCAAAAGGCAGGATTTGACGGCGGAGATATTAAGTGCTGTCACAGATATCTGCTTTGCGAGCTTCTTTCGGCGTACAACCGCGAGGGAAGATATGGCGGAAGCTTTGAAAAACGCACAAGACTTCTTCGCGATTCGGTTAAGGGCGCACTTGAAAATTGCGGCGGTGACTTTATCGTTACAACGCGAATGAACGCATACGACGGCTTCGAGTACCCATACGGCTTTGGCGTAAACGAGGGGCAGGGACTCACTCCCGACTTTACCGAGGCGAAAATGCTTTGTGCCGAGCTTGTAAAGCTTGGAATGCCTCTTATAAACATCACAATGGGCAACCCATACGTTAACCCCCACGTTAACCGTCCTTTTGCCCGCGGCACTTACGAGCACCCCGAACCTCCTATCGCAGGCGTAAAGCGTATGCTTGACGGTATAGCTGAGGTTGCCGAATCGGTAAAGGGAACACCGATTATTTCGTCGGGTCTCAGCTACCTCGGTGCAATGTCTCCCAATGTGGTTGCCGCGTATATCGGCGAGGGCAAATTTGATTTTGCGGGCTATGGCAGAGAGACTCTCGCTTATCCCAATCTTGCAAAGGATATTTGCATCACGGGCGGACTTGACCCCAAAAAGGTTTGCATAGCCTGCGGAAAATGCAGTGAAATAATGAGAAAGCCCGGTGGCACACCGGGATGCGTTATAAGAGACGGCGAGGTCTACGCACCTCTCTACAAAAAATTCTGTATGAATTGAGGATATAATAATGAAGGTTGCAATAGTAACGGGCGCGGCGGGCGGAATAGGCTTTGCCACGGTGGAAGAGCTTGTAAATAAGGGCTTTTTTGTGGTCGGAATGAACCGCCGCCCCTATGAAAGCGTAAAAGAGCAGTTTGAAAAACTGGGCGATAAATTTATCTACGTTTCGGGCGACCTTTCTTCCGCGGAGGACAGAAAGAAGCTTGTTGATACCGCGCTTGAAAAGTACGGCAGAATAGATGCCCTCGTCAACGTTGCGGGCGTTGCGCCCAAGGAGAGACGCGACATTCTCGAAATGACCGAGGAAAGCTATGACTACGTTATGGGAATCAACTCAAAGGGAACGTTTTTCCTTACGCAGGACGTGGCAAACCGAATGGTAAGAGCAGGAATAAAGGGATATATCGTAAATATTTCGTCGGTGTCGGCTTATACAAGCTCAACTTCTCGCGGAGAGTATTGCATTTCAAAGGCGGGCGTGTCAATGATGACCAAGCTTTTTGCCGACAGACTTGCAGGTGAGGGAATACTTGTAAACGAGGTTTGCCCCGGTATAATCTATACCGAAATGACCGAAAAGGTCAAGGATAAATACGACGCCAAAATTGCCGACGGACTTGTTCCCACAGGACGTTGGGGCTATCCCGAGGATGTGGCGAAGGCGGTTGGCGCACTTGTTGACGGCACGTTTGCTTATACCACGGGCGAATCCTTCATAGTTGACGGCGGACTTCATATAAGAAAGCTTTAAGATTATGGAATATATTGTTTATAATGAAAAGAAAATAGCCGCCCACACCGTCCATACACTTGTTGTGGGAAGCGGCGCGGCAGGCTTTAACGCGGCACTTTCGCTCTACGAGGAAGGCGTGCGCGATATTGCCCTTGTCAGCGAGGGCGTGAATCTTGGCACTTCGCGCAATACGGGCTCCGATAAGCAGACCTATTATAAGCTTGGAATGTGCGGAACACCCGATTCACCGCGTGATATGGCAAAGGATATCTTTGACGGCGGTTGCGTTGACGGAGACGTAGCCTATGCCGAGGCGGCAAACTCGGTGCGCTCCTTTATGCGCCTTGCCGACCTCGGTGTGAAATTTCCCACGAATAAATACGGAGAATACGTGGGATATAAGACCGACCACGACAAGCGTTCACGCGCAACCTCGGTAGGACCTCTGACCTCAAAGATAATGACCGAATGCCTTGAGGCGGCGGTGTGCGAGCGAAACATTCCCATATACGATAACCTTTTTGCCGTGGAGATAATAAAAAAAGGCGAAAAAGCCTCTGCGCTTATTACCCTTGATAAGAAAAATAACTGCGAGCCCGTGGTGTTCGGCTTTGAAAATCTGATTCTTGCTACGGGCGGACCTGCGGGAATGTACGCCGACTCGGTTTATCCCGAATGTCATAACGGTGCGTCGGGGCTTGCTCTTGCGGCAGGCGCAAAAGGTAAAAATCTTACCGAATGGCAGTATGGACTTGCCTCTACCCACCCGCGCTGGAACGTGTCGGGCACCTATATGCAGGTGCTTCCCACAGTAGTCTCGGTTGACGAAAACGGAATTGAACGCGAGTTTGTAAACGACTATTTCAAGAACGACGGCAAAGCCCTTTCAATGCTTTTCAAGAAAGGCTACGAATGGCCCTTTGACTGCAACAAAATAAATGACGGCTCGTCGGTTATCGACCTGCTTGTGTGGTACGAGTGCGCTGTGCTTGGACGCAGAGTCTACCTCGATTACAGAGAAAATCCGCGCAAGCTTGCGGAGCTTGACTATTCCGTACTTGACGGTGAAGCGAGGGAATACCTCGTCGCCACAGGCGCCTGCTTCGGCAAGCCCATAGACCGCCTTAAGCATATGAATATGCCCGCCTATGAGCTTTATTTGTCGCGCGGTGTTGACCTTGAGAGAGAAAGGCTTGAAATAGCTCTCTGCGCTCAGCACAACAACGGCGGTATAGCGGTTGACGCGTGGTGGCGCACCTCGGTTGAGGGGCTTTTAGTTGTCGGCGAAGCGGCTGGAACTCACGGCGTAAAACGCCCCGGTGGCAGTGCGCTTAACGCGGGTCAGGTTGGCTCACTCCGCGCGGCACAGTATATAGCGGCACATTTTGAGAATAAAAAAATAAGCCTTGAGGAGCTTGCCGAAGTCTGCGGAAAGTCGCTTGAAAGGCTTGAAAAGGAAAGAAAAATATTGGTGTCCGATAGCTCGAACGTAGACCAAAAACGCCGCACCTTCGCCAAAAAAATGAGCGAGACGGCAGGCGCAATACGAAACCGAGAGGGAATAGCAAAGCTGTGCGCAGAGGTTGCGTTGTTGCTTTCGAATTTCGTCGGGAACGTGACGGTGGCAAAGGGCAGCGAGCTTTATAAAGCCTACAGATTCCGTGACACCCTTGTGTCTCAATACGTCTACCTTTCTGCTATGGAGGACTATATGAGAGAGGGCGGCGCATCCCGCGGCTCTGCCATATACCTTGAGTCGGTGGAGAACTTCCAATCGCTGTTCGGCTTTACCTTAGCCGATACCGCGCTGCTCGGAAAGACTCAGGAAATCAAGGCAAGCATTTGCCCTATGCGTACCGAGTCAAATTGGCGTGACGTGCGTCCGCTACCCGATGGCGGCGGCGTGTTCGAAACAGTCTGGAGAGACTATCGCGTGGGAAAAATATTTGAGTGAAAAAAGGCTGTCGCTTTAAGCGGCAGCCTAAAAAATTTTTATGCAAAATCTTCCTCGCTTGCGTCCTCGTCAACGGGAATCTCAACAGGCTCGTCGTCAAGAATTACAACCTCTTCCTCAGCGGGCTCTTCAATGATGATCTTCTTCTTTGCGTTGTCCTCGATAAGCGCAAGACCCATAATTCCCTCGGCGGTAGCAAGTGCCGCGAGAGCCGCAAGGGCACTCTTTTTCTTCATGCAAAGCGCAAGGAATGTAAACATTGTGGTGATAGCCGTAATAACAAGCATAATACCGATGTAGAACTTTGTTCTCTTATTCATAATCTTACTCTCTTTCTTTATTTTGTAATAGATTTAAGATACGCGTTAATAAATCCGTCTATTTCGCCGTCCATAACCGCGTTTATGTTTCCGTCCTCAAAGCCTGTGCGGGTGTCCTTGGCGAGAGTGTAGGGCATAAATACGTAAGAACGAATCTGTGAGCCCCACTCGATGTTTGTTTTGTTGCCTTGAATTTCCTCAATGGTGTCAAGACGCTCACGGAGCTTGATCTCCATAAGCTTTGCCTTAAGCATCTTAAGTGCAGTTTCCTTGTTCTGAAGCTGTGAACGCTCGGTCTGACAGCCGACCACAATACCTGTGGGCTTGTGAACGATTCTTATTGCCGAGTCGGTCTTGTTGATATGCTGACCGCCTGCGCCGCTTGAACGGTGCGCGGTTATTTCAAGGTCCTCGTCGCGAAGCTCGATCTTGTCAACCTCGTCAAATTCGGGCATAACCTCTATCGAAGCAAACGAGGTCTGGCGTCTGCCCGCAGAGTCGAAGGGTGAAACACGCACAAGTCTGTGCACGCCGTTCTCGCTCTTAAGATATCCGTAAGCGTTGAGACCCTCAACCGTAATGGTAGCGCTCTTAAGTCCCGCTTCTTCGCCGTCAAGCCAGTCGATAAGCTTTACCGTGAACTTGTTGCGCTCTGCCCAACGGGTAATCATTCTGTAAAGCATCTGCGCCCAGTCCTGCGCCTCTGTGCCGCCTGCGCCGGGGTGGAAAGAAACTATGGCGTTGTTCTTGTCGTACTCGCCCGAAAGCAGTACCTCAATGCGCTTCTTTTCCTCTGCCGCAACGATTTCGGCAAGCTCGTTTTCAACCTCGGGAACAGAGCCCTCGTCGTTTTCCTCAATAGCCATTTCGGCAAGAACGATGGCATCCTCAAGGCGTGCGCAAAGCGCGTCGTAGTTCTCTATAGCATCCTTTGTCTGTTTTATTGTCTGAAGTATCTTTGAGGAGTTTTCCTGGTTGCTCCAGAAATCCTGCTCAAGGGTCTGCTTTTCAAGCCCCTCAACGGTAACGCGCTTTTCCTCAATCTTAAGCGCCGAGCCAAGCTCAACAAGGTCGTCACGAAGCTTTATAAGCTTGTATTTGGCATCTTCGAGTGCGATTATCAAATTAACCTCCCACGCCGCGAGCGCGGCTAAATAATCTGTAAAAATATAGTTATTATATATTATACCATACACCGAGTCGATTTTTCAAGGGGTTTGCAAAATTTTCTTTGCATATAATTGCAAAAATTCAGTTGACAAATCGAATAAAAAGTTATATAATAAAGGAGAATTAAAAATATGGAGGTAGAAATAAATGAAGGTTACAAAGGAATCCATCATCGGCGACGTACTTGATTTCGACGTAGATACGGCACGCTTTTTCTTTGAAATCGGAATGCACTGTCTCGGTTGCCCCTCTTCAAGAGGAGAGTCTATCGAGGACGCTTGCGCCGTTCACGGAACAAATGCCGAAGAGCTTGTTGAAAAAATCAATAAATATCTTGCATCCAAGTAAGAGAACTCCGCTCGGCAGAAACGGCTTTGTCGAGCGGTTTTTTCTTCCCAAAAGGTGACGAAATGCGAAATAATCTTCTTAGTAACAGACTTATGAGCGCGGTGGGATTTGTGCGCGGCGGAGTTTTTGCCGACGTGGGAACAGACCACGGCTACCTGCCCATATATCTGTATAAAAACAATAAAATAAAAAAGGCGATAGCCGCCGATATAAACCCAATGCCCCTCGAATCGGCAAAAAGGAATATTTCAAAACAAAACGCGTCAGACGGCGTAGTTACAGTACTGTCCGACGGACTTGAAAAATTAGAGTCTTACGCCCCCGATGACGTGGCGATATTCGGAATGGGCGGTGAGCTTGTTTGCCGAATAATAGGAAACGCGCCGTGGGTCAAAAATAAAAAAGTTCGCCTTATCCTCCAACCCATGACAAAGCAGGAGGAGGTAAGGGAATATTTGCTGTCCTCGGGCTTCTCTATCGTTGACGAGGTACTTTCTGAGGACGAGGGCAAAATTTATCAAACGCTGTGCGCCGAATATTCGGGAAAATCAGAGCGGTATACCCGCGCAGAGCTTATCCTCGGTAAGCATAATATAAAACGCGGCGGAGAGCTGTTTTGTAAATTTGTTGAAAACCGAATAGAGGTCTATACCGCACGACTTGAGGGTAAGCGCGCGGCAGGTCTCGGAGACGAGGAAACGCAGCTTGTAGAGCAATTCAAAAATATATTGGAGAAAACGAAATGACTGTAAAAGAGTTATATGAATATATGAATGAAAAAATACCGCCGTCTCTCTCCTGCGAGTGGGATAACGACGGTCTTATGTGTTGCCCCAACCCCGAGCGTCGGATAAGAAAGGTGTTGGTTGCCCTTGACGTTTCCGAGGAAATTGTGGATAAGGCGGTAGCAAATGAATGTGACGTGATAGTATCCCATCACCCCCTTGTGTTCAAGCCGATAAAGTCGCTTACAACCTACGCGGGAGTGCCGAGAAAGCTTATAAAGCTTGTGGAGAACGGCATGGCCGTAATGTCTTTCCATACGAGATTTGACGCCGTTTGCGGAGGCGTAAATGACGTGCTTGCCAATGTCCTTGGCTTGAAAAACGTGGAGAGCTTCGGCGTGGACGGAGAGGAAATGGGGCGCGTGGGCTTTGTGGAAGAAACCGAACTTCCCCTATTTGCCGCAAAGGTAAAGGAGACGCTTGGCTCTCCCGTGGTGCTCTATAGCGGCAATCTTCCCGTAAAGCGCGTTGCGGTGCTTGGCGGTAACGGCGACGACTTTGTGAGCGCGGCAAAGAATGCGGGCGCGGATACCTACTTAAGCGGTCGAATCGGTTACCATATGATGGCGGACGCTAAGGAAAACGGTATAAACTTGGTGGAAGCAGGGCACTACTTTACCGAAAATCCCGCACTTAACGCCCTTGCCGAGCTTGTCAAGGGAGCTATTCCCACCGCTGAAATAATTTTCGCCGACTCCAATAACGTAAACGCAATCTGAAGCTTTTTCGCGATTCAGCTCCAATCTGTGGGTAAAGTTATACCTAAGTTCAAAAAAGATGAAAAAATTTTAGAAAACTATTGCAAAAAGCTTTGATTTGTGATATACTTTACCCACAGAAGTGTTCAGATTGTGTAAAAAACTTGTAACTTTTCTTTTTAGAGAATATTGTTTTTGTATGCTTTTTTGCCCATTTTTTAGGATTTTTATCTTGAAAAATGGGCTTTTTTTATTCTTTTTCCCTTTTCCATAAAAGTGTACTTTTAGAGAAAAATTCCGTTTTGCAATCCAAGGGCACAAGAAACTGGGCCTTTGAGTTAGTCAGCCCCGAGAGTCGGTTCGAGTCCACTTAGGCTACGGCTTGTGTCTTTCGATTCCCAAACGGCAAAAATAAACTATTTAAGGAGAAAAGAAAAATGTCTAACACTAAGACAACAAAAAGAGCACTGCTCACAAGTATAATGGCACTTATGCTTTGCTTTGCAATGCTCACAGGAACCACATTTGCTTGGTTTACGGACACAGAGACAAGCAGCAATAACCGTATCGTTGCAGGTACTCTTGACGTGGATCTTCAAATGGACAAGGCAGAAGACGGCAACTACGTCTCTATCGCAGGCGGAAGCGGCGATATCTTCAAGGAGGGCGCAAACGCTAACGACAGCACCGCAACGCTTTGGGAGCCCGGTAAGACTCAGGTAGTTTACCTTGCAGTAGCTAACCTCGGTAACCTCGCGCTTAAGTACAACATCGTTCTTAATGTTACCGACGAGGACACGACCGATGCTGTAAATCTTGCGGACGTTCTCGAATTTGCCGTAGTTGACTATGGCAAGGATATTGCAAACGTTCAGCGCGTTGGCTCTTGGGATGCATCTGCGGCAGTTCCCACACTCGGATCGCTTTTGGTATACGGCAAGGTTGTTGCCGCTCCCAACGGTCAGCTTGAGATTGGCAAAAAGGACTACTTCGCTCTTGCAGTACATATGCAGGAGGAGGCGGGCAACGAGTATCAGGGCAAGTCTATCAGCATCGACGTGACAGTTGTTGCAACTCAGCTCAATGCCGAGGAGGATAGCTTTGGTAAGGATTACGACGAGGATGCCGACTATCCCGTAGCATCTGTACCCGTATCAATTCCCACAGAGGACGTTACCGATCCTATAACCCTTAATGCAAACGGAATGGAAGTTGAAGTTCCTGCGACAGTTATTAACAATCTTCCTGCGGAAGTAACACAGATTTCTCTTACCTACTCTGCGTCTGCTGTAGAGGATGATACAATTACCTTTGCTTCTGTTAAGCTTGTTGACCAGAATGGAAATGAAATCGAGCTTGACGGTAGCAACGGATCGATTGCTGTTACTCTTCCCGCGCAGACCACCTTTGGCGCAGGTCAGCTTGTTTACGTTTATCACGACAGCGAGCTTGTTGCCACTCCTACAGTAAATGCTGACGGAACAATCTCTTACGAGGCGGCTCATTTCTGTGATGTTGCTGTTTACGGAAAGTACACAGAAGAATATTTCCTTCCTGCCGGCGTAACAGCAGAGACTTTTGGAACAAATGTCGCGTATACCAACGGCGTGTATTATGCAACTCTTTCTGCTGCACTTAAGGCAATTCACAATAGCGACGCAACCGATAGTGCTCTCTACTTGAAGCCCAACACCGATCTCGGTGCAATAACTCACGCACACGTTTGCTCCAATGTTGCAGTTTACGGTAACGGTTCGTATATAAGCGGCGGTGAGCGTGATTTTGAAATCGGTTTCCCGCAAGCCGGAGGAATGTCTTGTACCACCATGGATTCCGACGTGACATTGAGCGTATATGACCTTGACGGCTGTGCTGTATGGGGCGTTGTTCCCGCAGGGGCAAATGTTAACGTGTATGTTAACGATTGTGAGAACGTTTCAAAAATTGTTTTGCATAATTCAACATATAACGGTAATTTGAATATTTCGGTCAATAACTGTACTTTTGTTGGTACTGATGCATACAGAGACAGTGCTGTTTGGTGCGAGGGACTTAATAATCTTGAGGTTAATAGTACCACATTTAAGAATTTCGCAGTTGGTATAAACCAGAACAACAAAAATATGAACAGTGAGAACGAGTATGTTCAGAACTACACACTTACCGATTGTACTTTTGTTGATTGCGCAACATCTACGTATGTAACTACGCAAACCAGCTATGCGGCTCCTATTCGTGCCGTTGCAAGTGCATCGGATGCTATCGTAAATCTTACTCTGAACAATTGCAAATTCGAATATACAACTGCTGAAACAGCAATAAACGGAGACATTCTTACTTATCAGGATGGTAACGCGGGTACCGTTTATGTGGTTATAGACGGCGTTGCACAGTAAGCATTTGAATTTGATAATGTAGTGTTCATCAAGAATACAAAAGGAGCTGACTCCGCGGAGTCAGCTCCTTATCTGTTTTTACGCGTTGAACTCGTCGATAACCTTAGTTTTGTACTGAGGACATGTGTTGTCAAGATCGTAGCCGATTTCGTTGGGAACAGCCCAATGAACGGCGTTCTTGATTATCTGCTGAACGTAGGGGTTATAGAAGGACTTGCAGGTCTCGTGACCGGGCTGGAAGTAGAAAATCTTACCTGCGCCGCGAAGGAAGCAAGCTCCGCTTCTGAATATGTTTCCGTCCTCAAACCAGCTTCCGAAAACAAGCGCGTCGGGCTGGGGAATGTAGAAGGGCTCGCTGTAAAGCTCTTCCTCCTCAAGTACAAAGTGGTCGGGAATACCTGCGGCAATAGGGCTCGAGGGAAGAAGATTCCAAACTACTTCCTTCTGATTTCTGCCCCAGGAGAGGTTTCCGTTTGTTCCGACTATTCTTGTAAAGGGCTTGGACTTGTGAGCCGAGTGCAGGGCAACAAAGCCCATCTTGCCTGTGTAAACGCGGTCGCGGATTCTGTCCGCAAGTGCATCGTCTACATCATCGTGAGCCACATGGCCCCACCAGATAAGTACGTCGGTATTGTTAAGTACCTCGTCGGGGAGACCCTGATAGGGATCGTCAAGCGCTGCAAGTGTTATCTCAAGGTCATCGCACTCGCCGAGAAATTCAGCGATTTTCGCGTGGAGACCGTTGGGGTAAATGGCGGCAACCGACTCCTTTTTCTTTTCGTGTCTGTATTCGTTCCAGACCGTTACTCTTATCTTTTTCATAAGCGTACCTTCCTTTGATGTTTTTTATACATATCCACCGTGTAAATGGCGTATATATGACTGTGCTTTTCTCAGTGCTTCACTTTGCGTGCGGCAAGGGGAGAGATTCCAAAGCGTTGCTTGAACTGTCTGTAAAACGATGAATAATCGCAAAATCCGCATTCCGATGCCACGATATTTGCCTGCTTTCCGTTTTGCAGAAGCGAGCGCGAAAGAATAAGTCTTTTCAATATTATATAATCCCAAACCGACGAGCCCGTGGACTCCTTGAAAATTCGGTTTATGTAGGATTTGCTGAAGAAAAATTCCTTTTCCAAATCTTCAAGCCCTTGAATTGTCACAAGGTTTTCGTTGATATACTCGATTATCTTGCTGACCGTTTCCGACGAGCCTTGGGAGGGAGGGGTGAGATAGCTGTTTTCGTCCGTGCTCGTGGATCTTATGTGGTAAAGCTCGGTAAGTACGGGCATAAGGTTGGAAATCATTCTCTCCTCGTTGCCGCCGTCTGTCGCCTCTCTGCATATTTTTTGCATACACAGATTCAAAAAGCTGCCGCTTTCCTCGTCGGGAATAAATAGATTGCCCTTGCCGAGAGGTCTCTCGCAGAAAAGCTCGCCGACTTCCTTTCCGAGAAGGGGAATCACTGAGGGCGAAAAGTTCACCGTGATTCGCTCGTAGGTTTCAGCCGAGCGCACGTGCAACGTGTGCGCCTCACCGCTTCTCATAAGCAAAAAACAGCCAGAAACAAGCGGATAATCGGTGCCCTCAACCGTGTAATAGCAATCTCCCGAAATGAAGTAAAAAAGCTCATAGGTTCTGTGGGCGTGCAAAAAGAAGCTGTCTTGCAGCGGCTCATCGTCAACGGTATGTCTTATATTCAGATTTTCACCCGTGTATTTTGTGAGTACCATAAGAAAACTCCTTTTTATTCTACTCAAAGAATACCACAAAAACAAAAAAAAGTAAATACTTTTTTGCAATTTTTTGCAATAAATATTGAATTTTTTTTGCATAAGTGGTATAATCGGGTAAAGAGTATCGAATGACGGAGGCAAAAATGGTTTTTGAAAGGCTTGTGGAAATATTCAGCAATATTCCGACGCTGAAAAGCGAGCGACTGACGCTTCGCGGAATGCAGGTGTGTGACTGTTTCGATATGTACGACTATGCCCGCCGTCCCGAGGTGACGCGTTTTCTCACCTGGTCGCCCCACCCCGACGTGGAGTACACCAAGGCGTATCTTGGTTCGCTTAAGTCTTACTATAAGCTCGGAAGCTTTTACGATTGGGCTATTATATGGGAAGAAGAAAACAAAATGATAGGAACCTGCGGCTTTACAAGCGTGAATATACCCAACAATTCGGCTGAGATCGGCTACGTTATAAACCCCGATTACAGAGGCAGGGGGATAGCGGCAGAGGCGGCGCGCACCGTTATGCGCTTTGGCTTTCGGGAAATGGAGCTTAACCGCATCGAGGCAAGGTATATGGTGGGGAACGATGCCTCAAAACGCGTGATGGAAAAGCTTGGAATGACCTTTGAGGGAGTATATCGTTCATCGGTATGCGTAAACGGAATATACAGAGACGTTGGAATGTGCTCTATACTCAAAAGCGAGTACGATGCACTCAAGGAAAAATAAAAAAATTAGGAAATGTCAAAAAAATTTTCGTAAACCTATTGACATTTCCGATTTTTTGTGGTAAAATCATCGGGTAAGAAGCAGAACTCTCCGTTCTCACCGTATCGCCTACGTGCGCATTCGGTTGATATTCAAGATTTTCCACGGGCAAGCCTGTGGTAGATTTTGCGCGCGGAGTGTAGGCTTCGCGGGCTTTTGTTTTTTAAGCCAAATAAATTTTGGAGGTGTACACCTATCAGTAACGCAAAAGAAGTGCAGATCAACGAAGCTATTAAGGAAAAAGAGATCAGAGTAATCGGTCCCGACGGAGAACAGCTCGGTATTATGAGCAGTGCGGAGGCGCTTAACCGCGCGTATGACGAGGGCTATGACCTTGTTATGATGGCTGCAAACGCAACTCCCCCCGTATGTAAAATAATGGATTACGGAAAGTACCGCTTTGAGTGCGAAAAGAGAGAAAAAGAAGCACGCAAGAAGCAGCAGGTAGTTGAAGTAAAGGAAATTCAGCTTTCTTACAGAATCGACACTCACGATTTCGAGACAAAGGTTAAGCACGCAGTAAGATTCCTCACCGACGGAAACAAGGTTCGCGTAGTTCTCAGATTCAAGGGACGCGAGATGAGCCACGTCGCAATGGGAAGCGAGATAATGACAAAATTCGAGGAGGCTTGCGCCGAATACGGGGCAACCGACAAGAAGCCTGTGCTTGACGGAAGACTTATGAGTATGGTACTTGCACCAATTAAGCCCGCAAAGAAATAATTTTGGTTCATAACACGCGGCAATGCCGTTGTATGATAATTTAACACAGGCTACCGTCGTGATTTACGGGGTCTGAAAAATAGTAAAGGAGACAAAAATCATGGGAAAGATCAAGACACATAAAGCCTCTGCAAAGAGATTTTCTGTTACCGCAAACGGAAAGGTTAAGATTAACCACTGCCACCACCGCCACAACCTCGGTCTCAAGACCGCAAAGCGCAAGAGACACCTTCGCACAGGTGCATACCTCAGCGAGGCAATGGCTGCTAACATCAAGGCAATGATCCAGAAGTGATCGACAACAGAAATTATTAAGGAGGAAATAGAAAATGGCAAGAATTAAGGGCGCTGTAATGACGCGCAAGAGAAGAAATAAAGTACTCAAGGCTGCAAAGGGTTATTGGGGTGCAAAATCCAAGCACTTCAAGATGGCTAAGCAGGCCGTAATGAAGAGCGGCAACTATGCATTCGCAGGCCGCAAGATGAAGAAGAGAGACTTCCGTCGCCTTTGGATCACCCGTATCTCGGCTGAGGCTAAGAACAACGGAATGAACTACTCTACATTCATGAACGGACTCAAGAAGGCAGGTATCGAGCTTAACAGAAAGATGCTCGCAGAGCTTGCTGTTTCCGACAAGGCTGTATTTGCATCTCTCGTTGAGAAGGCAAAGGCTGCTCTTTAATCGGAAATGAGACAAAACCCGACAGTTGTCGGGTTTTTGTCGTATTAAAGGCAAGGTGTAAAAAGCCACAAAACGCGCAAAAAACACGATTTTTGCCTTGATATTATTAAAAGGAAGTAAAAATTTTGCAACTTTTTGAGGAGAGCTTATGAGAGTCACCGATGAAATTATCACCTCGCGCCGCAATCCCACCGTGGTTGAAACGGTGAAGCTGAGCGACAAAAAAACGCGTGATAAAGAAGGTCTTTTCCGCTTTGACGGCTTCAAGCTTTTTAGCGAAGCGGTGGAAAAGGGCGTCTTTATCGAGCGAATTTTGCTCTGTGAAAGCCGCGCGGGCGAGTTTATGCCAAGGCTTGAAGGCTGTAAAGGGCTTGACGGCGCTACCGTGTCGGTGCTCGCTGATGACGTTTTCGCTAAGGTCTCCGAGGAGCAGGCACCCGAGGGTTTGATATGCGTTGCAAGATTTCCAAAAAAACATATAAAAAAAGCTACTCGCAAAGACCTTGAGGTAACCGCGCGTGATATGCACCGCCGCATTCTGATGCTTGAATCGGTGCGCGACCCCGGAAATATGGGCACGGTTATGAGAAGCGCGGCGGCGTTTGGCGTGGATACGCTTGTAATAAGCCGCGACTGCGCCGATATCTATAACCCCAAAACCGTAAGAGGTGCAATGGGCGCACTGTTCAGATTAAACATTTTTGTGTTCGACGATATCTGCGAAGTGGTAAATTTGCTTATGGAAAGCGGAAGAAAGGTCTACGCCGCCGCACTTGACAGGGAAGCGGTGAGACTTGATGAAACCGAATTTTCGCCAAGCGACACGGCGCTTATCGGAAACGAGGGACACGGCTTGAGTAAAGAAGCTATAAACGTATGCACACGAAGCCTTTATATCCCTATGGAGGAAGGCTGTGAGTCGCTGAACGCAGGCGTTGCCGCGTCGGTGATACTCTGGAGTATGTACAGAAAGTAGGTTTGGAGACTATGTCACGTGATTTGTATTGGATATGGCTGTCACAGCGGATAGGCGCGGGCAGAGGCGGTTTTGTCGAGCTTATCGAGCACTTCGGTTCTCCCGAAAATATATATTCCGCAGATGCCTCCGAGCTTTTGCAGTTCAGGAAAAATAAGTGGGACAAACGAATCGAGTCGCTGTTGGATAAGAATATAGACAACGCCTATAACATCGAGAAATACTGCACCAGAAACCACATAACTCTTTTGAAATACGGAGAGTCGGGATACCCCGAATTGCTCAAAAGTCTTAAAAATCCACCTGTGATGCTTTATGCCAAGGGTAAGATAAAGGACCTCGGCCAAAAGGTGTCGATAGGAGTTGTGGGAACGCGCAAACTTACTGAATACGGCAGACAGACTGCGTACAAAATATCCTATGAGCTTGCGGCAACGGGCGCGGTGGTCGTCAGCGGTCTTGCGCTTGGCATTGATGCTGTGGCGGCTTGCGGCGCGCTTGACGCGGGCGGCAAAACCATAGCGGTTCTCGGAAGCGGCGTTGACCATATTTATCCCCCGGAACATAAAAAGCTTGCCGAGCAGGTGGCAAAAAACGGACTTCTGCTTTCTGAATATCCTCCGCTTGAAGCACCTACAAGAGGCAGCTTTCCCACAAGAAACCGCATAATAAGCGGACTTTCCCAAGGAACGCTTATAGTGGAAGCAGACGCGCGAAGCGGTGCGCTTATTACCGCTAAGGATGCGATTGTGCAGGGCAGAAGCGTTTACGCCTTGCCGGGCAACGTCAATACTCCCACCTCAAACGGTACTAATTCGCTGATAAAGGACGGTGCAACACCCGTAACCTGCGCGGCGGATATACTTGAAAATTACAAATACATCTATAGACAAAGCCTTGACCTCTCGGCTCTTTCGCGTGTGGGAAAACGTTCGGAGCTTAAGGCGGGAGCACTTGCGGCACACGGTGTTGACGAGGGCGATGATTTGTCTGTGATGAATAAAACGGGTGCTGTTTCGGCGGCACTCCACGCACAGAAAAGAATGGACGGTGACACCGTCAATAAGCTTGTAGGGAATACAGAATTCCCGATTTTTGAAGAAGCTACCAAACTCAAGGAGTTGAGTGAGCAGGAGAAAAATGCGGGCGCATCGGCGAATAAAAACGCCGAGATTATAGCCTCGCTTGACGAAAAACATTTGAAAATTTTTGAAGCGATACCCGAAAGACAAAGCGTGAGTATCGACGTAGTGTGCCGTGTGGGCTGTGACCCGCGAAGCGCAATGTCGGTGCTGACCTCTCTTGAAATGAAAGGTCTTATAACAGTTATGCCGGGCGGTTTGTATCGCAGAAAATGATATATAGCTACACAAGTTGACTTTAACGTCGGAAAGGAAATTTTAATGAGTAATCTTGTAATAATGGAGTCTCCCAATAAAATTGCTCCCGTAAAAAAATATCTTGGAACAAATTATAAGGTAATAGCTTCGGTCGGTCACGTAAGAGATCTTCCCAAAAGCTCCCTCGGAGTAGATATTGAGAACGACTTTGAGCCCCACTATATAAATATTCGCGGAAAGGGAGATATCATCAAGGAGATACGCAAAGAGGCTAAGGCGGCTAAAAAAGTTTTCCTCGCAACCGACCCTGACCGTGAGGGTGAGGCGATTGCTTGGCACCTTGCCAATACGCTTGGAATTCCGCTTGATAAAACGCTTCGCGTAAGCTTCAACGAAATCACCCCCGGTGTGGTAAAGGCGGCTATCAAAGAGCCCAGAAACGTTGATATGAATATCGTAAACGCTCAGCAGGCTCGCCGTATTCTTGACCGTATCGTGGGATACAAGCTGTCGCCCTTCCTTTGGAAGAACGTTAAGAGCGGACTTTCAGCAGGACGCGTTCAGTCTGCGGTAACGAGAATTATCGTTGACCGAGAGGAGGAGATTCGCGCGTTTACCCCCGAGGAGTATTGGACTATACAGGCTTTGCTTCTTGACGGAGAAAAGAATTTCCCCGTACATTTCTATGGCGAAAACGGACGCAAGATAAAGATAAACAACGAGGCAGAGGCAAAGAAGATTCTTGCCGCTGTTGAGGGTAAGGAATTCAAGGTTACAAGCATCAAGCGTGCAAAGCGCAAAAAGAGCCCGATGCCTCCCTTTATCACCTCTACACTTCAGCAGGAGGCTTCAAGAAAGCTTAACTTCCAGTCGGCTCGTATTATGCGTGTTGCGCAGGAGCTTTACGAGGGTATCAACCTGGGCGCAGAGCTTGGCGGCACTCAGGGTCTTATCACCTATATGCGTACAGACTCGCCCAGAGTTTCGGTAGACGCGCAGAATGATGCGAGAGCACTTATCGTAGAGAAATACGGCGAAAAGTACTGCCCCGAAACACCTCGCGTTTACAAGTCGAGAGCAGGCGCGCAGGACGCGCACGAGGCAATCCGCCCCTCGCGCGTTGCAATTGAGCCCGCAATGATAAAGAAACAGCTTACAAACGACCAGTATAAGCTCTATAAGCTTATTTGGGAGCGCTTCGTAGCCAGCCAGATGGAATCTGCCGAGCTCGATACCGTAAGCGCAGAGTTTGACTGTAACGGCTATACCTTCAAGGCAAGCGGCTATTCGGTAGCTTTCCAGGGTTATATGGCTATTTATGAGGAGAGCGAGGAAGAAACAGTTTCCTCGGCTGACGAGATAAAAGAGGTAAAGGATATCCGTATTCCCGTTCTCAAGGAGGGTCAGCTTCTTGATGCCGAGTCGGTAACTCCCGACCGCCACTTTACTGAGGCACCACCCAGATATAATGAAGCTTCTCTTATTAAGTTCCTTGAGGAAAAAGGAATAGGCCGTCCCGGTACTTACTCGCCTATCATCACAACAATCGTAACGAGAAACTACGTTAAGAAAGAAAAAAAGGCGTTTGTTCCCACACAGCTCGGTGAGCTTATTACCAAGCTTATGAAGGATAATTTCGCCGATATAGTTGACTATAAGTTTACCGCAAACGTTGAGAGTGAGCTCGATAACATCGAAAAGGGCAACGCAGAACTTAACGACGTTCTTTCCGACTTCTGGAAGGGCTTTGAAAAAGAGCTTGCCGAGGCTGAAAAGGTTATCGGAAGCGAGGGAATCAACGTTCCCGTTGAGGAGACCGATATTATCTGCGATAAGTGCGGAAGTAAAATGATAGTAAAGAGCGGACGTTTTGGAAAGTTTGCCGCTTGCCCCAACTATCCCACGTGTAAGAATACCAAGCCCCTTGACGGCGGTGACACAAAGAGCGAGGAAAATACGGTTGCCGACTTCAAGTGTGAGAAGTGCGGCAGCGATATGATAATTAAAAAGGGACCTTACGGTGTGTTTTATGCTTGTGCAAACTATCCCGAGTGTAAGTTTACCAAGCAGAAGGCAGAGCCGGTTGAAGCCCCCTGTCCCAAGTGCGGCTCTACGGTGCTTACAAGACATAGCCGTAACGGAAGAACCACCTTCTATAGCTGTGAGCATTATCCTACCTGCGACTTCTCATCCTGGGATATGCCAATAGCCGAAAAGTGTCCCGATTGCGGCGAAACACTTTTCCGTAAGAAGGGCAGAGTTCCCACTATAGTCTGCCATAACGAGAAGTGCAACTACAAGCGTAAGGCAGAGGAAGAGCAAACTGAAGAAATTGAGGATTGAGGAGACGTAAAGACGTCTCCCAAAAGAGGCGTGTTTATGGATAAAATTATTAACGTGTACGGCGCGGGTCTCGCGGGATGCGAAGCCGCGTGGCAGATAGCCGAGAGAGGCATCAAAGTAAAGCTTTTCGAGATGAAGCCGATTAAATATACCCCCGCGCATCATTCTGAGGGATTTGCGGAGCTTGTTTGCTCAAACTCGCTTCGCTCCGACAGAGTGACTAACGCGGTAGGACTTCTCAAAGAGGAGCTTTCGCGTATGGGCTCGCTTATTATGGAAGCGGCTTACGCAACAAGAGTTCCCGCAGGCTCGGCGCTTGCGGTGGACAGAGGACTTTTTTCCGATTATATCACAGAAAAGATAAAGAATCATCCCAATATCGAAATAATAAACGCCGAGGTGGATAGTGTCGAGGAAGGCGAAATAACCGTAGTAGCCACGGGTCCTCTCACCTCGGACAAAATGGCTGACTATATACAAAATGAGCTTGGTTGCCGCGGACTTCATTTCTTTGACGCGGCGGCTCCCATAGTCGATTTTTCCACAGTTAATATGGACGTGGCGTTTTTCGCATCGCGCTACGATAAAGGCGATGCCGATTACATCAATTGCCCTATGGATAAGGAACAGTACGATGCGTTTTATGAGGCTCTTGTCTCTGCAAAGGAAGCCGAGCTTAAGGACTTCGACCGCGAAATGCAAAAGGAGCTTAAGGTCTTTGAGGGCTGTATGCCCGTAGAGGTAATGGCGAAGCGTGGGTACGATACCCTTCGCTACGGACCGCTTAAGCCGGTAGGACTTGTTGATAAAAGAACGGGTAAGGAGTCTTATGCCGTTGTACAGCTCCGCAAGGAGAATGCCGAGGGAACTATGTATAACCTTGTCGGCTTCCAGACTCACCTTACCTTCCCCGAACAGAAAAGAGTGTTCAGACTTATTCCGGGTCTTGAAAACGCAGAGTTTATGAGATACGGAATAATGCACAGAAATACCTATCTCAATTCCCCCGAATTGCTCGAAGCCGATTACTCTATGAGAGAAAATCCCAATATTTTCTTCGCAGGTCAGATGACTGGCGTAGAGGGCTATATCGAGTCCACGGGCTCGGGCTTTGTCGCAGGACTTAACGCCGCAATGAGAGTGCTGGGAAAAGAGCCTATAATCTTCCCGAGAACCACTATGATAGGCGCAATGGCGCACTATATAAGAAACGGCGGAAACAGTGACTTCGTGCCTATGAACGCCAACTTCGGCATAGTTGAGCCTCTGCCCAATCGCGTAAAGGGCGGAAAGGTGGCTCGCTATGAGGTCGTTGCCGCGAGAGCACTTGAGGAGATAGAGAAGATAAAACCCACAGTGTTGCAGTGAAAGGAGCGGTGAAATGAGAATAATCGTTGACGTAATGGGCGGAGACAATTCGCCGCTTGAAACGGTCAAGGGCGCGTGCCTTGCCGCCGAGGAATTTCCCGCCACGTATATCCTTGTGGGAGATAAGGACGAAATAGAAAGAGTAGCCGATGAGAACGGACTCGACCTCAGCGACCTTGATATTATACATACAGACTCGGTTATAACTATGGAGGATATACCGCTTTCGGTAGTCCGCGATAAGGGCAAATCCTCAATGAGTACGGGTTTACGTATGCTTGCAGAGGGTAAGGGGGACGTGTTCGTGACCGCGGGAAATACGGGTGCGCTTTATACGGGCGCAACCCTTATAGTCAGAAAAATAAAGGGCATAAACCGTGCCGCGCTTGCAAGCGTTTTGCCTATGGAAAACCCCATGCTTTTGCTTGATTGCGGCGCCAATATAACGGTTGACGGCGAGTGCCTTGAGCAGTTTGCCGCAATGGGCTCGGCATATATGAAAAAGAATTGCGCCATCGAGTCACCTCGCGTAGGGCTTCTCAATAACGGCGCGGAGCCGCAAAAGGGAACAGAGCTACATCAGTCGGCTTATAAGCTTCTTGCGGAAAGAGAAAGCATAAATTTCGTTGGAAACGTCGAGGCTGACCTTGTGCCTTGCGGCGTTTGCGACGTGCTTGTTACCGACGGCTTTACGGGCAATATTATGCTTAAAAGCGTAGAGGGAATGGGCAAGCTTATGCGTGACGTAATAAGAGATATGTACTCGGGCAGAGTGGCAAAATTCTCGGCGCTTGTAGTTAAGAAAAAGCTTGAAAATATAAAGAAAAATTTTGACCCGGGAGAACACGGCGGTGCGCCGCTTCTCGGTATCTCAAAGCCTGTTGTCAAGGCTCACGGTTCGTCAGATGCGAGAGCCTTCAAAAACGCCATAAGACAGGCAATAAGCTACTATAATTCGGGCGTTATATACGATATCGCTCAGGTTGCCGCCGAATTTGTTGAAAGACGGAACCCGGGGGATAGCGGAGACGCCGACAATATTGAAAACGTTAAGGAAGAGAACGATCAATGATGCCAAAGGATAAGACACTTCTTGAGGAAAGAATAGGGTATAAATTCAAAAAAGACGAGCTGCTTACCACAGCACTCACCCACTCCTCGTACTCAAACGAGCTCAGAGCAAAGAAAATATCAATAAACTGCAACGAGCGGCTTGAATTTCTCGGTGACTCGGTGCTGTCGATAATCGTAAGCGAGTACCTTTTTATAAAGAATAAATTTCTCCCCGAGGGAGAGCTTACAAAGCTCCGCGCAGAGCTTGTCTGTGAAAAGGCACTTTCAAAGTACGCGTCGGAGATAGGTCTTGGTGACTATATGTTCCTCGGCAACGGCGAGGAGAAGAATAACGGCAGAAACCGCCGTTCGATAATCGCAGATGCATTTGAGGCTTTGCTTGCCGCAATATACCTTGATTCGGGCAACGATAAAGCAGTCGTTGCAGGCTTCCTTATGCCCTTTGTCAAGGCTGAGATAGACGAAATAATAACCGAGGGCAGAAATACCACCGACTATAAAACCTCGCTTCAGCAGTTTGTCCAGCAGACCGAGGGCGATTTTCTTGAGTATGAGGTTGTGGGCGAAAGCGGACCCGACCATAACAAAACCTTTGAGGTGGTCGCAAAGCTTAACTCCAACATTATCGGACGCGGTAAGGGACGCTCAAAGCGCGAGGCAGAGCAGAATGCCGCAAAGCAGGCAATGGAGCTTTTCGGCGAGACCTGACAAAATAAGGGGAATCCTTAAGGCTTCCCCCTTTTGGCTTTTTAGAGGAGAAAATGAAGCATATAAATATACCGATTTTTATCCCGCATCTGGGATGCCCGAATAACTGCGTTTTTTGCAATCAAAGGTCAATTTCGGGCAAACAAAGCTTCGTCCGCGAAAGCGTGGATGAGGAGATAAAAAATATACTCTCCACAATTCCAAAGGACAGAGAGACAGAAATCGCCTTTTTCGGCGGCTCGTTTACGGGAATTGACAGAGAGCTGATGATATATCTGCTTGAAACCGCACAAAAGTATATAGATTGCGGGCGTGTACAAAGCATAAGACTTTCGACACGCCCCGACTATATAAATGACGAAATACTCGGAATACTGTCGCACTACGGCGTGAAGACTGTGGAGCTTGGCTTGCAGAGTATGGACGAAAAGGTGCTGGCGGCATCAAAAAGAGGTCATAGCGCAGAGCAGGGGGCAGAAGCCTGCCGCGCGGTGAAAAAATACGGCTTTTCGCTTGTGGGGCAGATGATGGTGGGGCTTCCCGCGTCAACCCCCGAAAACGAGGCGTATACCGCAAAAAGACTTTGCGAGCTTGGCGTTGACGCTGTGAGAATTTATCCTACAGTGGTGTTCTACGATACCGAGCTTTGCGATATGGCAAAATGCGGAGAATACACTCCTATAGATAACGAAAGCGCGGTGGAGCGCACTAAGGAATTGCTTAAAATATTCGACAGCCACGGCGTTGAATGTATCCGCGTAGGGCTTTGCGCTTCGGAAAATCTTTCGTCGGAGGATAGGGTGTACGGTGGCGCGAATCACAGCGCAATAGGAGAGCTTGCAATGGGCGAGGTTTACTTTGATAAAATGTGTCGGCTCATTGAAAAATCGGACGGCGTAAAGGGTAAAAATATCATTTTTTACGTGTCAAAAGGCTCAACCTCTAAGGCTGTAGGGCAAAAACGAAAAAATGTTGAAAGAATTTGCAAAAAATATTCACCTTTAAGCGTAAAAGTCCTTGAAAAAAATGAAATTTTAGGTTATAATATAATGATAGATATTATATGAAACGAAAAATGACCTTCAAGATATAAAAAATCTGCGAAAAGGAGGAAATTCCTTTGTATCTTAAATCACTTGAGCTTCAGGGCTTCAAATCATTCCCCGATAAAACAAAGCTTAATTTTGAGTCGGGCGCAACCGTAATAGTAGGACCAAACGGAAGCGGAAAATCGAATATATCCGATGCTATGAGATGGGTTCTCGGTGAGCTTTCCACAAAGAACATCCGCGGAACAAAGATGGAGGACATTATCTTTGGCGGCTCGGAGAGCAGAAAGCAGATGGGCTATGCCGAGGTTTCTGTAACCTTTGATAACAGGGATATAGATTCGCGCCTTGACTGCCCCTACGACGAGGTTACGGTTACAAGACGTTACTACCGTTCGGGCGATAGCGAGTATTACATAAACCGTCAGGCTGTAAGACTCCGCGATATCTACGAGCTGTTTATGAATACGGGTATCGGACGTGACGGATATTCCATAATCGGTCAGGGTAAGATAGCCGAAATTATCTCGCGCAAAAGCGACGAGCGAAGAAGCATCTTTGAGGATGCCTCGGGAATAGCTAAGTACAGACATAAAAAGACCGAGACCGAGCGTAAGCTTGCCGAGGTTGAGGACAATATGACACGTATCAACGACGTGTTTGCCGAGGTCTCGGCACAGGTCGTTCCCCTTGAAAAAGAGGCTGATAAAGCGTCGCGGGCAATCGAGCTTCTTGAGACGAAAAAGAAGGTTGACGTTCAGCTTTGGCTCTTTGATACCGAAAAGCTCCGTACAGAGTTAGCCGATGCCGAAAAGCTTTATAATGAGTCGTCCTTCACGCTTCAGGCTATGAATGATACCATAGCATCCTACGAGGCGCAGAACGAAAAGCTTTTTGAAAATTCTCAACGCAATAAGTTCGAGTCTGACCAGCTTTTAACACAGATAAACGAGCAGACGAAAATCGCGCACGACCTTGACAGCGAATACCGCGTGGCGCAGACCAATATACAGCATACGGGTGAAATGCTTGAGAGTGCGGGCGAGCTTATAAAGTCTTATGAGGAGTCAATCAACCGCGAAAACGCAGGCATTGCCGAGCGTGAGGCAAAGATTGCCGAGCTCCGTGAGAAGCTTGACGGACAGAAAAAGGAATACGACGGCGCCACAGCAAGACAGGCTGAGATTAAAAAACAGGCTGAAACGCTTGAGCTTCAGATTGCCGAGGCACTCGGCGACGTAAAGACGCAGGAAAAAGAGGCGACCGACGTAAGGGTAAGGCTTTCGGTTATCGAAAACGCTACCACCACCGATGACGGCAAGAATTCCTCTACGCTTGAGGAAATCGAAAAGTACGATAAAATATCAAATGACCTTACAGCAAAGGTGGAGGAAGCCGAAAAAACGGTTGGCGAGTATGACGCAAACCTTGCCGAAACAAACGCCGACATCGAGGCTAAAAATAAGGTCCTTGACGTAAAATACGCCGAGCGCGACGCACTTGAGGATGGCATCGACGAGCTGAAGCTTAAGCTTGATACCGCAAATCAGCGAATCGAAAACTTCCGCGCAATGGAGGAACAGCTTGAGGGCTACAGCCATAGCGTGCGCTACGTAATGAAAGCCTATGCCGAGGGAAAGATTACCGACAAGAGCGGCAACCTCTGCGGCAAGATTTACGGTCCTTTCTCTAAGGTGATAAACGTTGAGGATAAGTACGTAACCGCTATCGAAACCGCGCTTGCCGCAAATCTTCAGCATATAGTGGTTGAGGACGAGGAGACCGCAAAGAACGCTATGTTCGCGCTTAAACGCGCCGAGGCGGGACGCGCCACCTTCTTCCCCGTAACCTCTATGCAGCCGCAGAGCGCAACCTACGAAATGGAGGAGTCCGAAAAGTTCGACGGCTTTATTTCCTATGCGGACGAGCTTGTTGATTGCGAGGATAAATTCCGCAATATCGTATCCTCTCTGCTTGGCAGAACCGTGGTCTTTGACAACATAGATAACGCCGCAAAAATGGCTAAATCTCTTAAGTTTCGCGTAAAAGTGGTAACGCTTGACGGTCAGCAGATTCAGACGGGCGGTTCGTTTACGGGCGGTTCGGTAAAGAGCAAGGGAAGTATTCTTTCAAGAGGAAGTGAGATAAAGCACCTTGAGGAAGAAATCGAAAGGCTCAATAAAGAAATGACCGAGCGTGCGGCAAAGCTGGATACGCTTGACAAGGCACTTGGCGAGGTTGAGGACGAGCTCAGCTCGCTTGAGGATAAGCGCAAGATCCTTGAGATTATGCGTAGCAGCGAAATGTCAACGCTTCAACAGAATAAGGCAAAGCTCGAAGCAAATAATAACCTTGCCGACAAGCTCAGAAGCGACTATGGAAACGTAATCGAGCAAAAACGCAGATACGAGGAGGAGGCAGAAAGCCTTAAGGTTCGCCTTCACGTCCTTGAGGAGGCTATTGCCGAGATAAGCGAATTCAGAGTTGCTAAGGATATTGAACGGGGCGAATTGCTTGAGGAGAGTGAAAAGCTTACCGACCGCCTGACCGAGCTTTATATCAGAATAAGCGAAACCGAAAAGGATATCGAAACAGAGCAGACCTTCCTCGGTTCGGGCAATGACAATATGGCGGCGCTTCGCGAAAATATCGAGCTTCAGCATAAGAAGATTGAAGGCTTCCGCGCACAGATAGCTATGTTTGAAAGCTCACAGCGCGAGAACAGAGAATCGCTCGCTCAGGGCGAAAAGAAGCTTGAGGAGCTTCGTGCAAAGCGTGCGGCTATCGAAAGCGACAGCTTTGAGTTTGAAAAGAAGCTTAGCGCTATGAACGCAAAGATACGCGAAAAACGCGCCGAGCAGGAAAACGTTTTCAGAGAAAATACCAAGAACGAAAACAAGCTCAACGCGCTTAAGAACGAGCAGGATAAGCTTGCCACCAAGCTTTGGGACGATTACGAAATGACGAGAGCCGAGGCGGTGTCTCTCGGATATCCCCCAATTACGCAGGTGACGAGAGCCGCCACCGCCGCAAAGCAGGTGGATTGCCGTAATAAGCTACGCGCTATCGGTAACGTTGACCTTGACGCAGTAAATAAATACAAGGAAGTCAAGGAAAGATACGACCATATGGCGGCACAGATAAAGGATCTTACAGACTCCAAGACCGAGCTTGTAAAGATAATTTCATCGCTTGAAACCGAGATGCGTGCAGCGTTTGTCGATTCATTTAACAAGATAAACGAGAACTTCTCAAAAACCTTCTCCGAGCTTTTCGGAGGCGGTACGGCGCAGGTGGTACTCACAGACCCCGACGACGTGCTTTCCAGCGGAATCGAAATTATCGCAAATCCCCCCGGAAAGAAAATCAAAAGCCTTATGCAGCTTTCGGGCGGCGAGCAGTCCTTCGTGGCTATCGCGTTGCTGTTTGCTATACTTCAGGCAAACCCAACGCCTTTCTGTATCTTCGACGAGATCGAGGCGGCGCTTGACGAGGTTAACGTTGCACGATTCTCGGAGTACATCAAGAGATATTCAAGAGGAACGCAGTTCGTCATCATTACCCACAGACGCGGTACTATGGAGGCGGCTACGAGACTCTACGGCGTAACGATGCCCGAGCGCGGAATTTCCAAGGTTCTCGGACTTGACGTTGCCGACATTGCAAAGAAGAAGGGAGACGAATGGGATGGCATTTTTGGATAAGCTGAAAAACGGCTTGCTTAAAACAAAAAACGCAATCTTCGGGCAGGTTGACAATATCCTCAAAGCCTTTGTAAAGGTGGACGAGGATATGCTCGACGAGCTTGAAGAGCTGCTTATAACCGCCGACGTGGGCGTCGGAGCTACAGAGGAGATAATCGATGAGCTCCGTGAACGCATAAAGGACGGCAGACTTAAAGAAAAAGAGGACGTTGTTGCCGCGCTTAAGGAGATACTTGGCGGTATGATTGGCGAGGGCGCCCCCCTCGTGCTTGACACCAAGCCTTCGGTAATACTCGTTATCGGAGTAAACGGCGCGGGCAAAACCACCTCGATAGGTAAGATTACAAACATTCTCAAATCGCAGGGCAAAAAGGTTGTGGTTGCGGCGGCGGATACATTTCGCGCGGCGGCTATCGACCAGCTTGCAGTTTGGTGCGAACGCTCGGGCGTTGAGCTTGTAAAGCAGAACGAGGGCAGTGACCCCGCGGCCGTGGTGTTCGATGCGGCTAATTACGCAAAGAATAAGGGCGCGGACGTGCTTGTTGTTGATACCGCGGGCAGACTTCATAATAAGAAAAACCTTATGAATGAGCTTGAAAAGATAAACCGCGTCATCGACCGAGAGCTTCCCGGAGTGTGCAGAGAAAATCTGCTTGTGCTTGACGCTACTACGGGTCAGAATGCCATACTTCAGGCAAAGGAATTCAAGAATGCCGCCGAGATAACGGGACTTGTGCTCAATAAGCTTGACGGAACGGCAAAGGGCGGTATCGTTATCTCCATAAAGCGCGAGCTTGATATTCCCGTTAAATTTATCGGTGTTGGCGAAAAAATAGACGATATGAAGGAATTTGATTGCGAAGAATTCGTAACCGCACTTTTTGAATAATATGGAAATTGTAATTGCATCAAGAAATAAGCATAAGATAAGCGAGCTTGAGGCGCTTCTCTCCAAATACGTTGAAGGAGTAAAGCTGCTGTCGCTTGACGACGTAGGGCTTCACGGAGACGTTGAGGAGGATGGAGACAGCTTCGAGGCAAATGCTTTTATAAAGGCGAGATATGCCGCAAAGTCGGGTAAGATAAGCGTTGGCGATGACTCGGGGCTTTGCGTGACCGCCCTTCACGGCGCACCGGGTATTTACTCGGCAAGATACGCGGGCGAGCACGGAAACGACGCGGCGAATAACGCAAAGCTTCTTGACGAGCTTAAGGATAAAGAAGATAAGAGCGCGTATTTCGTTTGCGCTTTTGCCTGTGTTCTTCCCGATGGCAGAGAATTCTCGGTTGAGGGAAAAGCCGACGGTGTGATAATTGAAAAGGCAAGCGGAAAGGGAGGCTTCGGATATGACCCCATATTCTATCTTCCCGAGCTTGGCAAAACCTTTGCAGACCTGACGGCAGAGGAGAAGAACGCTATCAGCCACCGCGGACGCGCTGTAGAAGCTTTTGCGAAAAAGCTTTGCAAATTTATTAAGGAATAAAGGAAAATATGATAACATCAAAACAGAGAGCCTACCTCCGCTCACTTTCGGTAAACCTTCCCGCAATAATGCAGATAGGCAAGGGCGGACTTGGCGAGAATCTTATAAAAACAGTAGACGATGCCCTTGAGGCAAAGGAGCTTATCAAGCTTTCGGTGCTTGAAAACTCGGACGAAACGGCAAGAAGCGCCGCCGATGCCATTGCAGAGGTAACGGGAGCAGAGGTCGTTGCCGTGCTTGGCAGAAAGATAGTGCTTTACAGAGAGTCCAAAAAGCACAAGAAAATAGAGCTTTGATATGGAGCAGTTTCCCGATACCCGAGTAGGTGTGTACGGCGGTACCTTTGCTCCCATACACAACGGTCACGTTGAGACGGCAAAGCTTTTTATGGAGCAAATGCGCCTCGATTACCTCTACGTTATCCCCACGGGCGCCCCGCCCCATAAGGAGCTTGGCGAGTACGACGAAGGCAAGCACAGACTTGAAATGTGCAGGCGTGCCTTTGAGGGCATTGACGGAGTTATAGTTTCCGATATGGAGATAGAGCGAGAGGGAAAAAGCTATACCGTGGACACGCTTAAGGAGCTTGCCGCGCCTCACAGAAGACTGCTTCTGCTTTGCGGCACGGATATGGTGCTGTCGTTTGATAAATGGTACAGATACCGCGAGATATTGGAGCTTTGCTATCCCGTCTACGTGCGCCGCGATAAGGATGCGATGATAGATAATATGATAGTTAATAAGCTTGCAAAGTATTACAGCGAAACGGGCAAAATGTTCAGAAAGCTGGTTGGCGAGCCTATAGAAATAACCTCCACGCAAATCCGTGAGGCGGTTAAGAATGGCAAAAGCATAAGCCGACTCGTTCCACCCGCGGTTGAGGAATACATCATAGAAAATAGGCTTTACAGGTGAGAAAAATGAAATTTACCGATGAACATCTTTCGTCCCTGCGTGAGAAAATATCCTCGCTTATGTCGCCAAAACGCTTTAACCATACCGCAGAGGTTGAAAAAATGGCTGAGCGCATAGGCAGAATATACGCCCCCGATAAAATCGATGTGCTTCGTGCCGCAGGACTTTTGCACGATATAACGAAAGAATTTACCACCGAAAAACAGTTGCAGATATGCAATGAATTTGGTATAATAACCACAAAGCAAGACATTCTAACACCAAAGACCTTTCACGCAAAGACCGCCGCGGTGCTTATCCCCGTGCTTTATCCCGAGTTTGACGACTGCGAGGTCGTTTCGGCGGTAAGATGGCACACAACGGGACGCGAGAATATGAGCTTGCTTGAAAAAATAGTTTATCTTGCCGATTATATTGATATGTCGCGTAAGTTTGAGGACTGCGTAAGGCTCAGAGCTATCTTCTGGGATGCCGAGCCCGAAAAAATGAGCGATAGCGAAAGGGAAGCGCACCTTACGAAAACGCTGATAACTTCGTTTGATATGACCCTCGCGTCACTTATCTCCGAGGACGCGCCAATCAGCGACGACACATTTAAGGCAAGAAACTCACTTATCGTTTCGCTTTGCGGGGAGGTCAACTGAACACGGAGGTGTATTTGGTTGATAAGATCCTTGCGAAGAATGGTGGTTTTGGTGCTCTGCATGGCATTTGTTTTGTCTCTTGCCTCGGGCTCAGCCGTAGGCGTTGACGAAAGAGAAGCAATTTTGCAGAAGAAAGAGACGAAAAATATTCTCCTGTTGGGCAGGGATAGCTCGTCGGGACTTGCCGATGCGATAATAATAGCCTCGGTAAATGCCGACCGCGAAAAGCTGACTTTGTTGCAGATACCAAGAGATACCTATATATTCACAAGCGAAGAAAAGTACAAAAAAATAAACGGCGCGTCGGCAATTCTCGGCTCGGATTCCGCACTTTGCAATAAGCTTTCCGATTCCTTCGGGATAGGGCTTGACGGATATATCTCTTTTGACACAGAGCTTGTCCGCGATGCGGTGGATATGCTTGGCGGAGTGGAGCTTAACGTGCCTATGGATATGGACTACGACGACCCGTACCAAAATCTGTCGATACACCTTAAGGCAGGCAGACAAAGGCTTACGGGAAGTCAGGCGGTTGGCTTTGTGAGATACCGCGCAGGCTACCTTCGGGCAGACCTCGGCAGAATGGACGCCCAAAAGCTTTTTCTTGCGGCATTGGCAAAAAGCGCAGTTGAAAAGCTTGATTCCCGCGATATTATCCCCCTTGCGAAAATCGCCCTGCGCTATATAAAAACCGACTTGCCTATAACCGATATAGCGGTTTTGTCAAAAGAGCTTTTGAAAATGACACCCGAAAAGCTTGAGTTTGTCACACTTCCCGGTGAGGAGGTGCAGTCAAGCACAAGCGGGGCGTGGTTTTATATCCTCTCAAGGTCGGGCTGTGAAAGGCTTTTTGAAGCTTTGGGAGCAGAGACGGCGTTTGACTCGGAGCATATATTCTCCGACAGCGCACGCAAAGAATTTGAAGATATTTACGGCAGAGATATTGAAGCCCGTATATATAACGCCGCCGCACTTGACGGCGAGGGAATAGAGATAATTCCCAAAAAATAAAGTAAAGGATGACGTACAATGGAAGAAATGAATCTCGAAATGACCGAAAAAAAGCTGCCTTCCTTGGAAAATGCAACTCCCAAGGAGCTTGCATTTGCTATCGCAGAGGTGCTTGACTCAAAAAAAGGTCATAACATTAAGGTAATATACGTTGAGGATAAAACCTCTATCGCGGATTATTTCGTGCTTTGCACGGGTAACTCAAGCACTCAGGTCAAGGCGCTTGCAGGCGAGGTTGAATATAAGATAGGCGAAAGAGGCGTTCAGCCTCATAACGTTGAGGGCAGAGGAAACGATACTTGGGGCGTCGTTGACTACAGCAGCGTAATAGTTCACATCTTCAGCCGCGAAGCAAGAGACTTTTACAATCTCGATAAGCTCTACGGTGACGCCCCCGAACTTGTGCTTGACAATTAAAAAGTAAAAAATATCCGACATCAGGAAAGGAATTTATATATGAAATACGATTTTTCATCAGTTGAGAAAAAATGGCAGGATAAGTGGGATGCGGAGCGTGTTTTTGAAGCCCAGGATAACTCGGATAAGCCCAAATTTTTCGGACTTGTAGAGTTCCCCTATCCCAGCGGAGCAGGAATGCACGTAGGTCACATTAAGGCGTATTCGGGTCTTGAGGTCGTAAGCCGTAAAAAGAGAATGCAGGGCTATAACGTCCTTTTCCCCATAGGCTTCGATGCTTTCGGACTTCCTACCGAGAACTCGGCTATAAAGTTCAATACACACCCCAGAATACTTACCGATGCCAACATCGAAAAGTTCACAAGTCAGCTTAAGCGCGTAGGCTTCTCCTTTGACTGGACTAGAACTATCGATACCACCGACGAGAAGTACTATAAGTGGACACAGCACATATTCCTTGAGCTTTTCAAGCAGGGTCTTGCATACCGCGATACCGCACTTGTAAACTATTGCCCCCACTGTAAGGTGGTTCTTTCCAACGAGGACTCGCAGGGCGGAAAGTGCGATATTTGCCATAGCGATATCGTTCAGAAATCCAAGGACGTTTGGTACTTGAGAATAACCAAGTACGCCGACAGACTCCTTGAAGGACTTGAGACTGTTGACTACCTTCCTCAGGTCAAGCAGCAGCAGGTTAACTGGATAGGCAAGTCCACAGGTGCTTTCGTAAACTTCAAGGTTGGCGGCACAGACGAGTCTCTCCGCATTTATACAACACGTCCCGATACGCTTTTCGGAGTAACCTTTATGGTTATCGCTCCCGAGCATCCTATGATTGCTCGTTGCCGCGATAAGATAGCTAACTTCGATGCGCTTGAGGCATACCGCGAGGAGTGCGCAAAGAAAACCGAGTTCCAGCGTACACAGCTCAATAAGGATAAAACAGGCGTAAAGATTGAGGGAATTTGCGGTATAAATCCCCTTAACGGTAAGGAGATCCCGATTTACGTTGCCGACTACGTAATGATGGGCTACGGAACAGGCGCGATTATGGCAGTTCCAGCCCACGACGAGCGCGACTATGAGTTTGCCAAGAAGTTCGGCATTGATATTATCGAGGTAATCAAGGGCGGTGACATCTCCAAAGAAGCCTATACGGGCGACGGCGAGATGATTAACTCCGAATTCCTCAACGGATTTACCAATAAAAAGGATTCTATCAAGAGAATGATTGAATTCCTTGAGGAAAAGGGAATAGGCGAGGAAGGCGTGCAGTACAAGATGAAGGACTGGGCGTTCAACCGTCAGAGATATTGGGGCGAGCCTATACCGATCGTGCATTGCGCGAACTGCGGAATGGTTCCCGTACCCGAGGAGGAGCTTCCCCTCAGACTTCCCGACGTAAAGAACTTCGAGCCCGGTGAGGGCGGCGAATCTCCCCTTGCGAAGATTCCCGAGTTTGTAAACTGTAAGTGTCCCGTCTGCGGAAAGGACGCAAAGCGCGAGACAGATACAATGCCTCAGTGGGCAGGCTCTTCATGGTACTTCCTGCGCTATATTGACCCCAATAACGATAAGTACATCGCAGACCCCGAAAAGCTTAAGTATTGGATGCCTGTTGACTGGTACAACGGAGGTATGGAGCACGTTACACGCCATATGATCTATTCGCGCTTCTGGCATAAGTTCCTCTACGATATGGGCGAGGTAAACACCGAGGAGCCCTACGCAAAGAGAACCGCTCAGGGTCTTATTCTCGGTCCTGACGGCGAGAAAATGTCCAAATCGCGCGGAAACGTAATCGACCCCAACGATGTGGTTGACCAGTACGGTGCAGACGTTCTTCGTACTTATATCCTCTTTATGGGTGACTACGGCGCGGCAGCTCCTTGGTCTGAAAGCAGTATCAAGGGATGTAAGAGATTCCTTGACAGAGTTATGGACCTCGTTGACATCGCAAAGGCTGACGGCGTTACTGCCGCACTTGAAACAAAGACCCATAAGCTTATAAAGAAGGTAACTCTCGACATCGACGATATGAAGTTCAATACCGCAATCGCGGCAATGATGGGCTATATCAACGACGTTTATGAGCTTGGAACAATAACAAAGGACGAGCTTGGCATACTTGCAAGACTTCTTTGCCCCTTCGCTCCTCACATCAGCGAGGAAATCTGGCAGTTGCTCGGTAACAGCGGACTCTGCTCGGTAGCAAAGTGGCCCGAGTACGACGAGGCAAAGACGGTTGATAATACTGTTGAGGTCGCAGTGCAGATAAACGGTAAGGTAAGAGGCCGCGTAATGCTCCCCGTAAACTGCCCCAAGGATGATGCAATTGCTGAGGCAAAGAAGGTCCTTGCCGAAGCTCTTGAGGGAAAGACAGTAGTAAAAGAGATCGCAGTTCCCAATAAGATAATCAATATTGTTATTAAACCCTAAAATACTCCAAAAAATACTCCAAAAAATTTCAAAATTATCTTGACATTTCAAGAGTGATGTAGTATAATATAAAAAGAGTATTGTTGCGAGTTGCTCGCAGCATGCGGAGGGAGGGAAAAAGCAATGGCAGAAGTTAGAGTAAAAGAAGGCGAGTCCTTGGACAGTGCCCTTCGTCGCTTTAAGCGTCAGTGCGCTCGTTCCGGCGTCCTCACCGAACTTCGCAAGAGAGAACACTACGAAAAGCCTAGTGTTAAGCGTAAGAAGAAGTCTGAAGCCGCAAGAAAGCGCAAGTACAAGTAATAACTATTTGTCTCAAAAAACGCAGATCGTAAGGTCTGCGTTCTTTTGTTTTAGTCCTTGACTTTTTTTGCATGATGTGCTACAATGAATTTAGCAATTCCCTGCGAATAAAGGAGAATAAATATGAGAAAGATAATTTTCGGAACAGACTGGGGCGAGGATTGTGACGACGTAGTGGCGGCGCGCGTTCTCGCAAGAAAGCATAAGGAAGGCGAAATCGAGCTTGTGGGCGTGGGGATAAACACCTGTGTTGACGATTCTGTGGCGTCGCTTGACGCGTTCTTTGCAAGCGAGGGTGTAAGCGTTCCCGTGGGAATTGATAAAAATGCTCTCGGTTTGGTTAATAAAATTACGTATCAAAAGAGACTTGCCGAAAGCGGATTGGCACGCATAACAAATGCCGATGCCGAGGACGGAGTAAAGCTCTACCGCAGGATACTCGCTGAATCAGACAGCCCCGTAGAGATACTTGAGGTTGGATTTTTGCAGATACTTGCAGGACTTATTGAAAGCGAAGCCGATGAAATATCTCCGCTTTGCGGAGTAGAGCTTATGTGCCGTAAGGTGGCTAAGGTCTGGGCAATGGCAGGAAAATACGACGAAAACGGCGGCCGCGAATACAATATCCATAAGTCGGCACTGACAAGAAAAGCAGCATATACCGTAGTCGAAAAATGCCCTGTGCCCATTACTTTTCTTGGCTTTGAGGTTGGATATCCCGTTATTACTGGCGGTGAAGCGGTGCTTTGCGAGGGCGACCGCCTGCTTGACGCAATGCGCGACTACGGTGCATCAAAGGGCAGAAACTCTTGGGACCCTATGACGGCTTTGCTTGCGGTTATAGGTGACGAGGAAAAGGCGGGTTACGAAACAGTCCGCGGAACAGTTACGGTGGACGTTGAAAGCGGAGCCAACTTCTTCGAAAAAAACGAAAACGGACTTCACACCTACGTTGTCAAGAAATTTGACGACGAATATTACAGTAACGCAATAAATACAATAATCAAATAGGGGGAAATTATGGCTTATATCGCAAACCCAAAAAGATATTCAGAAATGAAATATAACAAATGCGGCGAAAGCGGTCTTAAATTGCCCGCCGTGTCGCTTGGACTGTGGCATAATTTCGGAGATAACGCCGACTCGTTCAATATGAAAAAAATGTGCTATACCGCCTTTGATAACGGTATCACACATTTTGACCTTGCCAATAACTACGGCCCAGAGGCGGGTGCGGCAGAGCGCAACTTCGGCAAGATTCTGCACGAAAATATGTCTGCCTACCGCGACCAGATGATAATCAGCACTAAAGCAGGCTACTATATGTGGGAAGGTCCTTACGGTGACCTTGGCAGCAGAAAATATCTTATCGCAAGCATTGACCAGAGCCTTAAGAGAATGGGACTTGACTACGTGGATATTTTCTATCATCACAGAATGGATAAGGATACCCCCCTTGAGGAAACGATGGGGGCACTTGACAGTATAGTTAAAAGCGGAAAAGCCCTCTACGTCGGACTTTCAAATTACGACGGCGAGACAATGAAAAAGGCGGCAGATATCCTTGCGGATATGCGCTGTCCATTCGTCATAAATCAGAATAGCTACTCTATCCTTAACAGAACACCCGAGAAAAACGGCATACTTGACGCCTGCGAGGAAAGAGAAAAGGGAATGATAATTTTCAGCCCTTTGGCGCAGGGACTTCTCACGAATCGCTATCTTGGCGGTATTCCTGAGGATAGCCGTGTCAAGACCGACGGACGGTTCTTAAATGAAAAGTCGATTACCGAGGAAAAGCTTGAAAAAGTCCGCAAGCTTAACGCTTTGGCGGCAGAGCGCGGACAGACACTGGCGCAGATGGCGCTTGCCTGGGTCTACAGTCGCAAGGCGGTTACAAGCGTGCTTATCGGCGCGTCCAAGCCCGAGCAGATACTTGATAATATCGGTATGCTTAAGAATACCGAGTTTACTCCAGAGGAGCTTGCACTTATAGACGAAATAGCATTATAAAAATTAGGGACTGCCCCACTATGGGGCTATTTCAAATTTTGTGGAGTTTTGAGAAAAAATCAATTTTCCAATTTCAAAAAGCTTTCAAATATAGTGGAGTTTTTTGACAGTATTCTAAGGGGTTGATTTTTGAAAAGCTTTCAAATTTGGTGGAGTTAAAACACA
>JBGVRT010000132.1:0-29618 GCA_045128735.1 Eubacteriales bacterium | reverse complement strand
TATCACGGAAACCGTATCGGGGAGAAAAAATATCTGATGGCAGACGATTATCTTTCGGGCAACGTGCGAGAAAAGCTCGCCGTGGCAAGAAAGACCGCAGAGCTTTACCCCGAGGACTACGCCATCAACGTGGAAGCACTTGAAAAGGTGCAGCCCGTTGACCTTACGGCTGCGGAGATCGGTGTCAAGCTCGGCTCGGTATGGGTGCCGCAAGAGGACGTGCAGGACTTTATGTACGAGCTGCTCGGCACTTCCCGTTGGATGCAAGGACAGATCGAGGTCAAGTTCGTAAAAATGACGGGCGAATGGGTTATCACCAATAAAACCCACGACCGAGGAAACGTCAAGGCGAACAATACCTACGGTACAAAGCGTATCAACGGCTATCAGATCATCGAAGAAACGCTGAACCTAAAAGACGTGCGTATCTTTGACTATGTTGAGGATGCAAACGGCAAGAAAACACCCGTGCTCAACAAAAAAGAAACCGCAATCGCACAAGGCAAGCAAGAGCAGATCAAACGAGCCTTTGAGGAATGGATATGGCGCGATCCCGAAAGACGCGAGAGGTTGTGTCGGCTCTACAATGAGAAGTTCAACAGCTACCGCCCGCGAGAATACGACGGCAGCCATATTCAGTTCTACGGTATGAACCCCGAAATATCCCTTCGCTCCCATCAGAAGAACGCAGTCGCAAGAATTATGTACGGTGGAAACTCTCTCCTTGCCCACGTTGTTGGCGCAGGCAAAACCTTCACGATGGTTGCCGCTGCACAAGAGAGCAAGCGGCTCGGACTCTGTAACAAGAGTATGTTCGTCGTACCCAATCACCTTATCGAGCAATGGGCGAGTGAGTACCTTCAGCTCTATCCCTCGGCAAATATCTTGGTGGCGACGAAAAAGGACTTTGAAACCAAGAACCGCAAGAAATTCTGCGCCCGTATTGCTACGGGAGATTACGATGCTATTATCATCGGTCACTCTCAGTTTGAGAAAATTCCCGTATCCGTCGAAAGGCAGATACGCACACTTGAAAACGAGATTGAAACGATAATGCAGAGTATGGAGGAACTTTCCCGTGAGCGTGGAAACCGCGTGACCGTCAAGCAGCTTGCCAAGTCGAAAAAGGCTCTTGAAGCAAGGCTTGAAAGGCTCAACGACCAATCCCGCAAGGACGATGTTGTAACCTTTGAGGAACTCGGTGTTGACCGTCTTTTCATCGACGAGGCGCACTTCTATAAGAACCTTGCCGCCTATACCAAAATGAGAAACGTGGCGGGCATTTCACAGACCGAAGCGCAGAAATCCTCTGACCTCTATATGAAGTGCCGATACCTTGACGAGCTGACGGGCGGTAAGGGTTGCGTGTTCGCAACGGGTACTCCTATCTCCAATACGATGGTGGAGCTTTACACGATGCAGAAATACCTGCAATACGATGAACTCCGCTACCGTGACCTCTTGCACTTCGACTCTTGGGCATCGACATTTGGCGAAACCGTGACGGCAATCGAGCTTGCCCCCGACGGTACGGGATACCGAGCAAAGACACGCTTTGCAAAATTCTTCAATATCCCCGAGCTGATGGCAATGTTCAAGCAGGTAGCCGACATTCAGACGGCGGATATGCTCAATCTTCCTACCCCCGAAGCACACTTCCACGTTGTAAAGGTGGAAGCGAGCGAGATACAAAAGGACTTGGTTCAATCCTTTGCGGAGCGAGCCGAGAAGATACACAAGCGCGAGGTCACATCCGACCAAGACAATATGCTTCTCGTCACCAATGACGGGCGCAAGGCGGCTCTTGACCAACGCTTGATAAACCCGATGCTTGAAGATTTTGAGGGCAGCAAGGTCAACGTATGCGTGGAAAATATCTACGGTATATGGGAACGCAATGCCGACAAGAAATCGGCTCAGCTTGTGTTCTGTGACCTCTCCACACCGAAGAATGACGGCAATTTCAACGTGTACGACGATATACGAACCAAGCTCATAGAGCGCGGCATACCGCCCGAGGAAATCGCATTTATCCATACGGCGGATACGGACACGAAGAAGAAAGAGCTGTTCGGAAAGGTGCGCCGAGGTCAAGTCCGTATCCTTATCGGCTCTACCTTCAAAATGGGTGCGGGTACAAACGTGCAGGAGCGCTTGATAGCTCTGCACGACCTTGACGTTCCGTGGCGACCGAGCGACCTTGAACAGCGCGCGGGGCGTATCGTGCGACAAGGCAACACCAACCCCGAGGTTGACCTATACCGTTATGTGACTGAAGGCACTTTCGATGCCTATTCCTATCAGCTCTTGGAGTCCAAACAGAAGTTTATCTCGCAGATTATGACCTCAAAATCTCCCGTGCGAAGCGCCGAGGACGTGGACGAAACGGCTCTTTCTTATGCGGAAATCAAGGCTTTGGCAAGCGGAAATCCGAAGATTATGGAGAAGATGCAGCTTGATGCTGACGTGGCAAAATTAAAGCTCCAAAAGGCTTCACACCTTAGCCAAAGATACGCTCTTGAAGATGCTCTTATCAAGAAATATCCGAGAGATATAGCCGAGATTGAGGAACGCATCAAAGGACTTGAAGCCGACATCAAGACCGCCGAGGAAGGCACACACCCCGACGAGCACGGCTTCTCTCCGATGGAGCTTATGGGCGTGACCTACACCGAAAAAGCCGAAGCGGGCAAGACCATTCTCGACATCTGCTCTCGCATCAACAATCAAGAGCCGCGACCTCTCGGAGAATACCGAGGGTTCAAGACCGACATAGGCTTTGACGGAGTTTCCCGTGAGTTTTATATCACTCTGCGAGGGGCTTTGTTCCACAAGGTTATGCTTGGCAAGGATGCTAACGGTATCATCACCCGACTTGACAACGCTATTGAGAAGTTTGCGGAGCGCAAGAAGAACAACGAAGCGCAGCTTGCCGAGGTTCACAGACAGATCGAAACGGCGAAGGCGGAGATAGCGAAGCCCTTTCCCGACGAAGCAATCCTCGAAGAAAAAAGCAGACGGCTCGACGAGCTGAATTCTGAACTCAATATGGACAGAAAGGAGAACGAAATCGTGGACGGCGCAGAGGAAATCAGTGAGGACGGACAGGAGAAAAAGCCTGCCCCCCGCGATGACCGTGACGACCGATAACGCCCATAAAACGGGCGTGGCGGCGGTGACATTCACCGTCGCTTTACATAGCCGGGAGAGCTGCACCACTCTCTCGGCTATCTTATTTTGGAAGGAGGAAGGTGATGATGAAATATGGCGTGGAAGTAGTTATTTTGCAGTACGGCTATGTGGAAATCGAAGCAGACTGCCCATCGGAAGCCGAGCATATCGCCGAGCAAAAAGCTCTTAACGGCGATATAGATTTTCACGAAAGCGAAGCGCACGAAATCAAAATCGTGTGCCACGTTTACGAGTAACGGGAGGTATCAATGAGAAGGCAAAACACGCAAGGATATGTGCCGCCCGAAGCCATTGAAAAAGCACGGAGTGTTGACCTCTTGACTTATCTGAAAACCTATGAGCCGTATGAGCTTGTGAGGTGCGGTAACAACGTGTACTGCACGAAGTCGCACGACTCCTTGAAGATCTCAAACGGCAAATGGTTTTGGTGGTCGCGTGGGTTCGGCAGCTCTAACGCCCTGGACTATCTTGTGAAAGTCAAGGGCTTTGAACTGCCCGAAGCGGTACGGATATTGACGGACACGACGGTTGTAAGACCGTCTTTTTCTTTGCCCGAAGCAAAGGTCAAGCGGTACGACCGCCTTATGATGCCGCGTCACAATTTTGCGTGTAGAAAGGCTCGTCAGTACCTCGTAGCAAGAGGAATTTCCGAGAGGATCATCGACGATTGCATCGCAAAAAGAACCATAGCCGAGAGCGACCGTTACGGCTCTGTTTTCTTTATCGGATACGATGAAAAAGGCGAAATGAAGTATTGCTCTTGGAGAGCGACGGACGGCACAACCAACAGAAAGGACATAGCAGGCAGCGACAAGACCTACACCTTTCGTCTTATTGCGGAAGGTAAAAAAGACAGCGTTTTCGTCTTTGAAAGTGCTATTGACCTTTTATCTTATGCAACCATTTTGAACGCAAACGGAGGTGATTATAAACACGAAAACCTGCTTTCCGTGTCGGGCATTTATGCCCCGAAAGGAAGCTATGAAAACACGAAAGTACCCGTATCTCTTACGGATTTTCTATCGAAGAATCCGCAGGTGAAAAAGGTGTTCTTGTGTTACGACAATGACGATAAAGGACGGCGCGGTGCGGCTGCCCTTGGATATGTTCTTGGCGGTCGGTACGAGGTCAAATTCACCCCTCCACCCGACGGGAGCAAGGACTATAACGACTACCTTATGAACCTAATAAACGATAAGAAAAGAGAGGTAAAAGCCAATGAGGATAACCGTAAAAACGATGCAAGATAGAAACTCCAAAGAGTCGCGCTATATGAAAAAGTTTCAGAAAAATCTGCGTAAAATGCTCTTGAAAAATTACGGTGGTTGCCCCGTAAACAAAGAGCGTATTACGGCTGAAATCAATGAAGCAATCGACGCACTCCACACCTTTGATCCCGTTCTCGATTGGGATTACAAGCCCCTTTGCGCTTGTGAGATTATGGGCTGCGAAATGCCCCATAACAACATCAAGCAGAACCGTTTGTTTGAGCGAAACGGACACCTTTTGTGTTCCTCTTGGGAAACCGACGAGGACGATATTACGACCGTCGTAGAGGGCTATGAGATGTGGCTGCTTGAAGATATGCGTATCGTTTTCACATACTTTGTGAGAATGTGGGCGTTTGATGACGAGGATAAAGCGGCTATGACCTACCGCTATGCGCTCGGCAAAAAAGTACCCGAAGATATGGAAATCACCCTTGCAGATATTCTCGACGAGATCTCTGAGCAGGCATTCAATGCAAGGCTCTAAAGGCGGTGATTTTTTGAGTAAAAGAACCTTTGAATACGGCGGCTACAACTTCTTTCCCGTAAGAAAATTGGAGGGTTCTGAGAGTGGATTTTTCGCCATTTCAAAGCGGATTTCCATTGATGCCGAGCTTGGATTATGCGAGGAAGGCTATGCCTATCCGAGCAAATTTCCGTACTCCTACGAGGATTTTTACAAGGCTGCGGGAGGTCACGAATACGACCTTTTCCGTTGCGTTGAGAACGGAAAAATCTATATTCCTTGTCATCACGACCTGCAAATTTACCGCGAGGAAAAGAACAAAACCTTTGAGGTTGAAATCACGGAAACGCTTGTGAAAACCGTTACCGTTGAAGCCGCTGATGCTCACGAAGCACAGCAAATCGTCGCGGACGGATACCACCGAGGACATTATATTCTTTTGGCAGATGATTTTCGCGGAGTCGATTTTGAAACCAAAGAACCCGTCAAAAGCCGCAACGATAAAGAACGATGAAAGGAGGACTTCGGGGCGGCGGATTAGTGTCTTTCACTCTTAGCAAGCATTGGATTTGGACGCCCAAACCCGCTTGTTAGGGGAAATCCCCTAATACCCCCGCCCATAAAACGATGAACAAATTTGATGCTACGCGCAAGCGGCAACACCGCATCACAATTCGTCTTGATGAAAAAGAATACAACAATTTGTGTGTGTGGTCAACCGCCGCCAATATGACTATGAATGAGTATATCCGTCAACTCATCAATGGCTTTCAGCCCGTTGAGTTTCCACCCGCAGAATATAAACAAGTCATTGACGAGCTTCAGCACATCGGCATCAATATGAACCAACTTGCAACGAAGGCACACTCTCTCGGTTTTATTGATGAACCCGAGTACCGACGAAATGCAAACCGCGTGTGGCGGATTGTTGCGGAGCTTTCGGCGCAGCTTGCGAGGGGAGGTATCAAGATTGGCGGTAACAAAAATATGGTATGTAAAAAGCCACCTAAAGGAACTGATTGATTATGTCGGAGATCTTCACAAATCTTCGGAGAATTTATCAGAGGATACGCTGAAGGCTCTCGTCGAATACGGCGTGGATATTCTAAAAACCGAAGAACGGCTTTATGTCAGCACTCTCCAATGCGAGCTTGACTCTGCGGTGAGCTTGATGGAACAGCTTAACTCACGGACGGGTAGCAAGTCCAACACGATTGCTTACCACGCCTATCAGAGCTTCAAGCGCGGCGAGGTTGCTCCCGAGGTGGCACACGAAATCGGTGTGCGCCTTGCGCGGGAGCTATGGGGCAACTTTCCCGTGGTCGTTTCCACCCACACCAACACGGGAACGATACACAATCACTTTGTTTTTCCCGCCACAGGCTTTGATATGAAACGGTACAATCCTTGTAAGGCAACGTACCAACAAATCCGTGATGTATCCGACCGACTCTGCCGTGAATACGGCTTATCGGTTATCGAGAAACCACGAGTAAAAGGACGGCATATCGGAGAGATAAAAGCCGAGCAAGAAGGACGGGCGACGGTGCGAGGTCTGATACGGCGAGATATGGACGAAGCTATCAAGCATTGCTTCACCTATCCGCAGTTCGCACACACCTTTCAATCTCTCGGTTACACCCTTGAATGGCGAGGAAAATATCTGCGTATCCGCCCCGACGAAAGTACAAGATGGTTTCGTATGGATAAGCTCGGTGAGGGCTACACATACGAGGACGTGCAAAGACGGCTCAAAGAGAACGGCATCAACCGTTCCTTCACTCCGTACAAATCCTACACCAAACGGGAGAAGCCGAAAGGACTTGTGGCTCTTTACTACCACTACTGTTATCTGCTCGGCGCACTCCCAAAAGAAAAACCGAATAACCGTGAAGCATACGCCACGATCCGCGAGGACGTAAAGCGAGCGCGTATGTACTCCGAGGAAGCAAAGTTGCTTGGCAAGTATGACATTCATACCGCTGAGCAGCTTTCTTCTTTTACCAAGAATTTATCGGGCAAATTCGTAGCACTTGCCAAGGAGCGAGCTGCACTCCGCAACCGACTCCGCCGTATGCACGATAGCGTCGAAATGCAACCGATAAAAAATCAGATTTCAGAGCTATCAAGACAGATGGCGGTACTCCGTCGGGAAATGCGGCTTTGCGAGGATATTGCTCTGCGAAGCGGTGCTATCGAAGCGGTGGTCAACACCATCGACGTACCCGATAAAGATATACCAAAGAAAACCCAAGACAGAAAGAAGGAGGAAAGAAAAGTATGAATACTTCCGGCGAAGCAGCAGATCAGGTAATGAAAATGATGCTAAACGGAACGGAGGTACTTATCAAGCTGACGGGAACGGGCGCGAAGAACGCCGCCGTGTTGCTTTACTCTATGGCAAGGCAACAGAAGAAAACCAAAGGCTCGGCAAGACTTGAAAGTATGCTCCGTAGCGGCAAACCCTTGAAGGTTTACACCTTTAAGGCAGACGACCTGCCGAAATTCAAAGAGGTCGCCAAGCAGTACGGTATTCTCTATACCATTCTCAAAGAAAAGGACAAAACAGACGGTGTGTTCGACGTGATGGTTCGCGCCGAGGACGAGTCCAAGATTGCGAGGATTACCGAGCGTTTCAATCTCGCACAAGTGGACGTTGCCACTCTCCGTGCGGAAATCGTGAAAGAACAGGAGGAAAAGAAAGAAAATGACCAAGAAGCGCAGAACCCACCCGAAGCCGAGCACCCTGAGAAGGATGACAGCGAAAAACTCGCTGATGAGATGCTCGCCAAGCCTATTCAGAGAGAGGAGCCGACAGTCGAAAACCCTACTGCGGCTCGGTCAGACAAAAATCCAAAGGCAAGTCCCGAGGTTCTGTCCGAGCACTCATCCGATCCTGCAAAGCCACAAAACGACCGTAGTATGAAGCAGGAAGGAAAAGCAGACCGCAAGCCTTCGGTCAAGAAGAAAATCGAGGACATCAAAAAGGAGCGTGAGGACAAGAAAAAGGATGCTCCCAAAGCTCCCGACAAGTCCAAGAGCAAAGGCAAATCCAAGAATAAAAAGAAAGAGAGGAAAGGCAGATAATGACAGAGTTTGAGAACATTTTTGAAGAAGCCAACAAGAAAAACGCAAAGGAAGCTCCACCCCCGAAGGCAGCTCCCGCCGCCACGGAGAAAAAGAGCTTTGCGGAGGTTCAGCGTGAAAAACGCGCGATGTGCTACGAGATGATCGACGAAGCGTGTGGCAGTATCGTCGCCAACAAGGAGAATATGCAGCAGTTCCTTGATGTGCAGAGCCGTTGCGAGAACTACTCCCTCAACAACAATTTCCTCATCTATATGCAGATGGACGGAAAGCTCCCGACACGTCTTATGGACTTTGACGGTTGGAAAAAGGCGGGCTGCTCCATCAAGAAGGGCGAGGAAAGTATTTGGATCTTAGAACCGAGTCCTTACACCGTGGACGGAGAGCAGCGTATGGGCTACAACGTCAAGAACGTCTTTGACATCAGCTCGGTTGCAGAGCCGCCCGCGAGTGAGTTCCCGAAGAAGCTCCAATACGAGGACAACAAGCTCCTTGCGGCTCTTGTGGATGGTTGCCCCGTACCCATTCAGAAAAGCAATGCCGACCTCGGTAACGAGGCTGCCGTGTACGATGCGAAAAACAGAGTGATTCTCTATAAGCAAGGCACGGAGTTCGGCAAGCTCTTTCCCGCTGTTGCCAAAGCGAGAGCACACGCGGAAATGGCGAAGGATGCGGCACACTACCGCAACGATGACCACGAGTTCCAAGCGAGGTGCGCGGCGTATATCGTTGTCAAGAAGTACGGCAAGGACACGTCTGATTTGACCATTCACGCAATCCCCAACAAATACACCACGCTTGAACCCGAAGATGTTAAGACCGAAATGGGTGTAGTTCATACTACTGCCAAAACCGTTTCGGGAACAATGCGTAATTTCCTTGAAAAAGGTAAAGAGCAAGCGAAGGCAGCCGATGAACCCAAAACCGTTGTGCCGCCGAGCAACAAAACTCATCCGAGGGAGGCGCGCTGATGGCTGAAAAAAGAATTATTGAGGTCGATGACTTTGAGCATCGCGTGATGATGAAGGCGTTAGCCGACCAACGTTCAGATTGCTTGGAGGAAGATAAACCCACCGACGACTTGAACAAGGTTCTCCTAAAGGTCATCGACGCTCCCACCAAGAAAGAAAAACGAAGAAAGGAACGCGATGAAAGATAAGAAATTCTTATGGTTCGGAGTCGCCGTGTTCGGTTGGCTCGTTATTATATGGATTTCCTTTCTCATAGCTCCCACCCTCGGCGGAGGTCTTTCCACCGTTATTCCCAAGCTTTCCGAAGCACTCTCACACCCGTTCTATCTCGTATGGAGCGACAATACGCTTCTGACCTTGTTTGTGTTATCACTCATCTACGGTCTTGCGATACTGATTTATCACTATACCAAGCCAAACTTTCGCCGCCGTGAGGAACACGGCTCTGCGAAATGGGGCGAGGTCAAGGAGATAAACAAGCGGTATCAGCAGAAGCCGAAGGACTCCAACAAGATACTCTCGCAGCACTTGTCTATCGGGTATAACGCCAAGCTGCACCGACGAAATTTCAACACAATAGTCGTGGGCGGTAGTGGCGCAGGCAAGACGAGGTTCTACGCGAAGCCAAATTTGATGCAATGTAATACCTCCTTTGTTTGCCTCGATCCGAAAGGAGAGCTGCTGCGAGATACGGGCGGTCTGCTCAAAGCCAAAGGCTACGAGGTGCGCGTGCTCGACCTTATCAATATGGAAAGGTCGGATTGCTATAACCCGTTTATGTATATCCAAAGCGACAACGATATTCAGAGGCTCGTTACAAACCTATTCAAGAGCACGACTCCCAAGGGTAGCCAATCCAACGATCCCTTTTGGGATACGGCGGCATCAATGCTTTTGTTGGCTCTCGTATTCTATCTTCACTATGAAGCTCCACCCGAAGAACAGAACTTCGCTATGGTAATGGAGCTGCTGAGAAACGGAGATATAGACGAGGACAACGAAGCCGAGGGGAGCGTGCTTGACGACCTGTTCGCCCTCCTTGAATACGAGAACCCCAATCATATCGCGCTGAAGTATTACAAGTCCTATCGGTCGGGTTCGGCAAAGACCTTGAAATCCATTCAAATCACGCTTGCGGCAAGGCTTGAAAAGTTCAACCTTGACAGCCTTGCGGCACTCACCTCTACCGACGAGCTTGACCTGCAATCCTTGGGAGAGCGCAAGGTCGCCTTGTTCGCACTTATCCCCGACAATGACACCTCGTTCAATTTCCTTGTATCAATCCTTTATACCCAGCTTTTCCAACAGTTGTTTTTCGTAGCCGATTTCAAGTATCGCGGAGCGTTGCCCGTTCACGTTCACTTCCTTATGGACGAGTTCGCCAACGTGAGCCTGCCCGATGATTTTGATAAGATACTCTCGGTTATGCGCTCCCGTGGCGTGAGCGTATCCATCATCTTGCAGAACCTCGCTCAGCTAAAGGCACTCTTTGAAAAGCAATGGGAAAGTATCGTTGGAAACTGCGACGAGTTCGTGTACCTCGGCGGTAACGAGCAAAGCACCCACAAGTATGTGTCGGAGCTTCTCGGAAAAGAAACGATTGATACCAATTCTTACGGACGGAGCGACGGTCTGCGCGGTAATTTCTCAACCAATTCCCAAGTGGCGGGGCGTGAGCTTCTGACTCCCGACGAGGTGCGTATGCTCGACAACAAATACGCTATCGTTTTTATCCGTGGAGAACGCCCGGTGCTCGACCTAAAGTACGACATTCTATCTCACCCAAATATCAAGCTCGGCACGGACGGCGGTGCTGCTCCTTATGCTCATAACCTCGGTGTGCTCACGGGTGGCGTGACCATTGAAATCATTGATCCCGAAACGCTTGGAGATATGGCACTCTCGGATATTCCCACGGTGGACGAGTATTTCAAGAACGAGATCGAAGCCTACGACGAGGAAGAAACGGAAATGCTATGTGAATTTTTGAAATCTATGTTAGAAGAAAAGGAGAAAACAGAATGAAAAGAAACAAACTTGAAACCAAGAAAACCCCTATGCCTGCTAAGGCAAAACGCTTTATGAGGGTGTGGATGTGCATTGTCCTCTGCATCTTTATGGTATCGGTATGCGCCGTGACCGCGTTTGCCGCTGAGGACGATCCCGTGGAGGTAGTCAACAACCTCTCCGATTTTATGTTCGGACTTGTCCGTGCGGTCGGTATGATTATGCTCGGCTTTGCCGTGGTTCAGATCGGTCTGTCCTTCAAGAGCCACGATCCCTCGCAGAGAGCTAACGGCTTCCTAACCCTTGCGGGTGGCGTTGTTATCACCTTTGCAAAAGAGATTTTAACGCTTATCACGGGCTGACGGTCAGCGAAAGTGAGGTGAGCAAATGTCGAACAATTGGGTTGTAGAAAACCTTGAAAACGCCCTTGACACTTGGAACGGCAAGCTCGCTGAAATATGGCGGCTCATATCCGAGTCGCCCGAAACCTTCAAAGGTGGCGGTATATGGAACGTGATGGTGAATATCAACGGTGCGCTCAAAGCCATCGGCTACGCGCTTCTCGTATTGTTCTTCCTTATGGGGATAATGCGTCAGTTCAACAGCTTTCAAGAACTCAAACGCCCCGAGCAGGCATTGAAGGTGTTTATACGCTTCGTGCTTGCAAAGGCGGCGGTCACTTGGGGGCTTGATCTGATGCTTGCGATGTTCACCATCGTGCAAGGCATCATAAGTAAAATTATGATTGCTTCCGGCATTACGGGACAAGGCTCTGCGTACCTACCGCAGAGTATGATAGACACGATAGAAAGCTGCGGATTTTGGGAGTCCATACCTCTATGGGCGGTCACTCTAATCGGCAGCTTGCTTGTTTGGATACTGTCGTTCATTATGATACTGACGGTGTACGGCAGATTTTTCAAGCTCTATATCTATGTGGCTATCGCTCCCGTTCCTATGTCCACCTTTGCGGGCGAAGAAACAAGTCATATAGGCAAAGCCTTTCTCAAATCCTTTGCGGCTGTCTGCCTCGAGGGTGCGATTATCGTGCTCGCCTGCATCATTTACTCTATGTTTGCAGCTTCACCGCCTTCGGTGGCGACGGGTGCATCGGCAGTAACGCAGGTGTGGACGTATATAGGCGAATTGCTCTTTAATATGCTTGTGCTTGTCGGCACGATAAAGCTCTCGGACAGAGTTGTGCGAGAGATGATGGGCTTGTAAAGGAGGTAGCGTTTGAAAGGAACAACGGAACAGTTACAAGCAAGGCTTGAAATCTGTGAGAGAAACCAAGAGCAGATGAAAGCCATCAACAATTATTACCGCGAACACGGAACGATTATCGGCTATCCCGATTTGAGTGTGGAAGAAGCGGAGCAACTCAACGAGGATATGCGCCGCAGATACCCGATGCACAATCAGCCGTATATGCCCTATGCGCTGAAAAACAATGCGGCTGAGATACGCAGGCTTAAAGTCCAACTTGGTATCACTTCCGAAAAGCACGATGAGAAACGGATAGATGAAAAAATAATTGAAGCATCAGACATAAGTGCAAAAGAAGATATATTCTTGCGCGTTGATGCCTTCAAGGACGAGCCGTGGTACGACGATGTAGCTTTATTTACTCGTATCGGTGTTTGTAAAACAAAGGCGGAAAACGCTCCCGAAGTTTGCAAAGCACTCAATCAACTTGGGTACTCTGTACGGCTTAAAACGAAAGACGGAGAATTATATGTTCTCCCACAACAAGAGAAAAAAGCAAAAGAACCCGATGCGCGATAAGGAGGAAATATGGAAATTAAGATAAACAAAGAAATCAAAGACTTTAACGAAACGATGTTCTTCGGTCTTTCGGTTCGGCAGTTTATCTTCGCTATCCTCGCTTGTGCGGCTGCGGTCGGCATCTACTTCGGGTGCCGACCGTTTTTCGGTACAGAGGTGCTTTCGTGGCTCTGTATGATAGGCGCAGTACCGTTTATCATCTTCGGCTTTGTGAAGTACAACGGTATGCCTGCCGAAAAGGTTATCAAGGCGTGGATACGCTCGGAGATTATGATGCCCCGATACCTACTCTTTAAGGGTGAAATCGGAGAGGACGAAGAAGTAAAGGAGGAACAATGATTACAAGTAAGAAGAAACAACCCGTAGAGCAAGACAGAATACCCACTACCGTCGAGGACACGATACCCATTCAAAGAATTTTTGAGGACGGTATTATGCTCGTCGGCAAAAACCTTTGGGCAAAGACCTTCCGCTTTACGGATATAAACTACGAGGTCGCTTCTAAGGACGAAAAGGAGGCTATGTTTTTCGCCTACTCGGATATTCTCAATCTGTTCGATGAGAAAGCGAGCACGAAAATCACCATACGCAACCGCCATATACCGAGAAGCGAATTTGAAGCAAAAAATATGCTCCCGCTGATGGGCGACGAGCTTGACCGCTACCGCAACGAATACAACTCTATTTTGGAGCGCAACGTCATTTTGACCTCGGGTGTGGTGCAGGACAAGTATTTGACCGTAACGGTGGAAAAGCCGTCTATCGCAGAAGCAAGAACCTATTTCAACGGCAAGTTTGCCGAATATGCCGCCGCTTTTGCCAAGCTCGGCTCAAAGCTGACGGAGGTGGACGAAAAGGAAAAGATACGCATTTTCTTTGACTTTTTCCACCGTGGACGTGAGGACGATTTTATGTATGACCGCTTGCTCTACAAGCGCAGAAAGCATAAATTCAAGCTCGCACTTGCCCCCGAATCTATGGAGTTCAAGAGCGACCATTTCAAGATGGACGGCAGATACGGCAGAGTGATCTATCTCAAAGATTACGCTAACTTTATCAAGGATAGCTTAATATCCGAGCTGACCGCCATCGACCGAAATATGATGCTCTCCATTGATGCAGAGCCAATCCCGCAGGAAAAGGCGGTAAGGCAAGGCGAAAACAAGCTCTTGGCGGTGGAAACCAATATCTCGAATTGGCAACGTAAGCAGAACCAAAACAACAACTACTCGGCAACCGTACCCTACGAAATGGAACGGCAGCGCGACGAGAGCCGTGATTTCCTTAACGACCTTGTGGAGCGCGACATGAGGATGATCCCCACGCTCATCACAATCGTTCATACGGCAGACAGCAAAGCTCAGCTTGATGCGGATACCGAGAGTATTCAGCAATGTGCGAGAAAGCACCTTTGCTCCCTCGCAATTCTTCGTTGGCAGCAGCTTGAAGGACTCAAAACCTGCTTGCCTTACGGCGGCACAAAGCTGACGATCCGCAGAACTCTCACAACCGAAAGTCTTGCGGTATTTATGCCGTTCAGAGCACAGGAGGTCTGCCACGAAAAAGGTCTGTACCTCGGCAATAACGCCATCAGCAAGAATATGATTATGGTCAACCGCTTGGAGCTGCTTAACGGCAACTCCTTTATTACCGGCGTTTCGGGTTCGGGTAAGTCCATTATGGCAAAGCAAGAGATTGTCAATCTCTATCTTTCCGACAAGGATGCGGATATTATCGTCATAGATCCCGAGCGTGAGTATTGGAAACTGACCGAAGCCCTCGGCGGTGAGAATATCACGCTTTCCTCGACGAGTAAGAACCATATCAATGCCTTGCAGATCAACAAGGACTATGCCGACGGTGCAAACCCCGTCATGCTGAAATCCGAGTTTGTGCTATCCCTCTGTGAGCAGGCTATGAACGGTGCTCTGAGTGCTTCGGAAAAATCTCTTATCGACCGTTGCACTTCCATCGTACTCCGTGACTTTGTGCAGAACAATTACACGGGAGAGCCGCCCACTCTAAAGGACTTTCGCGATGTGCTCTTAAAGCAGAGTGAACCCGAAGCGGCTGACATTGCTCTTGCCATTGAGCTATTCACGGAAGGAAGCCTTAACACCTTCGCCAAGCAGACCAACGTGGACACCCACAATCGTCTTATTTGCTACGATATTCACGAGCTTGGAAGAACGCTGATGCCCGTGGGTATGCTCGTCGTTCTTGACAGTATCCTTAACCGCATCACCGAGAACCGTATCAAGGGCAAAAAGACCTATATCTTTATCGACGAGATCTATCTGCTTTTCCAATACGAATACTCCGCAAACTTCCTCTTTACCCTTTGGAAAAGAGTGAGAAAGTACGGAGCGTTTATAACGGGTATCACGCAGAACGTGGACGACCTCTTGCAAAGCCACACGGCGAGAACAATGCTTGCAAACTCCGAGCTTGTAATTATGCTTAACCAAGCGGCAACCGACAGAGCCGACCTTGCTGAGCTGCTTTCAATGTCGGAGCTTCAGATGTCGTATATCACCAACGTGGAAGCAGGTCACGGTCTTGCCAAGATAGGCGGTGCGCTCGTGCCTTTCCAAAACCGTCTGCCGAAGGATACACAGCTCTATAAGCTGATGACCACCAAGTTCGGAGAATAGGAGGTAACGTATGGAATATCTAAACCTTACAACCCCCTACGGGCAGACCTACGAGGTGTGCTTTGAAGCGGAACGCTATGCTAACAATCACAATCTTGCCTTGCAGATGTATTTCAAGGACGAGGACGGTATGCTGATGCCTTATTCAACGCTCACCATCAATCTCAGAGAGCCGCACGAGCCGAACTGCTCCTTCGTTGACACCAACGATAACCCTTGGGCGGAAAAGTTTATTACCGACAATAAGCTCGGCAAGCCTACGGGAAGAAAAATGCGGTCGGGATATTGTGAATATCCGCAGTATCAGTTTGACTTGAAGGAGATCGAAAAATATCAGCTCAACGCGCCAAAGACCAAGACAAAGGACAAATCACGAAAACGTGATGAAGCTCGGTAGGTGATGCTATGAGAACTGCGAAAACGAGAGAGTCGCTACGCAGTATCAAGGTGGTAGATAAAACCGAAGGACTTGCCAAGAAAAGCAAGAACGGAGCTTCCTCCCTTGCCAACTCTGCCGAAGAAACTCAAAACCCTCGGCACGAAACCGAGGTCGAGTATGCGGGCAACGAGGTACAAGACAAGGAGGAACGCTCCGGCAGAGCGCTTGTCAGAGGTGCGGCACGTGTCGGTCAATGGGGTTATCGGACTACGGTGCGGAATATCCAAAAATGGAGAAACCGCCCGCGAAAAATAAAGCTGAAGGTCGAAGAACCAAAGCAGCTTCCACCACCGAAAAGACCTCTCTTGACCGAAGGCACAAAGCAAGGTGCAAAGACCGCCTCCAAGGGCATAAAAAACGGCTCTAAGGCGGCGAAAAAGGCGAGCCGAGCATCGGCTAAGGCGGCAAAGAAAACGGCGAAAACAAGCGCAAAAGCGGCAAAGCAAGCCGCGAAAGCAAGTGCAAAGGCGGCAAAGGCGGGCGTGAAAATGTCTGTCCGTGCGGCACAAGCCATCAAACGAGCTGCCATTGCCACGGTGAAGTTTATCAAGGTGGCGGTCAAGGCAATTATCGCAACGGCAAAAGCCGTTATCGCAGGTGTTAAGGCACTTGTAGCAGCCATTGCCGCAGGCGGTTGGGTTGCGGTGCTCATCATCGTAATCATCGTGCTTGTGGCTCTTGTGGCAGGCTCTATCTTTGCCATCTTCATACCCGCCGAGCAAAACGGTATCACGGTGTATGACGTTATGGGAGAGCTTGACCGAGAGTTCCACGATAAGGAACAAGAGCTGCTTGCCAACTGCCAATACGACGTGCTGACCTACGAGGGTGAGATGGCGGATTGGAACGAGATAGTTGCCATATACGCCGTCAAGCTCAACCTTGACACCGAGAACCCGCAGGAGATAGCGACCTTTGACGAAGCCAAAGCCGACGAGCTGAGGAATATCTACCGCACGATGAATAACGTGCGACTTGAAACAAGAACCGAAACGAAAGAGGTCAAGAAGCAGGTGCGTGACGAGAACGGCAATCTCAAGGAGGTAACGGAAACCGTCACAACGACCTATGTAACGGTGAAGCGAACAGGACTTACGGCTCTGCAAGCCGCCGATGAATACGACTTCACCGACTATCAGATCGAAATGCTCACGATGCTTCTTGACGAGAAAAACGATGAACTGTGGCAGGGGTTGCTCACCCCGGCACAGTAAACAATTCACGCCTACCGTGTAAAAGCGATAGGCGTTTTTATATATACCAAATCGAGCGAAAAGGAGTGATGCCCTATGGACAACAACCGCAATTTGCAAACAAACCTTTACAAAAACCACACCAAAACCAAATTTATGGAGGAAAACAGTATGAAAAAGAATAACAAGAACAAGGCAAACAACAAGAAAAGAATTGTGACGAGCTTGCTTGTCGTCGCACTCGCTCTGCTGATGGTTGTCGGCGTGTTTATGCTTTCGCCCATGAAGGCTTCGGCTGCCACCAACCGTGCAGGCGTTTATATGCTCTACGGTCTTTATGACATTGGCGACGGCGCGACCGCAGGCTATATGGATCAGTTCGCTATCCAAATCTCAACGCAGTATTTCCGTGATGATGCTTCCACAACAACGAAGTATAACTACGCCACCTATGATTGGTCGTACTTCTCGTTCTATATCCACGCGGAGGACATCAAGGAACACGTATCCTTTAAGCTCACCCGTAACGGCTCAACCTATACGAGCAAGTCATTGTCGGGTAGCGGAGGCGGATACCTCTATCAAGGCTCACTCTCTGACGGTGACTATGTGCTCACCTATGTAGGAGAATATAAGCCGAATATCTTTGTCACCAAAACCTACACCTTCACCTATCACTTTACCGTTGATACGACCGCGCCCTATACCTCTTTCACGGCGGGCGGTTCGAGCATTTCAAGCGGTGCGTACACAAACAAGGAAATCAAGTTCAGCGCAACGGATAACTATTCAACTTCTAAGATCTATTACCGTTCTCCGAGCGCTTCTTCCTACACCTACACCACCGCAAGCAGTAAGTCCGTTTCAGCTACCTCCGCGAACAACGGTTGGTGGTATTTCTACGCGACTGACGGCTATCAGAGCAGCAGCACCTACTCGGTTTATCTTGACACGGTTGCACCCGTCGGCAAGGCAACAAATTCAAGTGGCACGACCATTTCCAACGGCGGCTACACCAACAAACCTGTGAAGTATTCTGCTACCGACACGGGCGGCGTGAGCTACTATCAGGTCAAGAACCCCGGTTCTTCCTCTTGGAGTTCCTACACCGCGAACACGGCTCTTTCCGCTTCTACGGGTTGGTACACCTTCCGTGCAGTTGACAAGGCGGGTAACATCTCGTCTGAGTACAAGGTTTACTACGATGCGACCGCACCTTCGGGTACTCTCTACGGCGGCACTACCGTGAAGTCCACGGGCGGTTATTCCAACGCAAGCTATGTCAAGTATGTAGCTTCTGACTCTCACAGCGGCGTTGCTAACTGCTATGTCAGAAAGCCCGGAAGTAGCTCCTATGTGGCTTACACCTCGGGTACACAGCTTACCGCAGAAGGCACGTATTATTTCTACTGCACCGATAAGTCGGGCAACACAAGCTCCACCGTTTCTATCACCCTCGACAGAACGGCTCCCACGGGTACTCTCTACGGCGGTACTGCAACCAAGACAAGCGGCTCTTACACCAATGCAAGCTATGTCAAGTACACCGCAACGGACAGCACCTCGGGTATTAACGCGCTCTATGTGAAAATGCCGGGTAGCTCCTACTACACTGCATATTCAAGCGGCACTCAGCTCGCTACCGAAGGCACTTACTCCTTCTACGCGACCGATAAGGCGGGTAATCAGTCCTCCGTGGTAACGATTACTCTTGACACTACCAAGCCTACGGGCGTTCTTTACGGCGGAACTTCGGTTATTTCTTCGGGCGACTCCACCAATGCAAGCTATGTTAAGTTCGTTCCGAGCGACAATATCGGTCTTGCAAATATCTATGTGAAGAAGCCTAACACCACCACCTATGCTGCGTACACTTCGGGTACACAGTTGACCGCAGAAGGCACTTACACCTTCTATGCAACCGACAAGGCGGGTAACACCTCGGCATACTACACCGTAAAGGTTGACCGTCAGATCCCTTCGGCTCAGCTCTATGTGGACGGCAAGGCAATCAGCAGCGGCTCTTATACCAATGGCGAGTATATCAAGTTCGTCTGCGGTGAGGATTGCTATGTCAAGACTCCCGATAGCTCCACCTTTACCGCTTATGTTTCGGGAACAGAGTTCTCCAAGGCGGGCAAGTACACCTTCTACGGACTTGACGATGCAGGCAACTCCACGGGCAACTACACCGTAATCATCGACAGAACTCAGAAAAAGGCAACCCTTTCGGGTGTGTCGGGCGGTAAGACAAACGGCGACGTGAAGATCACTTGGTCTAACGGTGATGCTAACCTTTACGCACCCGTTAAGAGCGTAACCGTCAACGGCAAATCCGTAACTAACGGCAAGCTCATTTCCACCATTGACACGGGCGTTTATAAGGTAGTCGTAACCGACACCGCAGGCAACGTATGGAGCACCGAGTTCGCGTCCTCCAAGCAGAACGTACTGACCTCTACGCTTCAGAAGGAATACTACGAGGTAGCAGACAAGGACGGCAACATCTTCGCGTTTGCTTCTTACGAAAAGGCACTTGAATTTGCAACCCTCCGTGAGAACGGCTTGGTTGTAAACGGCACTTGGAGCAGCGCAACTTGGGATACGGGTATTGCAATGGACGAAAAGGACAGCGCAAATGCCGTGAACGGTGCGTATTTCATCTATAAGAAGTCCGGATCTCCCGATGAGCAGGTCGCTTATTTCACCGCAGAGCGTTTGGCAGAGGTCATTGCCGAGTATGCTGAGGACTCCATCAAGTCCTACTACTATTGGCAGAAAGCTCCCTCAACCGTAGCTGACGGCGAGAACCTTTACACCTACTCCGAGGGCAAGAATATCCTTGCAAACAAGGTCGAGTTTGGTACTGACGTCGGCTTGCTCCTTGACGGTGAGGAATTTGTCGGCAACGTGATCGAAACCGAGGGCAGACACACCGTAACCGTCTTTGACGAGTTCGGTAACACTTGCGACTACTCCGTTATCATTATCCGTAACGCTCCCTCCATTCAATATGCGATTGGCGAGGGTGCAACCAACAACGTATCCTTTGACAGAACGTATTTCTTCAAGGATGAAGTAACCGTTTCTATCACCGAAGCACTTGACGAAATGGCTATGTTCCGTATCTACCGCGTCATCGACGAGGACGAGAGCGAGCTTGTGGCAATCAAGAGCCTTGGCGAGAGCTTCACCATTACCGAAAGCGGCACTTACACCGTGGTAGCGGTGAACCACGCAGGAGATAGTCAGAGCTTCAATCTCGTTATCTCTCGCAGCGCACCCTCTGTAATGCTTACCGAGGATGCGGAGAAAAAGCAGCTTGTGATCGAGGTAAAGCCGAGTGCAGACGCAGAGAGCCACATTCAGACTCTCATCGTGCAGAAGTCCACCGACGGCGGCAGCACTTGGGTAACTCTTGACACAGACGACTACGGCACGGCTATCGAGCTTGATACTCTCACCTACAAGTTCCGCACAAGCGGCATCTACAAGGTGACTATCACAGACGAGTTCCGCACGGGTATCGACTCCATCATCGGAGAGAAGAACTACACGCAGCCTGCTCCCACGGGTGAGCTTGAAGGCGTTGACAACGGCGGTCACACCAACGGCATCGTTAAGTTCTCTTGGGATGATGATGCAAAGGTAACTGTAACCAAGGACGGCGAGGAAATCGAGTACAGATCGGGCGTAAGACTCACCGAGGACGGCGACTACACCATCGTATTTGAGAACCACGACGGACACAAGACCACCTACACCTTCACCATTGACACCGAAGCTCCCGAAATCTCGGTTGACGGTGCAAAGGCAGAGGGCGCAACCAACACCAACGTATCCGTAACCTTTGAGGGCGAGGGCGTGACCGCAACCATTGAAAAGAACGATACCGAGGTCAGCGACTATGCTTCGGGTACGGCTATCTCCGAGGACGGCAAATACACCGTTATCCTAACCGACGAAGCGGGCAACGAAACCAAGACGAGCTTTGAGATCGACAAGACCGTAGGCTTTGACGTGAATATCAACAACGGCGGACTTGCGAACTCCGTCACCATCTACGAAAAGGAAAACCTTGATTTTGTGGTAACGAAGAACGGCACTCCTATCGAGTACAAGGACGGCACGGCTATCACCGAGCCTGCTGAGTACACCGTAACTCTCACCGATGACATCGGCAACAAGGCAGAGTTCAGCTTCACTATCGTAGAACCCGTTGTAACCAAGTTCACTTACAACTTTGATGAGCTTGCAGGTTTTGAAAAGGTGCTTGTGAACGGCAACGAAGCAAGACTCAACTACGGAACTCTTGAAATCACCGCAGACGGCAAGTACACCGTGGACGTGGTTGCTAATGGAGAAACCCACTCCTTCAGCGTGACCGTTGACACCAAGGTGGACTACTCCGTAAACGCACACGACAAGGGCTTTGCGAACTCTGTGAAGATCTCCGCAAACGAGAGCGTAACCGCTACCGTCACCAAGAATGGCGAAGCGTTCACGTATGAGCTTGGCAAGGAGATCATCGAGCCTGCGACCTACGGTGTTAAACTCGTTGACGCGCTCGGCAACAAGGTAGAGTTCAGCTTCACCATCGTTGAGCCTACTGTCGGCAAGTTTGAGGAAGAAATCGACCTTATCCCCGGCTTTGAAAAGGTGCTTGTCAACGGCAACGAAACCACCATCGAGAAAGGCACTCTCGCACTCACCGAAAGCGGTGTTTACGAGGTATCTATCATTGCGGGTGGTAAGACTCAGAAGTTCACCGTAACCGTGGATGCTACTGCTCCTACGCTCACTCTGAACGGCGTTGAGAATGGTGGTGCGACCACCGATGCAGTAACCCTTACCGACGTTTCCGAGGAAGCAGAGGTTGTGGTAACGCTCAACGGAGAGCAGATCGAGTACACCGTGGGCGACGAGCTTACCGAGATTGGCGAGTACAAGGTAACTGTGACCGATGCTTACGGCAACGCTACCGAATACGACTTCACAATCGAGAAGGGCGCGAATATCGCACTCATCGTTATTCTCATCATTCTCGGCGTAGCTGCTATCGGAACGGGTGTGTTCTTCTACTTCAAAAAGAAGAATAGCATCTAAGGCATAACCCCGACCGCCCGGGACTAACCTCTCGGGCGGTCTTTCATCTTGAAAAGTTCACGGAAAAGTGATATAATAAAAGTAATTTTATAAACAACGCGGGAGAGGTCAATCCCTTCCGCAGAAAAGCGAGAAGCCGAGCACAAATCCTAAGTGTTCGGCTTCTTTTTTTGTTAAATCGGGTAAAAATAAAATTATATAAAGGCAGGTGTTACTATGAAGTACAAAGATTGGCTCAGAGAATGGTTGGAGCTTTACGAGAAACCGAGCGTGAAGCCGAGAACCTACGCGCAGTATTGCGATGTTATCGAAAGACGGCTCATACCCGCTCTTGGCGACTACGATATGGACGAGCTTGAAACGAGGGTTTTGCAGAGATATATCGTGGATCTCTCGCAAAACGGCAACACGAGAACGGGAAAAGGACTTGCCCCAAACTCCGTCAATGCCGTTGTTCTCGTTCTACACGCTTCGTTAACGATGGCGTATGCGCTCGGACTCACAAAGGCGGTTCACGTTGACAAGATAAAGCGCCCCACTGTGCGAGAAAAGCCCGTGGAGAGCTTCACCACCGAGGAACAGAAACTCATTGAGCAAGCGGTTCTTGCAGACCGCAGGCCCAAGATGTTTGGTATCGTCTTATGCCTATATACGGGGTTGCGAATTGGTGAGCTTTTGGCTCTTGAATGGAGCGACGTCAACCTCTCGGATGCGGAGCTTTATGTGACCAAGAGCTGCTACGACGGAAAGGACGAAAACGGACAGTTTTGCCGTATCACGGGAACACCGAAAACCGAAAGCTCACGCAGAGTTATCCCGATCCCGAAGCAGCTTATACCGCACCTCAGAGAACTCAAAAAGAAAAGCAACTCAAAGCACGTCGTATTCGACGGAGCGAAGGTCATCACGGTTCGTTCCTATCAGCGCAGCTTTGAATTGCTCCTTAAAAAGCAAAAGATTTCCCATCACGGTTTCCACGCTCTCCGTCACACCTTTGCGACGCGCGCCATCGAGTGCGGAATGGACGTCAAATCCCTCTCGGAAATCCTCGGACATAAAAACCCGACGATCACCCTAAAAAGGTATGTTCATTCCTTTATGGCACATAAGCGAGAGTATATGAACCGCTTGGGGAAATTGCTCTAATTTTTTTGTTCGTCTATCGCATTTATCAATCTAATACAAGAAATTATTAACTGTACTATTATATCACATTTGCCCCATAAAGTCAATATTTTACGGCTCATTGATAGATTTATCAATGGCTTTTTTCTTTTATGGGGCAATAGACGAACAATTATAAGGGTTTCTGTTCACCTATTAGATTGATAGATGAACAAACCGAGAGGTAGAAAGTTCATCTATTTGAGGGCAGCTATGTCTTATGATGACACCTACCGCGTCGTGCTTTTCGGTCATCGTGACTTTTACGGACACCGAACACTTGATGAACGGCTATATCCGCTTCTGAAGGACTTGATACGCACGAAGCCTTTTGTAGAAATATATATCGGTCGTAACGGCGAGTTTGACATCTACGCCGCTACGGTCGTTAAACGTGTGCAAAACGCTATTGGCAAGGCGAACAATGAGTTTATCTGTGTGCTCCCGTACCCCGAAAAGGATATGGAATACTACGAGGAATATTACGACAACGTGATGATACCCGAATGTATCGGGCACACCCACCCGAAGGGGGCTATCACGAAGCGCAACCGTTGGATGGTGGAGCAAGCCGACCTATTCGTCTGCTACGTTGAGCGAGAGGAAGGCGGCGCATACACCGCGCTGAAATATGCGAAAAAGCTTGAAAAGGAGGTAATCAATCTTGCCGATTATGAAGAAGAAAGAGATGAATGAAGCCGAGAGAAAATACCGCTTGGCACAGAATTACCGCCATTTAGCGTGGCGCATTATGATGTTTCTGAAAGCGCACCCCGACGTTTTGAACGCTAATAACAATCAAGAGGTTTACGATGCCGTAAGAGAGATACAGATACAGTATCACCTAAAGCATACCCCGAAATATACCCGCGAGGATGCAGCCTATTTGGTGGACTTTATGTGCGAGCTTGAAGCAAAGCGTAAAGGCGCGGAATACTACGTCGATCAAAGAGAAATGGACTATTACAGACCGAGCGTAGAAAAGGACGAAGCCGACAAGCTGATGTTTTTCATCATTCTTATGGCTTATGATCCCGGTTGCTACACCAAGGAAATTCACGAAGCGGTGCTTGCAGAGGAAGAAGCCGAAAGAAAGCTGAAACATAATGGTAAAAATGGTTGAAATATTCATAATATTATGATATAATTATTCCACTATTTATAGTTTCCCGATGAGGTTGTGGGAAATCAATCTATACAAGAATGACAGTACGCCCATAGCTTTGATAAGTTATGGGCGTTTTCTGCTCTATTGAAGGAGGTCGCACAATGAAAAAGATTATCATACCTATAGTCGTGGTTGTTATACTCGCGGTGTTAATTCTTGGCGGGTACTTGATAATCGACAGCCTATTCCCAAAAGCTGCTCCTATCAACGTTCCTTCTACAAACTCCGTGGTTTCAATGACTGTCAAAAAGAACGAGAATCGGAATGACGGAGATTTGCGCGAGATAGCAAATGATGATGTTGATAGTATTTTATCGAAACTTTCCGAGGCAGAGCCTACGCGCAAAATGAGTGTTCAGGACAGCCCTGATGCTAAAACATACTATGAAATTGCGGCTAAAACCGATGAGAGAACGCACTATTTTTACGTTTATTTTGATAACGGCACGTGCTATGTCGAAATTCCATACGAGGGTATTTATATCGTAGATAAAGGTATTGTTAATCTACTTTCTACGGGCGACTATTGGAACGACGAAGATGTAATAGTAATCAACACCGAGTCTGATATTGATGCCGAACAGTTAAAGGCTCATTACGATAATGGTGGCATTATCGTTGTTAGAGATTGGCAGCTTGCTGATGATGTTGAAAACATTGTAAGAGATACAGAAGCAAGCGAGCACGATGAAAAGGATCTCGCAACGATATTTTGCAAATGTAAATCCGGCGCTCCCTATACAGGTGTTGTTCAAGGAAACACCTCTGACTTGGAGAGCGAGATCGACGATATGGTGGCAAGAGCCAAAAGTGAGCAGTAAGGAGAATACAGTATGAAATGTCCATATTGCAACAATGAAATGGAAAAAGGACTTATTCATAGTCCGCAAGAGTTGAATTGGATAAAAGGAGAAAAACGCAAGTTTTTCACTCGCGCTTTTCTACATAAAGACTCGATTGTTCTGTCGGAACTTTCTATGATGAAAGGTTCAGCTTGTGTTGCTTATAATTGTCCTAACTGCAAAAAGATAGTCATTGACTACGCTGATGGTAGCAATGATTTGAACGGAGGTACGGTATGAAAAAAGTGTGTTTTTGGTTAGCAATTATTTCTGCAATCGTTCTCTTTATTACTTTGGGCGTCGTGGGAGTAAAGTTGCTTGACGGAAATTACGATACAACCGCTGAGGTTATAATTACAGGTATTTCTTTTGTTGTTTTTCTCGGCTCAGTTGTGTGCTACAAGTTGAATGGAATACGTTGTCCGCATTGTGGCAAGGTCAATGATACTCTGCTTGGGAAGTCCAAGTTCTGCCCTCATTGTGGTAAAGAATTATAACAAAAAGAGAGGTGATCCCGTGAAAATAACAAGATTTTTTAACCCGGAAATACCGTACAGCCTTCACGATATGAACGTGATTGAATTTGAGATAAACGGCGACAACCTCATAATGAGAACTCAATCGGGTATGGTAAGAACCGCACCAAATTGGGATCAAGTTGACGGATACCTCGAATTTCTCGATGTGAATTGGGAGTATTGCTTTGCCACAGTACATGAGGGATACTACGGTAATCTCGGCACTTACGAGGGCAAGACCTTCAAGAAAATGTATCTCAAAGATTTTATTGCCGAGTTTCAGAATGCAGGCTTCTCCATCACGGACGAATACTACGGACAAGACCGCGCGCTCTATACGGGATATTTCCACAAGAGCGGTACTATGGGTGAGTGTACCCTTGAGATTTACCATAACAACATCTTGTTCTGCGAACAGACCGATGATACCCGTGAAATGAAAGAGGTCGTATTGAGTGCAGACGGAGATCTGTCGCTCTATTTAGTACCTGCCGACGTTGCGGACAATCTTGCTACGGTTGCTAATGAGTTTGCTTTCAACTATGTGTGGCACGGCGAGAAAAGCGGCAAGTTCTTGAAGCTCTGCGGAGAACAGTACGGCGCCGTGTTTGACGAAACGGATTTTATCGAATATCTGAACACAGTGCTGTATCCCGATAAGCCGTCTAAAAAGCTCAAAACGATCCCGGCGGACGACGAGTGGGATGTGCCGGAGGAATATCGGAAATATCCGTACTATAACTTTTAAGGAGTTTTCGCTATGAAAAAAGAAAACATCTATAAATTCTTGTATATCGTAGCTGCCTTGTTGGTCGTAGGCTTTGCCATTGCCTTTGGCGTGGATGCCTACAAATACAATACCGGCAGTTATTTAGGTTCGGCACCTCTGTACGCTTACGCGCTCGTGGATGCCGTTGAGTACCTTCTGCCGAGCTTGGCGTTCTTCATTGCCGCGATAATCTGCAAGAAGAAATTTGCGAAGAAAGAAAATCACGATAAGTAATGTTATGGGCAAACTACTGATCTTTAATTTTATACTGATTGCCATAATCGCTCTTGGCTTATGGCTCGTAAAAAAATGCGTTAAGAAAGAACGTAAACAAAATATCATCCTTATAGCCGCCGCGATTTTCACTATCGTGTTTCATTACAGCTCGTTTATATTCAAGCTGTTGTCGGGTGGCAATGCGATAGAATACTTGGGCGAAACCCCTAATCTGATTTTGTCGATATATCCTTGCAACGTGGTGATGTGGTCGGCTCTGATCTTTGCTTTTCTGAAGAATAAAAAGTCAAGAGTCGGTTCGTTCTTTGTTGATTATCTGTTTTGGTTCGGTATCATTTCCACCCTTGTTGGGATGTTCGCCAACGTGGATTTTATAAACAACCCAACGCTTGCAGATTATGAGAATTTCAAGAGCATAACGGCACACGCCACGCTTCTATTCAATATGCTTTTGCTCCCGATCTTCGGCTACATAAAGATAGACGTCAAAAGAAATATTACAAATATCCTCATTTCAATTTTTGTAATGGCGGCTATCGGGTGTTACTGCAACCTCGTTTTCCACGCTCTTGTATCCGAAGCGGCAGCGTATGACGTCAATTCAATGTTCTTAATACACTCGCCGTTTGACGGACTTGACTTCTTGACTTATCCCGTGATCTCTTTAATAGCTGTACCGATTTATTTCGGAGTGTTTGTTATCTGCGATCTGTGCGTACACAAAAAGGGGGAGCGGTTTTATAACAAAAAGTTAGCGAAAAAGTGAAACCAAATCGCAAAAAAAGCGACTTAATATATAGAGGACAATGCAACTTTTACGGTGAAAGTCCGTCTATATAACTGAGAAAGAATATCACAAAGGAGGTACTTCTATGAAAAGAACATTTGCAACTATACTTGTGGTGCTCTTGTTGGCATCCACATTTGTCGTTCCCGCATACGCTAATTCCGCACAGACACATTGGCGTGGAGTTGATTCTACGGGTGCTGTGGTAGTTGACGGGAATTGTCCTATCGAGGTCACAAAAGAGGTGCTGACCTTTGATATTTCCGAATTTCCCGATAACTATTATCGTGAAATGGAAGAATACCTCGCCTACACGGGCAGGGTAACTGCTGAATACACCTTTTACAATCCGACAGATCTGACCGTAACTGCAACCCTTGCTTTTCCGTTTGGAACGCAGCCCGATTACGCGAGTTTGTTTGACGATGAAACGCAAGCTTATCTCCCATTCGCTGATACAGAAAAATATGATATTACAATTAACGGCGAAGCAATAGACAAAGAGATTCGTTACACGTTGAAGCCCCATGGCGCTCAGTTTAAGTTATCCGAGGATCTTCCGAGATTGTCCGATACCTATATTACGGATGCTTTCTATTCTCCTACAATGACGGTAACGAAGTACACCTACATTGTGGGTGGAGCTAACAAAGAAGGTCTGATCGACAAAGAAACGTATAACGCCGCAAACGTAGCCTTTGATTGGGATGGAGGCGACGGAAAATCGAAGATCTATTTCCCCGAACAGAGTGGATTCCATACACAAAAGGATGGCGACGGAAGGTTCGGTATGTGGGCAGATAACGGAGATATTTTCTCCGTATATGTTATCGGTCAGCCACTTTCTACACCTCTCGTTATGAAGTGTTATCAAGATGGCGGTGTAGAGGACAAAGAAGAAATCGCCGGAATTGTATCGTTGACGAGCACCGAGACAATGACGCTTGAAGATCTCGCACTTGGAAATTGGAACGAAGAAACGGGCGTATCTAAGGTGGATTGGTATAATGCCGTAATTGCCGCCTTTAATGAGGGCAGCAAGGGCAACCCGCAATACAACTATATATACCCGGATTCTAACGGATTGAATATGTCCGCAGAGCGCTTTGCGAGAAGCCTTATGCGTTGGTATCAGTATGAGATTACGATTGAACCAAAATCAAGTATCACTAATACTGTAACAGCTCCTATTTACCCCGAGATAAACGGAAGTTATGAGCCTGCTATTTATACCTACACATATCTGCTCTCTCCTGCAAGCACGTGGGCGAGCTTCGGTGAGTTGGAGATCATAATTAACACGCCGTTCTATATTACGGAAAATTCCCTTGAGGGATTTACCAAGACCGAAACGGGATATACGTTGAAACGCAACGGATTACCCGGGGGAGAGCTTGAATTTACACTGAGTACCTCTGAAAATCCTACAAAACCTCCAAGAAGTATTACAAGCTACATTCCGATTGAAATCATTATCAGTTTCTCAATTATCGGAGGAGTTATACTTTTGATAGGCGGAGGAATTACAGCCTTTGTGATAGTTAGAAAGAAGAAAAAGAACAAATAAGTGCATTGTTCTCGCATTTCGGGAGTGATTCCTTCACTTGAGGGTGGTATTCCTTCTGACGGAATGTTGGCAACAATAACCCTAAAGATGGGGAGTCGTATGATGAAAAGGGAAAATAAGGTAAAGTCTTAACGGTTTTTGAATTGAAAGAAGATGAACGGCGGCAAAGAGTAAAGTCCTTGTCGCTTTTTTTGAATGAAAAATGCCAAAAATTATTGACAAACGATAATTTGAGTGATATAATATTATCGTAAAACAATGCTCATGTACGGTAAGGAAGCAAGCAACCGAAAACAAGAGATAGACCGCCAGCACTACACTATTCCGAACCAAAGACCAAAAGATAAGCATTGTGGGAAAATCTAAACTTTTGGATTTTCCTACAATGCCAACTACGG
>JBGVRT010000131.1:0-11180 GCA_045128735.1 Eubacteriales bacterium | reverse complement strand
CATAGGATGCTCGACCGAGCCGATCGTTACGGTAACGATATTGCCGTCAACCGATACAACGGGAATATGCTTCTCGTGGCTTGCTTCAACAACGCCGGGCTCAAGCTTGGTCATCTTCTGTCCGCAGCACATCATAGGAACACCGGCATCGTGGATCATACCGATCAAATTGCCGCAATGCTCGCAAATATAAAACTTGTTGTTATCACACATAATAAATACCTCCCATGTGTTTTTTTATTTATTATACCACGATTTTATGAATAATTCAACGAATTTCAAAAAATATGCAAAAAGATTGCTATTTATTTCTTGTCGAAAAGTGCTCTGCGCTCGGTGGAGTGTCGCATCATAGCCCTCATTCCATCAATATCGTCGCTCTCAAGCATTGCTTTCAATTCGTTAAATTTGCCGATAAACAAATTCATTTGTTCAAGCAAAACGTCCTTGTTGGCTGCAAAAAGCTCGCTCCACATCAGGTCATTGATACGCGCGATTCGGGTAAGGTCACGGAATGAGTCGCCCGTGAACTTCTCCATATTTTCCTTATCGTTGCAGGTCATTAGTGTAATGGCAATGCAGTGTGTAAGCTGAGAGAGGAAGCCGATCATTTCGTCGTGCTCCTCGGGAGAGAGCGTCGTTACATTGGAAAATCCGAGAAGTCTGCCGAGCTCAATGATTGTCTCAACAGCTTCGGGTGTGTTCTTTTCGGTAGGGGTTACAATGTAGTTTGCACCGAAAAACATCCTGTCTGTGCTGTTTTCCACGCCGGATACCTCTCGACCAGCCATCGGGTGAGCTGCAACAAATTCCACATCTGGTCTGAGTATATCCTGAATTTTATATACGATACTGCGCTTCACTCCCGTCACGTCGGTAATCAAGGCTCCGCTTTTGAGAAGTCTTTGGTTTTCTGCGATCCACTCCACAAATATGTGGGGATAGAGCGCAAAGATCACAAGATCGGCTTCTCCTATCATACGGGCATCGATCTCGGTGCTTCCCTCGTCGATGATTCCCTCTTTGAGCGCAAAATCGATCGAGCTCTGCTCTTTTGTGATGGCACTGATATGAAATCCAAATCGCTTGAGTCCTCTGGCATAGCTTCCGCCCAGAAGTCCAAGACCGACAATGAGGATCCTTTTGGTTATATCTACGATCATTTCTTTTCTCCTTACAGTTTATCCGCAAGATCGAGGATCAGCTTTTCGGTCTTTTCCCACCCGAGACAGGGGTCGGTGATTGACTTTCCGAAGATGTGCTCCTCGGCTTTGCAAGCACCGTCCTCAAGGTAGCTCTCGATCATAAGTCCCTTGACCAAGCGCTTAATATCCCCGTTCTGATTGCGGCTGTGAACGATGTCCTTAGCAATACGGACCTGCTCAAGACACTTCTTCCCCGAGTTGTTATGGTTGGTATCTACGATAATTGACGGATTGGTGAGGTTAGACTTTTCGTACAGCTCCTCCACGCGGAGAAGATCCTCGTAATGGTAGTTGGAGGTGCTTCTGCCTGCATAGTCAATGTATCCGCGAAGAATCGCGTGGGCATACGGATTGCCGTCTGTGGAAACCTCCCAACCACGGTAAATAAATGTGTGTCCGGACTGTGCGGCAACGATCGAGTTCATCATAACACTAAGATCACCGCCCGTGGGGTTCTTCATTCCCACAGGAATGCCGACACCGCTTGCGGTCAGTCTGTGCTGCTGATTCTCAACAGAACGCGCTCCAACCGCAACATAGGAAAGAAGGTCCGAAAGGTAACGGTGATTCTCGGGGTACAGCATTTCGTCAGCGCAGGAGAAATCGTAGTCGCGCAAAGCTGCCATATGAAGCTCTCGGATGGCAACGATGCCCTTGTACATATCCGGCTTTTCCTCGGGGTCGGGCTGATGCAGCATTCCCTTGTAGCCCTGACCCGTGGTTCTCGGCTTGTTGGTGTAAATACGGGGGATAATAATGATCTTATCTGCTACCTGCTCCTGCACTCTGCGAAGGCGGGAAATGTATTCAAGAACAGGCTCGCGATGGTCAGCGGAGCACGGTCCGATCACGAGAAGGAATTTGTCGGAGCTACCGTCAAATACAGTGCGAATAGCTTCGTCACGTGCGGCTTTTACCTGCTCCATACGCTCGGAGAGTGGATATTCTTTCTTAACCTCCTGGGGAATCGGAAGCTTTCTGTGGAAATTCATTTGCATTTTTATTTACCTCTTTTCATAATTTTCGATTTAAAATAATAAGTCCGCCCTCGGTATGCTGAAAAGCACGACGAATGCGGACTGTCCGTATTTTGTCATTCAAGGATATCTATCATCTCTTGAATTCAATCATCGGGCAGCCCTTGCTGTAATAATAAAAGTAATAAAAGAACTTGTTTGCAGACATGACTTTTCTCCTTCTCTTTGGCGGTTTGGTCTTGGTTTATCTATGAAAAATAAAAAATCCGCAATTCTGTTATGCCCCAAAGGCACGACGAATGCGGACTGACCGTATTTTTGTTGTTCCGAAAACCTGATCTTACTTCTCGGATTTCACAAAAGTCGGGCAGCCCATGGCAAAATAATAGTAATACTTATTCATAAACATGGCTACTCCTCCTTTGTGATTTGTTGTGGTACATTATACTCCTATTTTGAAAATCTGTCAATAGCTTTTGTGAAAGTTTTCTATGAAAATGCGGCAGAAATTTTGCTTCCTGCCGCACCGATTTACGATAGCTTTTTCAGTTTTGCTGTATTTGCGATGACGATCAAGGTCATTCCCTGCTCCAACGCCTGTTCGGGATTGATGTTAACGTCAACCCTTTCTCCTTTTCTGACTGCTACAACGTTGAAGGAATACTTCTTACGAAGATTGAGCTCAATCAGGTTTTTACCAACCCACTCGTCTCTTACGTCAATTTCAACCATGGATACGTCCTTGGAAAGCGAGATCATATCAATAAATCCTGCACTCAAAAGATTCTTTGCAAGATGAATTCCCGATTCCTGCTCGGGAAATACAACCTTATCCGCTCCAACACGAAGCAAGATCTTCTGGTGCATTTCATTGGCGGCCTTTGCGATAACCGTCTTCACACCCGCTTCCTTGCAAAGCGTTACCGCCATAACGCTGGATTCCAGATTACTTGCCATACAGATAATGACGGTATCAATATTGCCTATATCAAGACGGGAAATCACCTCCGCATCGGTTACGTCGGCACACTTACAAACCGGAAGGTAGGCTGCCGCATCATTAACAAGCTTCTGATCGCTGTCAACGGCAATGACCTCCATTCCGTTCCCTACCAGCTCCTTGGCGACGGCAATACCGTATCTGCCAAGACCGAATACTGCGTATGTCTTTTTCTTTTGCATATCTTTCTTCTCCTTTACCCTATACTGATTTCTTCTGTCGGCTCCGAAATAACGTTCTGAGCTTCACTCTTGCTTCCAAGCGCAATGGCAAGTGAAATAGGACCGACACGACCAAAATACATAGTAAATATAATAATTAACTTTCCAAACAGATTGAGGCTTGCCGTAAAGTTTCGGGAAAGACCGACCGTCGCGGTTGCGCTCATTGTTTCGTAAACCACGTCAAGCATAGAAGCATCGTTGGATGCGAGCAATGCTATCGTAGAGATTACGAAAATAGAGAGGAAGCTGACAGATACCGCTACCGCTTTTCGGATAGACTCGGAAGAAATGCTGCGCCCAAACAGCGAAGCGTGCTTCTTTCCTCTGATTGTAGCCATCGCCGAGCAAAACAGTACGGCTATCGTTACCGTTTTCATACCGCCCGCAGTTCCAACGGGAGACCCGCCGATCATCATCAAGAGTATTGAAACAAGCGACGACGCATTCGTAAGGTTTTCCTGCGGAATAGAAGCAAAGCCTGCGGTTCTGGTCGTGACCGATTGGAACAGAGAAACCTCGATCTTCTCAAGCACCGACATATTGCCGATGGTAAGCGGGTTGGAATACTCAAACGCAAAGATCAATGCGCCACCGACAAATATCAACAAGAGAGTTGCGGTAATGGCTATCTTGCTGTGCAGAGTGAGGTGACGGAATACCTTTTTGTTTTTCGGTGTTCTTGTTTTAAGGACTCTCAGAACGTCCCACCATACCACGTATCCAAGACCGCCAAGAATGATCAGCAGTGATGTAACAATATTGATCAGCGGATTGGTTGCATAATTGCAAAGACTGTTCTCTGCCATGATATCAATACCGGCGTTACAAAATGCCGAGACCGAAGTAAATACCGAGATCCATATACCACGGGCGCCAAAATCCGGAATGAATACGAACATATAAAGCAGCGCACCGATTCCCTCTACGATCAGAGTGCCGAAAAGAACATTTTTAACAAACTTGATCAGCCCTGCCATCGTATTGAGATTGAAGGCGTCCTGCAAAAGAAGTCTGTCCCCGATGCCAAGCTTTCGGTTAACAAGCATCATCAGTCCTGTCATAATGGTAATGATTCCAAGACCGCCGATCTGAATGAGAATCAGTATGACGACCTGACCGAACACGCTCCAAGTGGAAACGGTCGGCACAGTAACAAGACCCGTCACGCAGGTGGACGTCGTTGCGGTAAACAGCGCATCTATATACGGTACAGCTTCTCCGGTTGCAGAGCTGATGGGTAGCGAGAGAAGTCCGCTGCCTACTAAAATAGCAATCAAGAAGCTCAGCAAAATGATTTGTGTTGTTGATAATGATCTTTTTTTCAACATATCACTTCTTAGCCTCCATTGGTTATCCAGAATTTTGCACTATATATTATATCAAAAAATCGGTGCATTTTCAACACTTTTATATGAACAAGGCGAAAAAAGGAAAAGGCTGCAAGGATTTTATTCCCTGCCGCTTACTGTTTATTTTGGTTCAAATAGCACGCTTTATTTTGTTTTTGTATAGCGTTCATAATTTGCCGAAAAGAAGAACAACTCAACAAACACCTTCCATTTCCATTCTTTATCGTGGGGTGTGCTCGGTCTGAACAAATCCATAAGCTCTTGCTCAAAATAATAGTCCTCGGCGTTGTACTTTGCCTCTAAATCCGAGAGAAAGTCCTGCGTACTAAATGCTTCTTCGCGTGACTGATTAGGATTACGGTGCAGATACATATCGGTCTGTATCCTTGCGACCTCGTCAAATACCTCTTGATTATTATTCTCGGCAAGTACATCGGGATTGGCTTTAAGATACACCCATATCTTCCACGTTATACGACGATAGGCGGTAAGAACGTCCTGCTTGACTTGTCTGCTATTCAATTTCATCTTCTTTGGTTTCTTCAGCAAGGTTAATTACCTCCTTTCCTAACTTCTTGGCGTATTGAACGGCTTTGTATGCTCCGCCGCTTTCACGCTCGATATAACAGAGTATAAGATCGGCTTGCTCTGCCATCCATTCATTTCTTTTCGTGATCGCAAGTTTCGGGTGTGCGCTGATTGGAATATCAACGCGGTCGTAATACTTTTCAAAGTCCTCCATATCCTTTTTTGGATATGGCAGAACAAGGTTAAACTCTATGGCGTGATAGTCGTCGTAGTCTTTCTGAACTCGCTTCACAAGCGTAGCGGCATAGGTGTCAAATTCACCGTCGCGCCCCATATAGATTTCAATAAACTTCTTTTTACGAATCAGATCTCGGAGAATCGGTATCAACCTATCCTCCAACTGCCTATGACCGTAAAAATCTCTATGTCCGAACATAGCGATCCTATAAATTTCATCGTAATTTAACATACTCACACCGAAAAATAAATGTATTTTTCACCATTGATTTGTTCATCTATCGTTATGATAGATGAACAAGGAAAGGCAAAAAAATCATCTATGCCCCATAAAAAGAAAAAATCATTGACGAAATTCGTTCAATGATCCTCGACCTCTTGAAATTATGGGGCATTTGTGATATAATAAGTTATTAACCATACGTCTATCATAACGATACACGCAATAGACGAACAAAAAATTAGAGTAGTTTTCCCAAGCGATTCATAAACTCTCTCTTGTGTTCCATAAAGGAATGAACGTACCGTTTGAGTGTGATCATGGGATTCTTGTGTCCGAGAATTTCGGACAAAGATTTCACGTCCATACCGCACTCAATCGCTCTTGTGGCGAAGGTATGGCGGAGTGCATGAAAACCGTGATGGGGAATCTTTTGTTTCTGAAGGAGCAATTCAAAGCTGCGCTGATAGGAGCGAACCGTAATGATCTTACTGCCGTTCCCTACTACGTACTTTGACGTGCTTCTCTTTTTTATTTCCCGCAAATGAGGAATAAGCTGTTTGGGAATAGGGATAATTCGCTTTGACGTCTCGGTCTTTGGTGTTCCGGTGATCCTGCAACTCTTTCCGTTTTCGTCTTGTCCGTCGTAACAAGTCTTTGTTACTGAAAGCTCGGCTTTAATAAAGTCAATGTCAGACCACTCAAGAGCCAACAACTCACCGATACGAAGCCCGGTGTATAGGCACAGAATGATACCGAACATCTTATCCCTCTTATCCGAAAGTACAGCTTGCTCGATCATTTTCTGTTCCTCTTTGGTGAAGCTCTCCACCGGTTTTTCACTCGTCTTGGGTCGCTTGATCTTGTCAACGTGGATTTCCTTTGAAAGTCCAAGCACATACGCCATCGACAAGGATGAGTGCAAAACCAAGATAATACAGTTCACCGAATTTGGGGCAAGTCCTTTTCCCGTCTTTGTGTTCCCTTTCTGCGAAAGGTCAACGATATATCTCTGCAAAATGATTGGTGAGAGATCTTCCATTTCATAATCTCCAAGCGCAGGTATAAGCCGCTTGTTGATAACGTCCTCATACTGCTTATAGGTTCTTGGCTTGACCGACTCTTTCTCGTAAAGCTCTAACCAATCGTTTAACCATTCTTTGTATTTCATTTTCTTTTCCTGCCTTTATATAATTTATTATGTCCCGATAAAATAAAAAGAAGCCGAACATTCTTGGTATGCTCGGCTTCTCGCTATTTGAGGAACGGTTTGCACCACCCTCTCGTTGTCGTTATTCTGATATACTCTATTATATCATTTTTCGACAGATTTTTCAAGATGAACGGGTTTACTCACTGAGTATTCCCGCCCAAAGTTCTGCATTTTCGGAACTTAACAGCTCCGTAAGCATCTGCTTTTGCTGTGCCGTAAATCCATATTCTTCTGCGATCTGAGCCGCGCTCTTGGGAGTAGTTATAACGGTAACGTAAACCGTGTTTATCTCCTCGGTCACTTCTACCACATTACCGTTAGCATCCGTTTCTTGCCTTGTAACGTAGCTTGTATGGGTTTCACTCATTAAGGACAGCTCATTCATATCCAAAAAGACAACGCGGAGTGCTGCAGCTTTGCTTTCATCAAACGTCGCAACCTCTTGTGGATCTTCGCTGTCAAGATTAAGCTTCACCGCATACACCGCGATCACTTCCTCCCAACCTGCTAAATTTCCATCGTAATTCAGAACATCGTAATAGACCGTAGCTGCAAGCTCGTTTTCCATTTCGTGATGTTCCCTTTCAAGGTCTCGCGTTACGCTGTAGATCGTTATCTCACTATCTTCAGCCGGAACGAATATCGCGTACACCGAACCGACTATACAAGCCACAATAACGATGATTACAATAATGAGTACAGCAACCCAACCACCTGCCACAATCGCTGCTATAATGCCTTTGACGGCGGCTACAACCGCTTTCGCGGCGGCGATGATCGCCTTGACCGCAACCTTTACGAATTTAACAGTAGCAATCGCGGCACGCTTTATAAGCTGTGCCGCTTTTACTGTTCCCTTAACCGCCGCTTTAGTGCCTTTGACCGTGGCTTTAGCCGTAGTCTTTGCACCTTTCGCGGCGGTCTTTGTTCCTTTTACGGTGCTCTTTGTTCCCTTGGAAGCCGCCTTAATTCCCTTCTTCGGTGCTTCAAGCATCGGTCTTTGCGGTGAGGGTAATTGTTTCAAATTGGGATTCGGTTTGGGTTTTCTCGGCCGATTTCTCCACTTTTGAATATTCTTCCGAGTTTCCTTTACTCCCCATCTTCCAACTTTGTTTGCTCCTACCACCGTCATCCGCACGATACGTTCTTCCTTATCTTGAAGCTCACTTCCGGCATAATCGGTTTCCGACTCATAACCAACGTTCTGAGTTTGCTCCGCAGAGTTATGAAGCGAGGATACGCCTTTCTTGGATTTCTGCGCGAGAGTATCAGCGAGGTCGAATGTCTTGATGGTTATAAGGGATTCTCTTGTTTTGATCTTCACGCGCTCACCTCCAATTCTTACTCACCGGGCTTGGTGGTCATAAGCTTATAGAGCTGTGTATCCTTCGGGAAGTTGTTGACGAAAGGCACAAGCGCACCGCCGATCTTGACAAGTCCGTGACCCGCTTCTACGTTGGTGATATACGACATCTGAAGATCCGAGATTCCCATAAGTTCTGCAAGCTGTTCGCGGTCTGTCGCGGCTTGGTTGAGCATAATGACAAGCTCGGAGTTTGCAAGCATTGTACGCGCCGTATGCGATTGGAGCAAATCTTCCACGTTCTGCGTAATACCGAGAATATAAGCGTTGTACTTACGCACCTTTTTCCACATCGTAAAGAGGAAGTTTGCGGAGTATTCATGTTGGAACAAAAGATAGATCTCGTCGATGAAGATATACGTCTTTCTTCCCTTCGCTCTGTTCTCGGTGATGCGGTTAAGGATGCTGTCAAGCACTACAAAAGAGTGCGGAGCATATACCCCGCACTCTCGCTTGCAAGAAAAATACAAAGCGACTCAAGCTCATAACGAATCATATAGTCGTTTTCTCCCGTCATTTCGATATCCGAGAGCACGAGTCTATCCTCATCGAAATTACCCTTGAGCCACCCGATAAATCCCTTGACCGTCTCGCCCTGCTCGGTGAAAAGATACTTCTCCTCCCATAATGCAAGGCGTTCAAGCTTCATCGTCTACACTCTCCTTGCCTTCGGTTTCCTCTTTTCCTTCCTTGGCTTCGGGTTTTGCCAAGAAAGCCAAGATGCCGACCGATTTGATCTCGTCCTGCAACTCGCAGAGAGCCGTAAGCTCCGGCTTTGTGATATTCGGGATAGAAAGGATGTCCTTGAGCTTCAGCGCCATGATCTGCTTCTCCGAGGTGATGCCCGACTCAATGAGACGAGTAATCAACTCAAGGAGTTCGGGCGTGAGTTCGTTAAGGCGAATATATCTCCGCACCTGTTCGTGACTATCACCTGCATCAGCACCTATACGCGAAGCAGTGAGAGCTTCTTTACCTTTTAACTTCTCCACCATTGGTGGACAAGTTAAATCCGACCGCTTTCCTTGATTTTTCATCGCGTCCATCTTCATCTTATAAGCCTTCGCCTTTTCGGATGGAAGAATATGCTCTCTTTGAAGATTGGAGTCAACCATTTCGATTACGGCTTCTTCTTTGGTCATTTCTCTGCCGATAAGCGGTATTCGGTCTATGCCGAGAAGCATACAAGCGCGTTTTCTTCTATGACCGGAAATGAGCTGATAATGGTTCTCATCAATTTTGAGAGCGATGACGGGATTGAGTACGCCATTCATTCGTATGCTCTCAACGAGCTGATCCATACTTTCATCGTCTTTCACTTGGAAAGGGTGATCGGGAAAATCCTCGATGTTGCTTATGGGGACGATGCGAACTTTTTCTCGTTTGAGATCGTCTTTAGTTTCGTTCATCGTTTACCACCTTAGCTTTCTTCTTTTTCTTATATCGCTTTCGCTTCTCCGCAACCTTAACCGCATCCATACCGTAAAGGCAGATAGCAACCGAGTTGCAGATCACTCTGAAAGCATCGAAGTCTACGATCTCATCAAGGGTAAGCTCATAGAGATCAATATGGGAGCCACCGTACTGAATATCCATAGCAGTACAGAAATAGAGATAAGCGTTTGGCTCTGTGAGTTTAAGATCAAGGCAACTGTAATCAATGAACCCCGGCGAACACATCACCTGCTTGGCTCTGATCCACAAAAGCTCGGATGCCGAGAGCAGATAAAGTTGAGCAATAAATTTAGGGTCTTTCTTTCTCATATAAGAAACTCCCTCATAAAATCTTCCTTTGTGACCTTCATCAAGAAAGCACGTCTTGAGTTCCGAGGCTCTTTCGCAAGCGATACGCAAGCGGAACTGAAATACATTGTCCTTGAAGTTGGCAAAGCAATCTCTCAAAAGCTCAGCAAAGGTACAAGATTTTGCTTTAACTCTTTCGCTCATACAGCAACAACGCTTGAGAGCACATTTTCCGTTCTGACAGTAAGAACAGTAACGACATCGGCACACCTCCAAGGTGTACGGAAAGGGTTTGATCTCTGCTTTATCTCTGATTGCTGCATCAAGGAAATTAGCAAAGGAAAGGCTTGGGTTGTTAGGTTCTAAATACATTTTTTCTCCTCCTGTTGGTTTTAGGGCAACAAAAAAGCCGACCTTATTTCCACTTCGTTAGTGGTCATAAAGTCGGCTAATGTTAACCGTATGTAATTAAGCTTCAAGAGCGTCGAGCAGGTGGAGTATGAGATTGGAGGTTTCTCTGTTGTCGATGCCGTGAGCCTTCTGATTGAGTCTCTTAACATTGAGAGCTTCGATTGCAACTCGGATCTCAAAGGGGGTGAGTTTAAGTCTGCGAACCATTGTATATCCGTTTTTCATTTGTAAGTCCTCGCTTTCCTTCTTTCTGACTATATTATATCAGAAAAGCAGGGATTTCTCAAATGTGCGATAAAGTCGCAGGTTCAAGTCCAAAAGGTTCAAGAAAAGGTGCAATGGTGAATGGGGTGTACTTTTTACCCCTAAAAACACGAAAAGTCCTTGAAAATCAAGGACTTTTGTGTTAGGGTGCAAAATTGTTGCACCGATATGGCTCCCCTTGTTGGACTTGAACCAACGACCCCCTGATTAACAGTCAGGTGCTCTAACCAACTGAGCTAAAGAGGAATACAGCTGAATGCGGAGCGTTAACTCCCATTCATATATTAAACAGGAAAACAAGGAGCTACCGTTGTTTTCCTGTAAGATGTCGGCTTTGACCTATTTTCCCGGTCCGTCTCCAGACAAGTATCTTCGGCACTGCAGAGCTTAACTTCTGTGTTCGGAATGGGAACAGGTGGACCCTCTGCGTTAGAAAAACCGACTCG
>JBGVRT010000130.1:0-12792 GCA_045128735.1 Eubacteriales bacterium | reverse complement strand
TTATACCTCGTAAATTGTAACTTTTTATCTGTACACAGATTTTTTGACACCCAAAGAGGAAATCCACTTTTCTTTTTGAAGCCAAAGGCGCAAAAAGAAAAGTTCCCAAAAGAAAAACGCCGCATGGGGAGGCGGTCGCTTCTCCAAAAGCTCCGCAAAACTTTTCTGTCGGGGTGCGGCGCCTTCGCCGCTAAACACCAATTTATCGGGGAGTCGCCTCCACCCCCCATTTTCCATTACCGCACAAAAATGGGCTGAGTCTTGCGACTCAGCCCATAGGGGAATTAAATTATTCCATTATCATGATGAACATAGGTGGATATTCCATTACGAGATATTCCATAAGCTCATCATAGGTTGCAAACTCAAGGTCTGCAATAAGGGAAATGTCGTTGAATACTACGAAAACTTCCTCACAATCTTCGCACATGTAAAGTGTCCACTTACCTGTTGAATCAACAACAGAAATGTAGTTATGTGCCGCAAATGCTGTATTTCCGCAATCATCGCAGATATACGTCTTCTTGCCGCCTGCCTCAACACAGGTCTTGCCTGTATGAGCGCACTCGTCAACCATATAACCGAACTTGATGTTTGTGAAGTCATACTGACCCCAAACGCCTTCGTGGTTATCAAGGAATCTGATAGAGTAGTTTTCTTTGCTTGTATCTAATTTGCTAACCTTGTTATAGTCAATAGTTGTACCGTTTACGCTGCAAATGATTCTGCCTGTTGTAGGATTGATTGCAAATACGAAGTTGTAGGTTTCACCCTCGACTATTTCAAGTTCGAATTCATTACCTGTATCAAGAGGACAGTCAAGAACAACTCTACCGTTTCTGTAGCATGCTCTGAGAAGGTCTACCTGGATGGCACTTGTTCCCGCGGTTTCACCTAACAAAGCGAGAATAGAAGCACCATTCTTATTTTTTTCGGTCTTTCTCTTGATATCGTCGGTGTTGATCTTGTCGGGAGTTAACTCGAACGCAAGGTAGAAAGGAGTTCCACCATTCGTAATAAGCTCCTTGTCAACATAAAGCTTCTTCGGGGCGCTTATGTTAAGAACTTCAGTAAATACCTTATTATTGTTAAGAGCAGGATTCTGGAGACTATTAAGAACTGTGTTCTTGATGGTCTTATTGCATCCGCATCCGCAAACGAATTCGTGGTAGATCTGACCGTCAACATAGCTCATTGTACCGGGAGCATTGTCTGCCGGGAAGTGAGACTTAATCTCTATGGACGTATCCTCAACAGGTCTATCTGCAACAGTTCCGTTGAATACGTTTACGTTAGAAATTGTAACGTTACCGATATTACCGTCACCAAATCTGATGCCGTATTCCTCGTTCTTATCTGCTCCATCCTTGTGAGGATTACCATTTACAGAATAGTCCAATGCAGCAAGCTTGCCTTCGCCGATGAACTTAAGAACGTCACTGTCAGCTTCACTCATATATGCGTAGTATACGCCTGTAGATGTGAAGTACTCGATAGCGAACTTATAGGTCTTACCCTCGGTCATCGTGGGACTTCCGATAGCTGCAACGTGATTTGTTCCGCCTCTTGTAATTCTTACCTCAACAGTCTTGTCGTCAACGTAGTATGCACGGAAGAATCTGGAGTAAGCGGTACCATCGGGTGTCTTACCTGTTGCAGGATCTACGGGCAAACCGTGGTTGTAGTCGTAAACCCAACATACGAACGCATTGTTCTTACCCTCTGCGATCTTAAGATCGATGGGCTTAGCCTCAAAGGTGAGCCATCTGCTTCCCTCGTAGTTCATATCGACGAGTTCATCGAAGTAATCGGTATCGTATTTAATCTCGTCAGAACCTTCGGTTGTCTTGGGGTCGGAACGAATAACAACTCTGTTACCGCCGGTATTCATTCCTGTCTGATATACAACGGTATCGGGAGTTACTGTTCTGATAACCTCTTCGCCGCAGAAGGAGCAAACGTAAGTAAGACTTGTAATCTTGCCCTCAGTAGCAACGTACTTGATTACCATACCCGAGTTCTTGAAGCTGTGGTCGCCGCAGTTTGCAACCTCACCGGTTGCGCCGTCCTTAAGACCAACAAGCTTGAGGTTCGAGTATGCAACGTCAGAGCCTGCACCGCCAAGAAGAATGTTGAAGTTTTCATTCTGCTTGAAGCCTGCGTCTCCGCTTGCAAGGTAGGAACCGTTAACGTATACGTCGTATTCACCTGTTACGGGGTTAACCATAACGGATATAACGTCGTAGTCACCGTTTGCCGAAGGCTCAACGTAAGTAGCAACTCCGTCTACGAAGAACATAATAGGCTGTTCTTCTTCACCCTCCGCAACATCGGGAGTTTTAATTTCAACCATGCGCTCATCTTCGCCGTAGGAGAAGATGTTAGCCGCTGTACCCTTTGTAAATACCTTTGCGCTGAACCAGTAAGGATCAGCACCCATTGTGATCTCTTTACCGCCGTTGATAGCTGTGAACGCTGTTGCGCCGTCAACCTTAGTAATGGGATCCACGTAAATTCTGTCGATACCCTCTGCAATCTCTGCACCGCAGTAGCAGGTGTAGCGATGTGTGAGAGTGGAGTCTGTGTATGCGAGTACGTCATAACCGCCGTCAATGTACTGAGCGTACTTTGCGGTGTGAGTATGACCGTCCGCGGATACAAACTCGAAGTTGCTGAAGTTGAACGTACCCCAATTACCGTCAAGAATACGGAATGAGTATTCTCCTCTGTCTGCAGCAAGCGAGGTGGTTGTACGCTGTGCTATAAGCTTACCGTCCATGTATATGCGGAAGAGACCGCTGGAAGGAACTACGCCTATAGCAAAGTCGTGTGTTTCGCCCTCGCGAACTACCGCAATAAGGTCGGACGTACGGCTGTTAGCGTTGCGGATTTCAACTGCACCCTCAAGGTATCCGCCCTTACCGTCTTCAATTGTGAACATTCTGAGGAACGTGGGATAGCTGCTTCCACTCTTAATTCCAAGAAGTGTAACGCCGCCTTTGCGACCTGCACCGCCTTGTTGATTGTTCAGCTTTTCTGCGGCCGCAATATCCTCAAAGTTAATAGTGAATCTTAACCAATAAGGATCACCGTCTCTGCTGAGGATATTTTCACTTGATTCAATAAGTTTTGACGACTTGATTTCAAACGCACCGTCCTCAATGAACGAGTTAGCCGAGTAATCAAGAACATCCTTGTTGTTTACGCGAAGAACTCTCTCTCCGCACTTGGAACAGATGTAAACTTCCTTGATCTGTTCGTCAAGCATTACGGTTACATCATGGAATGAGTGATGCTCATGTACGCAAGGAAGAACTGAAGGATCTGCAACAAACTCTACGCTCATAGGAGCATCTGTTACGCCTGTTACAACAGACTTGATGTTGTAATATCTGATGTTCTTAAGCTCGGTGCTTCCGAAGTACTCACGGCCGGATTCAGCCTTGATGCCTTCCTTGAAGTTTTCACCGGTTGTGCTACCCTTGTACTGACCGTCAATGAACAGGTGGTAAACACCACTATCAAACTTAAGAGCGATATTGTAGGTGCAAGCTGCACTGAGTGCATAACCAACCCTTGTACCGTCGCCAAGCATAAGCTCTCCGTCAGAGTTGATAAGGAGTGCCGCCTTGCCTTCGTTACTGATAAGGGGTACGTATCCGATAAAGGATCCGATGTAGCCTCTTACGTTTACGTCAGCTACGATCCAATATCTATCAGAATCAGCCTCTCCCGAGACAACACCGGGCTCACCGTATGCATCGTAGATATGAGAAGTTGACTCATAGAAGGAGTCTACTATTTCCTCTGTGATGATTGCACCGCACTTCTCACATCTGGAAACAACCTTGAACTCGTTTACGTCGAGATATTCAACGTAGGTGTTCTTGTTGATTGTGGGAACGTGCTCGTCGTTAGCACATACGAACGTGCCGATCTCAAGAGTTCCGCCGTTTGCCATTTCAGCAAACTTGATGTCGGTGATCTCAAGAGTTGTTGCAAAGTCTGCGCCTACAACTACGTCGTAGGTAAGCTCCGCATTGAGTGCAAGCTCGTACTCACCGCAATAAATTCCATCTACATAGAGAACATATGCGGATTTATCAGCACTGTTAATAACATTTATTGTAATATTAGTTGCTGTTGTACCAAGCTTTGCCTCAAGAGTCTTACCGCTAGCATCAACAAGTGTACCGTTGGTGTAAAGTGTAAGAATATTGATTGCTTCACCCTCGTCGTTAGCGAATGCGAAGATAGATCCTCTGCCCTGTGCAAGCTCGGCTGTGAGAGTTGCATCGAAGGAGATCCAGTAAGGCTTGTAGCCTGTAAGGATATCCGAATCCTCGATAATTACGCTCTCTGTGCCGAATACGGGAAGGATAGATTCAACAGCATCTGTATCCTCGTCATCATAGAGGTTAGTTTCGATACCGTCGAACGCGGGTCTGTTACATATTTCACAGATATAGTTGATTGTGATCGTGCTTCTTTCAGCATTGAACTCAAGAGAAGCGTCACCAACAAGATATTCGTGAGTATGTACACCCTCTGCAACCTTGTAAGCAATGTCGCCGTCCTCAGCGAGAACAACAACTGCTACCTGGTCGAAGTGGTACTTACCTGCGCCCTCGGAAGCGATCTTAACATCGCCCGCAAGAGTCTTGTAGGAAGCGTCAGTTACGTACGCACCGTCAAGGTAAACCGTGTATGCCTTCTTGGAAACGTCGAATCTGAACGCAAGAGAGTGATATTCGTCGTCTGCTACAAGCTTTACAGCACATCCGACACCGTCGTCAGATGCGAGCTCGCCGTCCTTGTTGATTCCGAGAAGAACCTTGTCACCTATAGTAACAAGTGCCTTGCCGTCCTCTGCGGGAAGCTCCATTGCGCTGATGTCACCAACTAACCAGAAGTCGTTTTCGGGAATCTCAAGCGCAGAAATTACTACTTCCTCGCCTGTGATGCCGTATGCGGGCATTACGGACTCCTTAATAACCTCGGAAATACCGTAGGTTACTGTCTGACCGCAATAGCACTCATAGCTGTATGCAAGCTTGTGATCCTCTGTGCGAATTATTGTTGTGTTTGTGTTCTCGTCATTTGTAAGCCACTCGTCGGAGTGAGTATGGAATACGTCTCCGGACGTATCGTTGTTATAGAATGCGAACTGATTTACCGTAAACGTTCCCCAACCGCCGTCAAGGAAACGGAAACGATAATCTGATCTTTGAGTACCTATATCGTTAATCGTACCGTTTGTTACACTAAACGTACTTTCATCGTTAAGATCCCAACTGTTAACAGTTATTTTTCTGTTTACGGGATCAACGTACATAGCAAAGTGATAGGAGTGACCTTCCTCTATCGTCGTAACAAGAGGAGATTTATCCTCACTTTCGCCTATTCTCAAATACGCCTTGCCGTCAATGTAATCGTTTGCATCTGCAGTTGTCTCATCGGGAACAACGAAGAGTCTGAGGAAGTGCTGGAAAGAATTAGTAGAGACGGTTGCGCTCGTATCAGCATAAGTACCGAACAGGGTTCGACCGTTCTTTCTAACATTTGCGCCGTCAAAACGTATAGTGTTTTCGTTAATTACGTCCACGTCAAGATCAAACTCAACGATGTAGGGAATACCGTTAGAACCAATTATATCGGGAGATACTCTGATTCCCTTGTAGCTTGAGAATGTAATCGACTCACCGTTAAGGAGAGTGTTATTGACCCAACCGGGTCCGTTATCCTCTGTAAGAAGATTATTAAGACCGATCTTTGCCTTTTCACCGCAATCACCGCAAATAGCGCTCTTATAAACTACACCGTTTCCAACAACTATCTTTATGTCGTAAAGTGTGGTTGCGTTGCCGTGGTAGTGAGGTCTTACAGTTTCGTCGATGTCGTAATCAGGCTTAAGCTCTGTTCCTTCACCAACCTTAACAAGTCTGTTGCAGTAGAAGCGTACATTTTCACCGAACGCCTCGTCACCGAGAGTGATAATGCTGTCGCCCTCGTAGCTGTGATTCATACTGCAAAGCTTGCCGTCGATATAGATATCATATCTATTGTCGGCTCTGAAGTTGATCGCAACAGAATAGGTATTGACGTGGTCAACAATTGCAGCATTTCCGCCTGTGCCGTATGCAATTGCGCCATCCATGAACTGAAGAACGGTTGTATCACCAATCTTAACAAGGTTACCGTTGCCTGCCTCAAGGTCTCTGATGTTGATATCGGTTGTGAACCAAGTGCCCTCAAGCGACTCAGCCTGAACCGAAGCTGTGCCCTTGTAAACTACGGGAATGTTGTTAACAACGATATCGTTTACAGTACCGTAGGATACCTTTTCACCGCAGTAGCAGTAGTAGTAAGGCTCGAAAGTATCATCAGTCATTTCAACGCCCTTTTCGCTCATATAGCACCACTTGTCGGTGTGAACGTGTACTTCTCCTTCAACCTCAGCCTCGCGGAAGAAGTAGAAGTTGCTCATATGATAAGTTCCCGAAGTGGAGTCAAGGAATCTGAACGCCCAGCTATTACCGGTTGTACCAAGAGATCCTACGCTACCGTTTGCCGTAATAACAATGTCGGGAGTAGCAAGATCGTATGCTTCAGTCGAGATATTACCTGTAGCGGGATCAACGTTGAGCTTAAAGTGATAGGTGTGACCCTCGTAAATTGTAATTACAAGAGGACCGGAAGCAGAATCTTTAATTCTCACGTAAGCTCTGTCTTCGTACGGTTTATCGCCATTCATAACGTGGAACATTCTGAGCATATGCTGGTAGGAAGTGTCCTTCATTCCTCCGAACAGGGTTCTACCGCTTGTTCTGAGCGCACCGTCTTTTCCGTTAGTGTAGTACAAAGCCTTTTCGTTGATCGACTCAACGTCCAAGTCAAATTCAAGGGTATAAGGACCTGCCTCTGAGCCGATAGCATCAGCCCCGGTTATGATATTCTTGTTGGACGTGGAGGTGAGTTTTTCGCCCTCAGCCAACAACTTGTTGTTGTCGCCCAAAGAAGCATCAAGAAGGTTGTCAAGGGGAGTAGCAATAGCCTCGCCGCAACCCTCGCAGGTGCCTACGATAGCAAGCGCACCGTCCTTAAGAACGTACTTGGAGTCAGAGACAGCAAAGTTCTTGTGGTAGCAAGGTCTGAGCTCATTTTCAAGCCACTCGTACTCGAAGGGCTCGTCAGTTGCGCCGAAGTTAACGATAAGAAGCTCGTTAAATCTTACCTTTTCACAGCCTGCGCCGCCAAGCTCGAGAGTATCGCCAAGACCCTCTGCAAGCTCTGCAACGTCTGCGGTTGTAACAAGCTTGCCGTCAACGTAGAGCATATAATCCTCTGCGGCAACTCTTACAGCTATGCTGTGAATACCAACCTTGTCAGCCTTAACGCCGCTTGCAACGCCGTTGTAGCCAACTATTTCGCCGTCCTTGTACTCAGCAAGAACAGCATCGCCAACCTTAACAAGAACGCCGTTTTCAATAACAGCTCTGTTGTTAGCGTCGAAGAATACCCAATAGCTTTCCTCATTTGCTACAGGAGAAACTATTACACTGAAGTCATAAGCATCAACCAAAGGTACAGCAAGGAACTCGGAGTTCTTTACAGGCTCTGTTACGTCAACGTAACAGCCTGCGCAGGTATACTCAACTGTAGCTGTCAAGCCGTGACCCTTAAGTGTAAGCCCGCTTTCACTTGCATCGACAACGTAATGAACGTGGTCGGTTTCGCCAAGCTGGTAAGCGTTATCCTTACCCTCTTCAAGAGTTGCGTATACAGTTCTTTCAAGGTTGTAAACGCCGCCGTTTTCAGCGAAGAATACAAGGTCGCCCGAAAGCTCGGTGTACTCTGCAGAAGCAACGAACGCGCCGTCAAACATTACGAAGTACTTGGACGCGTCAACGTCGAAGTAAACAGCAACCTCGTGATAATCACGGCCTGCCGCAAATGCCGCGCCGTCAATAGCATTCTCGCCGATATAAAGCTTGCCGTCAGCACCGATAGAAACGAGAACCTGCTCGCCTACAGCGATAAAGTCAGCCTTCTCTGCGGGAAGCTCACGTGCATTTATCTTACCTATAATAGTAAAGTCGGTTGTGGGGATAGTTGCGTTCTCAACTGCAACAACCGCGCCCTCATTTCCGAATACTGGAACGAGAGAATCGTGTGTAACCTCGGAGATACCCTTAGTTACAGTCTCTCCGCAGTAGCAAGGATAGGTATAAACAACCTTATTGCCGTCTGCAAGAGAGAGAGCAGTCTCTGCAAGCTCGTCGGAGTTGAGCCACTTATTACTGTGAATGTGTGTTTCAACTGTTGTATTCTGAGCTACGCTGAAGTTCTCAACAGTACCCGTACCCCAAGAGGGTCCCTCGAAGAATCTGAAGTTGTCATCGGATGAGGTGATCTTGATAGTTCTCGAAGCGGCAAACTCGCCGTTTACGTAAATATCAACCTTACCTGTGTTGGGTGTAATCGCCAAAACGATTCTGTAAGTCTCATTTTTGTACATCTCTTCAATAACGACATCAGCCGTAGTAGAATTGTTAGATCTTACAGTAACGCAATCGGACCTGTATCCCAATTCGGAATTTTCATCGGGAATAAGGAACATTCTCAAAATGTTAGAAAAGGTGCCGTTTGTTCCGAAAAGGTTTCTTCCGCCTGTTTCCGTACCGTTTACTCCCAACATAGTAGCAATATCAAAGCTGTTAACGGTCACGTCGAAGGACATATAATAAGGATACTCGGAGGAAGTAAGCTTAACGCTGTCGTAAACGTTAACGCTGAGATTGCCCGCAAGCGCAAAGTTCCTGTCCTTAACATCCTCTTTAGTCTGAATGTTTGGATCAAACTTATCAACGAGCTTAACGTCAAGTCTCTCTCCGCATTCAGAGCAAAGGGCGGTCTTGTAGTAACTTCCGTCAATAAGCTTAATAGCAACTGCCTTTTCGGCGTAATTGCTGTGATAGCAAGGTCTCAACTCGTTATCCGTAAAGGTAGGAACTACCGCAGTACCCTTGGATACTTCGGCAACCTTAACGTAATTGAATCTTACGTCGTTAACACGGCTGTCGCCAAGCGTAAGTACCGAAGCGTCGCCCTCGACGGTTATATCCGAACCGCCCGTAAACGCCAATCCGTTTTCGTAAACGGTGTAGGAAAGCTTGCCGTCCTCTTCGTACTTAACGTTGATAGCGTAGTTAACCGTAGTAACTTCGGGAACAGCCGCGTGGCTGTCTTCAATAATAGTATCGCCAAGCTTTGCGATCACAACGCCCGAACCCGATACAGCAGATGCGTTTCTTACATTATAATCAAATGTAATCCAATATTCGCCCTCTGTGGGAAGACCCTCGATAACCGCGCTGCCCTCATAGGAGTCAACAAGGTTGTCTACGTGGAGCTTTGTAATAGCGTCGCCGTTACTTACAATCTCACCGCAATAGCAGGTGTAGGATGTAGCAATAGTTGTTTTGTCAACCAAAACGCCATTATCAAACTCATCGCTCAAACTGGGGTTATGCTTGTGACTTTCTGGTGTAACGCCCCTGGTAATAACGATATTTGTAAAGTCGTGCTTACCTGTGCTTCCATCAATAAATCTAATCATCGGGTAGGCACCCACCTCTTTGTTTGTGCTGCTTAACCTGGAATGATATCCCGTATCAAGGTAAACTCCATCAGCAAACACATCAAATGTGCTGTGTGCCAAATCGAAGCGTACGTCAATTCTATACGTGTTACCTACACTTACCTTAAAGGGTGTAGCAAAATTAACGTATGCTTCCGCGGGATTTTCTACCGACATTTTAACCGTTCCGTCTTCCCAAAGTCGGAGCGGCCAAACGTAAACATCGTTTTTAACATCTCCGTCCTTAGTGTTTCCTCTCCAAGCAAGAATAGACTTATTGGTTGTGGGAAGCTGATTAACAGTCCAATCAAAGCTAAGCCAGAAAGGAGTGTTCTTATAGTTATCCCAAACGTCACTCCTAAAGCCCTCAAGAAATTGAGCCGAAGTCTTACCGACAATATCACCGTAAGTCTTTATAACGTTGGGATATATATCGGTATTAACTATCTCGCCGCAGTCCTTGCAAACCACCTTATATATGACGCCTGCATTGTCGCCCGCGTTCTCAAACTCAACCTTTGTGTCTGCCCAACCGTCAACGCTTGTGTGAGCGCCGCTCTGGCAGTTGTTGTCTTCGGTGGGAAGAACAACCTTGAAGTTGTCTATAGACACGCCGGCTCCGCTGATGTCAGTAATACGGAAACCGTCCTTGTAGTTGGTAGCATTGAGCGTATAGGTAGAACTGCTGACGAGAAGCTTTCCGTCAACGTGAACCTGAACATTCATTGTGTCGTTGTTGTCGCCGGCAACTTCTGTTCTTGTAAAGCTGATTACAAAGTGCTGAGGAACGCCCACGGTATAGCTTACAGCCTGCAAAGCTGCGTTGCTTGCCGCACCGTTTGCATAACCCGCAACATAGGTTTTGCCGCCTTCAGATATAGCTCCCTCTGTGCTTCCCGTGTACTTGGCATCTGCCCAACCCATTTTTGCACTTGCGGGGAAGTAGTAGTTTTTCGCATCCTTGTAAAAGTAACCAACGTTCTCTGTACCGGGATTTACACTTTCAACATAGAGATACTTACCGCCCGAGGTCTCAACACCTTTTTCATTTACGGTAACGCCTTCTTTTAAGTTTACTGTGCCTGCACCGGGTGCGGTAGCCTTAAACAGCCAGTCCGAGCCGATATTCAGCACAGAAAAACCGCGCTGAGCCGTAATTGCATTTTTCTTTGCGTCATTACCCTCAGCAGTACCCGCAAAAGCGTTATTGATAGCAAGATCAAGCTCAAGCTTGAAGGTCTTGGGACCGTTCTCCGTGAACAAAAGTTCAAGAAGAGCATCGTTCTTTCTGAACGTAGGTCTGATGTAGTTTGCGCCTTTATTGAAGTAGAGACGCATATTACCTTCGTCACCGGGGGTCTCCTGTACTGCTACGTTTGCGTTTGTGGCAAAGTAAAGACCCGTCTCATTAAAGATATTGTCTCTTGTCGTTGAACTCGGCTCAGCTGCAGCAAGTCCGTCAAAGTCGATGCCCTCAACAAGAGTCTTTGTGGCATCAACCGCAGATCCGCTTATGGCAAACGCGCCGATAACAGTCGCAAGCGTAAGCACAAGAAGCAATATTTTTGTAAGAATTCTTCTGTTCTTCATTTAGCTTCCCCTTTCATCAATTTGCCGCAAAGACCTGAGGTCCTGCGTTCGGGTTGTTGTTAAGGGTTACGTCTGCGGGAGCATACTGTCCGCATCTGCAACGAAGCTTTCCGCTTCCTTCCTCAACCTCATAGCAATGTCCGTCGGATGCGTTAGACGCTACGTAGAGTCTATATCCGCACTCACACTTAAGCTCCTCGCCACCGAAAACGGTATATCCGCCGTCAGAGATATAATCCTTAACGACAGCTTCCGAAGTGAACGTATGCTTCTCAAGAAGTCTCTGTATTCCATGGAGCTCACCGCAGTTACCGCATATCGACACCATAGCCGTATGGTGTGTTGGGCTGATGATAACGGCTTCCTTGTACTCGTAGGAATGTCCGATCGCCTCTATGGGAGTGTTGTCCTTTTGATCGCCGCAATAGGAGCAGACCATTGCCTCTTCACCCTCGGAAATACATCCGGGAGGAAGGAGTATCTGGCTTCTGTAAACGTGCTCGTGGTCGCCGCCCGCCGAGGGAGAAAGTGTTTCCTCGGGCTTCTCGGTGGTTTCGGGAGCATCAGTCTCCTTGGGCTCTGTTTCTATCGGCTCGGTCACAGGGGGATCGGTCTCGATAGGATCGTATTTGGGGTCGGTCTCCTCGGGATCGCTGTCCTCGGGGGGATCGGTCTCCGCGGGGTCGGTGACCACGGGAGGATCGACCTCTACAGGATCGGTCTCGGGAGGATCAGTCTCCACGGGATCGGTCACAACAGGATCGGTCTCGTCGGAAGGCGCGGTCGTTTCGTCCGGCTTTCCGCACGCCGCAAGGCTCAAGACCATTGCAAGCGCGAGAAGCATCACAACAAGTGATTTAACTTCAAACTTTTTCATACTAACCTCTTTCTCCGACTGATTGCTGAAACCCAAATCCTCTCGGAAGCAGTCGGCACTTCCGTTCGGTCAAAAAAACGCCGCCGCCAATAGCCCATATGCGACAACGTGTAGGGTGCATGGTTGTATTCTATCATATAATAAGATTTTTTTCAAGGCTTACTTCCATTTTTTCCGTTTTTGCACAACAAAATCGGCGTTTTGCACAAGTTGACGCTTGTTTTTTGGGGATTTTGCCTTTATGTATGGACGTGTGTGCGTTTGATTTATGAAAACAGTGCCGCCGCAATTCCCCAAACTCCGCCTTAAAACCTTCGACTTGTGTCAAAAATCCAACCGAGAACCACAGCACTATTTTCCATATTTCAGATTGTTAACTTCAGTACTGCCTCAATCCGACAAAAAAGAGAGGCAAATTATTGTTTGGCGCGTGAGCACGCGCAGGCATAGCGCGCCCGTATCTGTGATTTGTGCGAACATATCCGTCGCAACCCACTCGGTCGCTAAACACGACCTCGTTAGCTTTGGGTGACCGATAAATCATTGTTTGAAGGTGTGTTCGCACCGCAGCCCGCGAGAAAAGTTTTTGCGGAGCTTTTTTCAAAAAGCGACAATCTCGCGCCCGCAGGCGCATCGGCGTTTTTCTTTTTCTTGAGCTTTTTCTTTTTGCGCCTTTTGCATCAAA
>JBGVRT010000129.1:0-4734 GCA_045128735.1 Eubacteriales bacterium | reverse complement strand
TGAGTTGTATTTGTTCTCTCAGAAATTTTCGAGTTCCGTTCTCGCACATACTTATATGCTTGTACTTCTCTCTTCGTTGTTCAATTTTCAATGACCGTTTCGCTGCCTTTTTTCGCGACAGCTTTGTTATTATATCACATCACTTTCCTTTTGTCAATAGGTTTTTTGAAAAAAATTAAAAAAATTTTTTCGACAGCTTTTTTACCCCTCTCTTGCTCACGTATATATAATAATGTAGAGTTTTTTACGCGCCTCCACAGAGGCAATTTGGATTTTCTTTTTTGGCGGTTTCAAATAATCGAATTTTTATCTTTTCTAAAAAAAATCACTATGGTTTTGCGATTTTCAGATAGATTGGCAGGACGTCAAAAAGCCCGAAATTTTTTAAAAAAATTTTGAAAAACCTATTGACAAACCCCTTTTAATGTGATATAATAGTCAAGCTGATTGATGGCCCTATGGTCAAGCGGCTAAGACGACGCCCTCTCACGGCGTAATCGTGGGTTCGATTCCCGCTAGGGTCACCAGAAAAACGTCCGAACTTTGGTTCGGACGTTTTGTTTTTGTTTGATATAATTATTTCGGTAAAGATTAGTTTATACCTCGTAAATTGTTACTTTTATTTGTGCACAGATTTTTTAACACCTGAATGGGAAATCCACTTTTTCTTTTGCACCAAAAGGCGCAAAAGAAAAAGTTCCCAAAAAGAAAACGCCGCGGGGAAGACGGTCGCTTTTTGGAAAAAGCTCCGCAAAAACTTCTCTTTATGGGTGCGGTGCAAAAAATACAAATGCAAAAGGAGCCGAATTAACAACTCGGCCCCTTTTGCTTTTATCCGCCATACTCGCTGTAATGGCGGTATTTTTTCTTTTTCTCGATTCTATCGTTAAGAATAAAGCCGATAACGCGGGCGTCAAGCTGTTTAAGTCGCTCAAGAAGCTTGCCTACCGCATCGGAACGCGAGTGACCTGCTCTGACAACTGCCACGTAGCCCGCCACGTACTTCTTATAGAGAAGCGCGTCGGTAACCACCATACAAGGCGGTGTATCTATAATCACGTAATCGTACTCTGCCTTTATCTTCTCAAAGAACTTCGCCGTTCTTTGGCAGGCGATAAGCTCTGCGGGGTTGGGCGGTATCGAGCCCGACGTTACGACGTCAAGACCCTCCACTCCGCTTTTCTGCACGTAGGTTTCCTTTTCCAAGTCAACCACGCCCGAAAGCACCTCGGAAAGTCCGGGGGTCGAAGCGAGCTTAAGCGAGGGGGCAATCTGCGGTTTTCTCATATCCGAGTCAACAAGCAGCACCTTTTTGCCGCTCTGCGCAAGGCTTATTGCCACGTTTATACAAGTGACCGTCTTACCCTCTCCGGGGGCGGAGCTTGTAAAAGCGACAACGCTGCATCCGTCGTCGATATTAGCAAAAAGCAGGCTTGTACGGGTTGATTTATACGCCTCGGTAACGGCAAAGGGGCTACCCTCGCCGATTATGTGCTGAAGTCTGTTATTTTTTCTCTTATCCACAATAGCGTCCTCCAATCACTTACGTTGAGCGCAACGCGCCGAATTCTTTAATGCGTTATCAATATTGGGAATAACCCCGAGCACGGGTACGTCGGGGAAGTTTTCGATAAGGTCGTCCTCTGTTCTGACCACGGTATCGAACACCACGGTAAGGAAGATAATTCCGCAAGCCACGACCGCGCCGAGAAGCAGGCCGACGAGAGTCATCTGTCTGATGTTGGGCGACGAGGGACGTTCGGAGAAGGTGGCGGGCTGAAGCAGCTTATTCGAGGTCGCGCCTATCTTTTGGGGCACCTCATACTGAAGCACCTCGGTGATAGTTGCCGCCACAAACTTAGCGACTCGGGGGTCGCTTGCCGTCGCCTTTATTGTGAGAATTTCGGTCTCGTTCTCCTGCTGAGCCGAAATCATACTTGCAACCGAGCCTGCGGTGAAATTATAATCAAGCAGGAATTCGTACTCCTCATAGCCCTCCTCGCCGAGGCGAGCCTTCATTTTGTAGTCCTCGATCTTCTCAAGCGTGCTGTCGAGCACCGACTCGGATTTAAGGACAACGAGATAGAGCTGAAGCGCGCCCTGCGATGCCATCATACTCGCCGAGTCGAGACGTCCGCTGGTGTTTCCGTTGCTGTTGTTATATATGTAGAGCATTGACGTGGAGGTGTACATAGGCGTAACCGAGGTTTCGGCATAATAATTCGCCCCCGCGCCGAAAAGCAGAGCCAACGCCACAATAAGCCAAAGCTTAGTCAGCATCGCCTTAAAAAGCTTTACAAGTGAAATTTCCTTTATCATTTCGTACCTCACTGAAATTATATTCCCTTTTACTATATCATAAATTTACAAAAATGTCAACCGCCTTGCGCCCTATTTTAACATTTTTTCGCAAAAAACGGCTTTGCGCGGGGTGGAAATGTTGACAATTCAACATCTCTGTGGTAAAATATAGGTAATCACGCGGCTATTGCCGCAGACAAAAAGGAGCGTACAGTTATGGATCAGAAATACGACGCATTATTTACGCCTTGGAAAATAGGCAACGTAGAGATCAAAAACCGAATAGTCCTCTGCCCCATGGGCGGCACGTCGCTTTTCGGCTGGATGGAATTCACGGGCTGCAACTTCGACAAGGAAGCGGCAAAATTCTTCATCGAGCGCGCGAAAAACAACGTTGGACTTATTATCCCCGGCATCGCGCCGATACGCGACACCATTCTCGGAAAATGGCTCTACAAAAACGAGAAAATGTTTAAGGAGCTCAAGCTCTTTATGGACGAAATACACAAGACGGGGGCAAAGCTTTTCATTCAGCTCACCGCGGGAATGGGACGCTCCTGGGCGATAACCGACCACATCGCGCCCCTGCACAAAAACCCCATACTCCGCAAGATAGTCAAGCCCATAATAGACACCGATTATCAGCTTGCAAGCCCCAGCGAGCTTCCCTCGCGTTGGGCTGACGGCATCACCACACGCGCTATGACAGTGGAGGAGATAAACGAGATAGTCGAGGCGTTCGCCAAGACCGCGAAGCTCTGCCAAGAGGCAGGCGTTGACGGCATTGAGGTGCACGCGGTACACGAGGGATACCTGCTTGACCAGTTCACTCTCGAATACACCAACAAGCGCACCGACGAGTACGGCGGCTCGTTTGAGAACCGCTACCGCTTCCCCACCGACATCGTTAAGGCGATAAAGGCGGCGTGCGGCGAGGATTTCCCCGTCTCGCTCCGCTATTCGGCGGTTTCCAAGGTCAAGGACTTCCGCGTAGGCGCAATGCCGGGCGAGAAATACGAGGAAATGGGACGCGACCTCAAGGAGAGCGAAAAGGCGGCTAAGTACCTTGAGGACGCGGGCTACGATATGCTCAACGCCGACAACGGTACCTACGACTCCTGGTATTGGGCGCATCCCCCCGTTTATATGCCCGAAAACTGCAACCTTGAGGAGGTTGCCCACATAAAGAAATTCGTCAATATTCCCGTGGTGTGCGCGGGAAGAATGGACCCCGCGGTAGGCGCAAAGGCAATTGAAGAAGGACGCATCGACGCTCTCGGCGTTGCCCGTCAGTTCCTTGCCGACAGCGAGTGGATAACAAAGCTTATCGAGGACAGGCTCGAGGACATTCGCCCCTGCATCTGCTGTCACAGCGGTTGCTTCAACTTCGCACGCTCCGAGGGTCACGCAAACAATCAGTCGCTTGGCGACACACGCGGTCTTGCACGCTGTGCCCTTAACCCCGAGACTATGCAGTCGGGGAAATATTACATCGAGCCTGCCAAAAAGCAGAAAAATATTGCCGTCATCGGCGGCGGTATCGGCGGTATGGAGGCGGCAATTCTCCTCGCGAAGCGCGGTCATAGTGTGACCCTTTACGAAAAAACCGACAAGCTTGGCGGCGTGTTTATCGCGGCGGCGGCTCCCGACTTCAAGGAAAAGGACAAGGAGCTTATCGCGTGGTACAGACGCGAAATGACCAAATATCCTATCGAAATAAAGCTTAACACCGAAGTAAACGACGTGACCACACTTGACGCCGACGAGGTTATCGTGGCTACCGGCGCGGCGGCGAGAAAGCTCCCCGTAAGCGGCGCGGACAAGGCAATTGAGGCTATCGACTACCTGCTTGGCAACAAGGAGACAGGCGACACGGCGGTTATTATCGGCGGCGGTCTGACGGGTTGCGAAATAGCATACGACCTCTACCGCAAGGGCAAGAAGCCCATTATCGTTGAGATGCAGAACGACCTTATCACAGGCGCGGGAATCTGCCTTGCAAACTCAAGCTATCTCCGCGATTTCTTCGCGGCTAATAAGGTGGAAATCCACCTTGAAACAAAGCTTTCCGAGATTAAGGACGGCGCGGTCAGCGTTACCGATAAGGAAGGCAACAGCTTCGATATTCCTGCCGACAGCGTAATCCTCTCGGTGGGCTATATGCCCACACCTATCGCCAAAAAGGGCGGCAAGGTTCACGTAATCGGCGACGCCGATAAGGTGGGCAACCTCCGCTCGGTAATCTGGCAGGCGTGGGACGTGGCGATGAAGATATAAATACCGAGTCTTAGTTTTGGGTGACCGACAAATTATTGTTTGCGCGTGAGCACGCGCAGGCAAATGGTCAGCGCACCATGGTTTGTACAAACATAATGCCACCTACAGAAAAGTTTTTGCCCCACTTTTTACAAAAAGTGGCACGCCTCCCCCGCC
>JBGVRT010000128.1:0-12188 GCA_045128735.1 Eubacteriales bacterium | reverse complement strand
GCTGTCTCAAATTGATTTTTTATGAAATTCTATTGTGATAATTAAACAAAAAACACTTGCGAACCCCCATCGGTAAGCAAGTGTTTTTGTATAGGTTGTCAATTAAATGGAAATCATTCCCAAACTTGAGACAGCCCCTTGATTTTTATATGCAATCAAATCTCTCACCAATGATTTGCGGCAATGATTTTCCAGCACTTATTTCGTTTATTTTTGATGAAATACTTGAGACAACTTCATTCTTAACAGCAATTTTTAACATAACGCTGTCGGAAAATTCAGTGTTGTCAACTATTGCTCCGTATTTGGGAAGCTCTGCGCAAATCTTTTGATAATCTGAATAAGACAAGGCAACCGAAAGCTCTGTGTACGGCTCAAATGTGACTATTTCCGCCGCCTCAAGGGCAATTTTCGCCGCCTGAGAGTAGGCGCGGACAAGCCCGCCCGCGCCGAGAAGCGTGCCACCGAAATAGCGTGTTACCACAATGCAGGCGTCGTCAACCCCCGATTTTCTGATAACGTCGAGAACAGGCATACCCGCTGTACCTTGAGGTTCTCCGTCATCGGAGTAACGGGCAATAATTCCGTTCTTCATAGTGTAACCGAAAACGTTGTGGGTGGCGTCGCTGTGCTTTGCCTTGATTTGCTTTATAAATTCGGTGGCTTCGTCCTCGCTTTTGAGTGGCTTTGCGTAGCCGATGAACAGCGAACGTTTTTCCTCAAATTCCGCGCTTGACTCGTGTCTTATCGTTGTGTATATTCTTTCAGCCATTCGTTATTCCTCGTCGTTTTTCTTAGGCGGTTCGGTGTCGTATTTGCGTAACATTCCGCGTATTTTTTGGTCAACTATGGCAACAACTGTAACACCCTCGGGTCCGTAATCAACGCTTTCCACCGTAGCCTCTGAGTAAAGCCTATTAAGTGCACCTTGTTCCGAGTTGGGAATAAAAAACGTTGCTTTTGAGGTCCCTTCATGCACAACATTTTCCAAAAGCTGTGAAAGCTCGTCAACGCCGTCACCTGTTTGTGCGGAAATACATATATACTTCTCGCTGTCTGTGTTTATGACTGCCGAGGGAGGGCAGACCATACCTCTGTCGCACTTGTTGAAAACGTATATGGTGGGCTTGTCGGATGCACCGAGCTCGCCAAGTATTTGCTGAGTAACCGAAAGCTGCGTGGGGAATTCTTCGTCCGACGCGTCGATGAGGATCATAAGAATATCGGCGTAAACCGCCTCGTCAAGCGTTGATTTGAACGCCTTTACAAGGTGGTGGGGAAGATTTCTTATAAATCCTACCGTGTCGGTAAGAAGCACCGTTTCGCCGCCGGGCAGCTCGTGCTTTCTCGTTGTGGGGTCAAGCGTTGCAAAAAGCTTGTCCTCTGCAAGTATTCCCGCATCTGTCAGTTTGTTGAGCAGAGTGGATTTTCCCGCGTTGGTGTAGCCTACTATCGCGACCTTGGTCATTCCGCTTCTGTCGCGTGAGGCGCGCATGGTGCGGCGGTTTTTGTCAAGCACCTCAAGCTCTTGCTCAAGGGCGGTGATTCTTCTTTGAAGGTGACGGCGGTCGCTCTCAAGCTTGGACTCACCCGGTCCTCGCGTGCCTATACCTCCTCCAAGCCTTGACAGCTCCGTACCTTTACCCATAAGTCTGGGAGCGGTATATTTAAGCTGTGCAAGCTCGACCTGAAGCTTACCCTCGCCCGTTACCGCGTGAAGGGCAAATATGTCGAGAATGAGCATAGAGCGGTCAATAACGCTTACGTCGCCAAGCTCTTTTTCAAGGTTTCTTATCTGCGAGGGCGAAAGGTCTATGTCGAAAATAACAAGCTCTGTTTCGTTGGCCTCGCATATTTGTTTGAGCTCCTCAACCTTTCCGCTTCCGATAACCGTGCGGACGTCGGGCGTGTCCTTGTTCTGAATAAGCCTTGCGACTTCCTCTCCGCCTGCCGTGTCAAGAAGTCTCGCAAGCTCGTCAAGGCTTGTTTCCACCTCTTTGAGCTTAGAGTTGTCGGTGCAGAGAGAGACAAGCACCGCGCGGCTGTTTTGTATCTTTTTATCTTCCATTAAATAACTCCTTTCGGGGAGAAAACAATAAGGGCAAGTTATGTCAAGACACAACTTGCCCGATTGCTTCGATAGTGATATTGCCAAATGCAATTACTTGCTTGCCTGAAGTCTCTTCTTGAACTTGTCAACACGTCCGCCGGCGTCAACAACCTTCTGCTTACCGGTGAAGAAGGGATGGCACTTTGAGCAAATTTCAACTCTCATTTCTCCGCTTACAGTCGACTTTGTTGTAACTGTTTCGCCACAAGCGCACTTGATTGTTACCTCTTCGTAGTTAGGATGGATTCCTGCCTTCATTATATTTACACCTCACTTTACAATACAAAATATTCGCAATTGCTGATATTATATCACACTATTTTGCAAAATGCAAGAGTTTTTCGAAAAAAACTTAAAAAATTTTTAAAAAACATTACAAAAAGCCCTAAAATCAAAGCTTTCCGTCTATCTCCTGCCGCAGCTTGGCGATTATTTTCTTCTCAAGTCGGGAAATATATGACTGTGATATTCCCAAAAGCTCGGCTACCTCCTTTTGAGTCAGCTCATCCTTGCCGCAAAGCCCGTAGCGCATTTCTATTATTTCGCGTTCGCGCGGTTCAAGAGTGGCGACCGCGCGGCGGATGACCTCTCGTTCCTCTTGCTGTTCAAGCTCATAGGAAACGCTGTCCTCTTCGTTGCCGAGAACGTCTGAAAGCAAAAGCTCGTTGCCGTCCCAATCAACGTTAAGCGGTTCGTCTATAGAAATTTCGGTGCGCGTGTTGGAAAATTTTCTTATGTACATAAGTATTTCGTTCTCGATACAGCGCGAGGCGTAAGTAGCGAGCTTTATATTTTTGTCGGGGCAGAAGGTGTTTATCGCCTTTATCAGTCCGATAGTGCCGATAGAAACAAGGTCCTCGATACCTATTCCCGTGTTTTCAAAGCGTTTGGCGATATAAACCACAAGGCGCAGGTTGTGCTCGACAAGCCTGTCGCGTCCTTCCTCTGTAAGCTCGGGGGCATCGAGAATTGCCGCTTCTTCCTCCTTTGAAAGGGGTGGGGGAAGTGTCTCGGGACCGTTTATGTAATAAAGACTCTGCTTTTTTCCAAACAGCTTTTGTAGCAGAAGCTTGAATTTTTCGATGATTTTTCTCATAAAATATATAGCCTTTCTTTTCTAAAGTAGGTCGGGCGGAATAAGTGCGGAACAACCGTTCGGGATATTTTCAATGCTTGCAAATCCCACAAGCGCATCTGCTTCGTGCTCGCATCCCTCGCTTTTTATTATCAGCTTTTGCGGACGGAACGCCACCATCGTTTTGCTTCCGCTTGCCGTGCGGTAGGGAATAAGTGACGAGCGACGCCCAAGCTCGGGGGCGAGTCTTGGCAGGTCGAGAGGAGTTATTTCTTTTTTGTTTCCGAAAAAATATTCGGCGTGCCTTGTGTCAGCCACCATTACGGTTCTTCCGCTTATGCTGTCGCGCAAAAGATTTCCGCTGTCGCATACGGCACTGACTGCAAGCGTTTTATCTCCGAGAGTTATTTCCACCTCCGCAAATCTCAGTGACGCCTTCTTTTTTAAGTGCCTTCCGCCAACTTTTGCCAAAAACGCCGATATTGCTCCAAATGTGAGAATCAGCCACGGCGGGATGTCGTTTTCGCCTGCGTTTTCGGTGCTTATCCCAAGCGTGTTGAGCAGGCTGAAGGCGGCTGTCATTATACCTCCGAGAAGAGAGGACGAAACGAGAAATGCCGCGGTATTTAGCAAGACCTGCTTTGCGCCTCCGCGTACTCCAAACGACGCCGCGCACATAGTAACACAGCAGGTAAGGTGAAGCAATAAAGCCAAAGGCGGCGAAAGCGAAATAAAAAGAATGACCACCGAATAAATGCCGCCAAGAGCCGCGCCGAGCGCGGCGCGGAGAAGCGATAGCCTTTTTGAGGTAAGCTTTGCCACAAGAATCAGACAAAGCATATCCATGCTGAAATTCACAAGAAACAGCAGGTCAGCGTAGACAGTCCCTATTTTCGTCACCTCCGCATCTTTTTGATAATTATAACTCCGTATATCTGCGAAAAATGTCAAAGTTGAAAGGGAAACTCAAAAAAATTAAAAAAATTTTTGAATAAAAAAAGTGTTTTTCACTTTTTTGTCGTATCTTCAGTAATGTAACGGTGAACAAATTATATATTGTAGTTTTTCGGAGGAATGTGAATGACAAACGTATGCGAGCTGTTTTTGGAGCGTGAAAAGAACACACTCTCAAAGTACGCATTTTTGACTGTTAATACAAAGGGGCGCGACCACCCTTACGTTCCCTGTGATAACCGAACCGAATTTCAGCGTGACAGAGACAGGATAATACACTCCGAGTCCTTCAGATGCCTGATGAATAAAACGCAGGTCTTTCTCGCGCCCGACGACGCGCACTACCGCACCCGTCTTACCCACACGCTTGAGGTAACACAGATCGCGCGTATAATAGCGCGCGCGCTTCGCCTTAACGAGGACCTTTGCGAGGCGATAGGTCTTGGGCACGATCTGGGGCACACCCCATTCGGTCACGCGGGTGAGGATGCTATGCAGAAGTGCTATTCGCCCGATTTCACTCACTACAAGCAAAGCCTTCGCGTGGTTGAAAAGCTTGAGAATAACGGCGAGGGCCTTAACCTTACCTATGAGGTGAGAGACGGAATCGTAAACCACACGGGAAGCCATATGGCATCTACACTTGAGGGCGTCATAGTTAAATTTGCCGACCGTATAGCCTACATAAATCACGATATTGACGACGCGAGACGCGCGGGCATACTTGAGAATGAGGACATTCCCGCAGATATACGCGAGATACTCGGCGAGACCCACGGAAAGCGCATAAACACTATGGTGACCTCGGTTATAAAGCACAGCACCGATAAAGACGTTATCGGTATGGAGCCCTCGGTTATGGAGGCGACTAACCGACTCAGGGATTTCATGTTTGAAAATGTGTACACAAATCCTGCCGCAAAGGGCGAGGAGAGCAAGGCTAAGGAGATACTTGTAAGACTCTTTGAGTATTACGTAAAGCATCCCGAAAAGATGCCCGAGCTTTATTTCAAGAATACCGCCGAGGAATCTGTTGAGCGTTGTGTCTGCGACTTTGTTTCGGCAATGACTGACAGATTTGCTATCGAAAAATATAGGGAATTGTTTATTCCCGAGGTTTGGAGGAGTTAATGGCGATACCGAGAGAAATAATAGAGGAGATCGTTTCGCGCACAGACATCGAACAGCTTGTCGGCTCTTACGTTTCGCTTAAGCGTACGGGTTCGAATCTGTCGGGTCTTTGCCCGTTTCACAGCGAGAAAACGCCGTCCTTTACTGTTACTCCCGCCAAAAATATGTTCTACTGCTTCGGTTGCGGGGCGGGGGGCAACGCGATAACCTTCGTTCAAAAGGCTGAAAATCTTGACTTCGTTCAAGCCGTTGAATTTCTTGCGCAAAGGGCGGGAATCACTATTCCGCGAGACGAAAAATATAAGCGTGAGGAAATATCGAGAAACCGAATATACGATATGAACCGCGAGGCGGCAAAGTTTTTCAGAGCCTGCCTTTACGACCCCAAATACGGCGGCGATGCGATGGCGTATCTTAAAGATAAGCGACGGCTCGGTGACGCGGTGATAAAGCATTTCGGACTTGGATTTTCGCCAAACGATTTCGGACTTCTTACCAAGCATATGCAGAGTCTCGGCTTCAAAGAGGAAGAACTTACAAAGGGATTTTTGTGTGGTAAGAGTCAGAAAACGGGAAGGCTTTACGATTATTTCAGAAACCGCGTTATGTTCCCCATAATCGACGTCAGCGGAAATATAATCGGCTTTGGCGGCAGAGTTATGGACGATTCAAAACCCAAGTACCTCAACACCTCGGATACCCCGGGGTTCAAAAAAAGTAAAAATCTTTTCGCACTCAACTACGCAAAAAATTTCTGCGAAAATCAGATGCTTTTGTGCGAGGGATATATGGACGTTATTGCTATGCACGCCGCAGGCTTTCAGAATGCGGTGGCAACGCTTGGAACAGCGCTCACGTCCGAACAGGCAAGACTTATGACCAAGTATACGAAAAAGGTTGTTGTGTGCTACGACTCGGATGAGGCGGGACAGCGCGCCGCGGACCGTTCGATAAAAATACTCGGCGAGGTGGGTCTTGACGTCCGCATACTCAAAATGCAGGGCGCAAAGGACCCCGACGAATACATCAAGACCTTTGGCGCGGACAGACTCAAGCTTGCGCTTGACGAAAGCCGCACGTGGTTTGACTTCAAGGTCAACGGCATTTTCGCCAAATACGATTTGACCGCGGCAGGCGACAGAGTCAAGGCTTCGCAGGAGGTAAGCGCGGTTATCGCGGGCGTTCACTCACCCGTGGAGAGGGAAATTTATATTACCCATGTTGCTCCCCTTCTCGGACTAACGCCGGAGATAATGAAGAATAACATTGAACGCGAGGTCAGACGGCGTAAGGCGGACGAGGAAAGCAAGGAGCTTCAGAATATCAAGCTTTCGGTTCGGAATTACGGCGATAAGGTCAATCCCGATGCCGTTAAGAACGTGGCGGCAAATGCCGCGGAGGAGGCAATTCTCGGAATGCTTCTGATGTACGACGAGCATAGAGAGGCAGTAAAGAACGGGAAAATCGAGATATCTCCCGACGATTTCTTTACCGCTTTGGGTAGAAAGATATTCGAAAAAATAATGGAGCTTCACAGTTCGGAGGGCGGCTTCTCAATGGTGCTTATGGGCGAGGATTTCAATGCCGATGAGACGGGAAGAATACAGGAGCTGTTAAGAAAGCGCGAGGAGCTTACCGATAACGGTACGCGGGTGCTTGTTTCAAACGTTGAAGCTCTTAAAAGCGCAAAGCGCAAGGCTTCGGGCGGCGGACTTGAGGATATTCTCAAGGCTAAACGCGATAAGCTTGGAAAGAAAAACGATTAAATTTTCAAAAATAAATACAGAAGGTGAAACATAATGGAAAAACACGAAAATGAAAAGAAACTCGGCGTAGAGGAGCTTATACTTAAAGGCAAGAAAAATAACGGTATGCTGACAAGCGCCGATATTGACGAGGTTCTTGAGGAGATGGACTACGATATGGATTCGTTGGACAAGCTTTACGAGACGCTTGAGGACAACGGAATATCCTTGCAGAACGAGGCAGATCAGAACGAGGTTGCCGAGATCGAAAACGAGGTTGCAAGATTCGCAAAGAGCGAGAATATGGAAAAGATCCTTGAGCAGGAAGGACTTTCCATAGACGACCCTGTTCGTATGTATCTTAAGGAGATAGGCAGAGTTCCGCTTCTTACCGCGGAAAGAGAAAAAGAGCTTGCCGAGATAATGGCAAATTCGAATAACGAGGCACTTAAGGATAAGGCAAAGCAGGAGCTTGTGGAATCCAACCTCCGACTTGTCGTAAGTATTGCAAAGCGCTACGTAGGAAAGGGAATGTTCTTCCTTGACCTTATTCAAGAGGGAAATCTCGGTCTTATGAAGGCTGTTGATAAATTTGACTACGATAAGGGCTTCAAGTTCTCCACCTACGCTACCTGGTGGATAAGACAGGCGATAACGAGAGCTATTGCCGATCAGGCAAGAACGATCCGTATTCCCGTTCATATGGTTGAAACAATCCATAAGGTGTCAAGATATCAGCGTCAGATGCTTCAGGAGCTTGGACGTGAAGCGACAGCCGACGAGCTTGGCGACAAGATGGGCGTAAGCGCGGAGAAGGTGCGCGAGATAATGAAAATAGCGCAGGATCCCGTGTCGCTTGAAACCCCCATCGGTGAGGAGGAGGACAGCCACCTTGGCGACTTCATTCCCGACGAGGACGCTCCCGAGCCTGCGGAGGTAGCTTCCGCAACAATTCTCCGTGAGGTTATCGAGCGCGAGCTTAATACCCTTACACCCAGAGAAGCGCACGTTATCAAGCTTCGTTTCGGACTTTACGACGGAAGAAACAGAACGCTTGAGGAAGTGGGTAAGGAGTTCGATATTACCCGTGAAAGAATCCGTCAGATTGAGGCAAAGGCGCTCAGAAAGCTTCGTCACCCGAGTCGTGCAAGACACCTCAGAGGATTTCTTGATTGATTTTTGTTGTGTTTGCACAAAATAACACTTGCTGAATTTTGCGAAGTGACAGAATGATTGCAAGCTTTCAACAAAAATAATGGCGTAATTTGTATAAAATGACTATTGAGTTTGCCAAAATAAGCCAGTAAATAACATTGGTAAATTCTCGGTAACAAAAAATTAACTTGACATAAAGCACGATTTGGTGTAAAATAGTAAAAGTTAAAAGTATGCCTTGTTATATCTTTAGATATAAGACGGCAAAAACAATAAAGGAACGGCGTTAACCTGCGGCGGCGGTCGTTTCTGCTAAAATCAGCCGCCGGAGAAATGGGGAAAATTATGAACAAGAGACTGATTTCTTTGCTTCTTTGCCTTGTAATGGTACTCGGCGTACTTACGGCTTGTGCGAGCAAGGAAGAGACAGACGAAAACGCAACAACAACCGCAACGCTTACAATGCTCGTTGTAACCGAAGAAAAGGTGTTCTACACAGATGAAGAATACGCGGCTCTAAGCGATAACGAGAAGGTAACCGTTGATATGAGAATAGAGCAGTACAATGCTGTTGAAGAGGAGATTAACCAGATCACCAAGGCAAAGTATAAGACACAGCTCGACGTTCTTTACTATACCGAGGATCAGTATTACGATATTCTTGAGGAAAAGCTCACAAATACCGAGGAGCTTGTTGCACTCAAGAAGGCTGCTTCCACCGAGTATAAGAGATTTGCGAGAACAGAGAAGAGAAACGGTATTACCGATGAGGAAGTTCTTTACGAGATGTTCGTTGAGAAGTACCCCGACCACGCGCCCTATATCGATGCTCCCGTAGTTGAGGTTGAGGGCGAAGATGAAGAGGTAGAGGTAGATATCTATCCCGTAGCGGCACCCGACCAGGTCGATATCCTTTTCGTTGGTAGCTACGAGAAGTATATGGAGTACATAGACAAGGGCTGGCTTTCGGCAATCGACACACAGCTTAAGAGCGGTGTCGCAAAGAAGCTTACCTCCTACGTTTACCCCGCATTCCTCAGCGCGGCAAAGACCGAAAAGGGTTACTTTGCAGTGCCCAATAATACCATAGTCGGCGAATATACGGCAATGCTTGTAAATAAGGAAATGTGCAATAAGTATTCCGATATTTCTCAGATAACCGACCTTAACAGTGCGCTCAGCCTCATCAAGGATGTTGCAACCTACGAGCAGGGCATTGACCCCGTATGGTGCGACAGCTATCGCGGATATACTAACGTTCACTTCTGGTCTGTTGATTATGAGAGTGATTCTAACGGCGTTGAGACCTTCACAATGGATCCCGAGAAGTTCTCGGTGCTCGGCGCAACCTATAATCCCGACTATACATCCAAGCTTATTATAACTCCCAGCTACTACCCCTTCGGAAGCATCCTCAAGGATGATAGCTTTGTAAAGCAGCTCAAGGCACTTAAGACACTTGAGTTCAACGGATACTACGGTGCAGAGGGCTCTACAAACGACTTTGCCGTAGGTATTATCAAGGGTACGGGTAAGGAGATCGAGGCTTATTCCGATAAGTATGAGACAGTAATTCTTGAGTATCCCGTAGCAACACAGGAAGACCTTTTCAGCAGTATGTTTGCGGTTTCTTCGTTCACAGCGGACGTAGACAGATGTATGCAGATAATCACACACCTTAATACAAATACACAGTTCAGAAACCTTCTTCAGTACGGTATTAAGGGAACGAACTATGAGCTTGACGACGATGAGTGCGCATCGCGTACGGCAGATAACCTCTACGTTATGGACGTGTTTAAGACAGGCAATATGTTCGTAGCATATCCCGATGCCGATAACGGTATGGACCAGAGCACCTGGAAATACGCACAGAAGCAGGACATTGACGTTGTGGCTAACCCCACAATCGGATTTGAGCTTAAGAACGAGGACCTTCCCGACCTTAAGACGATTGACACCGTAAATAAGGCGTCCAAGGAATTTGAGGAAAAACTTGCGGCTTGCAAGACACTCGAGGAGCTTGAGACTACAATTCCCAAGCTTGCGGCTCTTATCGAAGGCGGTAACTCCGAGTACCTCAAGGAAATCTATCAGAAGGCAATGCTTACCACCTCCGAGGGCATCGAGTATAACTTCTCAGTATACGCTCTCTACCATATGTGGTGTAAGAGCATGGGCTACGTAAGCTGATAAAATTTTGAAATCATAAAAGGAAACGCCGCTTGGCGTTTCCTTTTTCAAACGGAGTAATTATGAAATACACACATATCGTATGGGATTTTAACGGAACGATACTCGACGACCTTGACATCGGCGTTGAGAGCGTAAACGAGCTTCTTTCCCGCAGAGGACTGCCAAAGGTGCCAAATGCGGAATATTACAGAAACGTCTTTTGCTTTCCTATTGTTAAATATTATGAGAAGCTTGGATTTGATTTTTCGGCAGAGCCCTTTTCGAAGCTTGCCGTCGAATGGGTGGACGAGTATATGTCGCGAGTGTCTCGCGCAAAGCCAATGCGCGGCGCGGTGGAAATGCTTGAAAAAATCCGCAACAGCGGTCTTGGGCAGGTGCTTGTCTCGGCAACCGAACGCGAAATGCTTTCAAAACAGCTTTCTATGTTGGGCATAACACATTTTTTTGACGGCGTTTACGGATTGGATAATATCCACGCAGTCAATAAAACCGCTATCGCTAAGGCTTGGAGAGCTGAAAATCCCGAAGCAAGAGTGCTGTTTGTCGGAGATACAGACCACGATTTTGAAACCGCAAATGCGATAAACGCAGATTGTGTTCTTTTTTGCGGAGGCCACCAAAGTAAGGAGAGACTTGAAAGTCTCGGTTGTGCGGTTGTAGAAAATCTCTTTGAGCTCGAAAAAGAAATTTTCACTTAAAACGGTGCTGCCTCACCCGAGCCGTCGCGCGAGCCTATGGTCAAATAACGTAAACTTACTTTTTAATCAATTCACTCTTCTTTATTATATATGGCTTTCCAAGATCGTCAAGCGTCATTAAATATATGTCGCTTGGCGATAATTTTTTTGCACTCAAGTATCCCGTAAGCCATTGGTGGGTCTTTTTTGCCTTTTTCAAACCGTAGCGATCTATCCGTCCGTCGGCTATAATAATATGGGAAATTCCGTTTTCCTCAACTTTTATTCCTATATCTTTAAGCGTGGGTGGCGAATAGCTTTTCTTTTTTATAACCGTCAGCTTGCCGTTTTGCTCCATTATGGCGTAGTCTACCTCGCCGAGATCGCTTACGTCCTTTTGCCTCAGCTCACTCAAAAGCTCGTCTATTGATATTCGGTTGCGCCGCATCTCCTTTTCATTTATTCTACCTCTTTCAATTAGAGTGCTTGGACGTGCGGAGATAAGATTTTTTACCGACGGAACTCTCGTAAGCAGTATCGAAAGTGAAATTTCAAACGCAGTAATAATAAGGATAGGAATTATGGCGTAGAGCAGGGGAATCTTACGGTCGGTTATGGGGAGAGCCGCGATATCAGAGATCAACAGCGTACTCACAAGCTCCGAAACCTCAAGCTCTCCAAGCTGACGCTTGCCCATCAGCCTCATTATTGTAAATAGAAAAAGATAAATTATGATAGTTCTTAAAATTATGTTCGTCATTTTCTCCTCCTTTTTCTCTGAATTAGTGTCTGTGGAAAACGCCATTTGTATTCATTTTTGAAGCGTTTTGTGGAAAGTGCACAAAATGGCGACTGACAAATTGTTAATATTTGAATTATCTGGTTATTGACAATTCAATGCAAAAGTGGTAAAATATTAAAGTCGTCGCGAGATACGGCGTCTATCACAAAAACTTCAAAAAAAGTCAAAAAACTTTGAAAAAAGGTATTGACAAAAAGGAAGCGATGTGATATAATAACAAAGCTGTCGCGAAAAAAGGCAGCGAAACGGTCATTGAAAATTGAACAACGAAGAGAGAAGTACAAGCATATAAGTATGTGCGAGAACGGAACTCGAAAATTTCTGAGAGAACAAATACAACTCA
>JBGVRT010000127.1:0-1680 GCA_045128735.1 Eubacteriales bacterium | reverse complement strand
AAATTTCTGTTTTGCCGAATTAGGCTAAAATAACCGCTCTTTGTCTGTCATACTTTCACCGCCTTTTATTTAGCCTTGCCAATTCAATCAGTATGTCCTTGACTATGCCTTTTGAAACGGCAAGGCTCGATATTTACGATTTAATGTATTTCAAAATCAAATAGTCGACTTGAATATCATAACCAGTATTATTAACAAGTTGTACTAAATAAGGCGTCATTGTTGATATTTCGGCAAATAAACCTTGCCTGATACCATTTGAACGATTGCCACCTTCAGTTATAAGAAATTCAGCACTAACAATTCGAGTAATCCCGTTTATTGTTTCAACATTATGCCAAGTATTAGAGGCGGTAAAATTTACGGGTATAACTTTCTGATAAACAGTTTTTCCGTCTATCCACTTTCCGACCGCTTTTTCGCTTGTGGAATAGTCCGCTATATTGTCAATATACGTTTTCGTGTCCGTGCTATCGTTACCACTAATGGGTAACATACTTGCATTGTTTATCGTACCGCTAACTTCAATCGGGTTGCCGTTTTCGTCTATGTATAATTGTTTAGCCATTGTAAACCCCCTTATGTTGTTTTATAAGCAACTGAAAAGCAAGTACGGAGATTTGTACCGCCTGTGGTCGGGTAAATGCTTACGTTTCCATTTGCTTTGATGATAACCATACCCAAGAAAACCGCACCGCTTGAAACTGCGGGTATAACGCACTCGTCTGTCGGTGGGTTGGAGATTGTACCTAATTGCTTTTCAGTATTAGCGGTCAAGGTCGCTTCAATCTTCATAGCCAAATTGACGCATTTATCTACCTTGCCACAACTTGAACCGATAACTGTTACACCGCTTGCGGGTGAAAATGTTACATTTTCGGTTGTGTCCGCTTTGCCTGTGTCAAGGCTTGTCAATTCGTCCGCAACTGTAACACCGCTTGAATATTCAATGTCGCTTGCGGTCGGGTTTAGGTTGGGTGCGTCTGTAATGACAATATGGGTGTTAGCGTATGGGGTAAAGTCGTTTATAAGGTCGTACTCCGCTTGTGTCATTTTAACTGTGGTTGGCTTTGCTTTCCACTCGTTGCCGATATAACGCAAACTGTCGCCTTCTGCCTTGCCTGTTGTATCTACGTCTGACAAATCGTCAAGGTTGCCAACTGTGGAAACTGTGCCGTTCTTAATAACGGGGTTGTCTGGGTCTGTAAGGTCGAAAATCAACGCTTGATTCGCTTGTGGGTTGTTGATATTTACGTCTGATAAATCGCTTAATTTGACGGGAATAAGGGCGATGATTCCGTCTCCGTAGGTCTTTAAGCCGGCTGACGTTACCGCATAGCCAACGCCGTGTCCAGCCGTTGGCGTTGCGTCAAATATAACGGCGTTGCTGTCGTATTGATCTGCAACGGCCGCCGCGATCTGCGTTTGAAGATTGTAGATAAAACTCGCGGAGGGGTCTCCGCCTTCTTCGGGGCTCTGCTCTACCGCAAGGATGAGGTTAAGCGTGCCGAGAAGGTCGCCGCCTTCCTCAATTTTGACTTCTGCGAAGCTGTCGCCTGCGCACGCGGTCATTTGCTCCGTGGTCTCGATGATGATATACGAGTCGCTTGTGTTGGTGATGCCTTCCGTGACGATATGACCGTCGGGCTTCCTTACCGCGATGCTCAACGTCTCCGCTCC
>JBGVRT010000126.1:0-7300 GCA_045128735.1 Eubacteriales bacterium | reverse complement strand
CCAATTTATCGTCGGGTCGCCCAACCAAAACAAAAGCCCCTACATAAATTTTTTTGCGCCACTTTTTTCAAAATGTGGCACGCCTCCCCCCGCCTCCCCCCGCCTCCCTCGCCTCCCTCGCCTCCCTCGCCTCACTCGTTCCCCCGTCTCCAATTCCCCCCCGCCACCGCTTGACAAAGGGTGATATTCGTGGTAAAATATATAGGTAATCTTGAAATGAGCAAAAAGGAGCGCGCAAATGATAAAATTGCGAATCGCTACGCCCGACGACGGCGCGGCACTTGCTGAAATATACAGATATTACGTCACCGATACCACAATAACCTTTGAGTACGAGCCGCCAAGCGGTGAGGAGTTTTCGGCACGGATTGCCGACAAGCTTACCAAGTACCCATATCTGGTTGCAGAGGAGGACGGTGTGCCCGTGGGTTACGCTTACGCATCCTACTTCAGAGAGCGTGCGGCGTACGGCTGGGATGCCGAGCTTTCGGTATACGTCGGGCGCGAAAAACGGCACTCGGGAGTAGGCGGCAGACTATATTCGGCTCTTATCGAGATTTTGAAGCTTCAGAATTTCATCAATCTTTACGCGTGGATAACCACCCCGAACCCTGCAAGCTTTGCATTTCACGAAAAAATTGGGTTTGAGCAATTTTGCGTTATTCCCGCGGTGGGCTACAAGCATGGCGAGTGGCACGACGTTGCCTGGTATCAGCTTCGCATTGCCAACTCCGGCGCTCCGAAGGAGATAATTCCTTTTCCCGCGCTTAACGGCGAAAAGGTGCGGAATATTTTAGAGAATCACTGACAGAGGTAAACTATGGGAAGAAAGATAGGCGTTGGCGTGATTGTTTTGGCTATTATTGCCTGCATTGCGCTTCTGATACAAAGTATAAATTCGGGCGACACCGACAGCTCGGTTTGGTTTAAGTTCGTGCTTGTTTTGGCGTCCTTGGTCGTTTCGCTCGTCAAGCTTCTTAGCGGAACGGGCGGAGGTCAGCGGTCGGCAGGCTTTTACCTCAAGGCATACGAAAATATGATAGGCGGCGCATTTGCCAATGACCAAAAGAATCTTGCGACTCTCGGAAAGGCTCTGAGGGCATACAACGAAAACAGATACGAGTCGGCGATTGCCATTCTTGAAAAGTTGAAAAAGAGCTGTACGAACACCGCTGAACGCAGAACGGTCGGACTTTTTGAGGGGCTTTGCTACACCGATTGGGGGCTTCTTCACAAGGCTGCCGAGGTTTATTCGGGGCTTATTGAGCGCGGAGAGGTGAACTTTTCGGTTTACAACAATCTCGGATACGTCTACAAAAATATGCGAAAAAACGACGAGGCACTCGACGCGTTTGAGCGTGCGCTCGACTACGGCGAGGGGACGGATGCCTGCATCGTTTACGTGAATATGGCGAGCCTGTACCTTGTGGAGGGCGAATTATACGCTGCGGAGGACTACGCCAAAAAGGCGATAGGAATAGAGCCCAAGCTCCATCAGGCGCACGCGATGCTGGCTATCGTTTACGCGGTTCTTGACGACGCGGAGGCACACGAAAGGCATTTCCGCATTGCCGTTGAAAACGGAGAAAATGAATACGACCTCAAAATGGCGGTTAAGGACTACACCGACCGCTTTGTCACCGAGGAATGATTTTGCATACAATGCTTATATAGGAGGCAGATATGAAGGTTTTACTTGTGAACGGAAGCCCAAGGGAAAAGGGCTGTACATACACCGCGCTTTGCGAGGTAGCTAAGGTACTTAACGCCGAGGGCGTTGAAACAGAGATATACCACATCGGCACAGAGCCGATTTCGGGTTGCCGCGCCTGCGGTGCTTGCAGAAAGCTTGGCAGGTGCGTTATTGACGACAAGGTCAACGAGTTTGCCGCAAAGGCAAAGGAAGCCGACGGCTTTGTGTTCGGCTCACCAGTGCATTACGCGGCTATGGGCGGAAGTCTCGCCTGCTTTATGGACAGACTTTTCTTCAGCTCGGGCAAGGCGGCAATGCGCCTCAAGCCTGCGGCGGCGGTGGCATCGGCAAGACGTGCGGGAACTACCGCGACCCTTGACATCATCAACAAATATTTTACCATTTCAGAGATGCCCGTGGTTTCCTCGCGCTATTGGAATATGGTGCACGGCGGTTGCCCCGAGGACGTTATGCGCGACGAGGAGGGACTTGCCACCATGCGAGTGCTCGGCAAGAACATGGCGTATCTCCTAAAGGCTCTTGACGCGGCTAAGCAGGCGGGAATCCCCCTGCCCGAGCCTGAGCCCTCGGTGAGAACTAATTTTATAAGATAGGATAAAGAAATGATAAAGCTTATTGTGAGCGACTTTGACGGCACGCTTATGCCATACGGCAGGGCGTGCGTGCCGGAGAGCGTAAAGAAAAGACTTGAAAATGCGCTTGACAAGGGCATTGCCGTGGCGGTTTCGTCGGGGCGAACGTATGGTGAGCTCGTCTCGCTTTTGCCCGAATTTGAGGACAGGCTGTGGTTTATTTGTTGCGACGGCGCGTATTACGTGCAGGGCGGTCGCGTATTTTACGAGAGAAAAATCGAGAACGCCGACCTTTCCCATTTTTTTGCTACAGTCGGAAACGGTGCGTCGGCGGTGCTTCACGGTGCAAAGAAAAACTATTCGGCGGGTAGCTTGCCGAGTGTTGCCGAGAAATTTTGCGCTGTGCCCGTAAGCCGCGTTACCGATATAAAGGAAAAGATTTTCAAGGTGACGGCATACGGTGCGGACACAATGCTGTGGAACGGCTCGGGGCTTCGTATGCACTGGGACGGCGGCGAGCAAAGAATGGCGCAGTACGTCAACCGATTTGCCAACAAGGGCGTTGCGCTGTCGGACTTGCAGATGAGGCTGATGCTTACTAAGTTCGAGACAGCCTGCATCGGAGACAGCGGCAACGATATTGCCATGATGCATAACGCCAAATATTCATTTGCCGTGGGCAATCGCTCAGATGAGCTTAAGGCGGCGGTAAAGGAAAGCGTTGACAGCGTTGAAAACGCCCTCGACGCGTTGCTTGACATATAAAAAAGGAGCTTTGAGCTCCTTTTTTATATAATATTCGCAAGGTCAAATACCAAACAGCATTTCTCCGTAGGTAGGGAAAGGCCAATATTCGGTTGCGGTCAGCGTTTCCATTGCATCGACCTTAGCGCGAAGTCTGTTCATAAGCGGAATTACGCGCTCAAGGTACGCCTCTGCCATCTTCTCACCGCAGGGCTGTCCTGCCGCCGCCTTCTCTGCCGTGGCAAGCGACTGCACCAGATCATACGCCTCGTTGCTGAGCGTATACAGCTTTTTTGCAACCGTTCTCTCGGCGCGCACGCTCTGCTCGCCAAACACCGTCGTTTTCGACGCGATATCACTTGAAAGCTTACCGGTAAAGGAATTGACCGCAGGGAGAATATCTCTCATAACCATCTCAATCATAGTCAGTGCCTCGATATTGATGACCTTTGAGTAGTTCTCGAACATAATCTCCTGACGCGAGATAACCTCGGTCTCGCTCATAACGCCCTGACGGCGGAAAAGCTCGATGTTTTCGGGAGAATTAAATGTTTTGAAAGCATCAACCGAGGTCTTGAGATTGGGCAATCCGCGCTTTTTCGCCTCGCGCTCCCACTCCTCGGAGTAGCCGTTTCCGTTGAAAATGACTCTCTTATGCTTTGTAAAGGTCTCGCGGATAAGCTCAGCCACCTTTTTGTCAAACGCCTCACCGTCCTCGCAGTCCTCAAGCACGTCGGCAAACTGTCTGAACTCCTCGGCAACCGCGGTATTGAGCACGATATTGGGCATTGCGATGTTCTGCGACGAGCCAACCATTCTGAACTCGAACTTATTACCTGTAAAAGCAAAGGGAGATGTTCTGTTTCTGTCGGTAGTGTCCTTGCGGAAAACAGGAACAGTAGGCACGCCGAGATCCATCATTCCCGCCTTACTTGCCTTGTAAGCTGTACCGTCAACAATAGAATCAATAAGTGCCTCAAGCTCCTCACCAAGAAAGATAGAAACAATGGCGGGGGGTGCCTCGTTTGCACCGAGGCGGTGGTCGTTGCCTGCGTGGGCAACTGAAATACGCATTAGCGAAGCATACTCGTCAACCGCCTTTATAATTGCGGCGAGAATAAGCAGGAACTGCACGTTTTCATCGGGAGTTTTGCCAGGATCAAGCAGGTTCTTTCCGGTATCGGTGCAAAGCGACCAGTTGTTGTGCTTGCCCGAGCCGTTTACGCCTGCGTATGGCTTTTCGTGAAGCAGACAGCGAAGTCCGTTGCGCTGTGCAACAAGCTTCATCGACTCCATTATGAGAAGATTCTGGTCAACGGCAAGGTTGGTGGTAACAAAGATAGGTGCAAGCTCGTGCTGTGCGGGTGCCGCCTCGTTGTGCTTGGTTTTAGAGTTTATTCCAAGCGTCCAAAGCTCCTCGTCAAGCTCACGCATAAACTTGCTGATTCTCGGCTTAAGGGGACCGAAGTAATGGTCCTCAAGCTCCTGACCCTTGGGCGCGGGCGCGCCGAAAAGCGTTCTGCCGCAGTAAAGCAGGTCGCGTCGCTTCTTGTAGACCTCATTATCGACTATGAAATACTCCTGCTCCGCGCCAACGGTGGTATTTACGCGCTTGGACTGCGCATCACCGAAAAGGCGGACAATGCGGAGTGCCTGATTGTTAATTGCGGTCATCGAACGAAGAAGCGGTGTTTTGGTGTCAAGTGCCTCACCCGTGTAGGAGCAGAATGCTGTGGGTATGTAGAGCGTTCCGTCCTTGACAAAGGCGTAAGAAGCGGGGTCCCAAGCGGTGTATCCGCGCGCCTCGAAGGTTGCGCGAAGTCCGCCCGAGGGGAAAGAGGACGCGTCAGACTCGCCCTTTATAAGCTCCTTGCCCGAAAACTCCATAACCACCTTGCAATTGCCCACAGGGGCAATAAAGGAGTCGTGCTTTTCGGCTGTTACGCCGGTAAGAGGCTGGAACCAGTGGGTGTAGTGGGTCGCTCCCTTCTCTATTGCCCAATCCTTCATTGCATTTGCAACCACGCTGGCAATAGAGGGGTCAATGGTGCGCCCCTCGGCAATGGTAGTAGTAAGTGACTTATAGACGTCCTTGGGTAATTTTTCGCGCATAACGTCCTCGTTAAAGACCTTTGCGCCAAATATTTCAGGTACAGATTTGTTCATATATATTGTCCTTTCGGCTGAGTTACGCTTTCTTTGGTATACTCTAATATTATACCGCTTTATAACAATATTGTCAAGTACATCGTTAAAAATTGGCAAAGTGGAGATTTTATTACGAATTATATATTTTTTTTGTGATTTGTGGATATTATTCTCTGATTCACCTCCCGTTTTCGCACATCGGTGGGGGGGATGAGATTTTTTGTTGCGGCATTTTACTCAAATAATTACAAAAAAACAGATAAAAAAATAAGCTTTTTTTCATTTACGTGTAGACAAAGCACTAAAAATAGTGTAAAATAAAGGCATAATGTCAGAATTGAGGAAATCTCTTAAATGAAAACGTTAACGCTCCCCAAAGAATCCCAAGCTACCCTCTCGGAGGATTTCAAAAAAACTCCTTTGAGAAGCGACACTGACAAGCTTATAAAGCTTTACGCGCTTTTCGTCAGCATCGCGTTTCTCACCGCTATTCCATTTGCGCTGTGGCACACGAAAGACTGCGACGTAGCAGGCGGCCTGTGGCGCATTCTCACCTCCCCTTCAAAGCTTGTAACCGACTACTTCGCATTAGGCGGTCTTACCGCGACCTTTATAAACGCCGCCATCTGCGGTCTGTTCTGCAACCTGATAATGCTTATAAGCCGTGTGAAAGCAAATGCCACCACCTTTGCGGGCTATATGCTCGTTATCGCGCATTGCTTTTACGGACTTAACTTTTTCAATATGTGGCCGCCCTTCTTCGGCGTGCTGATATATTGTGCAGTTATGAAAAAGCCTTTCAGAGAAAACGTGCACATCTCGTTTTTCTCAACCGCACTTGCTCCATTTATCAGCGAATTTCTTTTCAGATACACCATCGGCTCATTCTCGTCGGCTAAAACCGTAGCCAATTTGGGCGGTGTAATTCTTTCGCTTGTTTTTGGACTTGCTGTGGGTTTCGTCGTTCCCGCGCTTTTGCCCGGAACTACTGCAATGCACCGTGGCTACAATATGTACAAGGCGGGACTCGCCATAGGAATTCTCGGTATCTTCATATATGCCTTTATGTATGCCACTCTCGGTGTTGAGCCGCCGACTCACATAATTATTGATAATCCGGAATACTACGCGCTTCCATACGCTTACCGAGGATTTATGAACATCTTTTTCATAATTTTATTCGGTATCACATTGCTTTTCGGCTTATCGCTTAACAATAAAAGCCTATCAGGCTATCGTGAGCTCATCAAGGACACGGGCTACGGAGAGGACTTTACCGACCGATACGGTATGCCGCTTTGCTTTGTGAATTTTGCCGTTTACGGGCTTTGCATTCTCGCTTATCTCAATATAGCATTCCTGCTCCCCGACATATTTACGTTTTTGCCCGACGGAAACGGATTTACAGGCGCAACGGTTGGTGTAACCTTTGCGGCACTTACATTTGCCGCAGACGGACAGCACCCAAGAAACGTTTATCCAATCGTAATCGGATACGTAATTCTGTTCGCACTGACCTGCGCAATCTGCGCTCTGTGCGGATTTGATATTCCTTGGACACTTTCAACCCAAAGCTACGTAAACGGGCTTGCATTCGCCACAGGTCTTTGCCCATTCGCAGGCAGATACGGTGTAAAAGTCGGAATCCTCGCAGGATTTGTCAGCGCAATAATTTGCACATCCACAGCAGGCTTCCACGGAGGCTTTGTTCTCTACAACGGAGGCTTTACAGCAGGGCTGACGGCACTTGTTCTCCTGCCTATACTCGACTTTTACAACATCAATCCCAAATATGAAAATCAGCACTAATTTACATATAAATCAATATAGCCACGGAGGCAAGTCCAAGACTTGCCTCCGTGGCTTTTGTGCTAAACGAGGCGGGGGAGACGTGGAGGAGGCGTGCTACTTTTTGTAAAAAGTGGCGCAAAAACTTTTCCGAAAGGGTTATTTTGGGGTTGGGTGACGCAACGATAAATTGGTGTTTAGCGGCGAAGGCGCCGCAGCCCGACAGAAAAGTTTTGCGGAGCTTTTGGGGAAGCGACCGCCTCCCCATGCGGCGTTTTTCTTTTGGGAACTTTTCTTTTTGCGCCTTTGGCTTCAAAAAGAAAAGTGGATTTCC
>JBGVRT010000125.1:0-3248 GCA_045128735.1 Eubacteriales bacterium | reverse complement strand
ACCAAAAGGCGCAAAAGAAAAAGCTCACAAAAAGAAAACGCCGATGCGCCTGCGGGCGCGAGACTCGCGACTTTTTGAAAAAAGTCGCCCAAAAACTTTTGGCTCGGGCTGCGGTGCGAACACACCTGTAAACAATAATTTGTCGGTCGCCCGAAGCCAACGAGGTCGTGTCAAACGACCGAGTGGGACGCGTGGACTATGTTCGCACAAACAACAGTGCGCTGACCTTTTGCCCGTCCGGCAGGACCGCTGACCTATAGGGCTGTCGCGCCTCCGCGACCCCGCGCGTGCTCACGCGCTGTCACCCACCGATTCTGTACATATTCACAAATTCCTCGTTGAGCCAATCCTTAGCCGCAACAAGCCCCTCGGGACTGCACTCAAAGCTGTTCTCGCCCACGCGCCCCTCGTTTACGGGGTGCGGCCAGGGGTGCGTTACCTTAAAGGTCACGTGAATAGCCGTGGGCTTGTCCTCCTCGACCACTATATTCAGCTTGTAGTTAAAAATAAGGTTCTCTATGCAACCGTGGTGCGGGTCTGTTCCCCTCGATGCCGAAAAGCTGTTAAAGGTATATGTGCGCTCTATATCAGGGCAAAACCAATCGAATTTTGGCAGTGTTATGTAGTCCATTTTTGTTCTCCTCTTTACGTCTTGACTTAATTGTACCACATCGGGCGAAAAAAATCAAGCCGCGGAGATATTTTTATCTGTAAATTCTCTCAAAAGCAGACCTCTAAAAAAGCCCCGTGCTTATTGACAAAACCGCACCAATATTGTATAATTAAATCGAAGAACCTAAAAACGAAAGGAAAAACATAATGGCAATTACTTTTGAATCTGAAAAAAAGATATTCAAGCTCGACACAAACGGCTCAAGCTACGTATTCGGCTTGAACTGCGACGGTCAGCTTATTCACTACTACTACGGCGCTCCCATTGAGGAATACGACCTCGGCTACCTCTCCGAGCGTTGGGGCATAGGCGGAAATTATCCCCGTCCGCATTACGCTGCAGGTACAACCTTCAGCCATGACACACAGCCCTTTGAATACTCCACCTTCGGTGTAGGCGACTACCGCCCCACAGCGCTTCGCATAAAGAGCGAAAGCGGACACCCTACCACGCTTATGCACTACGTTTCGCACAAGATATACAAGGGAAAGCCCGACGTTGAGGGTATGCCCGAAACCTTTGCCGCAGAGGACGAAGCGACCACCCTTGAGGTGCTTACAAGCGACCCCGTAACAGGCGTTGAGACCACTCTTTTCTACACGGTTTTCGAAAAACTTGCGGTTATGACACGCCACGCGGTCATTGCAAACAAGTCGGACAAGTGCGTCAATATTGAGTCAGCTTACAGCACCTGCCTTGACCTGCAGGGCGACTACGACTTCATACACCTCTACGGCAGACCCGTTTACGAGCGCAACTACGAGCGTGAAAGACTCGGACACACCATAACCACCGTGTCGAGCCTTCGCGGCGCGTCATCCCACTTCCACAACCCCTTTGTCGCTTTGGCAAGCCCCGACGCTACAGAGGAGCACGGCGAGGTCTACGGCTTCAATCTCGTTTACAGCGGAAACTTTGCGGCAAGCGCCTACAGAGACTCCTTCGACGGCGTTCGCTTTATTATGGGTATCAACCACGAGGGATTCAACTGGTTGCTTGAGCCGGGCGAGCACTTCTCTACCCCCGAGGTAGTAATGGTGTTCTCGGACGGCGGTCTCGGTCAGATGAGCCGTACCTTCCACAAGCTCTATATGAACCACCTTTGCAAGAGCGAGTGGACTAAAAAGAGACGCCCCATTCTCATCAACAACTGGGAGGGTACTTACTTCAAATTTACCGCGGAAAAGCTCTGCGCTATCGCTGAAAGCGCCTCCAAGCTTGGAGTTGAAATGTTCGTCCTCGACGACGGTTGGTTCGGTGCGAGAGAGCACGACCGCGCGGGTCTCGGCGACTGGCAGGTAAACGAGGCAAAGCTTGGCTGTACAATGGGCGAGCTTGCAAAGCGCATAAACGGCTACGGAATGAAGTTCGGTCTGTGGTTTGAGCCCGAAATGGTCAACCCCGACAGCAACCTCTACCGCGCTCACCCCGATTGGGTAATCCACACCGAGGGCAGACCTATGAGCACGGGCAGAAATCAGCTTTTGCTTGACTTCTCGCGCAAGGAAGTCCGCGACTACATATTCGACAGTATGTGCGAGGTGCTTGACAACGCAAATATCGAGTACGTAAAGTGGGATTTCAACCGAAACTTCAGCGAGGTGGGAAGCGCGGCTCTCCCTGCCGAAAGACAGAAAGAAACGCTCCACCGCTACGTTCTCGGACTCTACGAATTCCTTGATAAATTCACCGACAGATACCCCCACATTCTGCTTGAGGGCTGCGCAAGCGGCGGCGGACGCTTTGACCCCGCAATGCTCCACTACTGTCCACAGATTTGGGCGAGCGACTGCTCAGACGCCATCGAGCGACTTAACATTCAGCACGGCACATCAATGTGCTATCCCTGCTCTACCGTCGGCGCGCACGTCAGCGCGGTTCCCAACCACCAGACGGGAAGAACCACCTCTATCGCGACACGCGCAAACGTGGCTCTCTCGGGCACCTTCGGCTACGAGCTTGACGCAACCAAGTTCACCGAGGAGGAGTGCGCGGCAGTTACGGCACAGTGCAAGGAGTATCACGAGCTTTACGACCTTATCCACTTCGGCGATCTTTACCGCCTTGTAAGCCCCTACGACGGCAACGGCGATATCTGCGCGTGGGAGTACGTTGCAGAGGACAAGCGCGAGGCGCTCCTCACCTACGTTTTGATTCGTTCGCGCTCGGCTGTGCGCCGCTTTATCCGCTTCAAGGGACTTGACCCCGACCTGACATACCGCGACACCGCTACAGGCAAGACCTATAAGGGCTCAACCCTTATGAACGCGGGCATTCAGTTCGTCAGATTCATTGGCGACTTCAACAGCATAAAGGTTCACCTCGTTGCGGTTGACTGATAAACTGACTTATACAAAAGGAGCTGATTCACTAAGAATTCAGCTCCTTTTTTCCGCGCAAAAATATGACATCGACAAATTATTGTTTGGCGGTGTGTTCGCACCGCACCCCGACACAAAAGTTTTGCGGAGCTTTTGGGGAAGCGACCGTCTCCCCTGCGGCGTTTTTCTTTTGGGAACTTTTCTTTTTGCGCCTTTTGGTTCAAAAAGAAAAGTGGATTTCCCATTCAGGTGTT
>JBGVRT010000124.1:0-1502 GCA_045128735.1 Eubacteriales bacterium | reverse complement strand
AAAATCTAATAAATATCTTCTTTTTCATTTCACATCAAAACGGTATCCGATGCCGCGAACAGTAACGATCACGTCGTCGCCACCACATTCCTTGATTTTGTCGCGCAGCTGCGCAATGTGCATATCCAGCGTTCTCGTCTCCCCCATAAAGCCCTCTCCCCACACCTCGCGGAAGAGCTCCTCGCGCTCTACGGTGACACCGGCTTTTCCGATCAAAAGCTTTAAGAGCTTGAATTCCTTCAGGGTAAGTCCAAGATCCTTGCCCTCATAGAAAACCTTATATACGTTGTTATCGACGACAAAGCCCTCCTGATTCGTAACGTACAGGTTGGCTCTGCGCAGACTTGTTTTGATTCTTGCAATCAGCTCAAGCACGGAAAAGGGCTTGGTAATGTAATCGTCCGCTCCCTTATTCAGTCCCTTCACGGCACTGATCTCGTCGGATCTTGCGCTCACGATAAGTACGGGGATCTTTTCATCCATTTCTCTGATTTTCGAAAGGATCGTATATCCGTCCATATCGGGAAGCATGATATCGAGAATAACAAGACTCGGGCGAGCCGACTCAAAGCACTCGAAAAAATCCTTTCCGTTCTCAAACATTTTCGTCATATAAAGTCCCTCAAAGGCACCCTCATATAACTCTCTTATTCCTTCATCATCCTCAACAATGTATATAAGTGACTCCATTAAAACTTTTGATGAACCCCCGTTTCGTTATATTTCATCCACTCGGCTACGTTTACGGCATGGTCGCCGATACGCTCGAGGTATTTTGCGACCATCATCAGCTCAATGCCCTGGTCGCCGTTATTTCCGTCCTTCTTGATCAGCTCAATCAGCTCGGTTTTCACCTCAATAAACAAGTCATCCATCTGATCGTCAAGAGCAATGACCTCATCGGCAAGCGCCTCGTCGTTATTGATAAACGAATTTACGCTTTCTCTGACCATCTTGATGGCAAGCTCGCCCATTGCGGTAATGTGCGTCAAATTCTTGATATACGCTTCTCCCGGCATTGTATAAACAAGGTCGCCGATATCAGCCGCCTGGTCGCCAAAGCGCTCAATGTCGGTAATCATTTTCAGCGCGGTGGAAACCTCACGGAAATCCTTGGCGACCGGTTGCTGCTTAAGGAGAATACGCATACACTTCTTTTCTATCGCCATCTCGTATTCGTCAACCCGCTTGTCTGCCTCGCCGATGCTCTTTCCAAGCTCTCGGTCACGGTTGATCAGTGCTGTAATGGCGTTCTGTATCATCTGCTCGGTGAGTCTGCACATCTCTACCAGCTGTACCTTCAGATCTGCAAGCTCTTCTTCAAATATTTTTCTGATAGACATTTTGTTGTTCTCCGATTATTATATCATAAATTTGTTAAAAAATCAACCGAATCTTCCTGTAATATAGCGCTCGGTGCGCTCATCCTTGGGAGAAGTGAAAATATCGTCGGTGTTGCCGTACTCTACAAGCTCACCGAGGAGGAAAAATGCCGTCTTGTC
>JBGVRT010000123.1:0-13351 GCA_045128735.1 Eubacteriales bacterium | reverse complement strand
TTTCTTTTTGAAGCCAAAGGCGCAAAAAGAAAAGTTCCCAAAAGAAAAACGCCGCATGGGGAGGCGGTCGCTTCCCCAAAAGCTCCGCAAAACTTTTCTGTCGGGGTGCGGTGCGAACACACCGCTAAACACCAATTTATCGGCATCATATTTCCTACACGTTAAAGGGCTGATTTATAAAAATCAGCCCCTAAAAATTATTTGATTTCAATAACAACTGCTTGATTCTGCTTGAGGGTGACCTTTAAGCCGTCGCCCGCGATTTCAAGCTTGCAGGGAATTGAGGCGGGATAAATGACCTTGGATCTTTCGGGCTTGAAGCCGAGGGGAATGGAGATCTTTTTTTCATCGCCCTGATTGGTCAGGGTGACAAAGCAATTTTCCTCGTTTTTGAAGCCTGCGCAGTGCACCTTTACGTCGCTATCCGAGGAGGGAACGCCGAGGGGATAGAAGGGAACAAGCTTGTCGATGAGGTGTCTCGTTTCCTTGTAGATATTGATACCCTCGCAAAGCACGGCCTTTTGCTCCTCTGAGAGCCACGCGGTCTTTCCACTGAGGTGGATACGGCGGAACATTGCGTTGACAATGGTTGAGGCAATCTCCTCGTTTGTGAAATCGGTTTTGGGCAAGCACCAAACGCAAGCCTGCTCAGGTAGCACGCCCGTGGGAGCTGCCGCCGCAAGCTGAACGAGTCGGCTGTTTTCCCAGGTGTCGGTAAGCGATTGCACCGAGTAGTGCTGAAGCTGCATATAGTCGGCTCTCATTCCGCCGCTTGAGCAGTTTTCAAGAATAAGGTCGGGATATTTTGCCTGAATCTCATCAATCCATTTCACGGTTGCCAGACCGCTTTCGTAAAGACCGTCGCCAAAGCTGTCGGCGTTGCACTCTGTGCCCACGCCTGCGTCGATGTTGTAGTCGAATTTGAAGTATTCAATTCCGTAATCGGCAATAAGTCGGTCGATTATGTCGGTAAGATGAGCGCGTACCTTTTCGTTACGCATATCGAACTGATAGCGTCCGCGTTCGTGCATGCGTATGCCGTGGCGAACGAAGAAGCAGTCGTCGTCCAAATTTTCAAGTGCGGTGCTTCCTACACCGATATCCTCGGGCTCAACCCAAATACCCGGGCGCATACCTTTTTGGCGTATGTAATCAAATACCTTTTTGAAGCCGTCGGGGAAGCGTTGCTTTGATTCCTCGTATGCGCCGATAGTGCCCCACCAACCGCTTTCGTCAGCGTACCAGCCTGCGTCAATACAGAATATTTCGCATCCTGCCTCTGCGGCGGCATCAATCTGCGGCAAAAGCTTTTCGGTAGTCGGGTCGGCGTTAAGGCACTGCATATAATCGTTGAAAATTACGGGGTGGTGCTTGTCGGACTCTACGCGGTGGGCGATGAGTCTGCGGTAAGCCGTCATTTCGGCAAGTGCGGCGTCAAAGTCCCCACCAAATGAGATAGCCGCCTTTGTGCTTTCAAATTTTTCGCCGCTTCTGAGCTTTTTCCACCAACCTGTGTCAAGCTCGGAAGGACCGCTGAGGCGGAGATATAGCAGATAGTTGGTGTCGGCTAATTCCCAGCTCCAGCAGGTGTTACTCTCGATTTGCCAAAGCATAGCCTCGTTTTTCTCGGGAATTGTAAAGCAGCCCATAGGGAGATATTCTTTGGTTGACCAAGTGCCGGTGTTTGAAATTCTTATGCGGTTTGTGGAGCTTGAAATGCGGTTATCTCGGTAACCTGCGTCGCAGAGTGACATCTCACGCCAACAAAATTCCTTGCACCAACCGTTGAAGGGAATCATAATGCGGCAAGCCTTTTCCACGTTCATCTTGCTTTTGTCGGCAAGTCCCATAACGGCGTAGGAGGATACGTATTCAAGCCCCACGTCGGAATCCGAAATATTTTCAATTTCGGTCCAGGTACGCACGGTTTTTGTGCCTTTTGCAAAGAGGTAAAAGAGCTTTATGGCAAGGGCTGATGATTTAAGATTGAAAACGTATTGCTTTCCGAGCGGTGTTTCCTCAACGCCGTGAGATTCATATATGGGAATATCGGGGCAGGAAAAACCCAGCGACTTTCCGCCGCGAAGCTTTCTGGTGTGCGCGCCCGTCGTCTTTATCTCAAGTGCCTCGTAATTTGGCTTTTGCTTTTCATCGGGGATAGGAGCGACGGCATTTTCGTCCTTTATGCCGTAAAAATAGAGGTTGCCTTTTTCGGTTACTTCGAAATATGCGGCAAGTCCGTTTTCTTTTATGATTATCATCGTTATCCTCCTTAGTTTTTTTACATTTTAACATACAAAACTATATAAGTCAATGAAAAATCGTATAAAAACATTGTAATTTCGTATATTTTTTGGTACAATAGTAGTGAGGTGAAATAATGAAGATACTACTTTTTGCTATGAATGGCTCATATTCTCACACCTGCCTTGCGGTGTACTGCCTCAGAAATGCTCTTGAGAGGGAGGGATTTACCCCGAAAATTCTTGAGGCTAACCTGCGCGACAGACGTGACGCGGTGCTTCAGTCGCTTTATGATGAACGAGCCGATATATACAGCTTTTCCTGCTACATATGGAATATTGAAGAAATGCTTGCGCTATCCTGCGACCTTAAGGCGCTTTTGCCAAGCTCGAAGATAATTTTCGGCGGACCCGAGGCTTCTTTTGATATTGATCGATTCGAACGAGTGGCTTATATCGACCATATCGTGTGCGGAGAGGGCGAGAGCGTGTTGCCAAAGCTTTGCGCTGCCATTGAGTCGCGGGAGACTCCCGAAAGGGTAATAAAGGGCGAAAAAAGCTATGCTATGGGCGACGAGGGCGTCCTCTACCGCGACGGCGACTACGAAGCGGGAAAGATGCTTTACTACGAATCCTCGCGCGGTTGCCCCTATAACTGTGCGTACTGCCTTTCCTCAGCAGAAAGCGGCGTGCGCGCCAAAAGCGTTGAACAGACGCTTTCCGACCTGCTTGAATTTGAAAAGCTGTCAAGTGACATAAAAATAATCAAATTCGTTGACCGTACCTTTAACTGCGACAGAAAAAGGGCGAGCGCCATATGGCGCGCCCTTGCAGACGAAAAATATACTAAAAATTATCATTTTGAAATATGCGCATCGTTGCTTGACGAGGAAAGCTTCAGCGTGCTTTCAAAGCTCCCAAAGGGAAAAATTCAGCTTGAGGTGGGCTTACAAAGCACCAATCCCGACACGCTTGAAGAGGTGTCAAGGCATATCGACAGCGCGCAGGTGATTTCGGCGGTAAAGCGGCTTCACGAAATGGGAAATATGCATATCCACCTTGACCTTATTGCGGGTCTGCCCTATGAGAGCTACGAACGGTTCAAGCAGTCCTTCAACGAGGCGTATTTCTGCTGTCATATGCTTCAGCTTGGATTTCTCAAGCTCCTGCACGGCACACGCTTGCGTAAGGACGCGCAAAAATACGGAATGGTGTATTCCTGCCGTCCGCCCTACAACGTACTTTCTACGGCGGATATAAGCCGCGACGAGCTTTTCAGGCTTTCCCTTATAGCCGACCTGCTTGACAGATATTACAGCAGCGAGCGCTTCTCGCGTTGCCTTGCTTTTGCTGTGCCGAAGGCGAAAAGTCCGTTTGATTTTTACGACAAACTTCTGGATTATATCGCTTGCGAGGACGGCAGGGAAGTGCGGAAGCTGTCGCAGACCGACGCCTTCAGAATGCTTTATGGATACGTAAAGACCTTCCTTGACGGCGCTGACGTCGCAGAGTTTGAAGCGCGTATGCACGAGGATTTCTCGGCCCACGAGGCGCGAAAGCTCCCGTTGTCGGTCATAAATGGAAAAAGGAGTTGAATCTTGCGATTCAGCTCCTTCTTGCTTTAGAATTCGAAAAACATCGCGCGTTCAAGATTTGCCTTGTTCGGTGAATGCAGGGATATCATACGTTTGCCATCGAGAGACTCGAATATCATAGCGTGACCGCCGTCAAACTCAAATCGGCTTCCGCGATGAATCCAGTTGCCGTCAAGTTTTCCGTTGTCGCTTTCGGCTTCAAACACAATATAGCGGCCGTTTGAATAGCTTGACCATATCATTATGGGCTTGCCGTTTTCATAGTAGAAGAATGGACCGTCTGTTACGTAACCTTGGCGTGTTTTACCGCCCACTATTGTGACTTCCTTGTTGTCGGTTGCCTTGAAAAGACATATGGGCTTATCTATGGGCGTTGTAAGGTCATCGGAAAGTTTTTGCGCGCATATTGTTCCGTCACCTATCTGGACCCACTCATGGCAAAATACCATATACGGTACGCCGTCCTGTACGTAAAGCGTGCCATCGAGGCACTCCCAGTCTGCGGGGGTTTGGGGATTTTTTGAAATAGGCACAAATTTTCCGTCGGGCGTGTCGCAAACGAAAATTTGTGTTGCCCGACTCTTGTCTTGGGCTTTACAGCTTCCGAAAAGATAATATTTTCCATTGTTCTTGTGTACTTCGGGCGCCCAGAAATCGCGGTCAGCCCAAAAACCTGTTTTTCCACCTTCAAAAACTACCTTTGGTTCCTCAAAATTCTCGAGGTCGTAGCTTTTATAAACAGAAAATGTGTCAGCCGCCGCCAGCGTATCGGGCTTGAGGGCAGTCGTGCCGTACATATAGTAACAACCGTTTTCCTTATCGGTGACGATAAATGGGTCACGTATCCTTATATCTTCGCGTTTTAACATAGATACCTCCTGTTATTATTGGTTTGTGTACAGTGTACATTAAAACCGAACAAAAGTCAAGTGAAAAACTTTATTGATTTTTTATTACTTTTTCCATAAACTCACATTCGGCAATGCCCAGAAGATTTTCTCCGTTTTCATTTCCCTGATTGTGGTATTGGCAATGCGTGCCGTGAAAAAGCTTCATTTCGGTTTTGTCCTCGTGTCCGAAATGCTTCATCGTGGAAAGCACAAGCATAGTCTGCTCGTAGCGGTTTTTCATGTCGTTATCCGAAACGGTAAAGAGCATTGGGGAGTATTCCTCCTCCTCGCCTATGTGATAAAGCGGTGCCGTCTCGTCAACGATTACACGCCTGCTGTCGGTTTTTCTGTCATATTTGAGATAGTTGAAATGGCAGGTGGGCTGACCCGCAATATGAAGCCATGCCTTTACGTCGGTGGGCTTTATGCCGTGTGGCGCAAGCCAACGCTTGTCAAAGCAGAGCATCATCGAGAGATAACCGCCTGCCGAGCTTCCGCCCACAATTATGCCCTTGCATTTGCCGTATTCGTTTATGTGTTCAAATGCCCAAGCAACAGCCGTCGCCGCATCCTCAACGTACTCGGGATATTTGGCGTTCGGGTACATTCTGTAATTTGGGGCGACTACCGCGTATCCGCGGGAAAGCAAATAGCCGAAGTGGGATTTGTCGTTCGCCTTGTCGCCGTGTTCAAGACCGCCGCCGTGGATAAACACTACCGCGTAAAACTCGTCGTTTTCGGGCAACAGAAGGTCGAGAACCTGCGATTTTTCATCGTCGTGCGCGTATATGATATCAGGTATTGCTTTCATTTTCTTTTTCCTTGTCAAGCTTGTAGTTTCTTGCGTACAGGCAAATATCCGCGCCAACCATAAGGAAGTTGAGCACGTAGAAGAAAAGCACGTACCACTTTTCGGCGAACGCCGCCATATACGCCTCGTTTACAAGCTTTGATGTTATACCCGCAATGTACCCGAAGAATATGAGACAAAGAAACGCAAGGCTTTTGCCATTTGTGGTTCTCGTTTTGTAGGATTTGACAACGTTCATCGGCCACGATGCGCCAAAGCTGACTATCATAAGTATTTCAAGAAATTCTGCCACAGCTGTTCTCCTGTTTGTTTTGAAAAATATTCAATACGGGTTGAAAGTTTGCCGTTTAAGTGATATAATATAGAGGGTTGCTTTGCAACCCTCATAAAATTACTTAGAAGCCTTTACAAGAGCCTCTGTGTCGCTTGCGATAACAAGCTCCTCGTTGGTGGGTATCATATATACCTTAACCTTGGAGTTCTTTGTAGAAAGCTCTGTTACGCCCGAGCGACCGAAGGTCTTTTCGTTAACGTCAGCATCGTACTCAACGCCGAGGAATTCAAGTCCGTCGAGAGCGCGCTTTCTGATAGAAGCGGTGTTCTCACCGATACCTGCGGTAAATACGATAGCATCAACGCCGCCCATAGCCGCCGCGTAAGAGCCGATGTACTTCTTGATCTGATAGCCGAGAAGGTCCATAGCAAGCTTAGCTTTTTCGTTGCCGTCGGCGATAGCCGCCTCAAGGTCACGGCAGTCGGACGAAACCTCGGAAACACCGAGGAAGCCGCACTTCTTGTTGAGGTAGTCGTTCATCTGAGTGGTGTTCATACCTGTCTTTTCCATAATGAAAAGAACGATTGCAGGGTCGATATCGCCGCAGCGTGTACCCATTTCAACACCTGCAAGGGGAGTGAAGCCCATGCTTGTATCAAGCACCTTGCCGTCCTTAACAGCCGAGATAGACGAGCCGTTTCCAAGGTGGCAGGTGATAATCTTTGTACCTTCAACCTTGCCGAGAATCTTTGTCATCTCGCCTGCAACGTAGCGGTGAGACGTACCGTGGAATCCGTAACGGCGGATAGAATACTTCTCATAAAGCTCGTTTGGGATAGCGTATGTATATGCTTCCTTGGGCATTGTCTGGTGGAAAGCTGTGTCGAAAACGAGAACCTGAGGAGTGTTGGGCATAACCTCAAGGCAACCCTCGATACCCTGAATATGTGCTCCCGTGTGAAGGGGAGCAAGGTCGCGGCAGAGCTCAAGCTTAGCGAGCACATCCTTATCAAGAAGAACGGAGCCCGAGAAATATGCGCCGCCGTGAACTATTCTGTGTCCGACAGCCTCGATCTCGTCCATAGACTTAACGCAACCGTGTTCTGTGTTTGTGAGAGCCTCAACTACGTACTTCATTGCCGCGGTATGGTTGGGCATGGGAAGCTGAGCAGAATACTCCTTGCCGCTTACAAGCTGCTTGTGAGTAAGTGCGCCGTCGATACCGATTCTTTCACAAAGACCCTTTGCAACGACTGTGTTTGCCGAGGTGTCAAAAAGCTGGTACTTGAGCGAGCTGCTTCCCGCATTAACTACGAGTACATTCATTATTTTAATCCTCCGAAGAAAAAATATTTTACGTTTCATTATACAACAAATTAGAAAAATTTTCAATAGAAATTTACAATTTTCTGCAAAAAAGCAAGAAAAAGCGAAAGGAAAAGCATCAAAATGAGAATTGCAGGCATAATATGTGAATATAATCCCTTTCACAACGGTCATGAGTACCTTGTAAAGCAGGCAAAAAAGGACGGCTGTGCGGTGGTTGCTGTGATGAGCGGAAGCTATACCCAGCGCGGCGAGCTTGCCATTGCCGATAAGTATACACGCGCTGAGGCGGCGGTGAGGTGCGGCGTTGACCTTGTTCTGGAGCTTCCGTTTCCGTATTGTATGTCAAGTGCCGAGTTCTTCGCGCGCGGCGGCGTGGCTGTGCTTGAGCGCGTTGGTACGCATCGAATATATTTCGGCTCGGAGAGCGGAGATATCGAGCTTATAAGAGAGGCGGCAAAGGCGGCGGCAAGCGAGGAATTTGCACTTGCAAGAGAGTCTGTGTCTCATAAAGACGGAAGCGCACACAGCTATTTCGATGCACTTGGCAAGGTCATTGGGAAAAGCGTTGATATGCTTTCAAACGACATTCTCGGTATAGAGTATATCAAGGAGATTATGCGCCGCGGTCTGACTGTCGAGCCTTTAGCTGTAAAGCGCGTAGGTGACGGATACCGCGATGAGGTTGCGGAGTCGGATTTTGCCTCGGCAACTGCTATAAGAAAAATTCTGATTTCGGGCAATGAAGCCGAGAGATACCTGCCCACGTCATCGCTTGAAAGCCTTTTGACGGCTGTAAAGTCGGGTGAAGCGCCTGTTGAGTCCAAAAATATTGAGTGCGCGTTGCTGGCGTTTTGGCGCATGGTTAACCCTGCGTCGCTTGCAGATATTGCCGAGCTTGGAAACGGGCTTGAATACAGACTCAAGGACGCCGCGCTGTCCTCATCAAGCCTTGAGGAATTTGAAAATAACGCCGCAACCAAAAAATACACCGCGGCAAAGATACGCAGAGCAATTCTTTTCGGAATACTTGGAGTTACCAAAGCAGACCTTGACGCCGAACCCGAGTACACCTCGGTGCTTGCGGCAAACAAAAGGGGCAGGGAAATACTTTCTGACCTTCGCCGCGGTGAGGACGAAATGAGGATAGTAACCAAAAGCGCCGACGCGCCAAACTGCCGACAGTATGAGCTTTCGGCACGCGCCGACGCCCTCTACACCTTGGCAATGCCCAAGCCGCAGAATTCGGGTTATCTTACAAAAAAGAAAATCTATATAGAATAGGTGTTGACTTTTTGGTAAAAGTATGGTATAATATATAAATCTAAAAGAGATATTATGTCAATTTATATAGAAAGGGAGTGTAACAATGGCTGATACACGCAAAATAGTCAGCGGTAAGTACCTTGAATACAAGGGCAAGCCGCTTGTGAGAGAGGGAAACACCATCTGCTACGGCGATATGAACGAAAAGTGCATTCTTGTGCTTGAGATCATGTCGTACAAGGAGGTAAACGGACACAGCCTTCCCGATAAGATATTCATTCAGATAATCGACTCTAAAGACCCGACGAAGATATTGAAGCAGGGGGCTAAAAACGGGCTGTGCGATGCATTTTCCATCGGTACTGTATGGCTTGAAAGAGAATTGGCTTAAAAAAGAACGGAGCTGTTGAAAATTTAACGGCTCCGATCTGCTTTTTGGGAGGTTTTATGGAGAACTTTTTTGATGCGATTAACGGATACAACTGGGTTTCGGTGATTTTCAGGCTTGCGTCGGCGGTTATCTGCGGCGGCATAATCGGTTTTGACCGAGGAAGAAAACGCCGTCCCGCAGGCTTCAGAACGCATATGATCGTATGCCTCGGCGCGGCGCTCACAATGCTTATAAGTCAGCATTTGTTCTATCGCGGATATACTACCGACCTGTCGCGTCTCGGCGCGCAGGTGGTAAGCGGAATAGGCTTTCTCGGCGCGGGAACTATCATAGTTACGGGCAGACAGCAGATAAAAGGACTTACCACCGCCGCAGGCCTCTGGGCGTCGGCTTGTATGGGTCTTGCTATAGGAGCAGGCTTCTATTTTGGTGCGCTGGTTGGCTTTGTGCTTATTCTTTTCACTATTACCGTGCTTTCATATATAGAGGGAAAGCTTATTGCCTCGGCGCGAAATATGAACATATACGTTGAATACACTTCGAGCACCGACGTGGGCGTGGTAATAGACGGAATAAAAAAGCTTGACGTCAAGATATTTGATATCGAGATAAGAAGGGCTAAGTCGGCGGACGGAACCTATCCCAACTCAATAATTTCGCTTAAGCTTCCAAAGGGAATGCCCCACGCCGTTCTTATGGCTGAGGTGGCTTCCACCGCGGGAGTCAGAAGCGTTGAGGAGGTGTAAAGGTGAGCCTTACAGAGCTTTTCTACAGCTTTAATGAGATAAGCACGGTGGCGCGGCTTGTGCTTGCGGCGTTTTGCGGCGGACTTATCGGAATAGAGCGTGAGAAAAAACGCCGTGCGGCAGGCTTTAGAACCCATATTCTCACCGCTATGGGTGCGGCCATGACTACGCTTGTAGGGCAGTATTTGCTCACTCTTGAAGCGAGCACGGCAGAGAATTTCGTTGCCGACCCTCTGAGACTCGGCGCGCAGGTCATATCGGGAATGGGCTTTATCGGCGCAGGCGCGATAATAGTAACGAGAAGAAAGCAGGTAAAGGGACTTACTACCGCCGCGGGACTGTGGACTACGGCGATAATCGGTCTTGCCGCGGGCGCAGGCTGTTACCTTGAGGTGGTTTTCAGCACGCTGATGATAATTTTTGCTGAGCTTATTTTCTCAAAAGCAGAATATTATCTGATGTCAAACCCGAGAATCGTCAACGTTTACGTTGATTTCGTGGATAAGTCCGAGATATATAAGATAAACGAGCGCATCAACGAGCATAAAATCGAGATACTTGATGCCGAAATAACCAAAAGCTCCGAGGACGAGGGCATAAACGTAATATTTACGCTGAAATTTCCGCGAAAGACAAAGCACGGTGACATACTTAATGAAATCGCGCACCTTGAAAGCGTGAGAATGGTTGAAGAATTGTAAAAATAGGGCTGTGCTCCTTTGAGCATAGCCCGAATTTTTTGTCGTATGGTGGGAACACCATATGCCCCCCAAAATTTATCTGCCCTTCTTTCTGTATTCCGTCGGAGTTGAGCCCGACTTTTCTTTGAAAATGTTTGAAAAATAGTATTCGTCGGCAAAGCACAGCTTGCTCGCTATCTGCTTTATTGACAAATTGGTATCGCTAAGCAGATTTTTTGCCATTGCAATCTTCTTTTCAAGCACGTAGGTGTAGGGCGTTATTCCGTACGCCTTTTTGAACAGTCTTATTGTTTGGGATTCCGACTTCGAAATGTGTTTGCACAGGTCCTCAATGTGGAATTTCGTCATTATCTGCGTGTTGAGAAAGTCTTTCATTTCAACCTCTATTCCCATAGGCTCGGAATCCATCTCGGCGTGGTTGTGCATTTTGAGAAATATCTCGTTGAGAATAGAAATAAGCTCGGGGGAGCGGTCGTCGGCATTGCTTTTCGCTATCTCGATTATCCGCAATAATTCGTCGCTGAGGTCGAGACCCTCAAAATAGGAAATATCAGTAAGTCCGTAACCCTCGATAAGCCTCTCGGCGAGTTTGCCCGAAATGTTGATAAAGTGCTTTTTCCACGGCGTTTCCGAGTCGGAATAGTAAAAATGCTTTTTGTTGTTCTGCAAAAGATAGCTGTCGCCACCGTGAGGGTGAAAGGTTTTGTCGTCAACGTTCACCGTGCCGTAGCCGTCCTCTACGTACTCAAGGCAGATTATGGGCGAGCAGGTTCGTTTTATCATATAGCTTTTGTCGGGATATGTCGTTCCGCACATATGAAATTTTATAAGCTCCCTTGAGTTGCTTTTTTGGTTTATTCGATAAATATCCTCTTGCATGCTTGTTTTCCTCATTTTTTTGCTTGTTTTACCCATTGTATTATTTTTATTATAGCAGTATAATTAAATAAAGTCAATAATCTTGGAGGAAAAATTATGAAATTCAGACCTGCGGCAGTTCCGCTTATTACAGTTGACCCTTTCTTCTCTGTGTGGTCGTGCAGTGACGCACTCTACTCAACTCCCACAGAGCATTGGTCAGGCAGACCTTGCCCCATTATGGCAGGTGTTTTTGTTGACAACGCATTTCACTCGGTAGCGGGCTTCGACCCCGACGGAAAGCTTATCAAGCGCCGTATCTATCAGAGAAGCGTTAAGATTACCCCCACAAGCTCCATATATGAGTTTGAAAGCGAGTTTGTAAAGCTTGAGCTTACCTTTACCACACCTCTTCTTCTTGACAGACTCGATATTATGACACGCCCCGTAAGCTACATTTCCTATAAGCTCGAGCCCAAGTGCGACAAGCAGGTAAGATTTGTATTCGGTATCAGCGCACGCGGCTGCGTTGACAGGGCAGAGCAAAACGTGGAGGTTAAAAAGACCGATTATTCGCTTGCCTTCGGTAACGTAAATCAGAATCCTCTTTCTCAGTCGGGAGATAATGTAATGATTGATTGGGGTTATCTCCATATGTGCGACCCCAAGGCAAGAGTTGCAAAAATCGCTAATCAGGACAGAGTGGACCTTTTGCCCATAAACCGTGCTTATAACGCATATACCGAAGAACCCTACCTTGTCTCGGTTAAGGAAGAGAACGAGGGTGTTGTGGTTGTGGCTTACGACGAGATAAAGCCTATCGAGTACTTTGGCGAGCAACTTGACGAGTATTACACCAAGTATTTCGACAGCTTTGGCGATATGGTTAAGGCGGCTGTACGCGAGTATCCCGAGATAAAGAAGCTTTGTGACGAGTTTGATGCAAAGCTCACCGCAGAGACGGGCGCGCTTGGCGAGAACTATAAGAACATAACCTCTCTTGCGTACCGCCAGGCAATCGCGGCGCACAAGCTTGTTGAGGACACCGAGGGTAATATCCTCTTCCTTTCCAAGGAGGACGACTCCAACGGCTGTATCGGTACTCTTGACGTTACCTATCCTTCGATTCCTCTTTTCCTTAAATATAACCCCGAACTTGTAAACGGAATGCTCCGTCCTATTATCAAGTTTGCAAAGTCTGATGAGTGGGAGTTTGACTTTACACCTCACGACGTAGGTCAGTATCCTCTTGCAAACGGTCAGGTATACGGCGCAAAATCGCTCTTCCTTGCAGGAGGCGGAAACAGAGGCAACAGAATCGGCGGAAAGCTGATGTTTGGTAGCCAGATGCCGGTAGAGGAGGCAGGAAATATGCTCCTTTGCCTTGCGGCTGTAAAGAAGTATTCGGGCGGCGACCAGAGCCTTTTCGACAACGATAAGGAGCTTATGAAGAAGTGGGTTGACTATCTTGTTGAATTTGGGTACGACCCTGAAAATCAGCTCTGCACAGATGACTTTGCAGGTCACCTTGCGCGCAACTGTAATCTCAGCCTTAAGGCTATTCTCGGTATCGCGGCTTACGCAGAGCTTTCGGGTGATGCTTCCTATATGGAAATTGCCAAGAAGTACGCAAAGCAGTGGGAGATTGACGCGAAGGCTGACCACGATGGAACACGCCTTACCTTTGACAACGGCGACGGATGGAGCCTTAAGTACAACATCGTTTGGGATAGCCTTCTTGGTTATAACCTTTTCTCCGACGAGGTAAAGAAGAACGAGATAAAGGTTTATATGTCCAAGATGAACCGCTACGGCGTACCGCTTGACAGCCGTTCCGATTACACCAAGATCGACTGGCTTATGTGGTCCACCTGCATATTCAAGGATAAGGAATACTTCGATAAGGTTTGCGAGTGTATGGTAAATATGGTAAACGAGACGCTTGACCGCGTACCTCTTACCGACTGGTATTACACAAGCACCGCAGACTACCGCGCGTTCAGAAACAGAACTGTTGTTGGCGGACTCTTTATTAACTTGCTTGATTAAATAAAATGGGGCTGTCTCACGTGAGACAGCCCCAAGTTTTGTCCTAAGTAGACGATAAATTATTGTTTGAAGGTGTGTTCGCACCGCAGCCCGCGAGAAAAGTTTTTGCGGAGCTTTTTTCAAAAAGCGACAATCTCGCGCCCGCAGGCGCATCGGCGTTTTTCTTTTTCTTGAGCTTTTTCTTTTTGCGCCTTTTGCATC
>JBGVRT010000122.1:0-4267 GCA_045128735.1 Eubacteriales bacterium | reverse complement strand
AAAGTGCAAAATTTGCACTTTTGGTATCCTGCGATAGTGCAAGTGTTGCGCTTGCCAGAAAGATGATATACTTATTATGCCTAATTAACAACAGCTTAAAAGGCGATTCGTGAAAAATCGCCTTTATCTTTGCTTACTGCGATATGAAATTTGCACCGCTTGGGCGTGACTATGTTAAGGGGTGAACGTTTTGTTCACCCCTTATGTGATATTACCTAATCCCAAACTCCATTTTCATATCCTTAATCAGTTCTGCGAGTTTTTCTTCGCATTTTTCGGGGCTTGAAGCATAGACGTTGCGTGCGACGCGCTTGCCGTCAACAACTGGGGAGTAGCGACCTTGCCACGTGTTTTTGCTGACCTGGTTAACTGAACCCGTTCCACTCTTGCGTATTTTCCCTCTGTAGGGCTCAAATTTGGCTCGTGGCGGCTTTTTCGGCTGTGTGTGCGCCGACTGTCCGTTCTCGATTCCACTCGCCACAAGGGCGTTTTTACCGCCCACAACCGCCCCCAGCGTTTGGTCTATCTTTCTTGCCGCCGCACGCTTCATTTCGTCCGAGCTATGGGCGTACACGTTCAAGGTGGTTTCCACACTTTCGTGCCCGATAGTGCTTGCCAAGGTCTTAACGTCCATTCCGTAGTGGAAAGCGTGCGAGGCGAAGGTGTGGCGGAGCGCGTGGAACGGCACGTGCTTGCAATTAGCCCTTTCGAGGATTTTGGCGAGAGCCTTTCGGCAAGCCGTCGGGTCTCTCGGCACGTCCTCGTCCTTTCTTGGAGACGGAAACAACCATATCGAATTCACTCTTTCTCGGTACTCTTTGAGCACCGCCAGCAGTTGTGGCGGAAGCACGACCGTGCGGTTTGACGCCTGCGTTTTGGGTGACATAATGCGAAGCTCGCCTTTGATATACTTGACCTGCTTGTTGACCGACAGCGTTGATTTTTCAAAGTCGATGTCTTTCCATTGAAGCCCTAAAAGCTCACCTCGTCTGAGCCCAGTGGAGAGGTCGAGCAGAAACATCTCATAAAATCCATCCTCTTTGGCTTGTATCAACAAGCGTTGCATTTCCTCGGGGGAAAGGATTTCTATTTCTGGCGATTTCTTTGGCGGAAGTTTGCAGTTAACGGCAGGGTTCTGTCTGATAAGCCCCTCGCTTTTCGCCTTTTCAAGTGCCGCCCGACAGTGAGCGTGAATGCTCCTAATTACCGAGTTGGAAAGCCCTGCACCGTATATTTCTCTGCGTATAAGCCGTCCGTCGGCTTTGAGGTGTGCGTAGAACTTTTCAAGCGTTCCCGCAGTTACTTGATTCAGCGGAGTATCACCGATTTTCGGAATTATCTGCTTGTAAATCCTTTCCTCATAGGTAATCTGCGTGTATTCCTTTAAGGTGTTTTTGCAGTAGGTCTGATACCAATAATCCACCCATTCGCCAAAGGGCATTTCGGGGTGGCACTTGGTTCTTGCTGTTACTCCGATTGCGCTTTTAAGAGTCTCCAATTTTTCAACGCACTCGTTCTTGCTTTTGGCAAGTACGTTCTTGGTTTTAGGAAATCCGCGCTCGTCATAGCCAACCACAACCCTCGCTTCCCAACGTCCGTCTTTTCGTAATCTTACAGTACCTGTTCCGCTTCTTCTTCGTTTTGCCACGGTTTCAACTCCTCTCCGAAAATGTCTGTCAAATAATTCTCCACAATGCTTGCGGCGTTTCTTTGCATATCGGTGGTAACGTGTGCGTATGTGTCAAGCGTGAAGCTGGCTTTGGTGTGCCCGACAATCTGTGCCAGAGTTTTGGGTTCAATTCCGCTGTTTGCCGCGTGCGACGCGAAGGTGTGGCGCAGATCGTGGAAGCGAATATTCGGCAGATTGGCTTTTGCCAACAGCTCTTTCAGCCGAGTGTATGCCGTGGACGGATTCATCGGATTGTCGGGATAAGTAGGGTGTTGAAAAATCCACTTTCCGATTGCTTTTTTCTTGCGCTCCGACAGCACTTTCCACAGGCTGTCGGGAAGGAATATAGTTCGCTTGCCGTCCTCGGTTTTTGTCTCTCCAATAATAGGATCGCGGTTTGCGTACCGCACCGAACGCGCAACTTTAAGCGTTCCTTTTTCTTCGTCAAAGTCGCTCCATTTAAGACCGCAGATTTCTCCGCGCCTCATACCTGTCATAAGGTCGGTGTAGAAGAAATCGTACCATATTTCGTCGTCCTTAAGCAGTTCCATAAACCTCTCCATTTCGGAAGCGGTCAGCACGGTTTTGCCTTTGCGGACAATCTTTGGCGGTGTCGTGCCGTTTGTCGGATTGCTTGGGATAAGTCCGTCGCGAACCGCGCTTTCAAGTGCATCGTGGAGAAGTGTATGAACACCGCGCACCATGGCGTTTGAGAGCGACGTGCCGTGTTCCTTGCTCGGAGTTTGGCGCCCCGAAGTTTTTAGCTTGTTGTAGAGCTTTTGCAGATCAGAGGTTCTGATTTGGGTAATGCTTTTCTCACCGATATAGGGCTTGATGTGGGTGTCAATGATACTTCCGTACCTTGCGTAAGTGCTTTCCCTAAGCATCGGCTTTTTGTATTCTATCAGCCATTTGTCAAGCCATTCGCCAATCGTCATATTGCTTTCCTCGGTCAGTTCCACGTCTGCGTAATAGTCTTTTAGCTGATGCAGTCTCGGCATAAGGTCGCTCTGCTTTTTAGCGAATACCGAACGGAATATCGGTTTTCCGTCCTGCTTGTGACCGACGATTATACGTCCTTCCCAACGTCCGTCTTTTCTTTTTCGTATCAATCCGTCTCCCGACGGTCTTCTTTTTGACATTTATTCACCATCCTTTCTTTGTCATCAATAATTTTGAACGTGTATTTGCTGTTGTCGGTTATAAGGATGAGCGAGTCATCCTCGTATTTCAGTTCTCCCGCACTTGTTCTCAGATAGCTCAACTCATCGTTGACGATTATGATAAAATGCTTTCCAGGCTTTTTGTGTTGGCTTTGGTAAACGCAAATGACACCCGAGAAATTTTCGTATTCTTTTCGCCATTTCCAAGCCCCGTTATCTTGTGAATTGTTCAGCGGTTCTGCCGATACAATTTTTCCTAAATGCTTTCTTATAAATTCAGCCATTTTGTTCTCCTTTCTCCGTTTTGGATTACCACAAACAATACCACAAAACCTTTCACATATCCAGTCCTTTTGCGAAAAATTATCACTTCGGACACACTTTTTATCCCTGCCATCTTACCGCAGTATCAAGACTCAATGTACCATTGATACGCTTGATTTCTTCGATGCAATCCCCGCGCAATTTCACGAGAGCATCTTCGTCAATATCGTGTGTTGCCGCCATGACGTTCATAAGCATTCCAAGCTCAACAGCGATGCGAAACAGATTCCGATTTTGCCTGTTTTCACTGTCTCGCATGATTGATTTCATTGTGGATATTACGATATTCGGAAAGTAGTTTTGGTTGTGCTCCGAGGCAACGTAGCCCGCGTAAAATCTAATTGCTTTTTCAATAAACTCATTGAGCGTAGCGCAGTTGTCGTCCTGATACCATTTGTAAACTAAGTCCATAACCTCGTCATTGACTCTGAATGTGTATCGCTTTTTGCCGTTTGTGTTATTCCGGTTGTTTTCTTTCATATTTTTTCTCCTTATTTCGTTTTTCTGTATTGGCGCCAATATAAACGCCTGTGTAAATCCTTATATAATTGGCTTTTCACGCCTTTGTAGGGAATATGACACCTACATAGACGCCACACCTCAATTTCAGGCGCCAATTACACTTTAATTCCGAAAGTGCTGAAAGCCTTGAAATCACTGGTTTCCTCGGTCGGCTCTGCCGTCCGATGTGGTATGGGTTGGCGTAAAAGACGCCAACCCTTTCTCCCGCTTCAAAATCGAAGCATTTACAGCCCTTGCAATATGTCCTCTCAAAAAGCTTCTGTGTGATTATATCGCTGTATAACACTGCCCTAAAAACCATATCCGCGAACTCGTAAAAGGTCAGTTCCCATTTCATAAAGCACGCCACGCCTATTGCTCGGTCAAGGTCTTCGGGAGTCATTTCTTCTACGATCAAAGCACGAATATCCGCTTGGCTAAAACGCTTTCCGTCTGCCTTAATTTCGCTTTGCTCCCACAGATAAATCATCGCAAGCGATGCCACAAATTTCACGGCATCGCTGGGATATTTTCTTGACGGATGGAAGTAACAGTTGTACATCAAATCATAAAAATCTTTATTTGAGTATTGATACATTTACTCACCTCG
>JBGVRT010000121.1:0-2911 GCA_045128735.1 Eubacteriales bacterium | reverse complement strand
AAAGTGCAAAATTTGCACTTTTGGTATCCTGCGATAGTGCAAGTGTTGCGCTTGCCAGAAAGATGATATACTTATTATGCCTAATTAACAACAGCTTAAAAGGCGATTCGTGAAAAATCGCCTTTATCTTTGCTTACTGCGGTGTTAAATTTGTGCCGCTTGGACGGTATATGTTAAGGGGGAACGTTTCGCTCCACCTTACGTGAACTTACCTAATCCCAAACTCCATTTTCATATCCTTAATCAGTTCCGCGAGCTTTTCTTCGCATTCTTCTTGGGTTGGGGCGTAGACGTTGCGGGCGACACGCTTGCCGTCAACAACCGGGGAGTAGCGACCTTGCCATGAGTTTTGGCTGACCTGATGAACCGAGCCTGTGCCGGGTCTTCGGATTTTTGGTTTGTGGGGCTCAAATTTGGCTCGTGGCGGCTTTTTCGGCTGTGTGTGCTCCGATTGTCCGTTCTCGGTTCTCGTCGTCACAAGGGCGGTTTTACCGCCTACAACCGCGCCCAGCGTTTGGTCAATCTTCCTTGCCGCCGCACGCTTCATCTCGTCCGAGCTATGAACGTACACGTTGAGTGTGGTCTCCACGCTTTCGTGTCCGATAGTGCTCGCCAAAGTCTTAACGTCCATTCCATAGTGAAAAGCATGTGAGGCAAACGTGTGGCGGAGCGCGTGGAACGGAACGTGCTTGCAATCAGCCCTTTCGAGGATTTTTGCGAGAGCCTTTCGGCAAGCCGTCGGGTCTCTCGGCACGTCCTCATCCTTTCTCGGAGACGGAAATAGCCATATCGAATTTACCTTTTCTCGATACTCTTTGAGCACCGCCAGCAGTTGGGGCGGAAGCACGAGAGTGCGGTTAGCCGCTTGCGTTTTGGGCGGCATAATACGAAGCTCTCGCTTGATATACTTGACCTGTTTATTAACCGATAGCGTACCTTTTTCAAAGTCGATATCTTTCCATTGAAGTCCTAAAAGCTCACCTCGTCTGAGACCCGTGGATAGGTCGAGCAGAAACATTTCATAAAATCCGTCCTCTTTTGCTTGTATCAGAAGGCGTTGCATTTCTTCGGGGGAGAGAATTTCAATTTCGGGCGATTTCTTTGGCGGAAGCTTGCAGTTGACGGCAGGATTCTGTCTGATAAGCCCCTCGCTTTTCGCCTTTTCAAGTGCCGCCCGACAGTGAGCGTGAATGCTCCTTATCACCGAGTTCGCAAGTCCCGGTCCGTAAGTCTCTCTGCGTATGAGCCGTCCGTCGGCTTTGAGGTGTGCGTAGAACTTTTCAAGCGTTCCAGCAGTTACTTGATTCAGAGGAGTATCACCGATTTTCGGAATTATCTGCTTGTAAATCCTTTCCTCATAGGTAATCTGCGTGTACTCCTTTAAGGTGTTTTTACAGTAGGTCTGATACCAATAATCCACCCATTCGCCGAAGGGCATATCCGATGTGCATTTGGTTTTTGCACTTGCTCCGATTTCCGCTTTGAGCACTTCCAGTTTTTCAACGCACTCGTTCTTGCTTTTGGCAAGTACGTTCTTGGTTTTAGGAAATCCGCGCTCGTCATAGCCAACCACAACTCTCGCTTCCCAACGTCCGTCTTTTCGTAATCTTACAGTACCTGTTCCGCTTCTTCTTCGTTTTGCCACGGTTTCAACTCCTTTCCGAAAATGTCTGTCAGATAATTTTCCACAATGCATGCGGCGTTCCTCTGCATATCTGTTGTAACGTGCGCATAGGTATCAAGCGTAAAGCTCGCCTTGGTGTGACCGACGATCTGCGCCAAGGTTTTGGGCTCAATTCCGCTGTTCGCCGCATGGGACGCGAAGGTGTGGCGCAGATCGTGGAAGCGAATATTCGGCAGATTGGCTTTTGCCAACAGCTCTTTCAGCCGAGTGTATGCCGTGGACGGATTCATCGGATTGTCGGGATAAGTAGGGTGTGGAAAAATCCACTTTCCGATTGCTTTTTTCTTGCGCTCCGACAGCACTTTCCACAGGCTGTCGGGGAGGAATATAGTTCGCTTGCCGTCCTCGTTTTTTGTCTCTCCAATGATGGGCTCACGGTTTGCATACCGCACCGAACGAGCTACTTTTAGCGTTCCTTTTGCGCTCCGAGGCAACGTAGCCCGCGTAAAATCGAATTGCTTTTTCAATAAACTCATTGAGCGTAGAGCAGTTGTCGTCCTGATACCACTTGTAAACCAAGTCCATAACCTCGTCGCTGACTCTGAACGTGTATCGCTTTTTGCCGTTTGTGTTGTTCTGATTGTTTTCTTTCATATTTTTTCTCCTGATTTTATTTTTCTGTATTGGCGCCAATACAGACGCATGTATAAATCCTTATAAACTTTGGCTTTTTCAAGCCTTTTGGGGGAATATGACGCCTGCACAGACGCCACACCTCAATTTCAGGCGCCAATTGCTGTTCAATTCCGAAAGTGCCGAAAGCCTTGAAACTATTGGTTTTTTCGGTCGGCTCTGCCGTCCGATGTGGCTTGGGTTGGCGCAAAAGACGCCAACCCTTTCACCTGCTTTCAAATCGAAGCTCCGCACTCTCTTACCGTAGGTTTGCTCAAAGATTGTCTGCGTGATTATATCGCTGTATAATACGGCTCGGAAAATCATATCTGCAAACTCGTAAAAGCTGATTTGCCATTTTACAAAATCCGCCGTGCAGATGGCTCTGTCAAGGTCTTCGGGAGTCATTTCTTCTACGATCAAAGCGCGAATATCGGTTTGATTAAATTGTTTTCCGTCCACTCGAATTTCGCCTTGCTCCCACAGATAAATCATCGCAAGCGATGCCACAAATTTCACGGCATCGCTGGGATATTTTCTTGACGGATGGAAGTAACAGTTGTACATCAAATCATAAAAATCTTTATTTGAGTATTGATACATTTACTCACCTCG
>JBGVRT010000120.1:0-191779 GCA_045128735.1 Eubacteriales bacterium | reverse complement strand
TTCGTTCAAGGCTACGCCTTTCTCTCAAAAATACAAATTTATTATTCTATTGTTTTATCTTAATTTCTATGGGTGTTGCACTTCGTATTATAACATACCCCCCTCCCTTTGACAAGGGAGGCAAAGGAGGCGGTTTGTGCGAACATAGTGCGTTAAACACCAATTTATCTGCAAGTTACCAAATCTAAACAACAGCAAAAAGGGCTGAATTGCTCAGCCCTTTTTATGTATTATTTAGTTACGGAGCAGGTGTTGCGGTTGTCTCCTCATAAGGAGCTGTTTCGTCGTAATCGGGTGTATTAAATGCATCCAATTCAGCCTCTGCCTGACCTGCAATAACAGTGATGTCGATTTTAACCTGCTTGGGGTTTGCAGCGTCGGTGGTCTTGTACTCGTTACCTGCATCTTCATCCATATGGATAACAAGTGCGAAATAATCGGTCTCTTTCATTTCACCGTTTGCAACGTTATCAAGCATTCCGTTAGGTGCGGCAACAGTTACGCCTGCCGCAAGCTTACCGGTATTCAAGGCATTTACCGCGGCTGCCGCAGCCTCAATAGTCTCCCAATCTGTGCCTATATCGTTAGTACCGGTATAAGCAACATCCATAGGAATAATAGCATACTCAAGCGCTCCGATAAGCCCGCCGTCATCAACATCAACGAGGACGTTATACTTGAGCGCAAGATTTCCTGCGTTTTCAATAGCAAGGTAAGCAATCTGAGTCTTGCCGGGTTCCCAAACTGTATCGCCGAGATTATTCTGAGCGATAAGCGAGCCTGCACCAAATATAGGCGCGGAATTTTCGGTTATCTCGGTGTATGCCGAGCCGCTCCACATATGCAGTTTAACGTCGAGATTACCTGCAATAATTTTGTTTCCCGTGCTTGTTTCGGTGTCTGTAAACCACGCAAACGTGGTTCCTGTAAGTGTTGCTAAACAAATTATAAGCGCGATTACGCTCAAAATTGTAGCTCTTTTGGTGTTTGCTGAGTTTGTCATCATAACACAACTCCCTTTCTTATTTTTTATTTTTTTCGGAAATATTTGCCTATTTATATAAGGAAATTATACCACTGCATTATATATTTGTCGCGCCAAAATTTAATCAAAAATAACAAAATATGTAAATAAAATAGCTTTTTTGCACAAAAAAGCAAAAAAAAGAGCCAAGTTTTAGCAAACTCAGCTCTTTTTATCAAGTTACTGTGCGGCGTCAACGATAGCCTTGAATTTCTCGGCTACAAGAGACGCTCCGCCTATAAGACCGCCGTCAACGTTGGTCTTTGCAAGAAGCTCTGCGGCATTCTTATCGTTCATAGAACCGCCGTACTGAACCGTAACGGTCTCGGCAACCTCTGCGCCATAAGCCTCAGCAATAGCCGCGCGAACGAAGCCGTTACCCTCATCAGCCTGCTCCGCGGTAGCGGTAACGCCCGTACCGATAGCCCAAACGGGCTCGTAAGCTACGATAACGTTCTTAAGCTGTTCAGCACTTACGTTTGTAAGAGCCATCTTTGTCTGGAACTTAAGAAGTGTCTCGGTATAGCCAAGCTCTCTCTGCTCAAGAGTCTCACCTACGCATACGATAGCCTTAAGACCTGCGCCCAGTGCCGCAAGGGTACGAAGGTTTACTGTCTGGTCGGTCTCTGCAAAGTACTGACGTCTCTCGGAGTGACCGATAACAACGTACTCTACGCCTGCCTCAACAAGCATTTCAGCCGAAATCTCGCCTGTATATGCGCCCGACGCCTTAAAGTGAACGTTCTCTGCACCGATTTTTATGTTTGAGCCCTTTGCCGCCTCAACTGCCGCAGGAATATCAATTGCGGGAACGCAAAGCACTACGTCGCAAGCGTCCTTGCCAGCAACGAGGGGCTTCATCTCCTCAATAAGAGCAACTGCGCTCTTGGGAGTCATATTCATTTTCCAGTTACCTGCGATAACTGTTCTTCTCTTTGAAGGATTCATTTTTATTCTCCTTTATATACTGATTTTTGGGGCGACCGAAATCGCCCCATTTTTATTACTTATCCTGGAGACAAGCGATACCGGGAAGCTCAAGACCCTCAAGGAATTCAAGCGAAGCGCCGCCGCCTGTGGAGATATGTGTAATCTTGGATGCATAGCCAAGCTGCTCGCAAGCCGCAGCAGAGTCACCGCCGCCTACGATTGTAATAGCCTCGGACTCAGCAAGAGCCTCTGCTACTGCGATTGTACCCTTAGCGAGAGTGGGATTCTCGAAAACGCCCATGGGACCGTTCCAAACAACAGTCTTTGCGCTCTTTGCCGCGTCAGCAAAAAGCTTCTTGGTGTTATCGCCGATGTCAAGACCCATCTTATCAGCGGGAATCTCGTTAGAAGGAACAACCTCAACGTCGATAGGACCGTCGATAGGATCGGGGAATTCCTTGGCAACAACTGTATCTACGGGAAGAAGAAGCTTTACGCCCTTCTCCTCTGCCTTTGCCATCATCTCACGGCAGTAGTCAACCTTTGTTTCGTCAAAGAGAGACGTACCGATGCCGTAACCCTTTGCGGCAAGGAATGTGTAAGCCATACCGCCGCCGATGATAAGTGTATCAACCTTTGTAAGAAGGTTGTTGATAACGTTAAGCTTATCGGAAACCTTTGCACCGCCCAAAATAGCAACGAAAGGACGCTCGGGATCAGCGAGAGCCTTACCCATAACGCCGATTTCCTTCTGAATGAGGTATCCGCAAACTGAGGGAAGGTAATCAGCAACACCTGCTGTGGAAGCGTGTGCGCGGTGAGCGGCACCAAACGCGTCGTTTACGAAGATCTCGGCCATAGAAGCAAGCTCCTTAGCAAACTCGGGATCATTCTTCTCTTCTCTCTTATCAAAACGGGTATTCTCAAGAAGGAGAGCCTGTCCTTCCTTAAGAGCAGCAGCCTTTGACTTAGCGTCTGCGCCGATTGTGTCAGCCGCAAGCTCTACAGTCTGACCGAGAAGCTCGGTAAGTCTTGCCGCAACGGGAGCGAGAGAGTACTTTGCTACTACCTCACCCTTGGGCTTACCCATATGAGAGCAAAGGATAACCTTTGCGCCCTTGGAAAGAAGGTACTTAATTGTGGGAAGCGCCTCAACGATTCTCTTATCGCTGGTGATTACGCCTTCCTTAAGGGGTACATTGAAGTCGCAACGAACAAGGACTTTCTTGCCGGCAACGTCGATGTCTTCGATGTTTTTCTTATTGTAGGTCATTTTGTGTGTCCGCCTTTCATTATATTTTTACACCATATAATAATATACCACAAATGTCAGATTTTATCAATACCTATTTGTGAAATTTTTCGCAATTTCAAAAAAAATTTATTGTTGCAAATGTACAAAAAGAACGCCGCGCTATACGCGGCGTTCAAATTAAGCTTTAATTACTTAGCTACAGACATAAGAACTTCGTCGATGTAAGCCTCGAACTGACCCTGATCATCAAAGAATCTTACGTAAGAACCGGTCTTGCCTGTTGCAGCTGCACCAAGCTTACCCTCGCCTGTTGCTGTTGTGTTATCAGCGCCTACGAAGTCAACCTCAACCTTACCTGTTGCAGGATCAACTACAACTGTAAGCTTATCCCAACCCTTGTCGGAGTATGTAGCAACCTTCTTATCGTTACCGATAACGTAAACGTCACCAACACCGTCAACCTTTACAAGAACGTACTCGGTTCCACCGATGTTCCATGTAAGAAGATCAAGCATACCGCTAAGAGGATACTCGTCGAACTTAGCTACGAAAGAGATGGTGAACAACTTCTCTGCGAATGCATTAGCATCGTCAGTAATTTCGAAGTAACCGTTGCTGTTCTGTGCGCTGGAACCTGTGGGAACGTTTGCGTAGGAGTTGGTCTCCTCACCGTCGGTGAATGTAACAACCTGAGTTGCGAAAGCATCCTTGTATGTTACGCCGTCAAACTTGTCCGCGATGTTATCGATGTTTGCGATATCGTCAAAGGAAGCGAAGAAGAAGGGGAACTCGATTGCGGAGTAGTCCTCAACCTTTACGCCGTTAGCGTCCTCAACGTATACGTCTGCGCAAGCTGTGCAGAAGTACTTTGTGTGTGTACCGTCTGTGCTCTTAAGAGGCGAGTAAGTGTGACCTGCGGGAATGGGCTCATCCCACTCAAGGCCGCAAGAACGGCAGACAAGTGTGTACTTACCGTCTACTGTACATGTAGGCTCAACGCGGCTACCGGGGATCTCTCTTGTACGAGTGTGCTTGCAATCTTCCTCAACAGGATCTGTTTCAGCAGGATCGGTCACAACAGGATCGGTCACAACGGGATCGGTTTCAGTGGGAAGGGTCTCATCAGAAGGACCGCCGCAAGCTGCAACTGCGCATACAAGCATCATAAGTGCAAGCGCAAGCGCCATAATTTTGGTAAATTTCATAATTCTTCCTCCAAAATAATAAAGAAATATTTTGCCTTACTCAAAGTGTGCATAGCTATAGCACACCTCAATTCGGCATCTATGGTATTAGTGTACCACAAAATCTTTTTTTTGTCAATAGTTTATCCGAAAAGACATTAACTTTTTTACAAAGGTTGTTAAATCTATACAAATTCAACACCGCTTTACCATACAATTTGACTATAAACTTTTAATTGCAAGTTGAGGTGACACCAAAAAGGTGTCACCTCAAAACGTTTTTACTTGATTTCGATCATCTTAAAGTTGTCGAATATGGGGGTGCTTACACCGTTGCTCTTACCGTCGAAGAATCTAAGTTCAAACTTTCCGCCATAGGTTGCATTTGTATGGTCGGGAAGCTGCTTTGTACCTATGCTTACGCCGTCAATATAAACGTTGATATTATTTGTTGCAGTATCAACGATAGCTGTGAGGTTATACCACTTGTTAAGCTCTGCGGGTACACTGTTATTTTCGTTGCGAGCACCGTCAGATGTGGAAAGAACCTTATCTGCCTCATAGTACTTTACAAGCCAGTTATAAGCAGAACGTCCTGCAACGAAAGAGAAGATAGACTCACCTCTGTGAGTAAGACCTGTCTGTGTAAGCTTAAAGTCGAAGCTGAGTACGAACTTGGGAACAGAGGTAATAAACTCTGCGGGATACTCAAGCCAAAGAGCGCCTTCAATCTTACCTGCACCGTCCGCATATGTAATATTATTGGGCTTGGTAACCTTAAAGTTTGTAAGTGCATCGATTTCGGCAGCGCTGTCGAAGTCGAGCTTGAAGAAGGGGGTTGCGCCCTCAACGAAGTTAGAGGTTGTTCCGCACTTTTTACAGGTTGCGTTTACAGTGCCATTAGAAATAACGAGTGCGTTAAGGTCAAAATCGTGACCTGCGGGGATCACCTTTGTTTCGCCTGCGAGACCGCAACGGCCACACTTTGTTGTGGTTTCGCCTGTGCTTGTGCAGCTTGCAACTGTAACTACTGTCTCAATATAGTTATGTCCGTACTTTTCAACGAGCATCTTTCCGCAGGTTTTGCAAACAGAATCCTCTGTACAGCTAACCTCGTTAGCATTGTGAACCGCGAAAGGAAGAGGCATTTCACTTCCCTCTTCAGTCAAGCCGCATGCGCACTGCTTAGCAGACTTACCGAGAGAGGTGCAAGTGGGAGCAAGGGTAACTGTCTCAACAAAGTTGTGAACGTGCTCGTCACCGGGACCGGGAGTAACAACAGGATCTGTTCCGTCATCGGGGAGAGTGGTTTCGTCAGAGTTGCCGCAAGCAACGAGTGCAAAAGCGAGCACGAGAACGAAAAGAGTTATAAGAATTTTTTTCATTTCCAAATCCTCCTATATATTTTACTTAATTCTCATAGTAATATCATACCATAACAAAATTTATTTGTCAATAGTTATAAAAAATATTACTGCAATTATTGCTATTCCCACAATATTGCTATAAAAAACACCGCTCCGAAGAGCGGTGTTAATATAACAACTATTACTTGAGAGCGCTGATCGCAAAGTTATCAAAAACGTGGCCGCAGTCGGGACCGTCACCGAATCTGAAGCAAGAGTTCTTCTCAACGACCTTGGAAAGCGCGGGAGCGTTCTTGCTGGCACCGATATACGTACCGTTAACGAATACGTGGTAAACGTTGGATGCGGGAGAAGCAACTATCTGAATGTTATACTTTGTGTTGCGCTCAACAGCGATGCTGTTAGCGTCGGAGAGGCTACCGAGAGCATTAACAGTAGCGATCTTGTCAGCATCCTCAATAATCTTGAAGATCCAACCCCATCCTACAGAACCAAGGGCAGTCTGTACTCCACCGTAGCTATTGTTAAGAATCGAGAATGCAGAGCCCATGCTTCCTGCAGCAGACTCTTTTGTTGTAGCATAATCAAAGCTGATAACAAATGTTCCGAGAGCTGTAAGCTTTGCAGGATCGGCAATATTGATGTATATAGGCTTGTTGCCTGCAACCAAAACCGCCTTGGAACCGTTAAAATCGGTAAGCTTCCAATCTGCGGGATTCTTAAGCTCAAGACCGAGATCAGACTTAGCAAACTCAGTCTCAATATCCTCATCAAATGTAAGGATGAGTGCAGGCTCCTGAGCCTTGACAACTACATTCTGAGAGCATACGCTACAAGTGGTACTGAAGCCGCCGTCAACAGCTACGAGAGCTGCACCGGATGCGGGAACGTGACCTATTGCGGGAATCTCGGTAGCGATTATCTTACCGCAAGTAACGCAAGCACCCTGCTCTTTTCCTGCTGTGGTGCAGTTTGCCTGAGAAATTATCTCAGAAGATACAACTGTATGACCTGTCTTTTCTGCGAGAACTGTGTTGCATACTGTGCAAACGGTATCCTTTTCGCAGTCAAGAGCCGATGCTGTATGGTCAGCAAGGGGAATTTCGGAAGTGCTCTGAACGTCACCGCACTCACACTTGCTTTCAACAAGTCCTGCTGTTGTGCAGGTTGCGGGAGTGATCACGTCTTCATAAGCGTGAACGTGCTCTGCGGGGGGATCTGTCTCCTCACTGCCGGGAAGTGTCTCATCAGCAGGGCCGCCGCAAGCTACAAGAGCAAGCACAACGATAAGTGCTGTGAGAAGGAACAAAATTTTCTTCATCATAGTGGGTAATCTCCTTGTATAATTTTTTGAATTTTTGATTCTTCTTAAATTTTACCACGCTAAAGTGCTTTTGTCAAGGCAAAAACAAGCGCCGCAAACAAATTCGTCAAAAAAGCCCAAATACGCACAGCTTTTTTGTTCATTATGACTATAACCTTTGAAGACTATAGGTCACCTATAAAAGCCCCACTCGTTGAGTGAGGCTTGGATATACTGTTATCTGAGTGCGCTGATTGCGAAATTGTCAAATACGAGACCGGGGTTAGGTCCGTCGCCGAATCTGAAGCAGAATTTCGTTGCGGAATCAAAGGAAGGAACCGCATTTGCGCCATTATTCAAACCAAGACATTTGCCGTCAATATATACGGTAAACCTGCCTTCCGCATATATAAGCTGAACGTTGTACTTCTGATTGCGCACAACAGAAAGGCTGTTGCTGTCATTGTGCTTTGAAAGATCTGTCCTTGCAATTATTGTCTCGAACTTATCTGCGTCCTCGTGAAGCTTGAACGCGAACCCCCAATCTGTTGTACCTCCAACGTTATCCTTACCTTCCGCAAAGTTACTGAGAATTGAGAATACAGAAGCCTCTGTGCCTGCTGCCGCCTCTGCAGTAGTCATAACGTCAAACGTAACAACAAATGTACCAAGATCGTGCATAGCCTTGTTGTCAACAACATCGAGATACATATACGTAACCTTAAGCGCCTTATCGCCATCTGTATCGTCGATTACACCACCGTTTCCGAATTTTCGGAATACAGGATACTTAGCGATCTCGGCATCAAGGTCCTCTTCAAACGTAAGAGAAATAATGGGATCCTGAGCGGTAAGAGTTACGTTTTGCTTACAGGTTGTGCAGGTAGATGCATAGTTGCCACCCGAAACAGTCCAAGCGGAACTTGTATCAAAGGTGTGACCCGATGTAGAAATCTCTTTTTCAACTATCTTGCCGCAGGTAATGCAAGCGCCCTTTTCCCTACCGACAGACGTGCAGGTTGCTGCTGTTACTACCTCGGTGGAAACGATGGTATGTCCTGTACTTTCGGCAAGTACCGCGTTACAAACCGTGCATACCGTATCCTTATCGCAGTCGAGTACAGATGCGATGTGGTCGGCAATTGGAAGCTCGGTAGAGCTCTGAACGTCACCGCAAGGGCATTTGCTCTCTATTTTACCTACTGTTGTGCAGGTAGCGGGAGTGATAACCTCCTCGTATGCGTGGATGTGATCATCGGAGGGAGTGGTCTCATCATCTGTGGGAAGTGTCTCATCAGAAGGACCGCCGCAAGCCACAAGTGCAAGCGCGGCAACAAGCGCCAAAAGAACGATCAAAAGCTTTTTCATTTGATTTCTCCTTAAAAAATTTTTTTGAATCAAAACAATTCACACACTCATTTTACCACTCAAAAGTTAATTTGTCAACAAACATTTGTCAAGGCAAATCAACTTTGTCAACAAAGTCCAAAATTTCTCGATTTTTTTGTTTATTTTATCCAACTATAAAGAAAAGAGGCTAAAGCGAGCCTCTTTTCAACATATTCAGTTTTTGAACACGATGCCGTCGGGAACCACAAATTCGGGAGTATCGGCAACGTAGAGCTTAAGATTATCGGCAAGTGCGGCAAAGCCGTGCTTTCTGTCGAAATATCTTATATAAGATTGGGATATATCATTTGGCATAACCTTATATTCTGCACCCGACACCTCCAGCTTTTCGTTAAGATAAACGTCTGCAAGTCCCATGGTGGGGTCATAGACTATCGTAATATTATTATATCCCTTCGAGTTCAGCTTGTCGGGAAGTTTTGTCTTGCCGCCGTTTACGTAAAGCGAGCCGTCTGTACCAACAAGAACTATTCCGTCGTTATAGGTTTCCTTTCCCGACTTATTTCGGTAGGAAACCGAGAAAAGATTAAGATTTGACTTGGGGTAGCTTTCGAACATAAGGTCGATAGAGGCTACAAACTTTTTGCTTGTGATAGTGTTGGTCTTATCCCACACGCAACAGTTTGCTTCATAAATATACATATAGCTTCCGTCAAGATCCTTCCGAACTTCTGCCTTGCCCTTTGTGCCGTCTGTGCTTGCCACAGTGTAGAATTCCAGATTCTTCTGGCTTTCAACGGCTTTTCTGATATCGGTATATCCGTCAAAGGTCACGTTACTGAGATAGGTTTGATTTCTGACTATTTTATAATCTCCGCAAAGCGAGCAAAGCTTTTTGACGTACTTTCCGTCAGAGCTTTTAACTTCCTTGTAAGTATGGTTTGCCGCAATAAGATTTTTATACGAAAGACCGCATGAACAGCTATAAACCTCATATCCATCCTCAACACAGCTTCCGCGTACAACCTCACTCACAGCGTACTCGTGTTCGTGGGGGGGCTCGGTTTCAATCGGCTCGGTTTCGGGCGGTTCAGTGAAAGCCGGCTCTGTCTCGGATTCCTCGGGAGCAGTTGTTTCAACAGTGCCACCGCACGAGACAAGCAAGGAAACCGCCATTATTAAAATCGTCAGTACAAGAAACAGTTTAAGCTTCATAGGTGCCTCCGTTAAATTTCTTATTCGTTTTATTATAACACACCAAATCCCACTTGTCAATACGGCAAAAAAATTATCCTCCCGTTTTTGGGGAGGATAATTGAAATTTATTTATTATCAGCCATAAAGCGGTCAAGCTCGGGGTTTTCCGAGAAATGCTTAAGCATCACGATAGGCTCGGTATCTGAGGTATTGGTTATTACAACTCCCTGCTTTGCCGCCTTTTCTGTAACGAAATACTCGTCGTTTGTAAGCTCACCGTATCTTATAAGGGTGGGCGTTTCAAGCTTCCAGCTGTTTATTGTTCCGTGTCCCTGAAGAAGGATAAGACCGTAAGCCGCCTCGTCCTTAACTGTTACGCTTGCGCCGGGTGCGACGGTAAGTCTCTTTGCGGATGCAAGCTTACACTTATAGCATATCCATTCCTCGATATAACTTTCGTCAGAGTGAATTGCCACGGGTGCCATAAAGCGTTTTTTCTTGAAATCGGGATCAACGTTTGCCTCCCAATCTATAACGTCCATAAGGTAGTCGAAGTTGCCCTTCTCTTCCTCGGGGCAGTTCTTCCAGAGGAGATCCTCGGAAACGCACTCTCCACCGTAGAGCACAGACTGATACATAGCATAAACGTCGCTTGCGAACTGAGGCTCATAGGTGCAAAGGCTTGCGGGAGCGTGAAGCACTCCGGGAGGAACGTCCCACCCTGTATCGAGAGTTATTTTATAAGCCTGCGACAGGTCAAGAAGCTTATTATCGCCTTTGGTAAAATCCTCAAGGCATTTTTTTACGTCCGCTTTCTTTGCATCGGGATTAAGACCGAAAAAGGTGAATGGAAAAGTGCCGCCGTGGTTGTTGCACTGAGATGGGAAGAAATACATCTCGGGCTTTCCGTCAGCTCCTACGCGCTTTGCGTGCTCGTCGCGGTGATGGATATGATGCGGAAGCGGACCTTTGTTATCAAAGAACTTGGAAAACATAGGCCATTTTCCGTACTTATTCCAAAGGCTTTCACCGATAACCTCACCTTTAAGCTCGTCAACCATATCTCTAAGCAAAATTCTCTCCTTGCCGTCGGCGCTGGCAACGTAGCTCAAGCCCTCATCGTCGGGGGTAGCGGGTCCGTTTTCGGCGTGTGTGGTTGAAGCAAACCATCTCTCGTCAATTCCTCCGCGCTCAAGACCGAGCACGTAATAATCGTCGGGATGGAGCTTGATTCTTCTTCCGGGGATACAAAATGATCTCGGAACCCACGCGGGTGCAAGGCGGAGTATTCCCTTGCCTTCATTCAACAGTTTTTGTGATAAGCTCATAAAAAGCACCTTCCTTTCTTCGTTAAACTCATTTTAACACAAAGGAGGTGCTTTTTGATAGAAATATGAATTCTGAAATCAGAAATTTAGATTATTTTTTAACCATTTATCCCATTGTTAGCTTTTCGCCACATACTGGGAGTAGCTTGGGTGTGCTTTTTGAATACCTTTGTAAAATAGTTTGAGTCGGAATATCCAACCTGCTCGGCAACCGAGGAGACGGGATCGCCTGTGGTGCGCAACATCTCTTTTGCTTTTTCGATGCGAAGCTCCTCAACGTATTCGGTTATTCCCTTTCCAAAGGCTTCCTTTGACAAAAGATACAAACTGCTTTTGGACATTTTGAACTCCCTGCACAGCTTTTTAACATCAAGGTCGTCTGCCAAGTGGATAAGAATATAGTTTTTCAGCAAGACATAGGGCGGTGTTTCTCTGTACTTTACAAGCTTTTTCATTTGAAGATATGAAGAGCAGATTTTCACCAGATTACACATAGCGTCAAGCTCCTCAATGGTAGTGTACTTCATTTTACCAAGAGCTTCGAGCATCTTTCCACGCTTCCCCTCATCGGGGAATTCCTCAACCTTTTTTCTTACCGTCTCAAAATCCTCCCTCATAAGCTTTTGACCGATCATAAGATATCCAACTATGCTGTCCTCACAAATTATGGGGGTAACGGTTTCGGTAAGCCCCATATGGCATTTATAGGTATACGATTTAGCGGTCTTTTCTGAGTGAGCAAATCCTATACGATCGGATTCTATACATTTTCGGTGGCACTCTGGGCAGGTTCTTACAAGCGTACACAGGCTGCACATTGCGCTTCCGTCGCCGTGAAGTATATTGAAATCCTTATCATACAAGTCAAACTTTATCTTGGTTATAAGACTGATATCGTTCATTATCGAAGATATCTCTTCCATATCAAAGCTGAGCATTTTTTGCTCCTTTCATTAAAGCGAATGTGCGTACAACCAAAAACTGTACGCACATTACTGTATTTTATATTCTGTCGGAGTTGATTATCTTAGATGACTTTCTGTGTTCGGGGATAATTTCGCCCGCCTTTGTAAGTGCCCACTTTGTAAGCATAGGACCTACAAGCTCATAAATAAGCACTGAGAAAAGGATTATATTTCTCACAAGACTTCCCTCATACGCGCCGAGCTGTTGTGCTGTAACCGACATACCAAGAGCAACGCCTGCCTGAGGAAGAAGTGTGATTCCGAGATACTTAACAATATTGTCATCACACTTAACCGCCTTTGCGCTTGCGTAGGCACCAAAGTATTTACCGAAAGAACGGAAGATGATGTAAACGAGACCGATACCAACGATAGCGATATCAAGGAATACGTTAAGCTCAAGCTCCGCACCGCTTATAACAAAGAAAAGGATAAACAGCGGTGTTGTCCATCTGTCAACTCTGTCCATAAGCTCCTCAGAGGATTCACAGAAATTGCAGAATATCGTTCCGAGCATCATACAAGTAAGTAGTGACGAGAATCCAACATGAACAGGACCAATCTCAAACTTAAGCATCGTAATTGCCACGGTAAGTATAACGGCGGTTACCGACACCGAAAGACGCTTACTGCGCGAGTGGAAAAACTTTTCAGCCTGCGAAAGCAGGAAGCCCATTATTGCGCCAAGGAGAAGCGAAGCAACTATCTCTATAATGGGATTGAGCACGATAGAGTAAACGTCAATATTGCCGCTTATCATTCCCTTTGCAATTCCGAAGGATACAGCAAAAACTATAAGTCCTACCGCGTCGTCAAGGGCGACGATGGGAAGAAGTATATCGGTAAGCTTGCCCTTTGCCTTATACTGACGGACGACCATAAGAGTTGCCGCAGGTGCGGTAGCGGTAGCCACTGCGCCAAGTGTGATTGCAACGCTTATGGGAAGCTTATCCTGACCGAGAATAAGGCTGAGAACCACAAGTGCAATATCAACCAAAACCGTTGCGGTTATTGCCTGAAAAACAGCGATTACAGTAGCTTGCTTTCCTATCTGCTTAAGCTGAGAAAGTCTGAACTCATTACCGATAGAAAAGGCGATAAAGCCGAGAGCTACGTCGGAAATAACACCGAAATGCTCCACGTATTCAAGCGAGCCAAAACCAAGCCCCGCGATTCCGAGAGCGTTTCCGAGCAAACCGAGGCAAAAGGGACCGACAAGAATACCTGCGATAAGGTAGCCCGTTACCGCGGGAAGTCCAAACGGTTTGATTACACGGGTCATAAGCAGACCTGCAAAAAGAGCGATGGCGATACTGAGTAAGATATCCATAAAAATCCTTTCGTGCCGCATAACGCGGCTGACTGTAATAATTCAAGATACGCGGAAAGCTTCCGCGCAAACAGTTATATAATAGCACTTTCATCCCCAAATGTCAAGACTTTTTACAACAAAAATCTACATATTCATACGTTTATTTTTTAACAAAAAAAATAAGGTTGGGAGCAATTTCCCGACCTTATTTGGGCGTTAAGTATTTTCAGGATACACCGCGCGTGAGCCGCCTATGAACTTGGGTCTTGTTCTTGCGCAGAGAATATTCGCCTCTCCGATATTCTTAACGGAAAGTCTTACGGGCACCGCAACGCGCTTAAGATGCATCCCTATAAGCGTGCCACCTATGTCGAGCCCCGCGTCTGCACGGATTTCCTCGACGGCTACGGGTGCTTTGAAATTCTTATAAGCCGTAGTTGCGAAAGAGCCGCCTGCCTTGGGCTGAGGGATAACCGATACTATCTCGTAACCGCGCGCCTTTGCACACTCAGCCTCGATTATTATAGCTCTGTTAAGGTGCTCACAGCACTGTGCCGCAAGGTATATTCCCTTTTCCTTAAGGAAAGGATATATCTCCTCGAACACTGCCTCCGCCGCCTCGAGGCTTGAATTTTTACCTATTTTTCCGCCGACGATCTCAGAGGAAGAACAGCCCACAACCAAAAGGTCGCCCGCCTCAAGTCCAGCTGTCTCCACAAGCTCGCGAATCGCTACGCTGGCGTTTTTTCGGATTTCTTCAAACATATTTTTCTCCGTAAATTTAGGGGTTGACGCAAAGCGACAACCCCCGATTTTAACAATTACTCAGCAGTTTCCTCGGTAGCTTCTTCAGCAACCTCCTCAACAGCCTCTGCCTCGGGCATAGCCTCTTCCTCTGCCTGAGCCTCATCAAGGAGTGCTCTGATAGAAAGGCTTACCTTCTGCTTCTCGTCGTCGATCTCTGTGATCTTAACGTCAACAACCTGACCAAGCTCAAGAACGTCAGCAGGCTTTGCGATCCTGTTCTGTGCGATCTGAGAAATATGGATAAGTCCGTCTACGCCGTCAACAATTTCAGCGAATGCACCGAAGGGCATCATATTTACGATCTTAACAGATACAACGTCGCCTACGTTGTATGTATTCTTGAAGATGAACCAGGGGTTTGTATCCTCGGTCTTGTAACCAAGAGAAATTCTCTTCTTCTCAACGTCGAAGCTCTTAACGAATACTGTGATCTCGTCTCCGATAGCCACAACCTCTGCGGGGCTCTTGATGTGCTTCCAGGAAAGCTCGGATGCGTGTACCATTCCGTCAACGCCGCCAAGGTCTACGAACGCGCCGTAGCTTGTCATGCTCTTAACCTTGCCTGTGAACTGCTTGCCCTCTTCGATCGTTGCCCAGAACTCTGCCTCCTGTGCCTTGCGCTCCTCGCGGAGAACGACACGGATAGAGCCTACTGCTCTCTTGTGGTAGTCCTTGATCTCGATAACCTTAAGCTTAACGTTTGTACCAACGAGTACGTTAAGGTCTCCGTCTCTCGGAACGCCTGTCTGGGATGCGGGAACGAAGATCTCAACAGAATCAACAACTGTAACTACTCCGCCCTTTACTGCCTTTGTTACCTTACCCTCAAGGATATCGCCGTTGTTACAAGCCTCAACGATCTTGACCCAGTTCTTGTCAGAGTCAACACGCTTCTTATCGAGCTCAGCAACACCCTCAATGTCGCTTACGCGGATAACGAAAGCTTCAACTTCGTCACCCACCTTGAACATCTCGGAAAGCTTAACAGAAGAATCATCTGTTATCTTTTCGGCCTTGATTACGCCTGTAACCTTAGTTCCAAGGTCAAGCTGCAGATCGGTGTCTGTAACTTTGGTTACTATTCCGGTAACGGTGTCTCCTGTATTTAAAGTTTTGAAAGATTCCTCGAGCATTTGCGCAAAATTTTCTTGTTCGCTCATTTTTTTGTTTACCTCCTCTATTATGTCGTCGGGTGTTGAAGCGCCCGCGACAATTCCCACGTTTTCGTGGATGTTCGGTAAAAAGTCGGCAAGCTCTGCCGCTGTCTCCACCCAATAAGTGTTCTTGCACCGTTCGCCGCATATCTGCGCCAGCTTGGCGGTATTAGAGCTTTCTTTTCCGCCTATAACGATCATCATATCACACTTATCGGAGAGTGCGGCAGCCTCAAGCTGTCTTTTTTCCGTAACATTACATATTGTATCAAAAATTATCGGATTTGTACATAGGTTTTTGAAAAATTTTTGAGTTTTTTCCCACTCCGACAAATTAAAGGTCGTTTGAGCGGTCAAAATCGGCGTTTTTTTGTGCAAATTGACCACACTTCCATTTTTTGCCACTTTTTCAAAGCTTTCAAAAGAGTCAAAAACATACTTTTCTCCCACAAAATAGCTCATTATCCCCACCACCTCGGGATGAGTTTCGCACCCCATAAGAATGAAAATATTTTCATCCGAGGAATAATCAGCGGCTATTTTATGGATTTTTTTAACGTACGGACAGGTACAATCCTCATAATTAAAGAATCGGTTTTCTTCGTGAAGCTTCGCAAGAAGCTCCTCGGTTTGTTTTGCCACGCCGTGAGCGCGCAGGAAAAGGCGCACGGGCGAGCTTTCGGACGCTGTTTTGGCAAGCTCCTCTATACCGTCGGAATCAACCGTACCCACCCCCGAATCGGCAAGACGCGCGTTATACGTGGGATTATGGATGAGATGTCCGAGGGTATAAAGTCTCTCGCCGCTATTTTGCTTTATAGCCTTTTCAATTTTATCGGCGGCACGCTTTACGCCAAAGCAAAAGCCTGCGTTTTCGGCAACCGTTACTTTTGGCATTTTACAAACTCCTCGCCGAGCTTGCACACCTCGTCGAATATCAATTGAGAAATTCGGGCGTACTCACCGTTTTTTTCGGGATCATAATTAAGCTCCGAGAATTTAATTGGCTTTCCTACGATTACAGTTGTTTTTCTGAACAGTCTTGGTGTGTTATTCTTTCTATGTACGAATACGGGAAGAATATCAACGCCCGTACGCGCCGCTATCATTGCCGCGCCGTTTTTGACCTCTGTGCTTCTCGGGTCTTCACCGGGGCGGCGTGTTCCCTGCGGAAAGATGCCGACTCTGCCGCCCTCATTAAGTATGGCAATAGCCTTTTTCACCGCGCCCACGTCACTTCCCTTGCGGTCAACGGGAAAGCTACCCGCACTGTAAAGGATACTGCGGAGAACAGGAATGCGGAAAAGCTCTTTTTTAGCCATATAGCTTATCTGATTTCTCGTTGCGGCACTTACAAGAAAAGGGTCTGCCGCCGAAATATGGTTTGAACACACCAAAAGAGGTCCTTCATCGGGCTCGTTCTCGGTGCCTACAAATTTAAGCTGATAAATGAATTTTATCGCCCATTTAAGCTTGGTGTATATAAACTTGTACGCTCCCGTCATATATCTACCCTCTGCTTTGCAATCTCGATTATTTTCTCAAGAGTCTGTTCAAAAGTAAGGTCGGAATTATCAAGTATTACAGCATCGTCAGCGGGTACGGCGGGGGCAACGTCTCGGTTTTTATCGTTGTTGTCACGCTCTATCATTTCGCTGAGCACCTTTTCGTAGCTCTCCTCTATTCCCTTTTCCTTAAGCTCAAGAACTCGGCGATTTGCTCGGCACTCCGCCGATGCGGTGAGGAATATTTTTACCTCCGCGTCGGGGAGAATAACGGTTCCGATATCTCTGCCGTCCATAACAACGTTATTTGTTCTCGCAACCGCTTTCTGAGTTTCAAGCAGGAATGCTCTTACCGCGGGAATTGCCGAAACAGCCGACGCGTACATAGATATTTCGGGCTCTCTGATCTTATCTCCGAGATTTTCTCCGTTAAGGTAAACGAACTGTGCGCCGTTTTCGTATTTAAGCTCAATATTTATATCGGCAAGATGAGGTGTCACCTGCTCTGCCGACTTAGGATCAGCGCCGACCGAACGGATATAATATCCCACTGTGCGGTAAAGCGCTCCCGTATCAACGTAAACTATTCCCATCTTTTTCGAAAGAGCCTTTGCAACCGTGCTTTTGCCTGCTCCGCTGGGACCGTCTATTGCTATTTTATACATAAACATTCTCCTTTTATATATGTAATATCATTCCGTCGTAGGACACGAGAAATCCCTCTTTTGCCGCCATCGGTACGAATTCATCGTATACAACGTTATCGCCGTTGTGCGAGAAATGGTGGCAGATAAAGGTAGTATTTTCGTCGGCAATGCCCATTTCAAGCATACGCGCTTTCACCTTTATATTCTCTGCAAGGCTCATATGCCCCTTGTACGTCATAGGCTTGCAGGCATTGGTACAGTCGAGAGAAACCATATCGAAGTGAGGCTTTGTCTTTTCCCAATACTCCCAAACCGAATCGTCGAAATAGTTTGTATCGTTACCGTAAACCACCGTTTTTTCGCCGTCGGATATTTGATAGAACACAGGTCCTGACTTTGGATCGTGAATTGCCTTTAGCGGAGTTACGGTATATCCGCCTATTTGTTTGGGAACAAAGACCTCTATCTGCTCAAAAGAAATAATATTCAGTTCCGTCAGCTTTCCCGCCAGATGCGGAGCGACAGCCTCGCCCACTTCCTTTGAGCCGTGAAGCGTCATATGCCATCCATCGGGCGTGTGAGCAAAGCCCGGACGGTAATTCGCAAAATCCACGGGATGAAGGTGGTCGTAGTGACTATGAGTTATTATACAGTCCGTCACGCTGAGAAGATCTATTTTGTGCATATGGGTGTGCATCATTGTATCTGCGGGAAAGTCAATAAGAAGCTTGTTATCAATTATAGCCTGTGAGCGCGTTCTTACCGCACGTCCGCCGATTTCTCGTGAGCGCTTACAAGCAGCGCAGTCGCACGCAAACGCGGGGATTCCCTCCGCAGCCGCAGTTCCAAGATACTGAAATTTCATATATTCCTCCTTACTCCCACTCGCCCATTGCGGCGCTCTCGCCCGCAACAACGGCGGTGGAAAATGCTATTTGCAAGTTAAATCCGCCCGTATAGGCGTCAACGTCGAGCACCTCGCCCGCAAAGTAAAGTCCGCCTACTCCCTTTGCCCGCATAGTACTTGGAATTATCTGCTTTACGTCTACGCCGCCCTTGGTTATTATTGCTTCATTTATAGGGCGGAAGCCGTCAAGCGAAACGCGGAAGCATTTTATCAGCTCAACAAGGTGCTGTCTTTCCTCTCGCGTTATGGAGTTGACCTTTTTATGTGGGGGGATTCCCGAAAGCTCTATAACCACGTCTATCATTTTTTGCGGCAGAAGCTCGCCCAAAGAATTGGCAAAGTCGCGGTTGGCAAACTTTGAAAAATCCGAAAGTAAACGCGTATCAAGCGTTTTTATATCAAGCGCAGGCTTAAGGTCTATCTGCGCCTCGTATGATACTCGGTTTATGTCGGGAATATGCGCCGACGCCGAAAGAATAAGCGGTCCTGTTACGCCAAAGTGAGTAAACATCATTTCGCCAAAGTCCTCGTAAACCTTTTTGCCGCTTGACTTATCTACGATTTTGAGCGCCACGTTGCGAAGTGAAAGCCCCTGCATCCTCGCGCATATTCGGCTTTGAGACACTATGGGAACGAGCGAAGGTACAAGAGATGTCACCTTTAAGCCCATTTGCTTTGCGAATCGGTAGCCGTCACCGTCAGAGCCTGTCTGTCTGTAAGACATTCCGCCGGTAGCTACTATTACCGCATCGGCAAGAAGCTCACCCTTTTCGGTCTTAACGCCTACCACGGTGCCCTCATTTACCACAAGATCCCGCACCTTTTCAAAAACAATATTAACACCTTCGCTACGACACGCCTTAACAAGCGCATCAACAACGTCCTGGGCCTTATCCGACACGGGAAAAACACGCTTTCCGCGTTCGGTTTTAAGCGGCACTCCAAGCTCCTCGAAGAAGCTTTTGGTGTCCTCTGTGGAAAATCTGTTAAGCGCGCCGTAAAGAAAGCGCGGATTAGTAGGCACATTTTTCATAAACTCGCCTATATCGCAATCGTTTGTAAGGTTACACCTTCCCTTACCCGTTATGCGCAATTTTTTGCCGAGGCGGTCGTTCTTTTCAAACAAAGTTACCTCTGCGCCGTATCTCGCCGCGCTTATCGCCGCAACCATACCCGCCGCACCGCCGCCCACGACGATTACTTTTCGATTATCACTCATATCTTTTTATCGTAAACGTCATACTCATCCCAGATTTCCTCAAGGGTTTTCAAGCGGACGGTAAGCTCCTCTTTCTTTTTCTTTGCCACCGAAACTGCTATTGCATTTATAATACTCATAGGCGCTACAAGCGAATCGACGAAGGATGCCATATCACTGCTTGCGGTAAGCAGTTGGTCTGCGCTTTGGGCAATCGGCGACGCGACGCTGTCGGTCAGGGCGATAATATTTGCGCCCTTTGCTTTTGCGAAATCCACCGCGTTTATAATGCGCTTTGAGTATCGCGGAAAGCTTATTGCCACCATTACGTCGTCCTTATCTATACGCATTATCTGTTCAAGCATTTCGTTACCCGAGGTGGTTTGTACAAGTGTTATATTATCAAACGCCATTTGAAGATTATAGTGCAAAAATCCCGCAAGAGTTGCCGATGAGCGAACCCCGAGAATATATATTTTCTTTGCCCCTATAAGCTTATCAACTGCTTTTTCGAATGCTTCTCTGTCTATGCTTTCAAGGGTGTTTCTCAGTTTTTCGGCATCCGACAGTATGACCTGCGTAAGCACGTCCTTGTCGCCGATAATCGAATCCGATACCTCAACGCGCTGAAACGAGGTCAGGTTAGTCCGCACAAGCTCACGCAAAGATTTCTGAAATTCTGGATAGCCGTTAAATCCAAGCTCGCAGGCAAAACGAACGACGGTAGACTCCGACACGTCCGCATATTTGCCAAGCTTCGCCGCTGTCATAAACGCCGCTTTTTCATAATGCTCACTTACGTAGTCGGCTATAGACTTCTGCCCTTTGGAGAATCCGCCGTAGCCAAGCTCTATCTTTTTAAGGATACTTTCTTTCATATTCCCTCGCGCCTCACTTTTAATCTACCTAATTATTATATAATTTATTGTTCTTTTTGTCAACCGTATTTTGTAAACTTTCGAAAACGAAAAATGAGGAGGGACACTCCTCATTTTGTCTTTTTATCTTTTTACTCTTACAAGCACGCGCAATCCCATTTGCAAACGCTCAACGAGAGCGTCTATATCCGACTCGGTATTATGCTTGCAAAGGCTGACGCGGAGCGAGCAATCGGCATCCGCAGGCGAAAGTCCGAAGGCTGTCAGTGCCCTGCTTGGCGTTGTGGCGTGTGACGAGCAAGCCGAACCGCTCGACACGAATATTCCTTCTCCCGAAAGGTAGTGGAGCATAGTTTCGCTCTTTATGCTCGGCAGGGTGAAATTTATAATGTGCGGCGCGGCTTTTCCAAGCGGCGTATTCAGTCTTATATCAAGAGCCGAAAGCTTGAGAAGCGCGTACTCTCTGAGCGCCGACATATGTGCAATAGCGTCGTCAAGCCCGTAAAAAGCCTCTTTAAGCGCGGCGCGGAATCCCGCAATACCAACTACGTTTTCTGTACCCGAACGGAAGCCGCTTTCCTGTCCGCCGCCGTAGATTATGGGCACAAGCTTTCTCTGCTTGAGAATATCCGCGCTGACGTAAAGCGCTCCCACTCCCTTTGGACCGTGTATTTTATGAGAGCTTACGCTGACCATATCCGCGCCTATCGACACAGGCGAAAATCTGCTCTTCATAAAGCCCTGCACCGCATCGCAATGGGTAACGGCATCGGGGCACTTCTGCTTGACCGCCGAAAAGACTTTTGCAACGTCGTACATTGCGCCCGTCTCGTTGTTGACCATCATCATAGTCACAAGAAGCACGTTTTTATCAAGCGCCTTATCAAGAGCCGCCATATCAAGCACGCCGCCGCGTGTGGAAATCCTCACCACCTCAAAGCCGTCCTCCTCAAGCTTACGGAGAAGATTCTCAACCGAGGGATGCTCGGAATCGGTAGTGATTATTCGGTTAGCTACCCGTCTCGATTTAGCGTAAACGCAACCTCTTATAGCTAAGTTATTAGCCTCTGTTCCGCTTGCGGTGAAGATAAGCTGACCCGGCTTTGGCATTCTAACGCCAAGCGCAACGCCAAGCGTATTACGGGCGTCGTCAACAACCTTTTGTGCGGCAAGTCCTGCAGAGTGAAGCGACGACGGGTTTCCGTAAAGCGCCATTGTTTCGGTCATTGCCTTTGCGGCATCCTCGCACAAAGCGGTAGTGGCGCTGTTATCAAGATATATTTCCTTCATGAATTATTTTTTGAACTCGAACAGCTCTATCATCGAATTTACGTCGTCGAGATGTTTTTCGTAGTGTACTCTGTCAGAGGTGTAGGTAAAAATATAAATCATATTTCCCGCTGTAAGGAACACCTGTTTGATTCTGTACTTAAGACCAGAAGCGGTAGCGAGATACTCAACGGCGTAAGCATCGTGACCGCCCATTTTTGCGTTTTCGTCAATAACAATATCCGAAAGCTTGAAGGATGTGGTATCGGTGTAATACTGCCAATAGGAAGCGCCATCGGTTATATCATCGGAAAGCACCTTGCTTGAAACGCTTACGTTTGAAAGGTCGTTCTTTGCGAAGTACGCGCTGGGGTTATACGCTCTTCTCTGCACCGTCCAAGTAAGGGGAACGTAGAATCTGAACTCGTACTTATCCTTGGAAGCAAGCTGAAAGCCCTCGGGGGTATTTTCATCAACAAGCACGGTGAAGTCGTCCTTTTCAATCTCGCCCTCAGCGAAGGTCTTGAAAGCGAAGTTAGCCATAATTCCGTCGAAGTCGGCAATAGCGGTATCGTAATTTTCAACGGGAGCGCTGTAAATAAGCATTGTAAGAGTCGCCTCAAACTTTACGATAACCGACTTGAACTTATAAACCACGTCCTTTACTTCGCCTTTTTCGTCCTTATCCTTAATGGTAGCCTTATACTCCATAACGTACGCAGGCTCGCCGCCAAGCGTAGTTGACTCATAGGAAGAAACAAGCTCGTATCCGTCCATTGCCTCGTAGCTCTCGATTGCGAGAGTCATAAACTGACCGAGTGTGTAGTTTGTAGCGTTTCTGATGGTCTTTGCGCTGACAACGATGTTGTCCTGAAGCGAGTAGTACGCGCCCGAAACACCGCTTGCAAGATTGCTTACCCAGGTTTTGGGAGCGTAAAGCTCAAATATTTCATCCTCGCCCGAAACAAGCTGATAGCCCTTGGGGGCATCGTCATTTGCGCATCCCGCAAAGCAGGTGATGAGCATTGAAAGCAGAAGCAATACAGAAATTATCTTTTTCATAATGAAGTTTCCTTTCATTTTTTAGTCTTTTTTATTTTAGCAGAAAATACGCCGTAAGTCTACAAAAAATTGTAAACATTTCAGCTATTCGCTATCATTTCTTCAGCGGCATACATAATTCCTATCTTACCGCTTTCGTATGTAAGTCCGCCTTGGAAGAAGGCTGTGTACGGCTCGCGGAGAGGTCCGTCAGCAGAAAGCTCTATAGACGAGCCCTGCGTAAACGCCCCCGCCGCCATTATGACCTGATCGTTATACCCGGGCATTGCCCAAGGCTCGGGAGTTACGAAGGAGTCTACGGGAGAGCCCTTTTGTATTCCCCTGCAAAAGGCGCAAAGCTTTTCGGGAGCCCTTGTAATTACGGTCTGAATAATGTCGTGATGTCTCACGTTCCATTTAGGTTCAACGTCATAGCCAAGCTTTTCAAATATATAAGCCGCAAGGTGCGCTACCTTAAGCGCCTGAGCCGTGGTATGCGGTGCGTAGAAAAGTCCTTTATAAAGGCTCTTGTTAAGTCCAAGTGTTGCGCCCACCTCACAGCCCACGCCAACCGACGTCAATCTGTAAGAGGCAAGCTCAACAGCGCGCTTGGTGCCTGCGATGTAGCCGCCCGTTTCAGCCATTCCGCCGCCGGGGTTCTTTATAAGAGAGCCGATAACCATATCCGCGCCTACCGCGCAGGGCTCTTTGGTATCCACAAATTCGCCGTAGCAGTTATCAACGACGACATAAACATTGGGATTTACCGACTTTACAAACGCCGCCGCTTCGCCTATCTCATCAACGCTGAGCGTTTTTCTATTGAGGTAGCCTTTGGAACGCTGAATGAATACCACCTTTACACGCTCACCGAAAAGCTCAAGCTTTTCCTTTATTGTATCGCGGTCAAAGTCGCCGTCCTTAAGGTCTACCTGCGCGTATTCAACGCCGAAATCCTTAAGCGAGCCGTCGCCCGGTGTTCCGCAAATTCCTATTACCTCCTCAAGGGTATCGTAAGGCTTGCCCGCGATTGAAAGCATTACGTCCCCCGGGCGGAGAAGTCCGAAAAGCCCTATGGTAAGCGCCTGCGTGCCGTTAACGATATTATGTCTTACGAAAGCGGATTCAGCCCCCATTACCTCTGCCCATATCTCGTCCAGCACGTCTCTGCCTCTGTCGTCGTAGCCGTATCCGCTTGTGGGGTTAAACATTGCCTCAGAAACTCTGTGCTCTCGGAAAAGCTCCATTATTTTAGAGGTATTCTCAAATGAAACCTTGTCAATTTCGGCAAATATGGGAGCAAGCTCGCGCTCGGCATCCTTTACAAGGTCATATACTTTTTCTGAAATTTCCATTTTATCTTCCTGCTTATGAATTATAGTCATTTATAAATGCGATTGCAAGGTCGCGACAAGCCTCCGCATCCTTCATATCAAGCATTTCAACCGATGAGTGAATATATCTTGTAGGGATGGAGAGCGCACCTGCGCGTACTCCGCTTCCCGACACCTGAATAGAGCTTGTATCTGTGCCGCCGTGCTTAAGAATTTCGCACTGATAGGGTATTTTATTGGTCTTTGCAAGCTCGATAAGCTTGTCTACCATATCGCGGTCGCAGATAACCGAAGCGTCCTTTATTTTTACTGCCGCGCCGTCTCCAAGCTTTACAGCCATTGAAGGAGCACCAACCGTGTCACCCGTAGCGGTTACGTCAAACACAAGCGCAACGTCGGGAGAAATTCTGTTTGCCGCGGTCTTTGCGCCTCGGCACCCGACTTCCTCCTGAACCGAGAAAACAAACCAAATATCGTTTGCGGGATTTTCAATACTTCTCGCAATATCGAAGAGCACCGCGCATCCGATTCGGTCGTCAAGCGGTCTGCCGACTATGCGCTTACCCATAAGCTTATCCACCGATCCTTCCACGGTTGCAACGTCGCCGATTTTTATCTTTTTCTCGGCGGTCTTTTTGCTATCCGCACCGATATCAACGTAATAGGAATCGGAATTTTTGCTGTCGCTGACCTTAGACTCGGGCACAAGCACGCCCTTGGTGCCGTTTTCAAAAACCACCTTAGCGTAAGATGCCGAAATATAATTTATTCCGCCGATAGGGGCTACGCGAACAAAGCCGCTATCCTCAATATAATTTGTTATAAAGCCTATCTCGTCTGCGTGAGCGCAAAGCATAACGCTCTTTTTATTCTCGCCGCTTCCCTTTTTAAGGGCGAGGAGATTGCCAAGATTATCAAAGCTGCACTCGTCAACGTATGGCGCGATAAGCGTTCTTATTTTTTCGAGAAGCTCTGCCTCTCTGCCCGACACAGCGGGGATATTTATTATCTGTTTCAAAAAATTATACATATCTATTTCCCTTTCTATACTGATTTCCAGGTTTCAATAAGTGCCTTTACAAGCTCGATTACCGCGTCCATATCGTCAAGCGATGCAACGCAGGCAGGAGAATGCAGATAGCGTGTAGGCACAGATATCGCCACGGTTTTCACACCGTTTCCGCTTTTGTGGATATGCCCTGCGTCGTTTCCGCCCGAAACGTAGCGCTTAACCTGCGCCTTGATGCCCTTAAGCTCGGCAAGTTCAAGAAGGTAGGAAACAAGCTTGTGATTATACACGGTAGAACGATCCATTACCGAAACCACACCGCCGTCACCCACGTTGGCAACGCGGAGTGCAGGCTCAACGCCCTCGATATCGGCTATCGCCGTTGTCTCAATAACCACCGCGTAATCGGGCTTTATGACCTGTGCAACGGTTTGTGCGCCCGAAAGCGCCACCTCCTCGCGCACGGTAAAGCAGAAATAAAGCTCGTTGTCGCTCTCTATTTCCCTATTTGAAATTGCCTTCATAATTTCAAGAAGCACAACGCAACCCATTCTGTCGTCAAGTGCCTTACACTTTACAAGACGTTCGTCCTTACCGAACAGCACGAAATCGCTGTCAAAGGTTGCAAAATCGCCGATGTCGACGTATTTCTCGGCATCCTCTCTCGACGACGCGCCGATATCTATATACATATCGGAGACCTTTGTAGCCTTTTTGCGCTCGTCTGCGCTTTGGTGGTGTATTGCCTTAGAGGCGATAACGCCCTTTATCTTTTTATTTTCGTCACCTACGGTAACGTTTCTGCCGCAAAGAACTCTGCAATCTATACCGCCTACGGTATCAAACTTAAGATATCCGTCGGAGTCTATCTCGTTTATCATAAGAGCGACCTCGTCCATATGCGCCGAAAGCATTACCTTTTTGGTATGCGCGGTATGGACCTTTGGAGCTATTTTGAAAACGAAATTTCCCATTTTATCGGTGGCACAGGCATCGCAATATTTCTCGGCTACGCTGTATATCAGCTCGCCCACGTTGCCCTCACAGCCCGTAGGTCCGAATGCCAGCGAAAGCGACTTGAGAAGCTCTGTTCTTTCATTATACATTACCAAACACCTCCGCTATATTTTCATCGCACACAAACGCGGCTATAAGCTTTGTCATCTCCTCGGCATCTGCAAGGTCAAGCACCTCGTTATAGGTATGCATAGACTTCAGAGGAAGTCCCACGTCAACCACGGGAACTCCGCCTCTGACGAGTGAAAGCGCGGTAGCGTTGGTGCCCGTGCTTGAAGCAGAGACGATTCGTTGATATTTTATCTCCTTCTTGCGGCAAAGCTCAGCGGTCATCTTTGTAAGCCTTCTGTCGGTCACAGCCGAAAGGGTAAGTGCCGCGCCGCCTCCCATATCTACGGTTTCATAAGATTTTGTATCGGGAGTTTTTCCGAGATTTACGTCAACCACCATTGCATAGTCGGGCTTTATTTCATAAGTTCCGCACACAACGCCGCCAAGTCTGTCGGTTTCCTCGTGGGCAGACAAAAGCAGGTAAACGTCGCCCGCAAGCTTGTCGCGATCGATTTCGGCAAGCGCCTTTACCGCGCAAGCGGCGCAGGCTTTATCGTCAAATCCCTTACCCGCTATATGCGAGTTGAGAAGCTCTGTATATTTAGGATAGAAGCCCACGGGTGTACCGATACGCACTAAACCATCAAGCTCCTCCTTTGTATAACCCGTATCAATAAGCAAGTCACCTACCTCAGGGAGCTTTTCTCTGTCCTTTTCGCCCGAAAGGTGGGGCGGTGTGGAAGCCACTATGCCGTGGAGCTTCTTTTCACCGTATATCACCACGTCGGAAGCCTGCATAATTCTCGTATCCAGCCCACCTATATTGGTAACCTTGAGAAATCCGCTGTCCTTTATTTCACTGACGTACATTCCGATTTCGTCAAAATGCGTGTCGATGATTATTACGGGCGCATTTTCCTTTCCGCACTTTTTTACAAGTATCTGATTTTTTACGTTATCGCAGAAATATCCGTCAAAATATTTATCCGCAATAGCTTTAAGAGTCTCCGAGCCGCTGTCCTCATATCCCGTCACCGACATAATCGACGCAAGCTCAATAATGAGTTCTTTTAATTCCATTTGTTTAATTGCCTTCCTCGGTCATTGTATTTATTATGTTCTTGAAAATATTGCCGCGCTCCTCAAAATTCCTGAAAGCGTCAAAGCTTGCACAGGCAGGTGACAGCACCACCACGTCGCCCCTCTCGGCTATTTTTCGCGCGGTGTCTACCGCGTCAAAGAAATCGGGCTTGATAACTATGGTTATCTCGCTGTCCTTGAAGTAAACCGAATTTCTTATAGCGGCGTTTATCGCCTCTCTCGTCGCGCCCGTAAGGACTACCGCCTTCGCCTGTTGGCAGAGCACGTCTCCAAGTGTATCAAAGGGAATATGCTTGTCGTATCCACCGCATATAAGTATTGGCTTTTGCGTAAAAGCCGATATAGCCGCCGCGGTTCTTGTGGGGCTTGAATCTATAGAGCTATTATAATATTTAACTCCGTCAAGCTCGCGAACGAACTCGGTTCTGTGCTCCACGCCGCCAAAGCTTACAGCGATTTTTCTTATGCTGTTATACGACACCAATCCGTCAAGCAGGGCGATAGCCGTCATATAATTTTCAACGTTGTGTCTGCCCACAAGCTTGATATCGGCAGTTTTTAGCATTACTCTCCCAAGTGTTCCGTCGCTGATTATTATTTCGCCGTCGCACTCAAACACAGCCTTCTTGCCGTGGCCTTCCTCGCTTATCTCGTGATATTCCTCACGTTTGGAAGAAATAAGGGTAACTCCGCAGGATACACGCTCCGAAAGGCGGTACGCGTCCTCACTTTCGCGGTTGGAAACAAGGCGGTCAAGACCCTCGCCGCGGCAGATATTGAACTTCGCCTCGATATACTCGTCCATACCGGTATGCCAGTCAAGGTGGTTGGGTGAAATATTGGTTATCGCCGCACGGTACGGCATACGCTTGAGCGTCATAAGCTGGAAGCTCGACAGCTCGACCACCGCGTAATCTCTCTCGGTCATTTCACCGACGATGGGCAAAAGCGGACTTCCTATATTGCCGCCGACGTAGACCTTACCGCTTCCCTTTTTCGCCAGCTCCTCCTCAAGTATCTTGTAGGTGAGCGTGGTAGTTGTGGTCTTTCCGTCGCTTCCCGTTATGGCTATTATTCTCGCGGGAGTAAGCTCAAAGAAAAGCTCCATTTCAGAGGTAAGCACAGCTCCGTCATCCACAGCCGCCGCCAAGGCGGGCACGTCGGGTCTTATTCCCGGCGAACGGAAAATATAGTCTCCCTCCACCTTATCAAGATAGCTCTCGCCGCCCACAAACTTTACGCCTGCCTCGGCAAATCCGCGCGCCTCCGCGCCAAGCTCGGTCCATGGCTTTTTATCGTGAACAGTAATATCCTTTACTCCCAATTCGAGCAAAAAGCTTACAAGCGGAATATTGGATATACCAAGTCCAAGCACCGCTATTTTACTTTCTCTTATTTTGTCAAGGAGTTCCGTGTTTCTCATCAAAATATACCTCTCCATTTTATTACACCCTATATTATATAATATTTTTCAATTATATTCAAGTCAATTCGCGCAAAATTCACGAAAAGATTAAAAATATTTTCCAAATTCCCCTTTTCAAAATGAAAAAAATCTGTTATAATATAATTGGAGATTTGTATTTTACAGGAGTATGATATGTCAATAGAGAAAGTAAGAGAGTTTTTCACAGAGCGCGGACTCGGCGAACGAGTTATGGAGTTTCCCGTATCAAGCGCTACGGTAGAAGAAGCGGCAATAGCCGTAGGCACAATCCCCGCAAGAATTGCCAAAAGCCTTACCTTTATGTCTAAAGAAGGCAACTGCATTATGATAATCGCCGCAGGCGACACAAAAATAGACAACAGCAAATTCAAGCAGAAATTCGGCACCAAGGCAAAAATGCTTACTCCCGACGAGGTCGTGGCTTTCACAGGTCACGCTATCGGCGGCGTCTGCCCATTTGCGGTAGATGACAAGGTTGAGGTTTACCTTGACGAGGGTCTTCGCCGTTTCGAGACGGTGTTCCCTGCCTGCGGAAGCTCAAACAGCGCAATCGAGCTCAGCTGCGACGAGCTGTTTTGCCATTCGGGTGCAATAGAGTGGACAGACGTTTGCAAGCCCATTATACAAGCGGAATAAATGAGAAAGGACAGATAAAAGTGGCGACAAACAAAACAAGCAAGGCTAAACAGGAATACGGCAATCAGAGTATCACCGCCCTTAAGGGTGCTGACCGAGTAAGAAAACGCCCAAGCGTTATTTTCGGTTCGGACGGTCTTGAGGGGTGCGAGCACTCGTTTTTTGAGATCCTTTCAAACTCGGTTGACGAGGCAAAAGAGGGACACGGCGACGTTATAACCGTCACCGCCTTTGCCGACAACTCGATCACGGTTGACGACAAGGGACGCGGAGTTCCTCTCGGTTTCAACGAAAAGGAAGGCAGATGGAACTGGGATCTTATATACTGCGAGCTTTACGCGGGCGGTAAATACAACAACAACGACGGCGATTCCGCCTACGAATACTCGCTTGGACTTAACGGTCTCGGCGCCTGCGCTACGCAGTACAGTTCGGAATATATGGACGTTTTCTCCTACGACGGAAAGTTCGTTCGCTCGATTCACTTCAAAAAGGGTGAGCCCTGCAGTGAGCTTGAGGAGCGTGAGCTTGAGCGCAAGGAAAAACGCACCGGTACGGTTATACACTGGAAGCCCGACCTTGAGGTTTTCACCGATATAAATATCCCTGCGGAGTTTTTCATTGAAACAATGCGCAGACAGTCGGTTGCAAACGCGGGAATCTCGTTCGTTCTTAAAATTGAGCAGGAGGACGGCAGCTTTGAGGAGCACAGCTTCCTCTACCCCAACGGAATATCCGACTACATTGCAGAGATTGCGGGCGAGGCTTCTATGACCCCTCCCTACCAATGGCATCTTGAAACCAAGGGTCGCGACCGCGAGGACAAGCCCGAATACAAGCTTCAGGCTGATTTCTCTTTCTGTGTTTCAAACAGCATAAACGTTATCGAATACTACCACAACTCAAGCTTTCTTGAGTACGGCGGTTCGCCCGACAAGGCGGTTAAGCTCGGCTTTGCCTACGCCCTTGACAAATACATCAAAAACGCGGGCAAATACAACAAAAACGAGTCTAAGATAACCTTTAACGACGTATGCGACTGCCTCATTCTCGTTATAAACAGTATCTCGACTATGACCTCCTACGAAAACCAGACCAAAAAGGCGATAAACAACAAGTTTATCTACGAGGCGATGTACGAGTCGATAAAGACAAATCTTGAAATATTCTTTATCGAAAATCCGCAAAGCGCGGAAATATTTGCAAATCAGGTTCTTATCAACAAGCGAAGCCGTGAGTCTGCGGAAAACGCAAGACTTAACATAAAGAAAAAGCTGACGGGAACGCTTGACATTGCAAACCGCGTTGAAAAGTTTGTAAACTGCCGTTCAAAAGACCCTGCGATTCGCGAACTTTACATCGTTGAGGGTGATTCGGCGCTGACCTCCTGTAAGCTCGGACGTGATGCCGACTTCCAGGCAATTATTCCGGTAAGAGGTAAGACGCTCAACTGTCTTAAGAGCACCTACGACAAGATATTCAAGTCGGAGATAATTACCGACCTGCTCAGGGTTATAGGTTGCGGTGTTGAGATACACGGCAAAGTCAAGACCGATATGCCCGCATTCGACATTGAAGCTTTGCGTTGGTCCAAGATAATTATCTGTACCGATGCCGACGAGGACGGATTCCAGATAAGAACGCTTTTGCTCACTCTTTTCTACAGACTTCTCCCCTCGCTTCTTGCGGCGGGAAAGGTATTTATTGCAGAGTCTCCTCTGTTTGAGATAACCGTTAAGGACGATATTTATTTCGCTTATAACGAGTTTGAACGCACCGAGATACTCAAAAAGCTTGAGGGCAAGAAGTACACGCTTCAGCGTTCCAAGGGACTTGGTGAAAACGAGCCCAAGATGATGTGGCAAACCACAATGAATCCCGAAACACGCCGTCTTATCGCCGTCACAACCACAGACGCGCAAAAGACCTACGAAATATTCGACACTCTGCTTGGCGACAATCTGCCCGCGAGAAAGCAATTCATCACGCTTCACGGTAAGGAATACGTCAAAGACGCGGACATTTAACGCAAAAGTAACAGCCTCCCACTCGGAGGCTGTTTTCTGAGAGAAGATTGTTAAAATTTTCACGTTTTTGTGTTAAGCCTATGTTAAATAAACTCATATATTATTGACATCATTGGGATATAATGATATAATTAGCAAAAGAAATTATTACGGAGGTATCAAATTGACACCACACAACAACGGCAAGGATGCAATTATTGAGCATCTTGAAAGCAACCTCGCACACGGATTGAGCGAGGCTCAGGTATCCGAAAGAAAAGAAAAATTCGGTGAAAACAAGCTTCGTGAGAAGAAAAAGAAAACAACGCTTCAGCGTTTCCTTGACCAGTTCAAGGACGTAATGATAATTATTCTTCTCATTGCGGCGGCAATTTCGTTCGTAATCGTTTGCGTTGAGAAAAATTGGGGCGAGCTTTTCGAGCCCGCGCTCATTCTTCTCATCGTTATACTTAACGCCGTTATGGGCGTTATGCAGGAAAGCAAAGCCGAAAAGGCGTTGGACGCGCTGAAAAATATGTCGGCTCCCCACGCCCGCGTTATCAGAAACGGCATAGAGAAAATAATTGACGCCGCAGAGCTTGTTCCGGGTGACATTATAAAGCTTGAAGCAGGCGATTTCGTACCCGCAGATGCAAGACTTCTTCACAGCGCGTCGCTTAAGAGCGAGGAATCGGCTCTTACAGGTGAGTCTGTTCCCTCCGAAAAGGATGCGGAGGTTATGGTTGACGAAAACGCGCCTATCGGCGACAGAACCAATATGGTTTTCTCGGGCTGCAGTATTACCTACGGAAATGCAACCGCCATTGTAACCGCTACCGGAATGGACACCGAAATGGGCAAGATTGCAAATCTTCTTGACGGCGAAAGCGACGGCCAGACTCCCCTGCAGCAAAAGCTTGCACAGCTTGGCAAGTATCTCGGCTTCGTTGCCCTTGCGGCTTGCGCGGTAATCTTTGTCGTTGGTATTCTCAACGATATTCCCGTACTTGAAATATTTATGACCTCTGTTTCGCTTGCGGTCTCGGCTATTCCCGAGGGACTTCCCGCAATCGTTACAATCGTTCTTTCTATAGGCGTTCAGCGCATGGTTAAGAAAAACGCGCTTATCAGACGTCTCCCTGCCGTTGAAACTCTCGGCGGCGCATCGGTTATCTGCTCTGATAAAACGGGTACGCTTACACAGAACAGAATGACACTCGTAAAGACTTACGTTGACGGAGAGGCAGACACTGAGGTTATTGGAACCGAAAACAGTGAAGCTGTCAGAAAGCTTCTTACCTACGGCACACTTTGCTGTGACGGCTCGGTAAGCTTTGACGGCGGTGAGGAAAAGCACATCGGTGACCCCACGGAAACAGCCATCGTGCTTGCGGCACACAAGAACGGACTTGAGAAGGAAAAGCTGAACGAGCTTTATCACCGACTTGCCGAGATTCCCTTTGACTCCGACAGAAAGCTTATGACCACGGTAAACGCAATTGACGAAAAGAACGTTGTCATAGTTAAGGGTGCGTTTGACGTTATGGCTTCGCGCTGTGTGTCAGGCGATATTGAAAAGGCACGTCAGATGACCGACACCATGAGCGCAGACGCGCTCCGCGTACTTGCGGTTGCTTACAAGGTAATTGAGCAGGTTCCCGAAACACCTACACCCGAGGAGCTTGAATGCGGTCTTACCTTTATGGGACTTGTAGGTATGATCGACCCGCCCCGTCCCGAGGCTAAGGTTGCTGTTGCAACCTGCCGAAAAGCGGGGATCAAGCCCGTTATGATAACTGGCGACCACGTTGTTACCGCTTCTGCTATTGCCAAGGAGCTTGGTATTTTCGTTGAGGGTGACCGTGCAATAACGGGTGCGGAGCTTGATGCTATGAGCGACGAGGAGCTTGATGCGCAGGTCGAAAGCATTTCGGTATACGCGCGTGTTTCTCCCGAGAACAAGATTCGCATTGTCAAGGCTTGGCAACGCAAGGGTCAGGTGGTTTCTATGACGGGTGACGGCGTTAACGACGCGCCCGCACTTAAGGCGGCTGACATCGGTTGCGCCATGGGAATTACGGGTACCGACGTTGCAAAGGGTGCGGCTGATATGACGCTTACCGACGACAATTTCGCTACCATAGTTGACGCCGTACGCGAGGGACGAGGAATTTACTCTAACATTAAAAAGGTTGTCGGATTCCTGCTCGGAACAAACATCGGTGAGGTAATCACAGTATTTGCCGCAATGCTTTTGTGGCACAAGACTCCCCTGCTCTCTATGCAGCTTCTTTGGATAAACCTTGTTACAGACAGCCTTCCCGCAATTGCGCTCGGTATGGAAGCGGTTGAGTCCGACATTATGGACAGAAAGCCAAAGCCCAAAAACGAAGGTATTTTCGCTCACGGACTCGGCATAAAGGTACTTCTTCAGGGTATTATGTTCGCGGCACTTACGCTTGTCGGCTTCAAGATCGGAGAAAACGTTACGGGTCAGCTTGCGGGCGGTCAGACGATGGCGTTTATGGTGCTCGCGCTCTGCCAGATAGTTCAGGCGTACAATATGCGCTCCGAGCATTCGCTCTTCAAGATCGGTATGTTCAAAAACAGAACGCTTAATCTTGCGGCGCTCTCCTCCACGCTTCTTGTAGCTCTCGTACTCTTTACTCCCGTGGGAATTGCGTTCGGTATGATAACGCTTCCTTGGCAGCTTTACCTTATAGGTCTTGGACTTATTCTCGTTCCTCTCTTTGTAATGGAATTCTTCAAACTTATAGGTGTTATCAAGCACAGACATTAAAATCAAAGCCTCGCGCAAGCTTGCGCGAGGCTTTTTGGGTTAAAATTGCTTTTCATTGTATATTATTGCCGTTATTCCGAAATAAACTTGACTTATTGGCGCAATTATGCTAAAATTCAAGCAGAAAACGAAAGGAGTTACCCATATGGATATATTGAGATTTGACACCTCCAAAAAGGGCGGAAGCTTCAAAAGAATGAACGCGGTCTGCAACGGACCTGTTCACAAAAGGATTCCCACAACCCAAATAAAAAGCAACTTCGCCACCTACAAGGAGGCACGCATTCCCTTTGCGCGCAACCACGACGCTTCTTTTTGTTCAGCGTACGGCGGAGAACACGTAGTTGACATTTCAGCTATATTCCCCAACTTCGACGCTGACCCATATGCACCCGAATCCTACGACTTTACTCTGACAGACGAGTATGTCCTCGTAACTCTTGAGGCAGGCACAGAAACCTTCTACCGTCTCGGTCAGAAAATCGAGCACGGAATAAAAAAATACAACATCTATCCGCCCAAGGATTTTAAGAAATGGGCAATCATTTGCGAACACATCATCAGCCACTACAACGAGGGCTGGGCTGACGGCTACCGCTTCAACATTCAGTATTGGGAAATTTGGGGCGAGCCCGACCTTGACCCCGACGACAGCCCAAACAAACGTATGTGGGGTGGCACAACCGCACAATTCTACGACCTTTTCGAGGTGACGGCAAAACATATCAAGGATTGCTTCCCAAACATAAAGATAGGCGGTCCCGGATTTGCACACAGAATGGAGTGGGCTGATAAATTCTTAGGAGAAATGAGCAAAAGAAAGGTTCCTATGGACTTCTGTTCCTGGCATCAGTACGCTATTGAGCCCTGCCAAATAGTAAGACGCGCGGAAACCGTAAGAGCCTTACTTGACAAGCACGGCTACAAGGACACCGAGAGTATTCTTGACGAGTGGAACTACGTTGCCGATTGGAAAGATCGCTTTATTGAGTCGATAGAAACCATTATCAGCATAAAGGGCGCGGCGTTTATTATGGCGGTTATGTCGGTTGGACAGCGCTCAAGCATTGATATGCTTATGTACTACGACGCACGCCCCTCTGCCTTCAACGGAGTGTGGGATTTCTACACGCTGAGACCTCTCAAGGGCTACTACCCCTTCAAGTGGTACGGAATGTTCTACGATATGAAGCACGAAATTGTTTGCGAGAATACTCCCGACCACATCTACACACTCTGCGGCGAGAACGGTGAGGGCAAGCTACTTTCGGTAATCACCTATTACAGCGATGACAACTCGCTTGAGGACAAGACTGTAAAGGTTGACTTTGGCAAGGAGTCGGAATACGAGATCTATTTGCTTGACAGCGAGCACAACGCCGAGCTTGTAGACACTACAAGCAAGCTTGAGTTTACAATGAAGCTCAACTCCTGCATAATGATAAAGGAAAAATAAAACTTGGGGCTGATCTTAGTCGATCAGCCCCGAATTTTTATTTTCCAAAGTAATCTGCAAGCATATATGCTTTTTCATTAAGAGACTTCATTCGCTCGGTCAGCACCGTATATTCGGTGAGATCGCTTGCGACTATACCCTTATTCGAGTCTATACTTGACGAATCGCTTGTTCCGCTGTTGGGGTCATTATCCATATACTGGAACCACTCCCAACCAACGCAGTTACGGCTTTCAAGAAGCTTGAGAACAAAGGTATCGTAGAAGTCGGCTCTGTCCTCCTGCGTAGCAACGTACCGGCCTGCACCCGAGGTATTTCCAAGCCCCGAGTCGCCCGCCTTGGTATAGAACTCTGTAACCACGAAAGGCATATCGCCGAAGCGCTCAATGTTATAGAGAGATTCGCTCCCCGGCTCCCACTCGAAATACCAGTTGATCGTCATACAATCAAGATACTGCGCCGAGAAGCGGTAAACCCACTCGGTTTCGTTTACCTTTGTGAGGAAGCGAGTTCCCATATACATATGGTCGGGATCCACGTTCTTGACTGCATTCGCTACCACGTAATAGTATCTGTCCCATACAAAGCCGAGGTAAAGCTGGCTTAATTCGTCGGTAACGTCGTCAAAGCTTACCTTTTCCTTGCCCGTCATATTCTTGAGCCAAGTCCAAGCGCAGGCGTAGGTGTAATAATTGACCTCCTTATCGGGCACGACAGCCAACGAACGCTTGAGCATATCGAGATTCATAGGCAACTCGTTATCCGAGGTATAACCGATAAGTCTCTTCTCTCCGTTATAAGTGATATACTTTTCCGCCCAAAGCTCCGCATACTCGGCAAACTTGGGGTCAAACACGGGCATTGTGTTGTTCTCTGTAAACAGAGTGCTTCCGCTACCTGTGTTTCTTATTCCCTTTATAGCTCCGTAGCTCGACATCACGCTTGTAGGCGCATAGATGAAGGGCAAGCCATTCTCAAGATTCCTTATTTCCGCAACGGGACGCGCCGTGGAATTGAATGAAAGTCCGTCTCTTACGCGCGCAGTAGTTGCCACAGCCCAATTCTCAAAGCTTCCGTACTCTTTAAGCACGTTATTCTTCTGCAACTTCGAGCCAAGCTGTGAATAGTGGATATCGCTCAGTCCGACCGAGATATATGGATATCCGAGAGGATCGATTATCCACCATCTTCCGTCAATCTTTTCGGTGTAGAAGTATCCAGTAGCATTTTGCTTAAGCGACTCTATCATAATTCCGCCGTAGATGTCAAAATCAGCGTTTTTGAATTCATCGCTAACCTTACTGTCAAGATCGGTTATTGCCGAAAGAGGGCGTGAGCTGTATTCGACTTTTTTACTGTCATAAGTTGTTGAATGTGACGACGCGTAGTTCTTCTTTGTATACTGAGTGCTGTCGCTTACGATAAGCTCGGCATCGGTATTTACCTCGGGAAGCGCCTGATATCTTGCGTACCACTCGTCATACATCTTTTGAGCCCATTCCCATACAGACTCGTTTACCGCTTCATCATTCGAAAGCTTTGTAAGATATCCGTTTTCGGGAACCTCGTTATAAATCGATATATGGGGTCTTACACTGTCCGAAAAGGTTATCATCGTCTGACCCTCGGTAACGTTTTCTGCTTCAACAAGAATAGATATTGAAGTTTCTCCCCTCGAAAGCGCGTCTGTGATATGGCTTGACATATCTACAACATTACTAAAAGGCTTGATATTTTCTCCGATAATCTTTGTAGCCTGCGGCATACTGTTAAACGTAACGCTGTCACTGCTCCATGTTGACGGAATGAGCGACAGTCTGAAAGATCTTTCATCGCTGACGTTAGGCATTGAGAGGGCAAAAGGCGCATATTTGACCGTATTAGCATCAAGCCCCGATATATCAAAGCGAATCAGTGCCTTTCGGGTTGTATCGGTGTTATTGTTCGTAAGGCTGGATATTTTCACCTGAAGATTTCCGTCGGAGATGTCCATAACGGTGTCGGCATATGAGCCGCCTCTTACGTAAGTACCCTCTGCAGCGTTAAGAGTATTACTTACTCGTTCACCCTCTATACCGTAAATCGTGAAATTGTCTATCCACATCGAGCAATTTCTCGAACCGTCCATAAAGCGGAAACAGTTGTAAACGTTTGGCGTTATGCCGTGAGCCGTTTCTGAAATCTTGTTGCCGTTTACATAGATAGTAATTGTTTTGTCGATATTGTCAACGACTGCTTCAAACTTATATCTCTTTCCCGTTTCGAGCTGATACGTTAGTGCTTTTGAACTGTTATTAAACACTTTTCCGCTTGTATCCATACGGAAAGGTATTGTGAAGTCAGAGTTGTCATCAAGCTTTCCGTCACCGTCGGTTATAATCGTGAATATTGATGTCTCCTTGTTCACGAACGAGTCAAAGCAAAAATCAAACTCAATGCCGTATTTATCAAGCTCAAATATACCGAGCCTATCCTCAAACGCCAGAGCATTTGAGGAGTAGCTCCATTTACCGTCGGAAATAGTGCCGCCGTTCAACGATGCATCCACCGCGATCCCCTCTACCGAATTGATGTATTCGGGAACGCTGAGCGAGGTATTGAAGTCAAGGGCAAGAATTGAGTTCTTGCGTATGGGAGTGCCGTACGACTCGTCAAAGTAAGAGCCGTCCTCACTGACGATTATCTTGACCGCTGAGCCGTAATACTTGCTTTTCCCTACGAGGGTAAAGGGCTTGAGTATCATATAATAGCTCTTGTCGCTCTTGACGTTGACCTCTTCAATTGCAAGTGCCGAGAAATATCTGAAGCCGTAATCTGTTGGGAGTACGGTTCTGTCGTTGGCAATTATACTTGAATAAATTTTGTGTGAGGACAACTCATATTCGCCCTGACTTACTCCGTCGATAAAGGTTTCAACATCGTAGCCGATAAGGGCGTACCACGGCATATCAACACCAGAAAGAAGTCTTATGCCCTTAGTAATATCGTTTTCCTGAAACGCGACTATTTCCGAGGTGCCCGACTCGTTGATATTGTATACGTTTATTCCCTTAACGCTTACGTCAAGCTCCTCGGCGGTAGTGCTTATAAAGCTGATTTCGGCATTACCGACATAGTTCGCAAAGCTGTTGCCATATACCGCAACGTCGTTTGAGAGTGCAACTCCCTCTCCGTTGTGGTAATAAGGCAGGTGCGTGCCCACGTAGTATCTCACAAGGGCATTCGCGTCGTCGTAAATAACCGCCATCTGCGTACTCTCACCGCTAAGTGTAACCTTACCCGAATCAAGCATCAGTGTCTCATAATCTCCGTCGGCAGTTCTTATCGCCACCTCGCCGCTTGAAGCTTCAAAGTAAAGCAGGTCAAGGGTTGCGCCCTCTCTCTTGAGGGTCAGCAAAGGATAGTATTTTGTCACTCCGATGTCGGTGGGAAGGTAAGCCGCCTTAAATTCAAACACGGTAATATTGCCGTTAACAGCTGCGACTTGAGGAACATACAGGTCGGTCTCAACTGAGCTGACAACCTTTATTATACTCTTTTCGCACTTTACATTTATCTTTTCAAGGTCATAGTTGATAATACCCGCATCGGTGACCGATACCGATATTTCAGTCTTACCCTTTTCGGTGCCTTCAAGTATCTTAAAGTTAAGCACCGCAAGCGTGCCGTCGAAGGTATTATTCTCCTTGAGAGATTCGTCCCACGTGAGAATATATCCGTCATTAAATTCGTCTCCGAAAACCTTGTCCTCGAATATAACTCCGTTTTCGGCAGAAACAAGCTGGAGCTTAGTTTCGTCAAAATTCACCTTTACGTAAGCCGCAACGATACCGGGATTATACTTGACGTTAAGCTTAACACTTACGGTTTCGCCCGCAATTCCCTCAGCGTACTCTGTCCAAAGAACGGGAGTAGTATCAAAGGTTTCATCTGAGTAACCGCCGCACACGCAGGATTTATAATACACAGCGTAAGCTCCGGCACCTGCGGCAGACGCAAGATACTTACTGTCAACAACCTCGTTAACGTATTCGTGAGCTGTGGGCTCGCCGTAAACAAAGGTTTCATCGCCCGAAATACCGCAATATTCGCAGGATTTACAGTAAACCGCCGCCGATGTGCAGGTAGCACGCTTTTTCATATGAGTATACGTCGTAACCTCTGCGGTAAAGCTATGGTCAACCGGCTCACCGTATTCAAAGGTCTCTTTTCCGTTTTCACCGCAATACACGCAGGTTTTATAGTAAACCGCGGGTTTCTTGCAGGTTGCCGATGTCTTAAGTGCGGAAGCAACAGGATTTTCAAGAGTAAAGCTATGGTCGCCAAGCACAGTACCGTTAAAGGTTTCACTTCCAAAACCGCCGCAATACTCACAGGCCTTTTTGTACACCGCGGGAGCAATACAGTTCTCCTTGCTTACAAGTGCTGAGTCGGTTGCCTCCTCTATTGTGTAGCTGTGGTCTCCGAACTCCTTGCTGTTGAAGGTTTCACTACCCGCAACACCGCAGATACAGGACTTATAGTAAACGCCACGTGCGTTACATACGGCGGAAGTTATAAGATACTTGCTGTCAGTAACCTCACAGTCGAAGGTGTGGTTGTGGTTTGATGGGTCAACCATCGTATATACCGCCATATCGGAGACAGCATACTTTCCCGTATCGGTATCCGATACCCTCAGCTTATACGTTTCACCCGATCCATGATCAAAATCCGAGGTGTCTGAACCGAAAAATTTGCCGTCTATAAACACGTCATAGCGCTCGGTTGCACCGTCTATGTAAATATCTATCTTGTAGCTCTTTCCCACCTCAAGCCTCAGGTCGCTTTCCTGGGCGTTAAATATGCCTTCACTCGAAACCGAGCTACTGTGTAAGCGCAGTTCTCCGCCCTCGAAAAGCCGCAAAAGCTTTGCATAATCGGCATGCATAATAGTGAATAAAGATTTTCCGGTAGTATCGGTAGGTAATTCCTGCACGCCAATTTCAAACGAGATCCAGATATCCTTTCCGCAAAGAATATCGTTGTAGAAATCAACGTCATTACCCATAGTGAAAAGTATGGGACCCGTCGTTGCACCGGCGTCTTTCCCCTGATATATAACGTTTGAGTATACCGTCTCTGTTTTTTTGCAAAGGTTGCATTCGCGGGTTATATACTGTCCCAACAGATTTCCGTTTGCATCCTTATGCTCGGTTATGGTTGTATTAACGTCAGCCCACGCCCCTGTATGGTTGCCTCCGCACTCTTTTATGTCAAGGTCTATGTTATCAAGGGTATAATGCATCAAGTTGTCATTTATTCGCCAACCGAACATTTTGCCTTCATCGGTGTTTATTTTATCCGACGTAATGCTTCGAGTATAAAAAAGCTTATTTCCAATGTATACGGCAACCGAAAGCTTGCTGTCAGTTCTCGTACACTCAAAGCGCACCTTGATAGGCTCTCCAACGGTGTATGTAAAAGCACTCTGCCCCATTTGTGCAGGAGTAATGCAGTCTCCGATAGTCACACCTTCAACGGTTGTAGTGGGAGTCGTACATTTTGAATTTGTAAAGGCTATATTATCCGAAGCATTGCTTGAAGAGAGAGCCTTTCCCACTGCATAAAAGTAACCCATATTCTTTCTGACATCGGGAACGGTTCCCTTTTTGTAGGTAACACCGTCTATTACCGTATCCTCAAGCAAGGGAAGATTTGCACCCGTAACCTTCATACAGTAAGAATGTCCAATAAAGGAGAACATCGAACATCCTCTGTACGGAGAATATCTTTCGTTTGTGCCACCGTCGGTAGTTGCGGCTACATTAAATTTATAAGAGGTGTCGTCAAGATTCTTGATAGTCATATCAAAGGAAAACGTAAACTTTTCGGGTCCGTCCTTTGTGTAGAACAAATCGAGAATATCACCCGATTTTGCGTATTTCACATCGTTGAAATTGTCCTTTTTATTTTCATTCCGAACAGTTCCATTGACGAAAACAGGAGCTGTCTGCACCGAGAGAGCATAATCGCCTTTACTTTCCTCTACAATTTTTATTCCGCTACGGAAGGTGTCCTCAATCTGTGATGAGAAAAACATTCCCGTCTTTTTTCTGATATAGGACTCATTTTCCGATGTGGACGTGTAATCATCAAAATCCACTCCGTCAAGAAGATTACGGGCATCGGTTCTTACCGCCGCACTCGCCCCAAGAGATAACGTTGCTATTAACGTGCAAAAAAGTGTGAGAATAATCAAAGCTTTAATCAAATGCTTTTTCACTTTTCTTCCCCTTTCAAAAATCTTACTCCTTTTATTCCTGCGTAAAGTACAAATATACAAAGATATAATAACACAGTTTAAGTATATCACTAAAATCAGGTTTTGTCAACACATTTCTACTAATATTAAAAGCTCCGACCGAAAAGGTCGGAGCTTTCGTTAAATTCCCTTGAGGAATCTGTCAACCACAAGCTGTCTGAAGCCGGGGGAAAGTGATGCGAAGTAGGCGGTGAAGCCCGTAACACGCACAACAAGGTCGGGATAAAGATCGGGGTTTTCATTGGCGGCGAGAAGCTTATCGCCGTCAAGAACGTTGATATTTATAAGCGTTCCGCCCCTCTTGAAGTGACCTTCGATGAGGTTAAGTACCGCATCTACTCCGCCCTCCTCAATAGTTATCATAGGGTCAAACTCAATCTGCAGAGGTGCGGTATTTCCATATCCGCACTGAACTGCCGCTATGCCATTGGACTGTGCCGATGGTGCCCCGTCTTTGCGGAAGTGCGGATTGGGATTTGCGCCGTGAGAAATAGGCTCTCCGCTTCTTCTTCCGTTTGGCGTTGCGCCAACCTTTGAGCCGTATTCAATAGTTCTCGCCCAGCTGAACCAGCCCGGAATAAGCTGTCTGCCCTCGGGCATTTTCTGCGCTTTTATCATAGACACCCAGCTATCGGTAAGCCTGAGCGCCCACTCGTCGGCTACTGTATTTCCGTGGCAATATCTCGGAGAGTTCTGCATCATAACTCTGATACGTTCGTCGGCAAAGTCGCTGTCAAGTGCCTCATACATCTCGTCCCACGTGATGCGTTTTTCCTTCTCAACACGTGTAACAAGAGCCGCAAAGGAATCGGCAACGACCGCAAGACCCGCACCGTCAACTCCTACCGTATAAAGCTGAGCGCACTGCGAAATATCCTCTCCGCGCTCAAGTGTGTTGTGCATAAGGAGATTCATCACAAGCTCGGGGGTTACCTCCCACGCGTGGTCTATATGGTGGTTGATACCTGCGGCGGTGGTCTCTATCGCGATCTTAAGGTGATCAAGGTAAAGCTCATAAAGCCTTTCGGTGCTGCGTTCTTTCTCGGCGCGCATATCCTTGAGAGCCTCCTCCATTACCTTGGCAATATTTATTTTTACTGTGTCGTTCATTGGAAATTCTTTTCCGGGAACGCACATCCAGTTGCATCCCACAGCAATGCGCTCGCGTGCCGTCTTTTTATCTATGCCGTTACGCATATATCCCTCGGCAAGCGCCTTATCGTTACAGAATCGCGGCCATCCGTTTTTGTTTTTAAGCAGATAATAAACGGCTTTTTTTAGGAATTCTCGGTCACAGTTCTCGTGAACGCGCACAGTAAGGTTGCAGGCGATATTTATTGAATCCGCCGCTTCGAGAATGAGATACGACAAATGATTTGTCATATCCTTATCGTTCTCGTCAACACCCGAGATCTGATAATAATGAGGGTCGATAAGCAGAAGATTTGCTATAAGGAACTTTGCTGTTTCATCGTCAATTCTTCCCTCTTTTACGTCGTTTTCGTAGAAAGGGTAAAGCAGGACGTCAAGCTGAAATCCGGCACCGTCACGGGTATAGATACGCGACGCGCAGTTAAAGAACGCCGTCCATTGGCAAGCCTCACGGAGAGTCTTGGGAGCACCGTACTTAACGTTTTCACAAGTCTCAAGCATTCCCTCAAGGTTAGCCCTTACCGCCTCGTTCATCTCCTGCGAAATCATTTCTTTAAGTGCCGTGCAGTGTCGGTCAACAAAGTCGATTATTGCGCCTAACGTACGCTCCTCGGCATCGTAGAAAGCCTTTTTATCGGGATTTAACTCTCTGTACTTACGGAGCTTTTCAAGCAAGCCGCCAAAGCCGAGCTCGAAGCCTATTTTGTAATCGCAGGCAAAATGGGCGTCGCCGTCGATACCCGTTGTAATATTATATTTTGCCTGAAGCGGCTTTAAGTGGTCGTACGGAAATCTCTGCTCATCCCAACGCTTGCTCCATTGATTAGTCGCGCCGTTCTTTATAAACTCAAGATTTTTAAGATTATTCTTAAGCCAATCTGGCATATAGTGAAGGTCGCCGCGGTAATTTACAAGCATATCGCGCCATCTGCCGCAAAGCATTTCATTTTTGTCGATATATGGTACGTGAGCGTTTATGACTCTGACAAAGTTTTCGCACATTCCGTCATAGCCGTAAAAGCTTCCGTTGGTGCTGTTATACCAAGGCTCTACGCAATAGCCCTCCGAAATCGGAACAGTACCGAAATCGTCAAGGTCGGTATATCCGTTCTGCTTACGCTTTTGCAGGGTATGGCTTATCTTGGTATCACGCATCGCTTTGAGTCGTTCAGCATATGTATACATTACTTTATTTTCTCCTCTTTTCCGCTTGCCGAGCTCTTTATAGCACCGTCAAGGAGCGCCATAACGTCCATATTGGCTTCAAGAGTCAGCATTTCATGGATAGGTGTACCGTTTACAACGTGGTCTGCGTACTGACTCGGCATATTCTTATATCTGCCGTCAAGCGCAACGTCGGGAATCTCAAGCTCGTTTCCAAACATATCGTAAACCTTTACGTCGGGGGCGTTCTCAGCGCCGCCCGTACACATTATAACTCCGTCGGAGCATATAAGCATAGGTCCCGAGGGGATAACCGCGCGGGGCGTAGTCCAAGTGCCCTCAATAACAGACATTCTGCCGTCGTACTTGATAATTGCGGCAAAATTATCCTCGGTATCGCCGAAAGGCGTGTTGAGGTTTGCACCGTAGGACATTACGGCATCTGCATCATCACCGAAAAACCAACGCGAGAAGAAACAGCCGTAGCAGGCAATATCAAGGAAAACTCCTCCGCCGTGGTCAAGCTTATGCCACCAGGTTTTAGCGCGCTCACCGTCGGTTATTTCCTCAACGTTGTGAGACACTCCCCTGTGCTTTGCGCCCTTACCGAGAGGGCCTGTGTGACCGTTAATGTAGCGAAGCTTGAGGGGCTTTCCGACAATTCCCGAATCTACCGCCGCTTTCATTTTATGCACGTAACCGCGCCAAATAACGGGCCAGTTCACAACTGCCTCTATGCCGTATTTTTCTACGCTTGCGCGTATTTTTTCGGCTTCCTCTATGCTTGTGGCGATGGGCTTTTCTATCGAGACGTTTACGCCGCGCTTGGCGCACTCCTCGACCACCTCAGGCTTCTGCGCATTTTCGCAAAGGATAAACGCGATGTCGGGTTTGAGTTCATCAAGCATTTCTCTGTAATCGCCATAGTAATTTGAACAGTAATTTTTTCTCACGTTTTCGAGATTCCACGCAGGTGTATATGTGTATGCGTGGATGGGCTCGAGATCGCTTTTTACGTCGGCTATACCCACAAGCTCGGTATTGGGCTCCTCGCTTATATAAAGCGCGATCTCGTTACAGTGCATATGTGAAAAGCCTATTATAACTGCTTTAATCATATTCTCTCCAATCAAATCTTCTCATTAAAGTTTTTTTCAAATGCCCTAAGGCTTTTTTCGTAATTTTCTGCGCCTCTGACCTCGAGGAACACAGGTACACGGTTTATCATTTCGGTCTCCCATGCATATAAAAATGACACATAGGATATCATCGGACCAAACCAATTTTCAATGGCTCGGTGATTTTTCATCTCGCCGTTTTCCATTACCGCTTGGTGAATATGGTAAGCCACCGTTCGCTTACCCATCTTTTCATACCAACGCCCCACGGGATTGGTACTTGCGATAATTCCGTTATTTCTCGCGTGTCCGACGTCAAGAACATGTCCTACCCTTTCGGGATCTCCCAGTTCTTCATTGATCGCATCTATCCACAAAGAAACCTCCTCGGGGCAAACCCCGAATCTGCAAGAGCCGTCGTTTATCTCGCCTTTACTCATATGCATATTTTCAATGCCGACGACTACGCCGGCGCCTAAAAATCTTACAGCATCTGCGTAATACCGCAAAAATTCACCGTATACAGCACCGTTCTTCATTTCAAGCCGACTTGCTACCGGCGGATGAATTGTAACTCCGTTTACACCGAGAGCTTTAGCAAATTCAAGGGCGGCATACCATTTATCCACGCCCGAGAATTCACCGTCACAGTATTTTATATCGGGCATATGAAGCGAAAGATAACGACCGCTGCAAGCACGCCATTTTTCAATCAACGAAATTGCCGAATAATCGACGTCTTTAGCGCTTCTGCAACGGATTTCGAGATTTCCAACACTGTTTTCAATAGCGTAGCTTATGTCTTTTTTATTATCGACACAAGAAATTCCAAAGTAATATCTGACATCAAACGCGGCACTTCCGACGACAAATAGTTTTTCCTCAAGTTCAATGCTTTCATCTGTAACTTCAGCGTAGGTTATGCAAGGATAATTTCCAACCGACTTATCGGGATCAAGGGCACGAAGTCCATAGACGTGACTTCGCCCCACCGTTTCATTTATGGAATAATGTGCGTGCCCGTGAAAGACGGTAAGTTTTTTTCTTTCAAGCAGACCGACAAAAAAAGCTCGGCTATCCTTATGGAGACTTTTCAAATAGTGATGTAAGAATACAACGTCACCATCCTCAAGGGCTTCAAGTCTTGCGCGGTCCTTTTCATCATTATCGGCGTAGGGGGTATTTATGCCGAGAAAGGTTCGCTTTCCCACCTTGAAACAAGGATCTGTTTTCAGAGAGTGCATTTTTTCAAGGGTATCGATGTCACGAACCTCGGCGTTTCCAAAAACATAATAGCTGTCAAATCCGCGCATTTCGGAAATATAATCCTCAAAAACGGAAATCTCACCAAAGGAATTGGTATCTCCGAGATTTATCACCGTAGTAACGCCATCGCGGCGCATCTGATCTACTGCGCGGTAAAAAACGCGTATTGAGGAGAGCTTTTACTTTCGGGCAGGTGCATATCGCACAAGAAAGCTATTTTCATATTTCAGTTATATCCCCGTCCTCGCAGATCAACGCCTTTCCGCCGAAACGGCTTTCAACGATTTTTCGGTAATCATCGGGAGCGTTAATAATATCTCTGCAATGGTGGCTGTAAAAAATTCTGTCTATATTTTTGCTATTAAGATACTCGCAGGTCTCGTCAAAAATATGGTGAGCCGTCTCGCAGATAATCGCGTCGCAATGCTCGCCTATTGCCTCGTCAAGCTCTGAATATGACTTGATATCGCCCGAATAAACGATTCTTTTTCCCTCACACTCAATAAGATAGCTGAACGAGCAATCAGCGTTCTTTATGTGCTTGTTATGATACGCCGTAACCTTGATCGTTCCGTCGTCGCAGACAACGCCGTCCGAAACGAGGTGGGGAGTCACGGAATAATTCTTTCCAAGTGCTGCGGCACTGTATTTGAGCATACAGCAAACACCGTTCCAGACGTCCAGATCGGGCAGGTAAAGGTCAAAGCCGCCGTGCTTCGGAAGCTGTTTTGTTCTGCCTCTCATTTTTTCAACCAGCCACACAAGGTTTGAAAGTCCGCCTATGTGATCGATGTGAGGGTGCGAAACAAACACCGCCTTCATTGTCAGCACGTCAAGTCCGCTAAGATGAGCACTGCGCGAGCAACACTCCCCCGCATCGAAAAAATAAAGCTTGTCGTCTACCTCAAGTACCCAAGACGCGTGATTTCTGTCGGGCATAGGGTCTGTACCCGAGCACGTACCTAAAAAATGTATTTTCATAATGATTTACCTCGTCTCAATTATAACACAAATTCAAGGCTTTGGCAATATTTTCACGATATTATTTTCATATTATTTTGCAAGCTCCTCAGCTCTGACCTCGCGTCCAAGCTCTGCGGAGCGGTAGAAGCACTCGATAGCCTTTGTAACCTCGATATTCTGGTGTTTCTTGATAAGATATTCTTCCTTACCCGCAATAGTATTGATGATATTTCTGTACATATATCTGTGCTGTTCAAAGGGCACGCCCCTGTACTGTCCGTTATCAAACCACTTCATTTCACTTTCAGCCTGATATCTGCCTATATTTTTGTAAAGCAGCTCTTTATTTACCGAAAGACCGCCCTTATCACCGCAGATAACCATATTAAGGTTGGTGGTTGGAAGATTTATTGCCCATGAAAACTTGAAGTTGACACTCATTCCGCCCTCAAGGCGCATAAATCCCGTGGAGAAATCCTCAACGTTGAACTCCTTATAGTCGTAAGGACGAGGGGTAAACGTACCATCATACGCACCACTCTCCGCAATGCTGAGAAGAACGTCATTTCCCTGATTTGCGATTTTGGTGTACGTGCTTCCCGAAACAGCCTCAACCTTTTTGTCACCAACTATCCAAAGAAGTGAGTCAATAAGATGAACACCCAGGTCACAGAAGGGACCGCCGTAGTTATGCTCCTTCATATGAAACATTCCCCAGGTAGGAACGCCAATTCGTCTGATAAATTCAATATCCGAGAAATAGACTTCACCCAGCTCGCCCGCCGCGACAAGCTCCTTTGACTGTTGCATATAGTTACGCCATCTCATACATTGGCAGGGGAAAAGCATCTTTCCGCATTCCTTTGCGCTTGCCCACATCTCCTCGGCATCCGCAACCGTAAGAGCGATTGGCTTTTCACAAGCCACGTGCGCACCTGCCTTAAGTGCTTTTATTGTCCATTCCTTATGGTACATATTTGGTGTGCAGACCGCAACGAAATCGGGATGAAGCTCGTCAAGCATCTTCTGAGGATCTGTGTACCAATTTGGAACACCGTGTCTCGCCGCGGTTTCCTTTGCGGCAATTTCACGAATATCGGCAACGCCGACGACTTCAACAAGACCTTCCTCGCGAAGTATGTTAAGCGCGGGAAAATGTGCACTGTTGGCGATCATTCCCGTTCCGATTATTGCAACTCTCAATTTTTTCATATTCATTCTCCTTTATTCTACGTCGGCTGTTATGCCCTGCTCGGCGGATCTTCTTCCCGCGTCAAGCGTAGCGCAAACAGCAAGATTGATCTCTGTTTCAAGCATAGGATGAAGCTTGCCCTTGCCCAACAAAAAGTCGAGGATATTTCTACCAAGGTCTGCCTTGAGTTCCGGCATTTCAGAGCAATCTATTACCTCAACGGGTTCAATGGGCGCATGGCTATTGCCTTTGTATATTTTGAGCAGATTTGAATGTCTGTCGCAAACGATTACGCCCTCTGTACCGTAGATAATTGGGCCCGAGGGTATCTCTGCGGGATTGAAGCTTGACCAAGAGCCTTCAAGAAGTCCAACGCCGTCTCCAAAGTCGAGTATCATCGCGCTGTAATCCTCTACCGAGGTCTCCGCAGTACAGAACTGCTTTGTGATTCCGCTGACGCGGAGTGCCTTTTTACCGAACATATAGGTGGTGAGTATTGCACCGTAGCAAGCATAGTCGAGAAGTGAGCCTCCTCCGCACTCTTTTCTATACCACCAAGTCTTATTTAGCCACTCAATGGGGGGAGGTGTATTGTTTTTTCCATAGGAATAAGGTCCCCATGTAGCAGGACTGCGGTAAACAACGCGCATAGGCTTACCCACAACGCCGTCGTCAAGAAGCTTCTTGGCAAGATTAAAAGACGGGAACCACGCGATGGGCCAGTTGGTTATAACGTGCGCGCCGCTCGCTTTTGCGGCCTCAGCCATTCGTTTTGCATCGGCATAGTTCATCGCCATAGGCTTTTCGTTTATGACAGAAATTCCCTTTTTAAGTATCTCGCAGGCAATATCTGCGCAGATTGAATTTTCTGTAGCCACCACGGCAACGTCGGGCTCAAGCGCAAGCAGACGATGCCAATCCTTAAACCTTTCAAGGTCGTCAGCCTGCTTTCCTATATTTCTGTAGCGCTCCTCGGGTGTTTGGTCATCGCAAGGTCCGACCTCGGCATATCCGATAATTTCCACCTCATCGGGAAGCACCTTGAATGCTTTTGTCAACGACGCGGCGTGTGGGTGTGCCAAACCGAAAATGGCAACTCTCAATTTACTCATAGTATCATTCTCCCATCAAAATGTTGTTTCAAGATTAACTCTGTTTCCGCTCATAATAGCCTCGGGAATCTTGCACATAATTTCAAGGACGTGGCGAGCGTGCTCGGGTGAAAGAACAGGCTCCTTATTTTTCTCTATTGCATCTATAAGGTCACCGAGACAACAGCATTGACTGTTAAGCTTTTTAGGCGGTTTCGTCCACTGCATAGGAGCCATCCAACCGCGTATTCCGCGCTCGGGACAGTCCATATAAACCTCGGGAATCGGGTTGGTCATATAGGGTGCAGTAAAGGATATGGTTCCCTGATCTCCGAAGATCTCCATCTGCGGAGCTTTACTGCTTTTCATAGAGAAACCCGACTCCACAAGTGCCATTTTACCATCTCCGTAGTCAAGTGTGATCACGTAGTGGTCGGGTATCATATCAGCCTTTATTTTCTTACCGTCGAAGTTACCCGAGCGCACCTCTCTTACAGGGGTAGTAACCTTAGCCATACACGAAAATGCCTTTGCGGGGCCAAACACGCTGGTTACTATCTGAAGTCCGTGAACGCCCATATCAACAAGCGCGCCCGCACCGGGCTCAAAAAACCAAGAGGGGTCGGCGTTGCGGTACTGGAAATACTCGGGACCGCCGTGAGACATATTGCATTTTACGTAGTAGGGGTTGCCGATACCGCCGTCGCGGATTATCTGCTTAGCGATATTAAGGTCGTAGCGCATAGGGTGAATAGGAGCGCAGACCATCTTCACGCCCATCTTATTTGCAAGCTCAATCTGTTCTGTAAGCTGTTTTACCGTAGGCGCGGCGGGCTTTTGGGTAACAAGGTGCTTTCCTGCCGAAAGTACCGCCATATTTATTTCGTGGTGAGCCTGAATTGAAGCGGCATCGATAACAATGTCAAAATCACATTTTTCAATAAGTTCATAAACGCTTGAATATGCGTTAGGTATATTGTATTTTTTGCAAGCCTCCTCAGCACGCTCAAGCACGATATCCACCGCCGCAACGCACTCAGCGTTTGCTTCTTTAGATATATTCTTGAAATACTGTCCGTTGGCAAAGCTTCCGCAACCGACGACAGCAACCTTCCATTTCTTTCCCATAAAAACCTCCGTAAAAAATTTGTTTTTTCTATTTACAATTTTACCACGGTATGGTATAATTTTGAATACACCATATAAACAAAAATATGGATTATATTAACATTGCGGAGGCAATATGCTCTACAAGCTTGATCTTTTGACTATCCCGATAATCAAGGCGGCATATACGGTTATCAGAAAAACCGTGTGGGATATTACCGATTCACAAAACATACTTATATTGATAAAAAAAGGCTCGTGCAAAATAACGATGTACGGCAACGAGCACATATTAAACGAGGGGGATATTATTTTTATTCCGGGCGGTGAGCACTACAGACGCGAGCCGATAAACGACGAAATGTGTACGCTTTGTTACATACATTTCGTACTGCAAAATCCACTTATCGAGTGTGAGGTGGACGAGGCCAAAGGGGCGCTTAACGTTACCTATGACACCGAAATAAAAAACGTTATAGCCAACCGTGACGATTTCGCGCCAAGCGATTTCACGGTGTACATTCAAACAAAAATATCCCTAGGTCAGGATATTTCGCGCGAGTTAGAGATTTTTAATGAGGCTCAAAACTCCCTGCGCAAGGACGCGCTCTCAAGGAGCATAACAGCCTCGCTCCACCTTTCAAGGCTTCTGACGAGGCTGTCAAATATTTGTATAAAGCAACTGCTTGAGGGCGGTGACAGAATAGAAGTTCCGTCATCAAGGAAGTTAAGGCGAGCAATTATTTACATACAAAATCACATAAGCGAGCCGATATCACTTGATACACTCAGCAGTATATGCCATATATCAAAGCAACAGCTTATAAGATATTTCAAGAGTGAGCTTGGCACCACACCAATCGCATATATCAATCAGCTTAAGGTCAGCAGGACAAAGGAATATCTGCAACGCCACCCCGAAATCCCGATAAACGAGGTGTGCGCAGAGCTTGGCTTTGAAGACCCGCTTTACTTCTCGCGTCTGTTCTCCAAAATTTACGGGGAGTCACCGAGCAAATACAGACAGCGCGTGCGCAGCTTCAAGCCGCCTAAAGAAGAAAATACTTGATGTCCTCTTTTGCCCGTGTGGGAGTTTCCTGCACGGGTTCTTCTGTTTTATCAACCGTTTCCGTACTGTTTCGGTAATCCGATGGAGAAAGCCCAGTATACTTTTTGAAAATTTTAGAAAATCCGAGGGCATCGGAATATCCCACCGAAGATGCCACCGCAATGACAGGCATATCGCTTTCGGAAAGCAGCTCCTTGGCGCGTTCAATGCGCAGATTCATTATGTAATCCTTAGTTGATACTCCGAGATACTCGGTGAAAAGATTCCGGAGATATTTTCTGTCCACACCGATTCGCTCGGCAAGCTCCTCCACCTTGACATCAAGAAAATAGTTTCCGTCTATATATCTTTTTGCCATATCCACGTGTTTGTTGCCGCAGGTGTTTTCATCATCTGTTCCAGCAAGAGTATACACAAAATATTCGGCTATTTTTTTGGCCGCTACTTCGCTTTCGGGAACAAAAAGATTTTTCTCGCCAAGCATACTCACAAAGGAGCTGAAACCGTGCTTGTCCGACACCTCCAAAGCTGTATAAAGTGGCAAGACGTCACCGTCAAGACCATCGAAGGCAACACGCAAAACGCTGAACCCCGCGCCGTTTTCGCCTTGAATTTGAATAATATCGTTTTCCTCTGACACGTAATACTGTCCGCTCCTTATTTCCGTACCGTTCAGTATCAGCGCACCGCCAAGCATCGCGTAGACCGAAGTCGAAGGCTGGCATATAACCGTATCGACGGCAAGCTTGCCGTTCGTAAGTATTTCAGCACTTATCAATTTCACAAAAATCACCTCTTTATGTCATTATACCATATACAAAAGATTATGTCAATAGCAAAAAGCCTGCATTGCGCAGGCTTTTTTCACAGATCGAGCTTTGATATTCTCTTTTTCATTTTCACTATATCGCGGAGCATTTTCAGCGAATCTTTTACTACGCTTACCTTTGAATCTCCGTGGTTTATGACCTTAACTGGAATTTCGCAAATTTTATAGCCGCATTTTTCGGCAACGAGTATAGCTTCAAAGTCAAAGGCAAAGCGATTAACCTCGCAATATCCGAACACACGCCTTGCCGCTTCGCCGCGAAATGCTTTACAACCGCATTGAGAATCGGAAATTTTGAGCCCACCCACGGTTTTAAGAACCGTGATGTAAGCTTTTGACGCAAGCTTACGCACAATGGTATAGCCGTCATATCCGTCCTTGGCAATATTTCTTGAACCTACAACAAGGTCACATTCGGGGTGAGCGTCAAAGGCGTCTGCCACCTGACCTATCACCTCTGTACCGTATGCAAGGTCGGAGTCGGTAAACATAACCATATCTCCGCGTGAGGCAAGCATCGCTTCGCGCACGGCACTTCCCTTTCCTCTGTTATCGGGATAGCCGATAACGCGCACGCAAGGAAGCACAAGGCTCTTTACGATATCAGCCGAGCCATCGGTGCTTCCGTCGTCCGAGAAGATTATTTCGTAATCCTCAAAGCGCGACGACATATAGGAAGAAAGAGTTTTTGCCGTGTCGGCGATTATTCCGGATTCATTGTACATTGGAATACAAAGCGTAAATTTCATATTGTCTCCCTAATCCTTGCGGAAAATTTTTATCTTTACGTCTATTTCGGTCTTGAGATTTTCAAGCTCCGCCAGCTTTTTCATATCGCTTTCGGATGTGCGGTAATAATACGGAGTCATCGAAAAAAGGTCGAGTATAAGTTCTTTTTGCTCAATAAAAAGCTCAAACGCCACTCTTATTTCCTCGACGAGGCAAAGCCCCTCGGGCATATCCTCGCGTTCGGAATTTTTATAGGTCGTGTCGTAAATTGCGTGCTTTAGTCCGAGCAGGTGGTCCTCGCCTGCGCCCACGGTTATAAGAACTCCGCCCTTTTTTAGGACTCTTGTATATTCCTCCTCAACGCAGGGCGCAAAAATATTCACCACCGCGTCTGCGCTTTCATCGGCAATCGGCATTGTAAACACACTGCTCACCGCGAAAAACGCGTTTTGAATCGACTTTCTGCGCGCCGTCTTGGCGGCGTTTTCCACGCCGAATTTGGAGAGGTCAAAGCCCACCACATCGCCGTTATAGGCTTGTGCAACCGCATTGGTATAATACCCTTCACCGCATCCCGCGTCTATAACGAGACCTCCGCCGCAGTATTTTTTCACCTTATCAACAACCGCATCGCGTATAGGCGAATAACCTCCGCTCTCAAGGAAACGGGTGCGCGAGCGTATTGCTTCCTTGGAATCTCCCGAACCGCTTTGAGACGGCGGTGCGAGATTGACGTATCCGCTTGACGCAAGGTCAAAGCAATGTTTTTTCGTGCTTCCTCGGCAAACAAGACTTTTGCCGTTTTCATTTATACCAATCGGTGCTCCGCAATGAGGGCAAACAAAGCTGTCAAAGGATATCATTATTCTACCGCCTCCGTGTGGATATTTTCATAAGATTCGGTGAGCACCGCGTGATATATGTATCTGCCAGTTTTGGAGGATATGGAATTGGTGCAGGTAGAAAAGGTTATAAGCCGCGCATCTGCGCCGTACTCTGCCTCAGGTCTTTCGGTGTGAAAGCTTTTTTCGGTAATCATATCGCAGAAATCGAGAAATCCTCCGTCGCTGTCAAACTCATACATATAAAAGGGATAATACGCCTCGCAACGGTAAAGCGCAAGCGGTGTATATACGTATGCGCTGTTTTCGGTAACGTACTCAACCTCAGCCTCAAGGAATTTTTCAAGAGTGAAAAGGTCAACCACCTTATGGAACATTGAGCCGTTATTCATATTATGACCGTAAAGAACTGTGTTTTTCGACACTGAGGGGTTACTGTTTATGCGGTAATCAAGAAATATTGCGCCGCTTGTGCTCTCCTCGCCGTTTATCATATGGTCAAGGTAGTAATCGTTATTATCGGTCTGCACCACAGGATAGCTTATTCCAAGCGAGGGCACGTTAACGTAGCCCACCACGTCGGGATACTGCGCCTTAAGCTCGGAAACATATTTTGAAAGCGCAACGAGATTCTCGGGGACGTCATTTACCTCCGAGTCGCTATCTATATTTTCAATGCCCTTATTTATCTCGTCGTACACGTTTTCGGCTTTTGAATACTCAACGAGTATTCTCACAAGCATAACCGCACTGACGAGGAAAACTGCTATACACACCGCAAGCAGAGCTATTCTGAGTATTCTGAATGCTTTTCCAATCATTGAACTATCTCCTCATCGTCGTCTGTCATATCTATCGTGGGAAGCTCAAACCAGAAGCGGCTTCCGTGACCGAGGGCAGATTCTACGCCGTAGGTAGCTTTGTGAAGTTCAAGCGTTCCCTTGACTATTGAAAGTCCGAGGCCTGTGCCCACCTTTGCGCGCTTGTGAACTCTGTCTACCTTATAGTATCTGTCCCATATGCTGTCTATTTGGTCGGGCGGTATTCCCTCTCCGTTATCGGATACCGAAATACGCACCTTGCCGTCTCCGCCCGTTTGCGTTACGCGCACGGTTTTATCCTCGCCCGCGTAGTTTATGGCGTTGTTTATAAGATTATAGACCACTTGAATTATCATCATTCGGTCTGCGCAAATATAAGAATCGTTTTCAGCGGTAAATTCTATTTTATAGCCCCCCGCCTTTACAAGCTTATCGTATCTCGTCATAACCTCGCGGACAGCCGCTGTAAGGTCAAATTCCGAAAACTCGGGAACTCTTGCACCCGAGCGTATCCTCGACAGGTCGAGCAGGTCGTTTACAAGCTCGCCCAAGTGATTTGCCTCGTCAACTATGACTTGTAGATTTTCGGGCGTATTCTCGTCGGGAATGTCGCGCATAACCTCGCCATAGCCCTTTATAAGGGTAAGCGGGGTGCGCAGGTCGTGAGAGACGTTCGCTACAAGCTCACGCTGAAGCGAATCCAGCTTTGACAGCTTATCAGCCGCATCCTCAAGGCTCTCGGAAAGTTCGATTATCTCGCGATATCCGCTGACCGAGAAATCTGCGTCATATCTTCCCTCGGCAAGTTTTTTTGCCGACTCATTCATTTTCTTTATGGGGCTTGAGATGTTTTTTGAAATAAGGAAAGCAAGGACAAGCGCGCCTATCACCATAACGAACGCAATCCAGTAGAACTGCATCTTAAGCGTATTGACAGTAGCGTCCACAGGAGTAAGCTCCGAATTAAGAAGCACCATATAGGTCTCGCCGTCTGCGCCTTCAATCACTCTGTTATAAACCATAACAAGTGAATTTGGCGTTGAATTTATAAAGTCAAAAAGCGGCTCTTCTCCGTCGCTGTCACTCCAGAATGTACCAAGCTTTGAGCTCATCTCGCTTGTTTCGGCAAAAACACCGCCGTTGTCAAGCGCTTTGCTGTAGTAATCGTTAAGCTTTCGGTTAAGAAGTTGATGCGGAATATTGTGTATGGAGCATTCGGTTGAAACGTCGGCACTTGCCACCTCGGTTGCCGAGTTGCTGTCGCTAAACTTAAAAACTCTTATGCAGGTAGAATAATCCACCGCACAGGAATACACCGCGTCGCCAAGCGACTCGGTTCCCACGTATTCACCGATTGCCAAGGAAATACTTTCAAGCTCGTTTCGCTTTGTCGATTTATAAAGGCTTTCAAGCAAAAACACCTGAAACACCCACACGACAAGCATCATAAACGCCACAAAGCCAATGAGGAAGGCAAAAAGCTTCCAGCTTACGCCGATACCGCAGACTCTGCATTTTCTTTTTTGCATTTTTGCTTTTCCCATTCTGCGGCACCTCTTTTCTTTTTATTTTTCTTCGAATCTGTAACCTACACCGCGAAGTGTAACAACGCAATCGGCATATCTGCCCAGACTTTTTCTGAGCAGCTTTATATGCGTATCAAGCGTACGCGCGTCACCGAAGAAATCATATCCCCACACCTCACTGAGCAATTTTTCTCTTGTGAGCGCAATATTTCTGTTGGCAACAAGATAGAAAAACAAATCGTATTCCTTTGGAGACATCTCCACCCTCTCGCCGTCTATATACACGATACGTGCTGTAATGTCGGCTTTAAGACCGCCGCCGTCTATCTCAACTATTTCATTGGGCTGTTTTACAGACATATCGCCGCCTCGCTTTACGCGCTTCATAACCGCCTCGACACGGAGCATAAGCTCCTTGGGAGAGAAGGGCTTGACCACGTAATCGTCTATACCAACCTCAAAGCCGTTTATTCTGTCGTATTCCTCGCCTCGCGCAGAAAGCATTATTATCGGGACCTGAGATATTTTTCTGATCTCTCGGCACGCCGAAAATCCGTCAAGCTCGGGCATCATTATATCCATTATAACGATATCGTAGGAGTTGTTACGGCAGAGGTACACAGCCTCAAGTCCGTCTCCCGCCTCGACCACGGTATGACCTTCAAACTCCGCGTATTTCTTTATTATACTGCGTATTCTGACCTCATCGTCAACTACAAGGATAGTATACAATCAAAACACCCCCGTTCAAGTATCTATTATATAGCATTTTCGGATTTTTTTCAAGTGATTTATGAATTTTTTAAGGATGATACTCGGAAATCGGTACTTTTACTGTTATTTCCTTACCCGAACGGTACACGGTTACGTCTACCGTATCGCCTATTTCATATCCGTCAAGCAAAGCATAAGCTTCATCCGCTGATGCGGGAGTTACGCCGTTGATCGCGATAAGTCTGTCGCCGTACACAAGCTCGCTCGTATATTTAGACTCAACGATATAAAGCAGATAGCCATAATATCCCGGACGGAAAGCGTACTGTTGAACTATGCTCAGTCCGTGGTCGGCTCTGCCCTTTACGTATCCGTAATTCACAAGGTCGTTATACACCTCGCTGACGGTATTCATGGGAATGGCAAATCCGAGTCCTTCGGCACCGTTGCTTGAGTATTTTGCGTTAACTATTCCGATAAGCTCACCCTTCATATTAAAGAGTGCACCGCCCGAATTTCCCGGGCTTACAGCCGCGTTGTGCTGAAGAAGTACCATTGTTTCTCCCTCAATAGTCACCTCGCGCTCAAGTGCGCTGACAATTCCGTTTGTAACAGTTCCGCCAAGAAGCCCCAAGGGGTTGCCGATAGCAAGCACCTCGTCACCTACGCGAAGGCTTTTGCTGTTTCCGCACACCGCGATAGTCAGTGCTTCCTTAGGCTCAATCTTGATAACCGCAAGGTCGGTTTCTGCGTCGGTTGCCACAAGCGCCGCATCGTACACGTTGCCGTTTGAAAGTCTTACGCTTATCTCTGTAGCTCCCTCAACAACGTGATTATTGGTTATTATTATGCCGTTTTCGGTTACTATAACTCCGCTTCCCGCACCGCTTGAATAAACGAGTCCGTTACGGAGAGTCTCAGAGGTGGTTATTTCAACCACGGATGCCGAAACGAGCTCTGCAACGTCAGCCTTGGAAAGTCCGCTGTCGCCTATGCTTACGTCACTTACCGCCTGAGTTTCGCTGTCGGAGAATGTAATGTCTGTTTTTTCGTTAAAGCCGAAGAACCAATCTCCGTCGTTTTCCTCGGAAATATCCGCATCCTGCGGCTCCGTCACCTCAACCTTATTTTCGCCGCCGTCTGTAACTTCGGGCAAGCCGTCGTCCGCGTGCGGAGTATCGGCAATGACACCCTCGTAATAATCGGAGACTATTTTGGCCGTACAGAATATGGTTCCAACGCAAAGCACAAGGGCGCAAACTGCCACTCCAAATACAGCCAATATTTTCCTTCCCGTTTTGTTTTTGCTTCGCTCGGGAGTGACGTAGCTGTAATGATATTCGCCACCTTGATAGCTCTGCTTTTGCTCGGTATAGCCGTTTTCGCTCGGAGTATAGCTTTTCGAGTATATCTCGTAGCTACTCTCGCCGTTCTGTATGTTTTCGTTGTTATTATTATCAAAGCTGTTATTATCAAAGCTGTTGTTATCCATCAAATATCTACCGCCTTTCATTTGTGATGACACTATTATAGATTTTCAATGTGACGATTTTATGAAGACCCAATAAAAAATTTGAAAAAAGTTGTTTTTAGGCGCTTTTTATGGTATAATATATTTATGAAAGATTCAAATTTGGTACGGAGTTAAAAAATGAAGGACAAAATTAAAGCTGTACTTCTTGAAGAAGGCATAGATCTTTGCGTTTTTCTTCCGCTTGAAAAATGCAAAATAACAAAAAAATATCTTCTTGACAAAGCCGGTATCTCCTCGGGCTTTGCGGTGGTTTTTGCCATTCCCTATTACACAGAGGTATGCGACGGCAAGCGCAATATTTCGGCGTATGCCGTGGGCAGAGACTATCACTTTTTCGTTAAGGAGCTTGCAAGTCGCGTGCTTCCGATTCTTAAGGCGGAATACCCACACATAAGCTTTGCGATGTTTGCCGACCACTCGCCTATTGACGAGCGTCACGCGGCACTTATGGGCGGTCTTGGAATAATGGGCAGAAACAATCTGTTGATAACCGAAAAATATTCGTCCTTTGTATTTCTCGGCGAGCTTATCGTGGGCGCTCCGCTTGCCGCTGAGCAATCCGACGAGCGCGAGCCGCAATACTGCGAAAGCTGTGGTCTGTGCCAACGCGCTTGTCCGTGGAAAGCGGGTGAATGTGAGGAATGCCTGTCGGCACTTACGCAGAAAAAGGGCGAGCTTAACGCCGACGAAGAAAAGCTGCTTAAGAAATACAGCCTTTGGGGGTGCGACGTGTGCACAGAGGTTTGTCCGCACACTCTGAGGGCAAAAAAGAGCGGCAGTATCTACACTCCGATAAAATTTTTCAGCGAAAACGCCATAGCAAATCTTACATACGAGACCGTGGCGCAAATGAGTGAGGAGGAGTTTTCAAAACGCGCCTTCTCCTGGCGGGGACGCGACACGATTCTCAGAAATGCGGAGATAGGCGATCGCGGTAATGGAGAGAAGCAATAATAAAAAAGAAAATGAGCTTGACAAACTCAGGCGTGAGAACGCCTTTTTACGTTCACAGATGCGTTCTGCTGATGCCAAAGAGTCAAGTGCTCTTGACGGCAGCAAAGGCTATTTTTCATATCTTTGGAAAAAGGTCAAAGCCCATTCGGCGTACAGGCTTTTTGAGCGTGCAAGTTATTTTTTCTCACGCTTCAGATTGATTTCACACGCAATAAAAATTGCCGCGCTGATATTACTCGCGGTACAGACGAGTGCGGTTTTGCTGATAGTGGTCAGCATTTTGTCGCTTGTTTTGCCGCCCATAATTCTTCTGTTCTCGGTTCAATTCATTTTATCGGCGGCAAGGTATCCCGGTGACAGCAAAATTTTTTTCGAATCGACTACAGGCAAAAAGATTATTTTTCTCTTTCCAACAAGGCAGACAAACTTTGACGCCGAAAGCTTTTTCGCCAAAAATGCAGTCGAGCTTGCATCACGCGGCTACGCGGTTACAGTCGTTTCTCCCTTTTTTCTCTCTCCAAATAGCATATCCAAAAACCGCCGTCCTTACGTCAATTTACGGCGCGAGTGCGACGGAATAACGAGCATAAGACGGCAATATTTTTTCTTTATCAGAAAACAGGTTCTTAAAAGCCACAGAGAAAGAGTTATTTTCATTTATTGAGGTGCTTTATGATAAATCTTATTTACGGACTCCCGGGAACGGGAAAGACCACCGAGATAACAAAGCAAATTCGCCAAGACATTGAGGCGGGACGGCAAGTACTTCTTATCGTTCCCGAGCAACAAACGGTTGAGACCGAGCGAAATATGCTTATGGGGCTGCCCGCATCGGCGCAGCTCAGCTTTGAGGTGCTCAACTTCACCCGTCTCGCAAACAAGATATTCAGAATATACGGCGGTCTTTCGTACAACTACATCACCAAAGGTATGAAAAACCTCTTGATGAAGCGTACGCTTCTCGAGCTTGCGCCAATACTCAGCGAATATCAGCTTCGCGCTTTGGGAGACTCCTCTCTGCCCTCGCTTATGCTCTCACAAATAAATGAATTCAAAACAAACGGAATCAGCGTAAAAAAACTTGAAGACGTACTCGAGGATATGGAAGAAGAAGGTCAGTTCAAAACAAAGCTCACCGACCTTGCCGCTATATATTCTCATTTTTCAGACACGGTGGAAAAGTCGTACAGCGACGGCAGTGACGACCTTGCAAAACTTTACGACAAGCTTTGCGATCACGACTTCTTCAAAAAATACAACGTGTACATAGATTCATTCTCAAGCTTCACCGCTTGGGAGTATAAAATAATCGGGCGGATTTTTGCTCAGGCGGAAAACTGCACCGTCACTATTCCCTCACCCGACGAGCTGACAAACGATATTCATCTTACAAGCGTAAACGACACCTCAAAAAAACTTTTGAATCTTGCGCGCGGCAAGACTCTGCGCAAAGTCAAGCTTTCAAATCCCTACAGAGCGACCACACCCGCTCTCAAGCGACTTTGGGCGCATTTTTGGGATTTTTCGGCAAATTTCTCGAAGCTTCCGCCAACAGAAAACGACACAAGTGTGGAGATAATTGAATGTGCTGATATGTACAGCGAATCAGAAGCGGCGGCAAACGCAGTTCTCTCACTTTTGCACGCGGGTTACCGCCGCAACGAAATAGCGGTTGTTGCAGGAGATATGGACACATACAAAGGAACAATCGACTCTGTGTTTGAGAAGGCGGGCATTCCCTTCTATATGTCGGAAAAGACAGACCTTGTAACAAATCCGCTTATCTCGCTTATGATGTCTGCTTTCGCCATAAAGCAGAGAAATTGGCGTGCCGATGACGTTATAGCCTATCTCAAAACAGGCCTCACGGGCATTCCGTCAGAGAAGATAGACCTTTTTGAAATTTACGTTTCGACCTGGAAAATAAAAGGTCTACGTTTCTTTGACGAAAGCTGGACGATGAACCCCGACGGCTACAGCAACAAAATATCCAACCGCGGAATAAAAATAAGAGAGGTGGCAAATGAGGTGAAGAACATTCTCACCTCAACCCTTCCCGCGTTTTTCACGCGTCTTGATGCCGCCGAAAACGTACGCGAGCTTTGCGCCGCCACCTATAATTTTTTCAAGGAATTGGGGCTTACAGAAAAGCTTTGCGAGCGCGCAAAAAAGGCTCATCTTTCAGGAAACAAGCGAATTGCGCTTGAATATGCGGGCACTCACTCGGCGTTCATAAGCGTGCTCAACGACATTTCTGCAACTCTTGGCGACGAAAAAATGACCGTAGAGGAATTTTGCTCCTCGCTCAAGCTTGTGCTTGGAAACACCGATATTGGCACTATTCCCACAGCCGCCGACGAGGTTGTTCTCGGCTCGGCATCTATGCTACGCGCAAGCGGCATAAAATGCGCCATTCTTATAGGTATGTGCGACGGAAAATTCCCCGCACACGTCAGCGACGGCGGATTTTTCTCGGATATTGAAAAAGAAAAGCTTTCAAGTTACGGCATAGAGCTTTCAAGCAAGATTTCGGAAAAGAGCTCCGATGAGCTTTTGCACACCTACCGCGCGGTTACTCTCCCGTCGGACAAGCTTATTATGAATTACCATACAAAGGTGGGCTCCACTGTTTTCCGTCCTTCTTTGGCGATAACGCGGGCTTGCTCCCTTTTAGGCATAAAAAAGCCCCTCTGCTACGAAAAGATAAACGAGCTTGACAAGCTTATGTCAGAAAAGCTTTCTCTTGAGTCTTATCACTCGCTGACCGATGACAAAAACCGCGCGGCTCTTGCCTCGGTACTTGGCAAAAAAGAGGACTGTGCCGATATTCTCAAAAAGACCAAAGCCCCCATAAGCACTACAGAGTGCAAAATCAGCAATGACCTGTCAAACAGTCTTTTCGGTCAGAAAATACGGCTTTCTCAGAGCAAGATAGACCAATACGTCAAGTGTCATTTCAATTATTTCTGCAAGTTTGTCCTTAACCTCAGAGACACAACACCGATAAGCTTCAACGCCGCTGACACTGGTACCTTTGTGCACCATCTGCTCGAGCTTTTTATCGGATACACCGTGGACGAAAACGGACTTAAGCGCGATATTCCCAAGGACGAGCTTGAGCGCTTCATAAGAGACAAGGCGAAAGAATATATTGACAGTATTTTCAAGGACAAGGTTGAGCCGTCAAAGCGTCAGCTTCACCTTTTTGGAAGGCTTACGGGGCTTGCGGTTGTAGTTGCTTCCTCGCTTTACGACGAACTGCTTGACAGCAGCTTTATTCCCAAATATCTCGAAATGAAATTCGGCAACGCCCCCTCGGACGCCCTGCCCCAATTTGAGTTGAAGCTTAAAGACGACACCAAAATAATAATCGACGGTGCTGTTGACAGACTCGATGTATTCAAGAAAGACAACACCGTGTACGTCAAGGTCATTGACTACAAAACGGGAAGCAAGACCTTTGACCTTGCGGACGTTGAGAAAGGACTTAACATTCAGCTTTTGCTCTACCTTTTCGCCATATGCAACGCCAAGGACGATAAATTCAAAAGAAGCATCGGATGCGAAGAGGGCGACACAATAAAGCCCGCGGGCGTTATCTACGTATCCTCCGCATTCAGCGCCTTTGATGTTAAATATAACGCAACAGAAGAAGAAATAATAGCTATGGCAAAGAAAAAGCTGCCGCGTTCGGGGTTGGTAACCGACGATGATGAAATCATCAAAGAAATGAGCCACAACCTCAAAAACAGATATTTGCCCGGAGTAACAACTAACAAGGACGGTGTTATAACCAAAAACTCGTCAATGAGCAAGGAAGGATTCGACGAGCTTGAAAAGCAGATATATTCCACCATTGAAGAAATAGCCACCGAGCTCAAGAGCGGAAACGCCGATATTGCACCTATGAAAATAGGCAGGGATTACGTATGTCAATACTGCAAAATGAAGCCATTTTGCCGAGTTGACTTGACAAGCGAAGGCACCGACGAAGAAGAAAATGAAGATGACAACTGAAAAAGGAGAAATTTATGGCTTGGACAGATAAACAGCAACTCGCCATTAACACACGCGACAAGACTCTGCTTGTAAGCGCAGCGGCAGGCTCGGGTAAAACCGCCACGTTGACCCAAAGAATCATCGAATCGCTTACCGACAGCAAAAATCCTGCCGACATTTCCCGTATGCTTATAGTTACCTTCACGCGTGCTTCGGCTGCCGATCTCAAGGCAAAAATATCCAAGGCTCTTTCCAAGGCGCTTGTTGAAAAGCCCGACGACGAGCATCTCACCAAACAGCTTATTGCTTTGGGAAGCGCACATATCTCAACTATTGACTCCTTCTATTACGAGGTAGTAAAAAACAATTTCCAAAAGCTCTCGCTCGCTCAGGTTCCGCGCATAGCGGACAGCGCTGAGATTGCACCATTGAACTCAGCGATAATGGAGGAAACTATTGAGGACCTCTTTTTTACCGAAGGCTTTGACCGCTTTACCGAGCATTTTTCAAGTGCGCGCGGAAGCGGCAAAATAGGCGAAATTTTCCTTCAGATATACACGGCTCTCCTCTCTTTGCGCAACGGAGTTGAAACACTAAAGGACTACGAAAATGACCTTCTTGAAGCCGCAGACACCGACTTTTTCAAAACCAAATACGGACAGTCGGCATTGAGTCAGCTTGAGGCATTTTTCAATTACGCCGTTGCACTCTCCACCGAGCTTGCAGAGGAGGCAAAGAGAGACGAGGAGGCAAGCATGCTTTGCACCGCCGCATTTGAGTCTGACGTCTCGCTTTGGAAAAGCATACTCGGATACATAAAAACCAAAAATTACGAGCACACGGTTAACTCAATCGGAAACATCTCATATGCAAAGCTTGGGCAGAACAAATCAAAAAACCCTCTCGCCATTGACCTGAAAGGAAAGAGGGATAAATTAAAAATAAGTGTCGGAAAAATCAAAGATAGATATCTTGCTTACACTCCCGAGGAGATTTCAAAATCGTTCAGGGAAAATGCCGTCATCTGCAAAAAGCTGCACGAGCTTCTGTCGGAATTTGACAAAAGGGTTTATGAGGAAAAGAAGGCGCGCGGTGCGTTCTCATTCAATGATATTCGACGTTTTGTGCTCGACCTGCTTTATGACGAAAACGGCAATCCAAACAGTCTTGCCGACGAATACCGCGAAAAATTCGATTACATTTATATCGACGAATATCAGGATGTTGACGACGTTCAAGACGCAATTTTTACGGCTATCGCGCGTCCGAACAACCGCTTTATGGTTGGCGATATCAAGCAGAGCATTTACGGCTTCAGAGGAGCTAATCCCTCTATTTTCGCTGACTACAAGCGAAGCCTGCCCCCCATTGAGAGCACCGACGGCGAAAGCGGCTCTCTGTTTATGTCGGAAAACTTCAGATGCGACGAAACCGTTGTAAATTTCTCAAACACCGTTTCTTCATTTCTTTTCTCCACCCGCGCTCAAAGCATTGAATACAGCGGCAAGGACGATTTAAGGTTTGCAAAGCCGTGCGACGATCCCGAGCATATTCCCACCCCGGCGAAAATTGCGATTACGGGAATAATCCCCGACGATACGACGCTTGACGACGACCAAAAGGCGGAAAACGCGAAGGAAGCCGCGCGCTATATTGCAAGAGAAATAAAGCGCATTGTGGGTAAGGAAAAGCTTGCCGCCAAGCTTAACGATGACGGTGTACTTGAGGAACGTATAATCGACTACAAGGACATCGCCATTATGGCAAGAGGCAAAAAGGACTTTCCGTTGCTTCAAAAGGAGCTTTCCGCCCTTGGTATTCCCGCGGAAAACCCCGAGGAGACCGACTTTTTCGAGAATCCGGAAATCATGCTTGTTATGTCTTTACTTACCACCATAGACAATCCCCAAAAGGATATTTCGCTTGCCGGAACTCTCCGTTCGCCTTTCTTCAACTTTTCGCTTGACGATATAATACGCCTCAGACACGAGGCATCCGACAATTCGCTTTCGCTCTACGATGCTCTTGTCGAGCGTATTGCGGCAGACGATGCACTCGGCAAAAAGTGTGCCAAATTTAACAGCTTTCTCACCGATTGGCGAAGTGCAGCCGAAGCGTCGCCCTGCGACAGACTTATCAAACAGCTTTACAGCGAGCTTTCCCTGCTCTCTTATTCAAAAAAGAGCGCAAAAAATCTTCAAACGCTTTACGAGCGCGCAATAAGCTTTGAGTCAAGCGGCTTCAAGGGGCTTTACAGCTTTATTAAGTACGTAAACGAGCTTATAGAAAGCAAAGCAACTATTGGCGGTGCAGACCGAACAAGCGATGATAACAGCGTAAAATTTATGTCTATTCATCACTCGAAGGGTCTTGAATACCCCGTTTGCTTCATTTACCAATGCGAAAAGCAGTTTAACGAGGAATTCAAAAAAGCTCCCTTCCTGCTTGAACCATCGTTGGGAATAGGATTTTTGTATCACGACGAAACGGGATTTGCAAAATATCAGTCACCGTTTATGGCGTCTATAAGCGACACCATATCGGTGCTTCAGCGCGAGGAGGAAATGCGCCTGCTCTACGTCGCTATGACACGCGCAATTGAAAGACTCTACGTTGTCGCAAATATTCCCGAGCCTGCAAAAAAGCTCGACAAATCTATAAATCTGCTTAAATACGACCAAAATTACGCAGTTCTGAATGCAAAATCCTATATAGAATGGATAATGATGTCGCTCGGGTTCTCAAAGCATCCCGAAAGCTTTGAGGTTCACAAAATCCCCACTTCGGTTTTATCTGCTCCAACAGAGGAAATACAACAGACCGAGACGTCTGCTGTCGCAAGCAACGAACCTCTTGAGTCTGCCGACCCCGAGCTTGTAAAGCTTTTGCAAGACCGCTTTAACTTCAAGTACGAATACGATCACATCTCCGACCTCCCCGCAAAGCTTTCGGTTTCTGCGCTTTCCCCCAAGGTTCTCGACCTTGCAGATGAAAATGCGGCTTCCCCCGAATCGCTGAGCAACGATTTTGAAAAGCAGTTCGGAAAAAGCTTTGTTTCAGACGAATCGTTTGGCGGAATCAGAGAAATTTCCGCCGACGAAAAAGGAACGGCAACCCACGCCTTTCTTCAGTTCTGCGATTTTGAAAACGTATTGGAAAACGGCATTGACGAGGAGATTGCACGCCTTAAGGAAATGCACTTTATTCCCACGCACTATGCCGAAATTATTAACAGAGACCAACTCAAAGCCTTTTTTGAAAGTAAGCTTTTCGCAAGAATACAGAAAGCAAAAAGGCTGTGGCGCGAGCAACGCTTCAACATCTTCCTGCCTGCATCTGACTTCACGCAAAGTGAGGAAAAATCAAAGCTTCTTGAAAACGAAAAAATTGCGGTTCAGGGTGTAATTGATATTTTCTTTGAGGATGCTGACGGCAAAATAGTTCTTTGCGACTACAAAACAGACACGTTAACAAAAAGTCAGCTGTCGTCCCCCGAGCTTGCCGCAAAAAAGCTAAGCGAAGCGCACTCCGAACAGCTCTCTTACTACGCCAAGGCAATAGAGGAAATGCTTGAGAAAGCACCCGATGACGTTTTAATCTATTCTCTGCCTCTTGGAGATGACGTAGAAATCGATATTTCACGTAAATAAGGAGAATATCTATGAAGGTTAAATTTTTCATTGCGGCTGTAATATCGGCGGCTCTGCTTGTCACGGGATGTTCACAACAGAGTGATGAAACCGAGGACACGTCAGTTACATTTACACCGCCCCCCGTCAGCGACGAATACGACTCCGAGATTTCAGAAATCCGCACGGATATAATGCCAAGAGAAAACCGACCAACCGAGTTTTCTCGCGGTTCTTCCTACGATGAATTGATATTCTACACAGGAAGCTCGGCAAACAAAAGCCTCGAGAAAGGCGCGGAATGGCGAGAATATGCACTTGACCGCATTGACGAGGTGCGAAAGGGCGACATTTCTGTAGTGGTTGTTGACTCCTGGGGCGTTCCGCTTGCCGACGTAAAGACAGAAATTGAGATGTACGAGCACGAATTTGAATGGGGCGCAGGGGTTAACCAAGGTGTATTAAACGACAAAACTCTGCTTTACAATGTATCGCGCTACTTCAATTCAGCTGTGCTTGAAAATGAGCTGAAATGGACGATGTACGAGTCCAATCCCGAACGTCCAAAAAGAATGATAGCTCTGCTCAACGATGCGGGAATAACCACAATTCGAGGTCATTGCCTTGTGTGGGACAGAGACCGCCGTCAGAACGACACCTCTGTTCCCGCTGACCTGCCCACTCTTTACAAAGACCGCGAGGCTATGACCGAGCGCATACGCTCTCACATTGAGGAGATTATGACCGATATGGGCGACCTTATCACCGATTGGGACGTTCTCAACGAAGCCTGCAACAACACTGCAATGCAAGATATTTACGGTCGTGAGCTTATCAAGGAATGGTTTGATATGGCGCTTGATTACGGCGGTGACAAAATTCTCTATTACAACGATTTTATGACGGGCGGCGAGCTATTTGAGTTGCTTGACGAAATGAATGAGCTTGGCGTTATTTATGACGGAATAGGCATCCAATCACACTATTCAAGTGCCAAGGATATGAACGACATTTATGACTTTTATCAAAAGCTTGCCTCCTACGGCAAGGAGCTTAAGGTCACGGAATACGATTTCGCCACCAAGGACGAACAGTTGCGCGCCGACTTCACGCGAGATATTATGATACTCGCATTCAGCGTTGAGGAATTTGAGGGCTTTTACCTTTGGGGTATAAAAGGTAAAAATTACGTCTGCTTTGACGATGGCTGGAATCCCCGCCCCGCGCTTGAGCAGATGGAGGACCTTATTTACAACAAATGGATGACAAAGGAAAGCAAAAGGACCGACGAAAACGGCACTGCGAATTATCGCGGATTTTACGGCAGTTATAAAATAAGTGGCGTATATAACGGCACGAAAAAGACTGTCTACGTCGATTGCCACAAGGGAGAGGGCAACACGGTTTATATCGAAATGCCATAAAAACAGGGCTGAGTCAACGACTCGGCCCTGTTTGCTGTATTCAAAAATCTCTTCTACCCTCAAGTGCGCGGAAAAGTGTTACCTCGTCGGCATACTCAAGGTCTGCGCCCACGGGCACGCCGTAGGCAAGTCTTGTAACCTTCACGCCGAGGGGCTTTATAAGTCTTGAGAGGTACATTGCGGTGGCTTCGCCCTCAACCGTGGGATTAGTTGCCACGATTATCTCCTTTACCTCGTCGTCTATTCTCGAAAGCAGTTCTTTTATCTTAAGCTGCTCGGGGCCGATGCCGTTTACGGGTGAGATGACTCCGTGAAGGACGTGATAAGTCCCTCTGTATTCCCTCACCTTTTCTATTGACATAACGGCTCTCGCGTCCTCCACCACACAAATGATAGAGCGGTCTCTGTCGAGGTCGTTACACACGTGGCAAAGCTCTCTGTCGGTAAGATTCTGGCACACGGGGCAATAATGTATATTGGTTTTTGCCTCGACGATGGCGCGCGCAAATTCTGCCGCTTCTTCATCGGTGAAGTCAAGCACCGAGTAAGCCATTCGCATTGCACTTTTTCTTCCGATACCCGAAAGGCGTCCGAATTGCTCGGCAAGGTGTACCAGCGATTCGATTTCTGCCATATCAGAACATTCCCGGCATACCGAAACCGCTTGTTATCTTCGCCATTTCGGTTTCGTTGGTGCTGTCTATCGTCTTTATTGCCTCATTAACTGCCGCAACGATGATATCCTCAAGAGTCTCTACGTCGTCGGGGTCAACGATTTCGGGCTTGATGCTTACAGAAAGCACCTCGCGCTTACCGTTTATCTTAACCTCAACCATTCCGCCGCCTGCTTTAACGTCGTACTCTCTTGAGTCAAGGTCTTCCTGAAGTGCAGCCATATCCTCCTGCATCTTCTGTGCCTGCTTAAGCATTGCGTTCATATTCTGAGGGCCGCCGCCCATTCCCTGAGGTAATCTTGCTTTCATAGTTCTATTTCCTTTCAGTATATCAGTTTTCTGAATTTTTTATAATTTCATCAAGTGCGTCCACGTCGTCGGGCAGGTCGTTGGGCTTAGCTTCAAAAGCGAGCTGTGCATCTCTGACCTCACGCTTCAGGCACATAGAAAGTGCCGCGCGGACCAAATCCTTTGCGCCCGAACCGTCAATCATCATCATTGTGAACGGGTCGGGAACGTATATTTTAATATTTTCTCCGTCCACCACGAACGCGCGTGTCTGGCGGAGATAAGATGCTACTCTGTTATCACTCTGCCCTACGCGGTCAATGACCTCTGCCCAGCACGAAAGACCTTTAAGCTTTGGTACTTCGGCAGTTTTTTTCGGCTCGGGCTTTGGTGTGGGAACGGAAGTGGGCTCGGCTTTTTTCTGCTCGGGCTGTGCTTCCTTTTTGGGGGTCTGCACAGGTCTTGCAGGAATACCGAGGGCAACCGCATCCTCAAGCTTTGAAACTCTCGAAAGTATATTTTCGTTTGACGCTTCAAGGCTTTCGTCGCACATTTTTACAAGTGTAAGCTCTGCGACGGTGCGCTTTATGGCGTTGGATTTCTGAATTGCGAAAAGTGCGCCTTCAAGCTGTTTGCAATGTGAAAGTATGGTTTCACGCGAAAATTTCGCCGTTACATCCGAAAGCTGTTTAAGCTCGTTATCGGTAAGGTCGAGATATTTTGCCGCGTCCTTAGAGGATTTAAGAACCAGCATATCTCTGTAAAACGACATAAGATTTTGCCAAAATACCGCTATATCCTTAGAGGAACGGACGATGTTGTCTATCTCCTCAAGTATAACGTCGAAATTTTTATCGGCTACGGCGTTTACCACGCCCGCGATAGTTGCGCGGCTGCTGAGACCGACTATTTCATTTACCGCATCCTCGTCAATAAGGGCGTTTCGTCTGCCCCCCGCGCAAAGGTCGAGAAGGCTGATTGCGTCACGCATACCGCCCTGCGCTATTTTTGCGATAAGCTGAAGTGCGCCGCGGTTTACGTTTATTCCCTCTTCCTTGGCGATATGCTCAAGTCTCTGCACAAGAATATCTATTGAAATTCTGCGGAACTCAAAGCGTTGGCATCTTGAAATTATAGTTGCGGGGAGCTCGTGGAGCTCAGTAGTCGCAAGTATGAATATAACGTACGAGGGCGGCTCTTCAAGGGTTTTGAGAAGCGCGTTAAAGGCGCTGTCCGACAGCATATGTACCTCATCTACGATATAGACTCTGTACTTAAGCGTATTAGGAGGATAAGCGACCTCGTCTCTGATATCGCGAATATTATCAACGCCGTTGTTGGATGCCGCGTCCATTTCAAGCACGTCGGTTGCGAAGCCCTCGTCGATAGCACGGCAGGACGCGCACTCACCGCATGGGTTGCCGTCCTTGGGATTTTCGCAGTTTACAACCTTAGCAAGTATCTTTGCGCAGGTGGTCTTTCCCGTTCCGCGCGAGCCGCAGAAAAGGTAGGCGTGATTGAATTTTCCAAGCGATGCTTCATATTTAAGTATAGAAGTAATATGCTCCTGCCCACAAACGTCGTCAAACACCTGCGGTCTCCATTTTCTGTATAAAGCCTGATGCATACTATCCCTCCTATCATTAAAAAGCAAGCCACAAAATAAGACCATACACCTCAAAATCGAATGTCACTCCCACGCGACATACGCATCCTTCGCTCAGAACAGGCGACCTCGTGGCACATCGGGTACACCGCTTAATGCTGCTTGGTTCCCCACCTGACATGGTTCACAGCTCCCGATTGCACAAGACCCATTCCTCAACACGAAAAAACACGCCACAGACCGCAAGTGCTTCACCCTCAAAAGAGGAATGCACCCCTGCATATAGCGGATTTCAGGTACAGGGCACCGCTAATTCCCCGGCTGTATGGCCTTATTTCGCAGCTTGACAATGCAATTTCTGCTTATTGCTTTATTATTATACCAAACTTTTTTGTTTTTTGCAATAGTTTTTAGAATTTTTTTAATTAACATTTACATTTATCTGATCATATACTCGTATTAAAACCAAGGAGGAGCGCAAATGAACAAAGATATACCTCAATATTCGAACATAGGCTACAGCGGTACGGGCTACTTAGTCGCAAGGGTCAGCACGGCATCAAGCGCGATACCGCTTGAAAACGCCATTGTGACTATTCGCGGAAACCTGCCGAATTTTTCGGCTGTCATCGTAAAGCTTGAGACAGGCCGCGACGGGCTTACGCCCAAGATCTCGCTTGCCGCACCGCCGAGAGGAAATTCAGAGGCCCCCGGAATAGAACCGCAATTTGCCACCTACAATATGGACATTCAGCTTGACGGCTATCTTCCCGCCACAGCACAGCAAATTCCCATTTTCGACGGCATAACCTCGGTTCAGCCCATAAATCTGATTCCTCTGCCCAAAAACGGATACACCGACCGCTTTGACCCAACTGCCCAAAACATAACCAACAGCGAGCCGCAAGACCTGTAAAGGAGATTTTTATGCCACGACTTCCATATATCCCCGAATACATCACGGTACATCTGGGTCCGCCCGACAGCGATGCCGAAAACGTGACCCTTCCCTTTCTCGATTACGTTTCGAACGTAGCATCCAGTGAAATTTTTCCGACCTGGCCGGAGAATGCATTGCGTGCGAACATCTACGCGCAGATTTCTTACGCGCTTAATCGGATATACACCGAGTATTACCGCTCGCGAGGCTATGACTTCGACATCACCAATTCCACCACGGTTGACCAATCATTTGTCAACGGGCGGGAGATTTTTGAGAACATAAGCAGGCTGACCGCCGAGCTTTTTGACGACTACATCAGGCGGCAAGGAAACATAGAGCCGCTTTTCGCCCAATACTGCGACGGCATAGAGGTGACCTGCGACGGACTTTCCCAATGGGGCTCGGTGTCGCTTGCGCAAAACGGACGCACTCCATACGAGATACTGACCAATTATTACGGTGACGACATCGACATAGTAAGAAATGCGCCCGTAATGGGCATAACCGCCTCTCTGCCCGAGTCGCCACTTCGCCTTGGAAGCGCGGGAAGCGACGTAAGACAAATACAAATAAGGCTGAACAGAATTTCAGACAATTACCCCTCTATTCCCAAAATCGCGCTTCCCGACGGAATATTTTCATACGACACAGAATCGGCGGTCAAGCGTTTCCAAGAGGTCTTTGGGCTTACGCCCGACGGAATTGTGGGTCCTGCCACCTGGTACAAAATTCAGATCATCTTCAACAGCGTAAAACGGCTCAGCGACCTTAATTCCGAGGGAATCACCAACGACGAAATTGCCGGTGTGACCTTTCCATATCCGCAATTCGGTGAGCGCGGGCTGGCGGTGAGAAATCTTCAATATTATCTTGACTACCTTTCGCGGTTTTACCCCTCGATTCCGCCCGTAACCAACGACGGAATTTTCGGTGAAGGCACTCGCTCGGCTGTAATTGCCCTGCAAAAGGAATTCGAGCTTCCACCCACAGGCGAGGTTGATAAGAGCACTTGGGAGACCATGTACAACGCCTACCTCGGCATAATCGAACAGCTTGCGGGCACGCTTACGGAGGGTGATGTTATTCCATTTCCGGGCGTTATCATAAGACTTGGAAGTGAGTCTGAGGCGGTTGCGCTGATGCAACGGTATCTCAACACAATTTCAGACACCTACACGGAAATTCCGAAGGTGGAGCCAACGGGATATTTCGGCACGTCAACCCAAAATGCGGTAATCGCCTTTCAGCGAGCCTTTGGGCTTGAGGACAACGGAATTGTTGACGCTTCAACATGGGATGAGATAATGAGCATATACAGCGACCTTCAGGGCAGCACGAGACTTGGCGAGGGACAGTATCCGGGCTACGAGGTCGGTGCGTGAAAGGAGAATTATGGCAAGAGCATACCCAAACAACACGCAGGCAATAACCAATCTTCAGCGTTATCTCCGTCAGCTTTCATATTTTGACGACGACATTCCGCCTATTGCGATAACGGGAGAATGGAATAACGAAACCGAGGATGCGCTTATTGCCTTCCAAAGAAAAAATCGGCTTCCGCCAACCGGAACTGCCGACGAGCAAACCTGGAACCTGCTTTTTTCGCAATACAGCAACTCACTTGAGGACAATTCACCGCCCGCAGGAGTTCCATTTTTTCCGCGCGAGCCGCGGAACGAGTCACTCGGCATCGGTGACGAAAGCTTCGTCGTCGCCGTGATACAGTATATGTTGGGCGAGCTTGCGTTATTATACGACCTTATTGACGGCGTTGAAATAACGGGCAGATTTGACAGTAAGACCGAGGCGGCAATAGCCGAGTTTCAAAAACGCAATTTATTCCCACAAACGGGACGCGTTGACAAACGCACCTGGGACAGATTAGTAAAAGCATATGAATTAGCCCTTGCGTCGCAATAAATTAAAAAAACGAAATTTTTTGAGATAATACACAGCTAAATCGGCATAACCGCCTGTAATCGGTTCTGCCGATTTTATTTTGACTTTGATTGACTTTGACTTTAACTGACTTTTGAATTATAATAAGCGTGTAAGTCAAAGAAAGTCAAAGCCAAATTGAACCTTTGTAATGAATAGAAAAAAGGAAGGTGTAATAAATATGTTAGCAGACACTATTGCAAAGCTGATAGAGGAAATGTTAGACGATGCGGGAGGCTCTCTTGAGCTTCAGCGCAATGAAATGGCAAACAGACTCGGGTGCGTTCCAAGCCAGATAAGCTACGTTATAACCTCTCGCTTCACCCCCGAAAAGGGATATATGATAGAGTCGCGGAGAGGCGGCGGCGGTTGCATAAAGATAATCAAAAAGCAGATGCAGCACGACGAGTATCTTATGCACTTCTTCTACGCCATCGGCGACGCCATAAGCGAACGCGAGGTGTTGGCATATCTTAACAATCTTCTCGGGAACGAGCTTATAAGCCAAAGGTCCTACGAGTTGATTGCGGCGGCGACCTCAAACTCGGCTCTCTCCGACCTGCCGCCCCCCGCACGCGACGTTGTACGCGCAAAGATTTTCAAGCACACGATTTTAGCACTTATGAAATAGAAAGGATGAATTTTATGATTTGTGAAAGATGCAAAAAAAATGAAGCAACCGTATTTTACGAAGAAAATATAAATGGAACGTCGCGTTCCTACTCGCTCTGCTCGGAATGTGCCGCAGAGCTTAAGAAAAGCGGAGAGCTTTCGGGCTTCTTCCCTTTTGGCGGAGTAAACAGCCTTCACGACCAGCTTTTCGGCGGTCTGTTCGGACTTAATCAAGCTCCCGCAAAGGTAAGAAAGACCTGCCCCCTTTGCGCTTCCGCATTCTCCGACCTTCAGAAGAACGGCAAGGCGGGATGCCCCGAATGCTACAAAACCTTTGGCGAGGAACTGAGAAGCTCGATTCGCTCTATCCACGGAAACGTAAAACATATTGGGCGTTCGCCTGCCAAGTTCCGCAAGAGCCGCGAAAAGGAAAACGAGCTCAAGGAGCTAAAAAAACAGCTTAAAGAGGCTATTTCAAACGAAAACTTTGAGCTTGCGGCGGAGCTCCGCGACAAGGTCCGCGCCCTTGAGGGCAAGCAGGACGCATAGGGAGGTATTGATATGACTTGGTTTAATGATATAGGAAAAGAAAGCGATACTGTACTCAGCTCGCGCATAAGATTTGCGAGAAATCTCGCGGAATATCCCTTTGGCTCAAGGTTGACTGCTGAAAAAGCCAACGAGATAATTGACAAGGTAGCTCCCGTCCTTGAAAGCGGCGGCTTCAACAAGATAGATTTCACAAAGCTGACGGCAACCGAGGCACTTTCATACGTAGAAAAGCATTACGTAAGCCGCGAGTTTGCCGAAAAACGCGCTCCCCACGCGCTTATGCTCAACGAGCCCTGCGGCTACGCGGTAATGCTTTGCGAGGAGGACCACCTCCGTATGCAATGCATTCTTCCCGGACTTGCTCTTGAGGACGCATACACCTCGCTTTGCAAGCTTGACGACCTTATTGACGAGTCCTTTGACGTAGCATACGACGAGGAGCTTGGCTATCTCACCCATTGCCCCACCAATCTCGGCACGGGTATGAGGGCATCGGTTATGATGTTCCTCCCTGCCCTTACTATGGCAGGACGCATAAACGGACTTGCAAATCAGCTCTCGAAAATAGGTCTTACCATGCGCGGACTTTACGGCGAGGGCACGGCGGCGCAAGGCAGCATCTATCAGATTTCCAATCAGATAACGCTCGGCATAACCGAGGAGGACTCAATCAAGAAGCTTAGTGACGTTATAAAGCAGATAACCGAAAACGAAAAATCGCTTCGCAAGCTTATAAACGAGGATAAAAATCCAAAGCTTATCGACCGAATCTGCCGTGCTGAGGGCACACTCAGGCACGCTTATATGATAAGCTCAAGTGAATTTATTTCGCTTTTTGCCGACGTTCGCCTCGGCATCGACCTTGGAATTATCAAGGACGTGGATTACAAAACACTTGGACAGCTCTTTATAGAGGTTATGCCCGCAACCCTGGCGCTTTCCGAAAAGGAAACGCCGAAAACCGAGAAGGACCGCGACGTTTTGAGAGCAAAGCGAATAAAAGCGCGTTTTTCTTAACAATAATCAAGAGAGAAAGGATGAGAAAATATGGCATCCATCAGATTTACACAGAAAGCACAAAACGTTCTCAACCGCGCACTTAGCTACGCGCGTGAGATGGGACACACCTACGTTGGCTCGGAGCATCTGCTTCTCGGGCTTGTAGGAGAGGAGGACAGCGTTGCGGCAAAGCTGCTTGCCGAGCGCGGAGTTACCTTTGAGCAAATCAAAACCGAAGTAGAGGGCTTTGCAGGCGTGGGCACAATGAGCGACGTGACCGCCGCCGATATGACCCCGAGAACAAAGCACATAATCGAGGCATCTGCCGCAGAGGCGTTGCGTCTTGGTCAGAATTATATCGGCACAGAGCATCTTTTGCTTGCGCTTATTGCCGAGTCAGATTGCGTTGCGGTAAAGCTGCTTAGGGAGTGCGACGTAAGCGCGGCAGATATAAAGAGTGACCTGCAGGCGCATCTTGGCGGTCAGCGCGAGAGCGGGAGCGCTCCCAAACGCGAGGAGGGGAAAAAGCAAACTAACACGCCCACCATTTCGCAACACGGTCGCGACCTTACGGCACTTGCCAAGGAAGGCAAGATAGACCCCATTATCGGTCGAGACACCGAAACAGAACGCGTTATTCAGATACTTTCGCGCCGCACCAAGAACAATCCCTGCCTTATCGGCGAGCCCGGTGTCGGAAAGACCGCAGTAGTTGAGGGGCTTGCACAGAAGATAATCGACGGAAACGTACCCGAGGGGCTTAAAGGCAAGCGCATAATTACGCTTGACATTCCCGGAATGATTGCAGGCGCAAAATACCGCGGCGAGTTTGAGGAAAGAATGAAAAACGTTATGGACGAAGCTGCTCAGAATCCCGACATCATTCTTTTCATTGACGAAATACACACCCTTATAGGCGCAGGCGCGGCAGAAGGTGCGGTTGACGCCGCAAACATTCTCAAGCCCGCACTTGCGCGCGGAGAGATGCAGGTTATCGGCGCAACCACCATTTCCGAGTATCGCAAATATATTGAAAAGGACGCGGCACTTGAACGCCGTTTCCAATCGGTTATGGTAGGAGAGCCTACGCCCGAGGAGGCAGTGCTCATTCTCAAGGGTCTGCGTGACAAGTACGAGGCACACCACAAGGTAAAGATAAGCGACGGCGCGCTTGAGGCGGCGGTAAATCTTTCGGTGCGCTATATCGCAGACAGATTCCTGCCCGACAAGGCAATCGACCTTATTGACGAGGCGGCTTCAAAGCTTCGCATATCGGCTCACACTTCCCCGCCCGACCTCAGAGAGCTTGAAGAAAAGCTTAGCAAGCTTTCTCACGACAAGGAAGAGGCTATCAACTCTCAGGATTTTGAGGGTGCGGCAAAGATACGAGACGAGGAAAAGTCTGTCAAAGCCGAGCTTGAAAAGACAAAAAGCGAGTGGGAAAACGCACAATCCTCAAAGTCTCTTGAGGTACTTGAGAGTCACATTGCCGACGTGGTTACGCAGTGGACAGGTATTCCCGTAAGCCGCTTGCTTGAAAGCGAGGGCGAACGTCTGCTCCGTCTTGAGGATGAGCTTAAGGCTCGCATAATCGGTCAGGACAGCGCGGTTGAGGCGGTGGCAAGAGCGATCCGCCGCGGAAGAATGGGACTTAAAGACCCTAAGCGACCTATCGGCTCGTTTATATTCCTCGGTCCTACAGGTGTAGGTAAAACCGAGCTTACAAAGGCGCTCGCAAACGTAATGTTCGGCGACGACAACGCTATGATACGCCTTGATATGTCCGAATATATGGAAAAGCACAGCGTTTCCAAGCTTATCGGCTCACCTCCCGGTTACGTTGGATTTGAGGAGGGCGGTCAGCTCACCGAAAAGATACGCCGCAAGCCCTATTCGGTAGTACTCTTTGACGAGATAGAAAAGGCGCACCCCGACGTGTTCAACATTATGCTTCAGGTGCTTGACGACGGTGTTCTTACCGACTCGCAAGGACGAAAAGTCGATTTCAAAAACACAGTCATCATAATGACCTCAAACGTGGGCGCGGCAAACCTATCGGCTCCCCGTTCGCTCGGATTCTCCGAGGCTAAGGAGGACAACGACAAAAAAGCGTCGGATGCGCGTGTTATGAACGCGCTGAAGTCCACCTTCAGACCCGAGTTTATCAACCGAATCGACGATATTATCATATTCAACCGCCTTGATAAGGACGGAATCGAAAAGATTGCTTCGCTTATGCTTGCCGAGGTTGCAAAGCGCATTGCCGAGCTTGGCGTTAGTGTCGAGTTTGACAGCAGCGTAGTTGAATTTGTCAGCCGCGAGGGCTTTGACCCCGAATACGGCGCGCGTCCTTTACGCCGCACCATTGTCCGTATGGTTGAGGACAGCTTCTCCACCGAAATGCTTGAGGGAAAAATAAAAGCAGGCGAAAAGGTCACGGCAAGTGCAAAGGACGGAAAGATTGTTTATCAGGTACAATAGGCATATAAAAGCCCCGCAACTGCGGGGCTTTTAGTCATCAATTCTGTTTTTTTTACTTTATGCTAAAGATTTTAGTAACTTTTCTATCGCTGAAACTGAGCCACTCCGAAACCTCTACTTCAATATCCGTTGTGGTGTCGTTAAGTTCATACGCAACCTCTACGTCTAATGTAGCGCCTTTCTTGATTTCTTTAATTTGATTATCCATCGAATAATTCGCTGAATCATCAGCTACATAGCACTCATTAAGTCCTATTCCGTCTTGATATACGCTATCTTTAAGTGCAGTGCTGAATGAAGTAGAAACATCATCGTTGTTAGTGTATATGTATTTCACAATAACAATTGGTTTACCATCATAACTTTCAGCCAGCCTACAACTGTCTATAACCACTTCATAATCGCCAAGATTTGATGTATTAGATGGAGCTGCACTTTCTACACCTTGGTTTTCCGATACTTGGCTTTCACCAGTGGGTTCATCGCCCCCCGTCATAGAGCCGATTACTATCAAAGCAACTATAACAACAGCAATTATTATAATTATTTTCTTTTTTCCTTTTTTCATATCATTTTCTCCTTTTCTATTGATGACACGTCAATTATAACACATATGTGTTCATTTGTCAACATATGTATTCATTATTTCTCACAAAATATAGTAAACTATTTTTGTGAGGTGATGATTTTGGCAGATAATTATTTGGACTCCGTAAAAGTCGGAGAAGTAATAGCTCATTTCAGAAAAAGCAAAAAAATTTCTCAAGAGGTGTTAAGCGGGTTAGCCGACATTGGCAGAACACATTTGAGTGCCATTGAACGCGGTGAGAGAAAACCGACACTTGAAACGCTTTACAAAATAAGCTGTGCGCTTGGTGTAAACATGAGTGACATTGTTATGGAAATCGAAAAAAGGCTGTCGTAACGACAGCCTTTTGCTTTTATCTGATACCGTAATTTTCGATAACGTAGTCCATATCCTTATCTCCTCTACCCGAAAGGTTGATAAGAACAGAGCCTTTATCAAGAGTTTTAGCAAGCTTCATACCGTAAGCTACGGCGTGGGCGCTCTCGATTGCGGGAATTATGCCCTCCATTCTCGAAAGCTTGAAGAATGCGTCGATAGTTTCCTCGTCGTCGATAACGTCGTACTTAACTCTGCCTATCTCCTGAAGGAACGCGTGCTCGGGACCCGAGGAAGGATAGTCAAGTCCGCTTGCAACCGAGTAAACGGGTGCGGGCTCACCGTTTTCGTCCTTAAGCATTATGCTGTTAAAGCCATGCATAATTCCCTCTGTTCCGTATTTAAGGCTTGCGGCATGGTCGCCAAGCTTGGGACCTCTGCCGAGAGGCTCGACACCGTAAATATCAACGGGGTCGTTAAGGAAGCCCGAGAAAAGTCCTGCCGCATTGGAACCGCCGCCCACGCAGGCAACGATGGCTGTGGGAAGGTGTCCTGTCATATCAATAAACTGCTCTCTTGCCTCTACGCCGACAACGCTCTGGAAATCACGCACCATCATCGGGAAGGGGTGAGGACCGAGAACCGAGCCAATGCAATAGATAGAGTCCTTATACTCCTTGCTATATGCGTCAAATGCCGCGTCAACAGCCTCTTTGAGCGTCTGAAGTCCGTGAGTTACCTCGATAACGTTTGCGCCGAGAATCTTCATTCTCGCTACGTTGGGAGCCTGCTTTTTAATATCCACAGTTCCCATATAGATATCACATTCAAGACCGAAATATGCCGCCGCGGTTGCAAGCGCAACACCGTGCTGACCTGCGCCTGTTTCGGCGATAACCTTCTTCTTGCCCATATATTTTGCAAGGAGAGCCTCGCCCATACAGTGGTTAAGCTTATGTGCGCCCGAGTGGTTCAGATCCTCACGCTTTGCGTAAAGCTGTACCTTACCGCCAAGTGCGTCGGAAAGTCTTTCAAGGTGCGACACGGGTGTGGGTCTGCCCTGAAACTCCTTTCTAATTCTGCGGAGCTCGGCAATAAATTTCCTCGACTGACAGATAGAGAAATAAGCCTCTGTTATATCAGCCATAGCCGCCTTAAGCTTTTCGTCGATATAAACACCGCCGTATTTGCCAAAGTAACCGTTCTTATCGGGATAGTTGTTAAAATAAGTATCAAAATCAACGCCGTTAAATTTCATTTTTATTTCCTCCAAATTATTTTTCAATTATATTTTTATGTTGCTTACTTTGCTTAACGCCGCCATCGTCTGTCAAGTACCATCTTTTCCTCCAAATAAAAAGTCTTGTCCCTAAAATTTAAGGGACAAGACGTTAAATCCTGCGGTACCACCCAAATTGACGCATAGCGTCCACTCATTGTACACTTCATGTACTTCTGTTTATAACGGGTCAGCTCCCGTCGGTTGCTACTTGCGTTACCGCTTTCGACCGCCCTCATAAGCCCATTCATCTACGTTCGCGTTGCCGTACTTCCACCCCCGACGGCTCTCTGTGAACACAAGGCGTAAACTACTATTCTTAATCATCGGTTTAATATCTATATGAGTATTTTACCACATTTTTGTGATTTGTCAATAGTTTTTCGGAAATTTCCTTTATTTTTTAAGCAAGCTCCTCTACGCACTTTTTGATTATGGCGTATTCCTCATCGCTTATCTCGCCGATGGGGCATATGAAGCTATTGTCAAGTACGGATTTACCCGTAAGGCACTTAAACCACAAAAGCGCAAGCGCGTACCTGCCGATATCGAGTGAGGCGTGGAATGTATCGCGGTGGAGTCTTGTTACGCCGTTTTCAATAAGCTTTTGCATAAGCGTACCCGAGGGAATGATTCCGTCAGCGTTTATATTCTGAACCGCCTGCACGTATGCCGCGTGAAGGTCATTATACATATCTACTCTCTTTTCAAACCCCGCAAGCTTGAGAAGTCTGTCGCTTCCCTCCTCGTATGCCCAGGTTTCGTGAATCATAAGCTTTGCCTTGGGGGCGCACTCGCGGATATAATTGGCAAGCGAGTCAAGATAAGGCTGATAGGTATCGTATTTGAATGAGAAATGACTTGCCTGCTGTATAGTTATAACGTCCCAATCACGCGAAAGGAGTGCTTCATCAAGAGACATGAAAAATCCCGTAGCCTGTCCGTTGAATTCCATTGAATAAGCCTTTTCACCCGAAAGCATATTTCTGTAATGCTTCGAAAGCGGGCATCCTCCGATAACAAGGTTAACAACCGTAATATTTTCTTTAGCTACATCTGAAATTTTTCTGAGATACGCTGTTGCGTCCTGTGAAAAGCTGTTTCCTATTGCCAAAATCTGCATAATTTTTCTACCTTTAGTAAATATTAAAAATAGTGTTTTATCTCTTTAGCAAAAAGCTCTGAAAACTTTTTATACCGTTCATATGCCGCGGAATATTTTTGAGTGTTCTCGTAATTTGGTACGTATTCGGTACTGCAAGATCTGCCAAGCTTCTTGACAGTATCCTTAATATCTCCGTATATTCCCGTTGCCGCAGCAGCAAAAATAGCACTTCCAACAGCACCCGCCTGGGTGCAATCGGTAACCTTTATTTCTTTCCCTGTAACGTCGGCAAAGATCTGCATAAGCAGTTTATTTTTCACGGCTATTCCGCCTCCTGCAAAACACTCGGAAATCTTTATTCCGCCCTTTTCGAACAAATCGACGATTGTCTTTGTGCCAAACGCCACCGACTCAATAAGCGCAAGGTATATTTCCTCGGGCTTAGTGGCAAAGGTGAGACCGAACAGCGAGCCGCTGAGCGAGCTATCGTTATATGGAGTTCTATTTCCGTTCCACCAATCCAACGCAAAGACCTTGTTTTCGCCCGCAACAACCGCGCGTGCCTTTTCTTCAAGCAAGTCGAACAGACTTACGCCCTTTTCCTTGGCTTCTTCTGCGTAGCTGTTTGGAACGCAATTTTTCATAAACCAATCGAAAAGGTCGCCAACGCATCCCTGCCCTGCCTCATATACAACGTATCCGGGAACGAGTCCGTTTCCAACTTTTCCGAAAAGACCTTCGATGTTAAAGTCGTTTTCGTCCATAACGATATGACAACAGGACGTACCTATGATAAGCATAAGCTTGCCGACCTCGGCAATTCCCACCGCGGGGAGTGCGGCGTGTGCATCAATTACGGGAACCGACACTGCCGTGCCCTCGTTCAGTCCGAGAAGCTTGGCACCCTCGGCTGTCATTCTGCCCGCAAGCGTACCCGAGGGAAGTACGTCACCGCTAAGCTTGTTTTCGTATATATTTTCAAATTCGGGGGCAATCTCTGCCAAAAACTCATTGTCAAGATAGCCCGTCTTGTCGCGCCACAAACCCTTAAAGCCTGCCATACACGCGCTACGGACGTTTTTACCCGTAAGCAACCAGACAAGCCAATCGCCTGCCTCAACAAAGTATTCTGCCGCTTCAAACACCTCGGGGGCTTTTTCAAGCGTTTCAAGAAGCTTGGGCAAAAGCCACTCGGAGGACACTGTTCCGCCAAAGGCTGAAAGCCACTCTGCGCCGCGTTTACGGGCAAGCTCAGTTATGCGGTCAGCCTGCTTCTGTGCGGCGTGGTGCTTCCACAGCTTTGCATAGGCATACGGAATATCCTCAAATTTACTGTCAAAGCAAAGAGGAGAAAAGCTTTTATCAACCGGAAGAACCGTGCACGCGGTAAAGTCAATACCAATACCGAGCACCTCGTCGGGCTTTGCGCCGCCTTCCTCAACCACCTTTTTAACGGTATAGGAAAGAGCGTCGAGGTAATCCTGCGGATGTTGAAGCGCAACGTCCGCCTCAAGGGCTACCCCACAAGGGATTTTTTCACTCATAACCGCGTGGGAATAGATCTGCTCCGCGCTTGCGACCTCGTTGCCGTTATCAGCATTAAGCAAAACTGCCCTGGCTGACAGCGTACCAAAGTCAATTCCGATTGTATATCTTCTCATAATTTACCTCTTTACCAATTATTTTTCAATTTTATTTTATCATCAGTAGGCAAAAAAGTCAATATTTATAACTCCTTTTATCCGAAAAACATAATAAAAGGGGCGCAAAGCCCCTTTTCGGTTATTTAGAAAAAAGTCTGCAAAGCTTATGCACCGCGCAAGTTACGGCAACTGCGGCGGCAACCACCGCCACAGCGGTTATAAGCTTGAATTCTGTATTACTGCAAAGATCGAAATTCATTTCGGGCGTTGATTGCGTGCTGTCCTTATAAACCTCGATGCTCCAATTCATTTTGTTTTTTACCGTAGGCTTTTTCAGCTCGGCGAGCTTTTCTTCAAGACAAAATTTCAAGGCGATACTCCTTCCTTTTTTCTTAGTTTTCGGAGCATCGCCTTGATTTATTCAATTTACCACTTCAAAACAACAAGCTTATGAAGATTGAATGGATTAAGTGTAAAGGTTACTTCATCGCCGTTTTGTGTGAACTCAAGCGTTTCGCCCTCGGGCTCCATAACGACTTCCTTGATTTTTTCGTTGACCTTTACGGTAAACTTAACATCATGAAGCGTCGGGAAATCCTCAAGCAGGCAAACGTTTCCGCGGTTTATGGGAGGAGCGTAAAGAACGTGAAGGGCAAAGAATTTTCCGCCATCGCTCTTTCTGAGTCTCACGCGTCCGCAGGACGGAAGATTCTCGACCTTTATGCCTCTGTCATACGCAAGGTCGATTCCCTTCATAACGTATCTTTCAAGAACGTAGTTACCCGACTTGTTATAAGCCTCGAAAACAGGATGAGCAAAGTAAACGACGTTGCCCTTCTTTACAAGTGCGGGATATTCTGCTTTTTCGGTCTTGAACGGAGTATTCTTATGACCGCAGAAATGACGCCACGTGCGGTTGAAATAAGGCTCGTAGACGTCAGCCAAAACCTCGCCGTCGGTCTTTACCTTATACGCACTTGAATAAGAGAGGAACGGCGTTACGTTATCCTCAAGCTCACAACGAATGTAGTCCTTATCGTACTGCGAGGGCTCGATTTTCTCAATACCCAGCTCGTCAAAGATACTTGCGTAGCTTGCGACTATCTTGCCGCCCTTTTCGGTATACTCCACAAGTGCCTTTTTGTCGGCATCGCTGAGCTTGACCGCGTCGGGAAGGATAACGCACTTGTACTTCGAAAGATTTTCGCTTGAATCAATAACGTCATATTCAAGATGCATTATATGAAGAAGCTTGGACGTACCGAAATCGGAATCCTTTTGGTGACGAAGCCAAATAGCAAGGTCGGTATAGGGCTTTGTACCCTCCCCGTACTTCTCGATTTGAGAAATATAATCAAAGGCATAACCTATCTCGGCATAAGTGCTTTCGTCAATCTGTCCCGAGGGATGGAGATGGTCGCCTATACTCATAGACGCACCGACGCTCATCATATCGGCAACCTCATATTTAAGGGCATTCTTATTCTTAAAGCCGCCAAATTCACCCCAGTTATGGTGGAATTTACCCGTCATACCTATAAATTCCTTACCGTACTTTTCAAAGAACTTCGCGCGGATAGGCATTACGTCATAGCCCGCCCAGGCTGTGGGAAGATCCTCAAGCTCGTAATGCGTGGAATAAGGATGGTATTCAGGGCGGTTCATATCAGCTCCGCCGCTGTTATAGAACACCGTGGCTTCGGGATTGTAGCTGTGAACTATACCCGAAAGTATCTTCATGTCCTCAATTCGCTTTATTCTGTAGTATTTCTGTGCATCCGCAAGCACCTCGGGATCAAGCCCCATTTCTCTCATTCCCTTTTTGCACGCCTCGCATACGCAGGCATCCTTCATAAGGAAAATATCATAGAAAATACCGTCAACGGGAGCGAATTCCTGACAAATCTCGTGGGTAAGTGCTTTAAGGTGCTCAAGGTAGGGACCTGACGGACAGAGGGTTGTCCACGAGCAATCTTTAATCGCTTCGTCAAGGTCATCCGAGGGAACAGAACCGTAATAAAGCGGCTGCTTTGTTGCAAAATCTATATAGTGCCACTCGGGATGCTCGTCGGCATCCTTTTTGCTCCAGCCTACTGTCAGGTATATGGGAGCTTTTGCCCCTGCGGCGTGAATCGCCTCAATCTGCTCTTTAAGAAGATTAAACTTAAGATTCGGGTGCATTGTACCAACCTTTGAAGGATAATATGTATATCCGTGGTGGCACTTGCCGAATACATTTACCAGATCGACCTTTGCTTCCTTTAGAGTTCTTGTAAACTCCTCTTTGTCAAACTGCGCACCGATGTCGGGAATATCGGGGCTTGTATGAAAGTCAAGATGTATACATTTCATTATTGCATCCTCCCAAATAGTATTTTGTTGTTTTCATTCTACCATACGGCAAAACGAAAGTCAATGACTTTTTTTACCGAGTTTATGACTTTTTTTACGAAATTAAGGTGCTTTCCTTATTAAGCGTCAGACTGTTTCAACAAATTGGTGTTTGCGAGGAAGCCCCCGTTCTTTTGCCCCCCCCTTGTCAAAGGGGGGCAAAGGAGGCGGTTTGTGCGAACACAGTGCGCTAAACACCAATTTACCGAACAAAGAGAGGGGCTATCTCAAGAGAGACAGCCCCCTTAATTCAGTTTTTGGGATTGTAATATCCGTATCGCTCGCCCTTATCGGAAACAAGGAGCGCGCCACCGTCGATAACGAGAGTAGTTCCCGTTATGGACTTTGCCATATCGCTCGAAAGATAGAGTATTGCCGCGGCGATTTCATCGCACTGCGCCCAGCGCTTAAGGGGCACTTTATAATAGGTGCTCTCCTTATCGTCAAGTCGGGATGCGCCGGTTTCTGTCCAGCCGGGAGCAACGGTATTTACACGTATTTTATACTGTGCAAGCTCGATAGCCATATGCTCTGCCGCCTTTTGGATAGCCGCTTTTACAGAGCCGTAGACCGACACGTCGGCAAAATGTGCCTTGGCATTATTAGAGGAAATAAGGATAATAGAGCCTTCTATTCCCTTTTCCTTCATAATACGCGCCGCCCTCTGCATACAGAAATACGCGCCCTTATAATCGACGTTAACTATAAGGTCAAACATTTCTTCCTCAGTTTCAAGGAACTTGGATTTCTTTGTAACGCCTGCGTTATTGACGAAAAGGTCAAGTCTATCGAAGTGCTTGAGAAATTCATCAAACAGCGCGTCAACTCCCGAAAACATTGCAAGGTTAGACCTGATGACAACAGCTTTTCTGCCAAAATCGGAGCGTATCTTTTCAGCCACCTCATTTGCGCCCTCGGTGCTTCCGTTACAGTGAACGGCAACGTCGTATCCTGCCTTTGCAAGCTCATAGGCTATAACCTTGCCTATACCCGTTCCCGCTCCTGTTACTATTGCGGTTTTATTAGTATTTTCCATAATTACCAATTATAGCGAGCCGCCATCTCCGCGTAGAACTCCTCAAAGAGCTTATCAAAATACTCGTCGGTATCGTAAGAGGGCTTACGGCAGTAGTCGGACTCGATTATTCCTCTCTTTTTAAGTATGCGCTTTTCAAAGCTGATTATCTGCTCTACGTTCTGTCTGATATGGTTGAGCATAGGAAGAATCTTATTGTGAAGCTCTATTGCGCCCTCTCGGTCGCCGTTTACGTAGTGATTATAGATATCAAGGTAGACGTCGTACATCGAGCAACCCGGCATTGCGCCTATTGCGCCTCTGTCCATAGCCTCAATAAGCTGGAAGCCTGCGTTACCAACGAATATCTTTGTTGTCTCGGAGCTTGTCATTTTGATAAGATTTGTGATGTAAGGACCTGCGGGCTTGCATTCGATTTTGTAGTAGATAATATTGGGGCACTCAGCACCAAGCTTTTTGAACATATCGGGAGCTATTGCAACGCCTGTCTGCTCGGGAGCGTACTGTGCCATTACGGGAATACTTACCGCCTTACCGATAGCCTTCATATGCTCATAAAGCCAGCCGGCGCCCGGCTTAAGGAAGAAAGGCGGAAGCATCATAAGGCAGTCCGCACCCATATCCTCAAACTGCTTTGCGCGTTTTGCGGCAATTTCGGTTGAGTGGTCGGTAACAGAAAGAATAGACGTGCCGCCCTTTTTCTTACATACGTCAATGGTTATTTCAGCCATTTTGATTCTTTCTTCGTCGGTAAGCTTATAGTATTCGCCCGCGATTCCGAAAAGAGTTACCGCGTGGCAGCCGCCGTCGATAAGCGCGCCCACAAGCTTTTCAAGTCCTTTATAGTCTACGTCGCCGTTTTCCTTGAAAGGAGTGGCGATTATGGGGCAAATTCCTTTAATTTCTTTCATGTTCTTTCTCCTTTACTCCTCATCGGGAACGTATTGCATATATTTCATATCACAGCCCTCGTCGGCTTGGGTTACGTTGTCAATAAAGTTTCGAACGAATCCGCGCTTGATATCGGGGTGAAGCTTAGGCTTAAAGTTCTTGAGTCTTTCGGCTATTTCCTCATCTGTAAGCTCCACCTCTATAAGATTATTGTCTACGTCAAGGTGAATAATATCGCCGTCACGTACTGCCGCAAGAGGACCGCCCACCGCGCTTTCGGGAGCAACGTGAAGGATCTGTGTTCCAAAGCAACCGCCCGACATTCTTGCGTCGGTAATTCTTACAAAGTCGTTGATTCCCTGCTTTTTAAGCTTGGGAGGGAGAGGCATCGAGTTACCGTTTTCGGGCATACCCGGTGCACCGCAAGGACCGAAGCCGCGAAGCACTACCACTGTGTCGGCGGTAACCTCGGAATTTTCATCAAGCAGATATTTCTGACATTCCTCAAGGCTCTCAAACACCTTGGCGGGTCCGCGGTGGTTAAGCAGGTGCTTGCTTGCCGCACTGCGCTTGATAACCGCGCCTTTGGGGGCAAGATTTCCGTAAAGCACGGCAATACCGCCCTTATCCTCGATAGGATTGTCAAGAGGTCTGATTATATCGGTATCGTAAGGCATATCAACGTCCTTAAGATTTTCGCCAACGGTAAGACCGCTCACGGTAAGGCACTCGGTATGGAGCATAGGCTCAAGCTCCTTCATAAGCGAGGCAACTCCGCCCGCATCGTGGAAGCTTACGCCCACGTTACCCGTTCCGTGAGGCTTTACGTTTACAAGCACGGGAGTCTCGCGGCTTATCTTTTCGAAGTCCATAAGGTCAAGCTTAATTCCCGCTCTTGCGGCAATAGCAACAAGGTGAATAATAAGATTTGTAGAGCCGCCCGTAGCCATAAGCACGCGAATGGCATTTTCTATCGACTTGCGGTTAATGATATCGTTGCACCTGATATCCTTATGTACAAGCTCAACTATCTGTCTACCCGTCATTTCACTTATTCTCATTTTTTCAGCCGACACGCCAAGGCAGGACGCCGAGTGAGGAAGCGCGATTCCAAGTGCCTCGGTAACCGTCTGGCAGGTGTTTGCCGTACCCATAATTGGGCACGCGCCCGCACTTCCGTAGAGACAGCCCTCGTGCTTGGTCATCTCCTCAAGGCTTATTTCGCCCGAGGTGTAGCGGTTATAAAGATAGAAGCTATCCGTACCGCAAACAAGCGTCTGCCCCTTGTAGTTACCCGGGAGCATTGCGCCGCCCGGAAGATAAATGGTAGGCTTATTTGCCGACACAGCCGCCATAAGCTGAGCAGGCACGTTTTTATCACATCCGCCGATAAGCACCACGCCGTCAAAGGGATGACGCTCGATAAGCTCCTCGGTGGTTATTGAAAGCAGATTTCTGTAAACAAGGCTTGAGATGTCAAAAAAGACCTCGCATATAGAAAGGGTGTTTACCTCAAGGGGAAAACCGCCTGCCGCCCAAACTCCGCGCTTTACCGCCTCGGAAAGCTGTCTGAAGTGCAGATGTCCGGGGTTGGTCTCTGCCCAGGTGTTTATAATTCCTATGATGGGCTTTTCGATATCCTGGTCGGTATAGCCCATAGATTTAAGAAGCGCGTTGCGGATAAGTCCTGTGCGGTCGCCTCTCTTTTTCCATTTGGGTGAGTAATTATGTTCCATAAAAATTTCTCCCTTTTTATTGATTACAATTCAATTATAGCACATATGTCTTTTATTGTGTATAGCTTTTTGAAGCATATATATTGACATTTGTGACTTTTTGTGGTACTATTACAGAGAGGTGATATTATGACAGAAACAGTATTTTCACAGCAATACGGATGCAACGTTGACCTTTATTTTGGGGGCGAGCGCGAAAAGACCTTCAACCACGAATACGGTCCTGTCAAGCGTACTCATTTTATAATAACCCTTGTGCGCGAGGGCGAGGCGTCGCTTTTTATGGATGGCAGAACTCTCTCCTTTGGCGCGGGTGACCTTATAGTTATGTTTCCCGACACCGAATACCACTACCGCGCCCACGGCACTTGGTCTATAAAATGGGTGGGCGTGGGAAGTGCTGACCTCGACATTTTCCTCAAGGGGCTTGGCATAACCCCTCAATCTCCTATAGTAAAATGCGCCGACACAGCGCGCGCAGAGGAAATACTCAATATGATATACGGAACGACAAAAAGCCCCTCCCCCTCTCAGGTAATGCGCTTAAAAAGCCTGCTTTGCGAGCTTATCTCGATAATAGCAGAAAGTTGCGAAAAGGAGACCGAGCTGAAAGCGGCGCGTTCGGCAGACATACTTTCCTATATTGCGGCGCACTATACCGAGGAGGTTAAGGTTGCTGACGTAGCTAAAAAATATCACGTTGACCGAAGCCATCTTGAACGAAGCTTCAAAAAGGATACGGGCTTATCCATACGCGAGGCGATAACCAATTTCCGCATAAAAAAAGCGCAAACACTCTTGCGCGAGACAAGCTTTTCCATATCCGAGACCGCAAAGGCATCGGGATTCAAGGACAGGCTTTATTTCTCAAAATTCTTTCATAAAAAGTTTGGTATGACTCCCACCGAATACAGACGTCAAAGTCAGGCAGGCAGAGACAGATTGCAGAATTTTGACGGTTAAAACCCTTTGAGCAAAGGTAAATTGGGATTTGATGCACCACGTTCTCACAAATCACGGGAGTGCAAAAGGAGCTGAATTCTTAGCGAGTCAGCTCCTTTTTTAATGTTTTATTTTGCCGCGGGATACTCGTTACAGAGAAGTCTGTAGGGCGGTTCATCCTCCTCAATCTCGGAGAATCGGATAGCGTTCTGCTCCGCAAAGCGGTTATCGTTATTATCATCGTTGCACTGGCTGACCTCACCGAGAAGCACCGCGCCCGTACCCGGCTCGACCTCAAAATCGTGGTAGAGTCCACGGTAAACGTAAATGCTTTCGCCGGGGGTAAGCCTTACCTGCGTTCCTGCGGGAACGGTAAAGGAACGTCCGTCGGTGTAAACTGTGACGTCCGACTCATAATCCACTTCTTCGTTAGGAAGCGAATTATAAACTCTGATGAGAATATTTCCGCCGCCGCGGTTGATTATGTCCTCTGTCTTATACCAATGGAAATGATTGAGAGAATACTGTCCCTCCTTAAGGTAAAGCAATTTTTCGGCGTATACCTTGGGATATTTCTCGGTATCCTTCTGGCTTCCGTTGCGGATGGTAATAAGCGAGAATCCCTTTTTATCGAATTCGCCGTAGCCGAAGTCGGTGATATCCCAACCGAGCATACAGTCTCTTACCTCATCGTATTCGTGACCCTTCTCTGCCCACTCCTCGGGTGTAAAATGGCAAAAAGGAGGAAGATAGCAGGAGTATTTCTCGCACATAGCTTCCAGTTCTTTAAGTGCTTTATTTATTTCGCTTCTTTTCATAATCTTACGCCTTTCCCGCACAGCCGAAAAGCTCTATTTTACGCTTTACGGCGTTTTTGATTTCTTCAACCTTCATATTTCTGATATCAAGGTATGCCTTACCCTCGTCAAGTCCTTGACGCATAGCCTTTTCGCCTGCGTTGCAGAGGTCGGTGAAAATATTAACCTTGGCGATACCGTTTTTAACTGTATTTCTGAAATCGTCGTCCGAAAGACCCGAGCCGCCGTGAAGCACGAGAGGCGTGTCAAGAGCTGCGCGAATCTCCGAAAGTCTGCCGATGTCAAGCTTGGGCTTGGTCTTATATGCGCCGTGAGCTGTTCCTATTGCGATAGCAAGCGCGTCAACTCCCGTTGCATTTACAAAATTAACAGCTTCCTCGGGGGTGGTATACATATCGCTGTCGTTACCGTCGCCCGATGCCGCCTGACCCACGTGACCAATCTCGCCCTCAACGCTTACGCCCATTGAGTGAGCTATTTTTACCATTTCAGCGGTCTGCTTGAGGTTTTCCGCCTCGTCGTTTGCAGAGCCGTCGAACATAATACTGGAAAATCCCAGCTTGAGCGCCTCTATGCATCTGTCAAAGGTAAGTCCGTGGTCGTAGTGAACGACTACAGGAACAGTTGCGCGCTTTGCCGCCTCAATTATAGAGGGAGCAATAAGCTTAAGCTCTCCGTAAGGGAGAAGAACCTCGGCAGTTCCTATAATTACGGGTGCGCACATTTCCTCTGCGGCGGCGATAACGCCCTCAAGCATATCTGTGTCGGTGGTGTTGAAAAGACCGACTGCATAGTGTTCCTTCTGCGCTTTTGGCAGAACGTCATTAAGATTTACAAGCATTTTATATCTCCCTTCTCTCGTAGCTTTCGGAAAGCTTACGAATTTCCTTTTTATTTTTCATTCCGTCAACCGAGTTATCCGAAAACAGACTGCACGCCGCCGAAGCTGAACCGAACTCAAGTATCTCGGAATCAGAATATCCGTTATAAATACCGTACAAACAGCCCGCGCAGAACGCGTCGCCTGCGCCAACGCTTCCCGCAATAAGCTCTGCGGGGATTTTCAGCGAGCCTATCTTTGTAAAGCTTCCGTTCTTATCGAGGCAGAAGCCGCCCTCTTTTGCGTGGATTATTACCTTTTCACCCACGCCTGCCGCCATAGTTTTCTCCATAGCAAGCTTAATAGCTTCAACGTTAAGGCTTCCGTCTGCGTGTCTTGGGTCAAGCCCCCAAGTGGTGCACACTTCGGTCTCGTTTATTATAAGGTAGTCGGTATAAGGCAACGCGGGCAAGATTTTAGCCTTATATTCTTCAGCGTTACTACTGCTTACAACGTCCACCGAGGTTTTTATACCGAGTGCGCGCACCTCGCTTAAGAATCTTGCCATTACCGTGCCGTATTCCTTATCCTCGCGGTCAAACATATCAAGCAGAAGTATGTAGCCTATGTGAAGTATCTTGCAGCGGAGCGATGCCAGATCTATATCCTCGGGAGAAAATTCGGCGTTTGCGCCCTTATAGTTGAAGAAGGTACGCTCACCCGTGGCAAGACTCATTACGTCGGTAAAGCTTGTGTTGCTTGTTTTGGAAACCTTTACCTCGGAAACGTCTACGCCCTTTGCGCGGAGCTTTTCAAGCAGAAATCGTCCGTATTCGTCGTCTCCTATTTTACCGATAACCGACACGGGAATTGTGCTGTCGATAACCGCGAGGTCTGTTGCGGTATTTGGAGCGCATCCTCCGATTGCCTTTGTGGACGAGGACACGTAACCGAGCATTCCCTGCTCGGGATATTTATCTATGGTCTTTACCACGTCAAGTATAATATTTCCCGCCACGACGATTCCGCTTTTTTTATCCGAAAGAAGGTCGTCAACACTTACACCGAGACACTTTGCAAGTAAAGGAAGATGTACAATGTCAGGGTAGCCCTGACCGTTTTCCCACTTGCTTACAGTCTTATTACTTATGTTAAGCTTTTCCGCAAGCTCTGCCTGGGTGCACCCTGTTTTCTTTCTGTACGCCGCTATGGTAGCGCCTATTGCTTTTGAGTTCATATCATACCTCCTTGCATTCTATCTTAATGATACAACATTTTTTCTCTTTTGTAAACCCTTTTTTTGTGGAATTAGCAAAAGAATTACCACACTCACATTCCACGCTCCGTAGACCCACACTAAAAGAATTGCTCTTGAAATATATTACTACATCCCATAGCAAGGTCAACGTTATAAGATTATTATAACCGTACAAATTACCGCCGGCGCAATCGCCCAAGGAGCACATAGCGCAAATAGAACAAGGGGCAGGCTCGTTAAGAGCACAGCCCCTTTTGGTTTTATCAGAAGCAGACCTTTCCCGGATTGAGAATGTTTTTGGGGTCAAAGGTCTTTTTAATTCCCTGCATAAGTGCGATAGGCGTTTCGCCGTACTGCTTTTCAAGGAATTCTTTTTTAGCGTAGCCTATGCCGTGCTCGCCCGATACAAGTCCGCCAAGCTCCTCGGCTTTGCGGTACATATCGTCAAAGCAAGATGCAAGTGTAGTCTCCCACTTATCCTGTTCGAGCCCGTCGCGGCAGATATAAACGTGAAGATTTCCGTCGCCCGCGTGACCGAAGCTGGGAATTCTCACGCCGTACTTATCGGCAAGAGCGTGGGTATATTTGATAAACTCGTCCACCTTGTTTACGGGAACCACAACGTCGCACTCGTCCATTTCGGTAGTTGACGCCTTTATCGCCTCAAGGAATGCACCGCGCGCGGACCAGACCGACTTTTTGCGCTCCTCTGTATCCACGATATACGCGTCAAGCGCGCCTATCTCAAGGCAAAGGTTAGCAACAATGCTCATATCCTGCTCGACCTGTGCATCGGTATTGCCGTCAAAGGTAAGAAGAATATATGCGTCGTTCTTTGTATCGGGGAATTTCTTTCCGAGATAATCCTCAGAGAAAAGAATGGTGTCGCGCGACATATATTCGATAGCTGTGGGAGTTACCTTAGTGCAGATAATCTTCGGAACAGCCTCGATTGCGCTTTTCATATCCTTGAAGGGCACGAGAAGGCTTACCGAAACCTTAGGCAGAGGAACAAGCTTGAGCACCGCCTCGCAGATAATACAAAGCGTTCCCTCTGAACCGATAACAAGGTCTTTAAGGCTATAACCCGAGCTGTTTTTTGCAACCGTTGCACCAAGAGTGAGAATTTCTCCGTTTGGCATTACCACGGTAAGCGAACGTACGTAATCTCTTGTTACTCCGTACTTGACGGCTCTCATTCCGCCCGCGTTTGTGGAGATATTTCCGCCGATTGTCGCCGATTTCTCACCGGGGTCGGGCGGGTAAAGAAAGTCGTTTTCCTCGGCAAACGCCGCAAGCTCCATAAGGAGTACGCCCGGCTGAACAGTTACCGTAAGCGTATCCTTATTAAGCGAAAGGATCTTATTCATCTTGGTAGTCTCAAGCAGAATTCCGCCTTCAACCGCAACTGCCGCGCCTACAAGCCCCGTTCCGCTTCCTCTTACGGTTACCGGAATATTGCGCTCATAGGCAAGCTTCATAACCTCGGAAACCTGCTCTGTAGAATGAACGCGGACAAGCGCCTCGGGCATTTTCTCGATGCCGCCGAGCTCATCGTGGGAATAATCGTGATTTATTTCGTTCCCAAAAAGAACTTCGCTTTCCCCGACGATAGCCTTAAGCGCCGCCAGGTCTTTTTCTGTTACCTTATTATACATCACTTATCCCCCTTTATTTTATTTATAAGCTTAGGAACAATCTCATTAACGTCGCCCACCACGCAATAGTGTGCCACGTCAAATATAGGTGCTTTTTCATCGCTATTTATTGCAACTATGCAATCCGACGACTTCATACCCGCGGCAAACTGAACCGCGCCCGATATACCGAGGCAGATTATAAGCTTGGGCTTTACTGTTCTGCCCGAAAGTCCTATCTGTCGCTTAGCGTCAAAAATATTGCTCTCAACCATCGGTCTTGTGCAGGCAACAACACCGCCCAAGAGGTCAGCAAGCTCCTTAGCCTGCGCGCGCATAGCCTCGCTTGAGGCTCCGCGTCCAACCGCAACGATAACATCAGCCTCGGCAATATCTATATCCTTGGGCTTATCTGAAGTGGAAATAACCTCGATTGCCGACTCAAGCATCTTTGTCGTAACTGTCATTTTCACAATTTCGCCATTGGGATTATCAACAGGCTTTGGCTCGGTAAACACCTTATATCTTGCGGTACAGAACTGGGGTCTTGTGTTGGGCGTGATTATCTGCGCCATAATGTTGCCGCCGAATGCGGGACGAATCTGCACAAGGTCGGTGTTTTCCTTCATTTCAAGAACGGTACAGTCAGCCGTAAGTCCCGTGCGGCAACGCGCCGCAACTCTCGGTGCAAGCTGACGTCCGAGATTGGTTGCGCCCACGAGAATAGACGAGGGCTTTTCCTTCTCGATAAAGTCACAGAATGCCGCAGTGTAGGGCTCAATTCTGAACTCGGCAAGCTCGGGTGCGTCGTAAACGAACACCTTATCAACGCCGTAGCGAAGAAGCTCGCTTGCGTTTTCACTTACGTTGTGACCGATAAGTATAGCGTATATGGGGTGACCGGTAACTGCCGCAAGCTCCTTAGCTTTTCCGCAAAGCTCAAAGGTTACGCGGTGAATCTTTCCGCCCGCGCAATCGGCGTATACGCATATTCCATTCCACTGCGATTTATCTATCTCGTTTGTCGTTTCCTCAACGTAGTCAACAAGGCCTCCGCCCTTACGGACGCACATTTTACACATCTTGCAGGCAGAGGTTATATCAATTTTTCCACCTTCATAGGTAATAGCGTTAAAAGGACAGATTTTTACAAGGGCTTCCGCCTTTTCGGGCGTTACAAGATTATGATTTATAACAAGCTTTCCCATTCTTCCGTCCTCCTTATATTATTTTCTTTCCGCGAAGCAAGGCAACAAGCTCGTCCGACTGCTTTTCGGCGTCACCCGTCACGTTGACCTTCTGCTCGTTCTTTTCGGGCGGGAATATGCGCTCAACCTGCGTAGCCGAGCCCGTAAGACCGTAGTGGTCTGCGTTTTGGTCGTCAAAATCGGCAAAGGTAATGAATTTTACTGCATCCTCGCTAAGCTGTTTTTTAATTTTATACGAGGGCAGACGTGGGGTATTGATATCACCATCAACCGAAATAAGGCAAGGCATGGCAACGCTCATTTTTACAACCTTATCGTCCAGGCTTGCGGTAACGTACAGTCTGCCGTCCTTAAGGTCGTCTACAGAGAGAACGTTTGAAAGGTTAGGCAGACCGAGATATTCGGCAACTTCTGCGCCTACCTGCGCAGTATCTCCGTCGGTGGTCTGCTTACCGCATATAATAAGGTCGTATTCTCCGCACTTTTTTATTCCCTGGGAAAGTGTGTAGGCGGTTGCAAGCACGTCCGCGCCCGCAAACTTTCGGTCAGTCAAAACCGTTCCGCACTTTACGCCCATACAAACAGTCTCCTCAATAACGGCCTTTGCCTGAGGTGGTCCCATTGTAATGCTCTCAACGCTTCCGCCGTATTTTTCGGCAAGCACCAACGCTGTCTCAATGCCGTACAAATCGTAAGGGTTGATTTTACTCTGTATTCCGTTACGCTTGAGCACGCCTGTAACGGGATCCACCTCAACGTTATTTGAACCCGGCACTTGCTTAACACAAACTAAAATGTTCATTTACTGCCTCCGTTATATCCAAAAAATAAATACCTATTTTATTGTAGCACACCGGAATTTCTTTTTCAATACACTGAAAGAATTTCGCTATTTTTTGGCATATTCAACAAATTTGTTAAACAAAATACAATTTCAAAAATTTATCTGAAAAAATTCAAAAAACCACTTGACAAATGCTTTCAAAAGTGGTATACTATGCAAGTACGAAATAAACCGTATGCGGCGTTAGCTCAGCTGGATAGAGTGTTTGGCTACGAACCAAAAGGTCGGGGGTTCGAATCCCTTACGCCGTGCCAAAAAATCCAACTCGTAAGAGTTGGATTTTTTGTTATCTTTATAATCAAAACAGGAGCTGTCCGAGGACAGCTCCTTAATTTTTTTAGTTATTGTAGCTGGAAGAAGTATCAGCGACAGAAGAAGAAACATTCTCCTTGCGTCTGGAAGTCTTTACGCGCTCCATAAGCTCGTTGTAGAATTCCTTTTCGTCCTCAGCGGAAAGAGGAAGCGAAACCTCTCTGCCCTGCCAAGAAGAAAGGTGCATAGCGTTGGAGATAGAAAGTCCGTTGATACCCTCACGTCCGTCTGCAACAAGGGGTTCGCCGCGAAGAACTGCTGCTGCGAACTTGTTGAATACGCCTACGTGCTGAAGGTTCTCACCGTCTGTCTCAACGTCAACAACAGTGCACTTAGGACTGCTGAAAGCAAACTTTGTTGTCTTGGAGAATTCGGATTCGGGAACTTCGTTCTTCCACATTTTAAGTGTTTTTGCATCATCACAAACAAGCTTACCGCCATCGCAGATAATCTCAAAACGGTTTGTACCGGGAGCATCACCTGTAGATGTGATAAATGTACCTGTTGCACCGTTTGCGTACTCTGCGTATGCAGTTACGTCGTCGTCAACCTCGATATCGTGCCACTTACCGTACTTGATCTTCGCATCGATCTTTGCGGGCATACCGCAAATCCACTGCCAAAGGTCAAGGTTATGAGGGCACTGGTTAAGAAGAACGCCGCCGCCTTCTCCGCTCCAGGTTGCTCTCCATGCACCCGAATCATAGTAATACTGGGGTCTGTACCAGTTTGTGATGATCCAGCTTGTTCTCTTTATCTCTCCAAGCTCGCCGCTTGCGATGATTTCCTTCATCTTGCGGAAAACGTGGTTTGTTCTCTGGTTGAACATCATACCGAATACAAGGTCGGGATGCTTATCAGCCTCAGCCATCATCTCGCGAACCTGAAGTGTGTAAACACCTGCGGGCTTCTCGCTGATAGCGTGGAGACCGTGCTTGAACGCCTCGATAACGTACTTGGGGTGATCGTAGTGAGGGATAGCAACGATAACAGAGTCAACAAGCCCCGACTCCATCATCTTGATAGCATCGTCAAAGTAAGCAACCTCGGGAAGTTCGGAATTCTTTTCCTTAGCCTCGTTATAGAAGCCCTTTGCTGCCTCAAGTCTTGCGGGATCGATATCTGCAACAGCAGTAACGTCGATCTCAGGGCACTTGCCTGCAAGGATATTCTTCATATGGGTTGTACCCATATTACCAATACCGATAATACCAAGCTTAATCTTTTTCATTTTATGTAATTCCTTTCAAATAATTTATTACTTCAAGCCGTATCTGCTTGTAAGGAAGTCGTAGCTCTTCTTCATGCACTCGAAGGGATCCTTACCGTAGCAATCGTCAAGCTCAACGAAGCCGTACTCAACGTCTGCCTTAAGGCAAGCCTCGATAATTGCGTCGTAGTTCATATTACCCTCGCCGATTGTAGCAATGCGGTTGGTGCGCTGTGCCTTACCCTCCGCATCACGGAAGAGAGTCATATTCATATCCTTAAAGTGAACAACGTTATTTCTTCCCTTGAGCTTCATAATCCACTGTGCGGGGTCAGCACCGCCTGCCTGTACCCAATACGTATCCATTGTGATGCCGAGCTTATCAGCGGGGTAAGCAGCGCAAAGGTCATCGATGAAGCGGTTGCCTGTCTTGGGATTGATAGCAAACTCTTGGCTGTGGTTATGATACATAAACTTAAGTCCTGCGGCGGAAATCTTTTCTACCACTTCGGGAATTTCGTTAATAAACGTCTCAAAGGTGTTATCCATCATTGCGCCTCTTGCCATACCGAGACCGATATAGGGGCAATCCATCTTCTTGTGGAACTCAATGGTAGCATCTGTATCGTTGAGAATCTTATCGTAGTTAAAGTGAGTGATAACGATCTTAAGACCGTACTCGCGGCATCTCTCTGCAACCCACTCTGCGTCATACTCGCAAACGCCCGAAAGCTGAACTGCGGTATAACCCATATCAGCTACCTTCTTGAGTGACTCGTCAAGACCTTCAATCGTCTTGCAGAAATTTCTAAGTGTGTAAAACTGTGCACCGAGAATCATAATCTTATATCTCCTTTATAATTTCCTTAAGTGAATTTACAGCGCAATCGAAAGCGGCGCGCTTGGTTTCAAAGCGGTAAAGACCGATCTTGCTCTCGTCACCGGGAGTCTCAAGGCTCTTAAGAGCACTGAATACCGAAAGGTGAGGCTCAAGAGTGAGAACCTGACAGCCCTTTGCGGCAAACTTAGGAAGGTACTCGCTGAGGTGACCCTCGCCCTTACCGGGAGGAACGATGCTTCCGTCAGCAAGAGAATCCTTGATGTGACCGTAGAAAACGTAAGGCTCAAGCATATCCCACGCCTCAAGTGTATTCTGACCTACCTGAACGTAGTTAGCGGGGTCAAACACGCACTTAAGCTCGGGGATATTCTTATGAATCTCAAGGCAACGAGCGGCGATATCGCCGTAGATGCCCTTTTCGTTCTCGTGGCAAAGGGTAATATCTGTGCCCTTTGTAGTCTCAACGTACTTTGCAAGGCGCTCCATAACGAGGTCGCGGTACTGCTCCTCGCCGTTTGTGCCGTAGAAGCTGAACATACGAATGCTCTTTGCACCGAACATATCGGCAATCTCAACAGTTCTCTTGCAAAGGTCAAGGTCGATATTGAAGTCAGCCGAAATCTGAACCTTACCGATAGGAGAACCAATCGACCATACCTTGATACCTGCATCGTCAAGCTGCTTCTTGTATTCCTTAACCTCTTCATTTGTGAACTTGGTTACGTTCTTTTTGTCAATGGTACGGAGCTCAAGAAGTCCGATACCGTTTTCCTGCATAGCCTTTATCTGCTCGGCAAGGCTATCGCCCGCCTCGTCGGCAAAGGCGCAAAGCTTAATATCTGCCATTATTTTCTCCTCCTTGGGGATTATACGCCCGAGTAAGCGGAGAATCCGCCGTCAACGGGAAGAACAACACCTGTTACGAAGCCCGACTCCTTGGGGTTTACGAAGAAACGAAGTGCTCCGAGAAGCTCATCTGCCTCGCCAAAGCGGTTCATGGGAGTAGAACGGAGAATCTTGCCTGTTCTTGCTGTGGGTGTGCCGTCCTCATTGAAAAGGAGAGCCTTGTTCTGCGCGGTTACGAAGAAACCGGGAGCAATTGCGTTTACGCGGATGCCCGTCTCAGCAAAATGAACCGCAAGCCACTGTGTAAAGTTGGAAACGCCTGCCTTAGCTGCGCTGTATGCGGGAATCTTTGTAAGGGGAGTAAAAGCATTCATCGAGGAGATGTTAAGAATAGAGCATCCCTCTTCGCCTATCATATCCTTTGCAAACACCTGGGTGGGAAGAAGTGTACCCATAATGTTAAGGTTGAAAACAAACTCAAATCCGGACTTGTCAAGGTTAAAGAAGGTCTTGATATCCTCACGGGTGTCATCGCCCTCCTCGAACATTTCGTGGTCCGTGGTTGCGCGGGGATTGTTTCCGCCTGCGCCGTTGATAAGAACTGTGCACTTGCCAAGATCTGCAAGAACTGCCTCGTGTATTTCTTCAACAACCGCCTTATCAAGAACGTTGGTCTTGTAAGCCTTTGCTATACCACCGTCCTTAACTATCTCATCAGCAACTGCCTGAGCCGCATCAAGGTTAAGGTCGAGAAGTGCTACCGAGTAGCCGTTCTTTGCCATTTCCTTTGCGAAGGAAGAGCAAAGCACGCCGCCTGCACCTGTAATTACACATACCTTATTAGCCATTTTTACCTCTTTTCCTCTAAGTCCACGCTATCTGTGGACATAGATATATATTATGCTATGCTAATTATACAACATCCAAATAGCAAACGATTTGCAAATATTGACATATTTCATTGCAAATAATGAACAATTGCTCTCGATTCACTATATTTTGTGTAAAAAATGTATTTTTTATTGCAAATATGGGTGAAATTTTTTGAAAAATGTGATATAATTATGTTACGCGTAAAAAGGAGGTGCAGATATGAGAGAGGTTGAGAAAAGCTGTTGCGGATATATTATTCTCGGACTTCCCGAAAAACCGCACAAATTTCTTTTGGACTTTTTGATAAAAAAAGGAATACGTCCTTTCGTTTACACCGACTGCACGCGTATTTTCTCAAAGCTCACTCCCCTTGCGCGTTTTATGCCCGAGGAGATTCTTGAAAACGACAGAGTTGGAGTAGAGGGGCTTGAGCGCCACACACTTGACAGACGCTTGCGCAAAATCACACTCATATGCGCCAACAAAAAATTCGAGGGCTTTATCGAAAGAAACCGCGAAAGACTTGAAAAAAGATTCATAATACAATATTCCGGACAAGAGAGATAAAAATGAAGCTTGAAAAACTTTTATCGGCTGTAGAGTACACCTCTGCGGCTGAATATGACAAAAATTTTGAAATCGATGAAATATGCCACGACTCAAGGCGCACCCGCGAGGGGGCTTTGTTCGTTTGCATAAAGGGGGCGGCATCCGACGGACACGACTACGCCTATTCGGCTTACAGCCGCGGTTGCAGGCATTTTGTTGCCGAGCACGCCGTTGACCTTCCCGACGACGCCGTAATATTCACTGTTGACAACACCCGAACGGCATTGGCAGACCTTGCAGCCGAGTTCTTCGGTCACCCTGCCGACGAGCTTTTTATAATCGGGCTTACGGGCACCAAGGGCAAGACCACCACGGCTCTTATGATCTACAACGTACTTAACGCCTGCGGACTGAAGTGCGGCTACATCGGTTCGAACGGCATTGATTTCGGAGGATTTCACTACGAAACGGTTAACACCACTCCCGAAAGTCTCAGTCTGCAAAGCTATCTGAGACAGATGTGTCTGGCGGGTGTAAAATATCTCGCTATGGAGGTTTCCTCGCAGGCACTTTATATGAACAGAGTCCGCGGAATAAGCTTTGACCTTTGCATATACACAAACCTTTCAAAGGACCACATTGGCGGTGCGGAACACCCCACCTTTGAGCATTATATGGAGTGCAAGCGCAAGCTTTTCACCGACTACGGAGCTAAAACAGTAATATACAACGCCGACGACGGCTATGCCAAGGCGATGATATCGGACGTTGCCCCCTCTACAAGACTTATAAGCTACGCGCTGTGCAACGGCGCCGACTACAAGGCTGATGGCATTGCCAAATTCAGACAAGCCGACAGACTTGGGGTTTCCTTTGACTTTTTGAACGAGGGCTGTATCTACAAGACGGAAATCGGGTTTCCCGGCAGCTTCAGCGTTTACAATGCGCTTGCCGCTATTGCGACCTGCCGTGAATGCGGTATTTCAAAAGGAAAAATTGCCGAGGTTATCTCCGGCGTGCAAATAAGCGGACGCTTTGAGACGGTTCAAGCACTTCCCTACGCCACGTTTATAATTGACTACGCTCACAACGAGGTGAGTCTCACATCGGCACTTGAGACCTTACGAAGCTATGAGCCGAAGCGGCTTATTTGTCTTTTCGGCTCGGTAGGCGGACGCACAAAAGGTCGCCGCGCAGAGCTTGGACGGGCGGCGGCAGAGCTTGCGGATTTTTCGGTACTGACAGCGGACAACCCCGATTTTGAGGATCCCGAAAACGTGATAAGAGACATAGAAACACAATTTTCGGGAAAGGACAACTATATTAAAATTTCCGACCGCAAGGAAGCAATAAGGTACGCGGCAAGCATTGCGCGCGAGGGCGACATTTTCCTTTTTGCGGGTAAGGGTCACGAAAATTATCAGCTTGTAAACGGCGAAAAGCTCCCCTTCTCAGAAAAGCAAATTCTGCTTGAAGCCTGCGAAGAGCTGATGAAGCAAGAGGTTTAACTTAATAAGATATGGGGCTGACCGACAAGGTCAGCCTTTTTTATACGCAGATAAATTGGTGTTTGCGGGGAAGCCCCCGCGGGCAAAAGGTCAGCGCACCATTGTTTGTGCGAACATAATGCCACGCACCCCACTCCTCGGCTAAACACCGAGTCGTTAGCTTTGGGTGCAATAAATTGGTGTTTGATTGTGCGCCCGTTCCTTTGCCCCCTTTGTCAAAGGGGGGACGGACCACGATAGTGCAGGTCGCTTGCGACCTTGTTAGCGAAGCGGGTGGGTTGGATTCAATAATTTGAAATCCCCATCAATACACATATTTATTGGTTTTATCTGTCGTGAATCCCTCCACCGCGTTCCGCGGTCCCCCTCCCTTTGACAAGGGAGGCAAAGGAGGCGGGTTTGTGCGAACACAGTGCACCAAACACCAATTTGTCGGTGTCATATTTTTTGCGCAATCACCCTTCGACCTCATTCATCATATATTGACATTGAAGGAGGTGCGTAAATGAAAAGCTGTACAGCCGCGATAGGCTCTCTGACCGTCGCAATGAAGGCTAATGCTGTGCTTGAGCAATCGGGCCTTTCGGGAAAAATCGTCAAGCTTGACCCGTCGATGACAAGACGCGGTTGCGCCTATGGCATTGAGTATTCCTGCGAGGAACACAAGGCAGTGCGCTCCGCCTTTAACACGGCAAAAATCTCCGTGAGCAGTTATATCAAAGGCGGCGGAGGTGAAATGATTTGAACTCCTGCGTCTATCTTGACAATGCCGCCACAAGCTTTCCCAAGCCCCGTTCTGTGTGGCGCGAGGTTGGGCAATGTATCTCAACGTACTGCGGAAACCCGGGGCGCGGCTCTCACGCCCTCGCTATGGAAAGTGCGAAACGAATATACAAATGCCGAGAGCTTATATCCGACTTTTTCGGCGTGGGCGCGCCTGAGCGGGTAAGCTTTACGCTGAACACCACCTACGCCTTGAATATGCTTATCAAGGGGCTTTTGCACAAGGGCGACCACGTTATCATAAGCGACCTTGAGCACAACTCGGTGTGGCGTCCCATATGCAAGCTCGCCGCCGACGGAATTATCGAATACGACGTTTTTCCGTCAATGTGCGGAAATCCACGCTCAAATCCAACGAGGATATGCGCGGGAGTGGCGAGGCTTGTCAAAAAGAACACCAAGCTTGTTCTGTGCACTCACGCGTCAAACATTTGCTCCTATTCCCTACCCATAAAAGAGATTGGCGCGTTTTGCAGACGGCACGGAATTCTTTTTGCGGTAGATGCGGCGCAATCGGCAGGTCACATTCCCATTGATATGGGCCAAATGTGCATTGACGCGCTCTGCGCTCCCGGACACAAGGGGCTCTACGGAATACAGGGCTCGGGGCTTCTTGCTCTCTCTGAAAAGCTCTCGCTCGACACTCTTATTGAGGGTGGAAACGGACTTTCCTCACTTGTGTGCGAGATGTCTGCCGATGCTCCCGAGCGCTATGAGGCAGGAACACTTCCCACCCCCGCCATCGTAGGTCTTGCGGAGGGCATAAAGACAGTCTCGCGCTTGGGGCTTGACAAAATTTGCGAGCACGAAAAGTCACTTTTCCGCTATGGGCGCGACCGCCTTTCCGACATTGAGGGCATAACGCTTCACCTGCCCCAATATGAGGGTGCGGTGTTGCTGTTCTCCCACGCTTCCCTCTCCTCTGAAAAGCTTGCATCATATCTCGGTGACTCGGGAATATGCGTGCGCGGCGGATTTCACTGCTCGGCACTCGGGCATAAGACGATCGGCACAGACGAAACGGGAGCGGTACGGGCAAGCTTTGGCGCGTTCAATACCTCACGCGATATTGACCGTCTGGCAGAGGCACTTAAGGCAATAAAATAAGGGACTGCAACGCAGTCCCTTTTGCTTTTCATTTTTAATTTTTTTTATTTAATTCCTCTGTATTTTTCTTGTTTCTCTTTTTGCTCTCTCACTCCCCCACTTTCCCATTTTGTTCTTTCTTATTCCTTTTTATGTGATGCTCGTTGTTTGAAATCATAGGAAATACACCTTGCTCAATATATCTATACAAGGTTTGTTTAGAAACAGAAGTATTAAATTTAAGTCCTTTTTGTTTTATCGTTCTGAGAACTGCTTCAGGAGAATATTTTTCTACACTTATCATATATTCAACAAACCGAGCAAACTCCATATCATCGCCTATCTTATAGTTGGGAATACTTTTTTTTACTATATCGCTAAAAGCATAGTGGATATTGAAATGCTTTTTCAAAAGTGCGCAATACTCATCAACTAACTCGACAATTTCTTCATCGATTCTAACACTTTTTAATATTTTTGCCATAATAAACCTCCGCAGCTTGTTTTTGTATTACGATTATATCATTTGTATTACGTTTTGTTAATATGTTTTACGCTGATTTTCAAAATTTTTTATTATATACTAAAAAACCTCTTGACAACGAACTGTATTAGTGGTATAATACAGTCGCAACCGTATTACACGCATAATACAGTTTACCTTTTGAAAGGAGTTGAGGAATTGATATCATTTGACAGCTTTATTATTCAGAACGACCTTCCAATATACTTACAAATACTCCGTCACATTAAACGAGGTGTGGTATCGGGGGCGGTGGTAAACGGCGACGAGCTTCCCTCTCGCCGCGTGCTTTCGGCGTTACTCGGTGTTAATCCCAACACCATACAAAAGGCATACCGCCAGCTTGAGGACGAGGGGCTTATTGAGTCGCACTCGGGCTCGAAAAGCTATATGGTGCTTGACTCGGCACGGATTGATGCTGTGCGCGAGGAGCTCGTTGAGGACGATGCAAGAAGCGCGGTGGAAAAGCTCAAGGATATGGGGCTTTCCAAGGCTGACGCGTTGGCTCTTATTGAAAAATACTGGAATTGAGGTGATTTAAGTGAGAAAATACGCATCGGTTTTCGGGCTTTTTGCCAAAAGCTCATTTATAAAAATTTTGCTTGCGATAACCGCCATGGCGGCGGCTCAGATATGGATTTTCACGTCTTTGGCGTCCAAAGAACTCACCGCCTACAATATGAAGCTTTCGGTAGCCAACATTGAAACGCTTATCGACCGCGCTCCTATGGGGTGGATATTTGGCATTGCGTTTGTTCTTATATCGGTACTGCTTTGCATACCCGGAACCTCGTTTTCATCAAAAACAGGCTACACTCTTGACAGGCTTTCAATAAGCAGCCGTTCGGTGTTCTTCTGTCAGGCGATATACAATCTCTGCATATTATTCATTCTGTGGGTCGCCGAGGTAGCTGTCTGCTTTGGGCTTTGCCTTTACTACACAGAGGTAATGCCTGCAGAAGTTATCGGAAATCAATCGGTATTCCTCGCCTTTTACCGCAACAAGCTGTTGCATTCCCTGCTCCCTCTTTCAGACGTTTGGGTATGGATAAGAAACGCATTTCTTCTTATCGCGCTTTCAATAGCAACGGCAGAATACCCATACAAGCAGAGGCGCAAAAAAGCGGGTATTTCGGCAATTGCAATGGTGATTTTTACTTTGGTATTTTTCAAGACCGACATTGTAAATTCCTTCAACACGGCGCTTATTATAGTGGTTTCGGTAATCAACGTTATCGAAATGTGCTACAACTTCTTCAGCGAGGATAACAGTTATGTGGGAGAAAATTAAAAAATTTATTGAAAGGGCTTTGCCCCCCGGAACGCCAAGCAGAGGAATATTGACCTTTTTCCTAAGCGGTGTTTTAGCCTGCCAATTCTACAACATGGTAGTCTTTTGGGGCAGATTTTTCGACAAATATTGGGATTTGTTTATAGTTGAAGAAAAAATAACCTTGCTTTCGGGCGAGCTGATGACCGACTTTCATCTGTTGCACGGTGGCGCACTTCGGGTTCACTTCATTTATGCGGTAATCTCGCTTGCGCTTTCGATATACCTTTACAGCCTCTATCATCAAGGAAGCAAGAGTATATATTTAATGAAGCGATTGCCGAATTCCTTTGAGAGACACAGACGGGCGCTGACGCTTCCCATTGTGCTCTGCGCACTTTTCATTGCACTTGCGACAGTATCCCTGCTTGTCAATTTCGGGCTTTATATGCTCATCACGCCCGACGAATGTATAAAACCGCTTCAATGGCAGAAATTATGGAGGAGTTTACTATGATTGAAATTAAAAATCTTGACAAGGTATATATTTGCAAAAAGGCACTTAACGGCGTTAATCTTTCACTGCCGCGCGGCGAAATAGTCGGACTTTTCGGCGAGAACGGCGCGGGTAAAACCACGCTTATGAAGTGCATTCTCGGGCTTCACCCTTACTACGGCGAGATAACCCTTGACGGCGAGCCTATAACGAGAAAAAATATTGCAAAACTTTCCTTTGCAACCTCGGAACACTCCTTTTTCCCTAACCTCACGGCTATAGGGCACAAGGAATTTTACAGCGAGCATTTCCCTGATTTCTCAGAAAAACGCTTCAACGGACTTATGGAGTTTTTCGACCTGAAAAAGCACACACCCATAAGGAGCTTTTCCACGGGTCAGAAAAATCAGTTTGAGGTTATTTTAGCTCTTTGCCAAGGCGCGGACTATATTCTGATGGACGAACCCTTTGCGGGAAACGACATTTTCAACCGCGAGGACTTTTACAAGGTGCTTTTGGGTATTCTTGAGCCTCACGAGACGGTTATTCTTTCGACTCATCTCATTGAGGAGGTTTCGGACTTTATCGGGCGCGCCATACTCATTCACAACGGTCGCGTGGTAGGTGACGTGACCACCTCGGAGCTTGAGGACGAGGGCAAGGACCTTGTAGGCTATATCAAGGAAAAATACAACTACCGAGCAGACCGCGTAAGCCGCGCACTTGACGACATTTCGGGGGAGGACGGTCAATGAAGAAATATATTGCGCTTACGCTTGCCCTTTTCATCATATCTGCGGCGGCAATCGTGACGATTGCCACGGCGGTAAGTGCCGACAGCGACAGAGTTGCCTACACCGAAAAGGCGGTGTTCGGCGACAAAAGCGTTGCCGACGGTGTAAGGGTGACGAGCAGTTCACATTATAAAAATCATTTGATTTGGGATTCGGTATACACGGTTGGCAGAGATGCGGTAACGAATTTCGAATTTCACCAGCTGAAAAAGTACAATAATGAGAAACCCCACTTTTCGGCTCTCATAATTCATTCAGGCATAAACTTCGGATTTAATATCAACAAACCTGCATCAGAACAAACAGGATTAGCCAAGCTCTATAAGGAACTATACGATACTCTTGACTACGAGGAAGAGGGAAATCTCACCGTACGCCTCGCGGATTGCTACGAGTTTTATCCCATAGACGTTAACATTAACCTACCCAATATTCACCTTTCAACTAATTCCAACGATTTTGAAGACGATTCTTTCTTCATTTCAACAATTGAAGGACAAAAGGCAAAATCTGTCTACGACGAGATATGCGAATTTATAAAAATTCCCGTACTTGAAGACGAATACGTGGATATTCACGTAAAAAAACACCGCGGAAACTCGGTTGGATTCGGTCACGGTTACAGTGACAAAGCCGCTGATTATTACTCATTCTCCACTTATAGCACCTATACTGACAAAGCTTGCTACTTCACGATAAACAACAAGACCGAACAGGGCAAAACAGTTGATTTCAGTCATATTCCCGGTGGGTACGGAGTATATGCGTTACCATACGGAGATTCCACACTCCGCGCAAACGAACTTTCTATGGTTTACAAGCTTGATGACGGTGTTACAGTTAATTATATGACTGTGAACGACGAGCAAACAGCACTTATTATGTCGATTATTGAAAACGGCGTGACCTATCTTGAGGTAGTGGACCTTGCCACAATGAAAAGGCTTCAAAAGGTAGAGATATATGAAGGTCAGTCCTTTATTATTTTCCCTATGGACGGATTTATCACCTATGAGTTTGCCGACCGCGTTGCGGTTCTTGAGGAGCGTGACGGCGTTTACGAGTTGAAGTTTGTTTGCGAGAAATTCGACGACGGCATAGGTGATACAGAGCCATTCTATTTCAAGTCGGGGATGGCAATGGACTTTGACGGCGAGCGGCTCGTTATTGTTGACAATTTGCATATGGACTCGGGTTGGTACGACAAATGCGGTTTATATATTGCCGTGTACGGCAAGGAGGGTCTGCTTTATTACGGAGAATACGAAAGCAGTCTCGACGCCAACGCGCAATCGGCTTACCACTACTCCTTCAACTGTCAGCCGTTGCGGAATTTTGAGGTTGAATGGTAACAATATAAGGAGCTGTCAGCAGGACAGCTCCTTTTCTTGATATTTTTCTACCATAATAAAGTTGATGACGACGAGAAGCTCATACGGAAGTGGGCAGAATTCACCCGGATTAACCTGCGACATAAGAAACATTCCGATATACGACAGCCCCAACACCCAAACGTATATATCGCGCTTTTTGAATATCATCGCAAAGCGCTCGACTATCTGTTTGCCGTAGCAGAACATTCCCACAAGTCCGAGACTTCCCACAATCTGCGGTATCATCATATGATACCACACCATCGTGCCCTTTTTGCCATTGTACAAATCAGAGTTGGCGGTGTTTCCTATTCCCTTTCCAAACAGCGGATTTGCACAAAAGTCCTCAAAGGAACGTGCAATAAGTCTCACTCGAACGTCGCTGTGTTTTATGAAGCTCTGATCGAGATTATCATAAACGGTAAATCTCCACGCCACAACTCCGATGACCGCCATTGCCGTCACGCAAAGCAGAGACAGCACTGCGGTTTTCGCTCTTCCCTTTTTAGCGAGTATACAATACGCCGCAAGGCAGACCACAAGTTCAAGTGTTCCCATTGCCCAACCGCCGCGTGAGCCTGTCAGCAGAAGTGCGCCGTAATTCACAAGCAGAAGCGGAAAGAAAGCGAGATTTTTTTGCATATACCAAAGCAAAAAAGGCATTGAAAACATTATCTGCGTAGAAATATTATTACTCCACTGTATTTCGGCAAGCTTACCGAGAAGCAGGGTTTCGCTGAAATTTTTTACGTAATACTCAAATACCACGAAGCAAGCGAAAAGCCCCACGACCGTCATTATTTCAACGTATCTCTCAAACACGTTATACCTATCGGTTTCGTTTATATGCGAGCGCACAAGCAGATACGCCGCCGCCATTCCAAAGCCGAGCATTATTACGTAATACATCGACGCACCCGAAAAATATTCGGCAGGAGATATTGTAAAAAGTCCGCCGAGGGTAACGGCGACAGACACCGCAATTATACCGCCAAAGCTTTTTCCGACGGTTATCTTTTTTCTGAACACTATAAGATACGCAACTATTGCCGCTATGGGGAAAAGTGCCGTCCACCACAACGGGAAGAAAAGCTCTGCCGAGTCGTAGCACTTTATTACAAAGGTGCAGGCAAGCAACGCGGGGGTAAGTGCCGATATTATGTTCTCACTGCACAGCAAAGCCACCGCACCAAGGTTAAGAAGTATTATCGCGCCGTAGGCTTCGTATTCAAAGACAACGAAGCAAGCCGCCGCGATTACACTCAGAATGATGAAAAGACGGCTTTCAAAAAAGTCCTTCAATTTTATGTAAAGTCTCATTACCTTTTCACTTTCGTTTAGTTATGTCTTTATAATTTTATCACATTACGGTTGTAAAATCAAGGGCTTAATCAAATAAAAACAGATTTTTGATAAATTCGCGTGTGTATTGTTCCTTGCGCTCAAAATCCATAGCCGAAATATAGATATCCTCAAGCTCGAAATGGTACTTTTTAACCTCGGCAAACGTCTGAAGTGCGGCTCTGCGCAGTGCCCTGCACTCGCTCTCAAGAGCTTTTACTCCGTCCTTGACCTCTCTGAATTTTTCCTCGTCAACAAAGCGTTTGGAGTTTATCACTCTTTCACCGCAATCTCCGCAAACAAAGGAAATTCCGCAATCCTTAAGCATTATGGCGTCGGGTGACTCACTCATTATCGGGTCGTAGGACACACAAAGCGACATATCCCTCGCTTTAGCTTCGTCAAGTATTGCGCGCATAACGAAATGAGCCGTACTGTGGCAGTCGGTTACGGAAAACAATATCTTTGACTCTCGCTCATAGCTGTCAAAGCTTCGTTCTCCGCTCATTCCCACAGAGGAGCGCAAGGCAATTTCACACGCCTCACCGCTCCCTTGCGGTAATTTGTGAAGCAGGCGTTTTACCGCGGAATTGAGCTTTTTGGTATTTATGCAGGGCAAAAGCTTACTTTCGATTGCTTTCTCAATTCCGCCGTAAGCCGACAGCAAAAAATACGCGCGGCTGTAGGCATTTGACTTTTTCTGCGACAGCTCGGCTATTCTCTCCCTCTCTATGGCAAGCTTTTTTTCGTCCCAGAATTCACCGAGATTTATTATCTGCTCAAAAGCCCCGACGAGTGTAGGTTCGCACACGTGAGGGGCTGTGCCGTCAACAAGTCCTATGCGCATTTCCTCAATAATAATTCCGTCAAGCGAATCTGCGTCGGACGAGCAGTAATAATATTTTACCGTCATTCCGCGCGCCTCCGCTTCATTTGCCACCTCACGCATAAAGCGGCTTTTCCCCGTTCCCGGTCCGCCCTTTATCACGTATATACGTGAGCAGGTGCGGGCGCAAAATATCTGCAGAAAGTAGTTCACAAAGCCCGACGCGCTGTTTGACGCGCCGAAATATCTTTTGCAATTTACGTTATCCATAAAAACCTCCGTTACAGTTTTCAATACATTTTATGCAGAAAACTTAACGGAGGTCATATGTTTTAGTTATTAACGTATTCGACGAACTTAAGGAATGCTGCCTTGCCCTCGGCTGTGCGCTTATAGACGCCTGCATCCTCAAGAACCTTTACGAAGGTCTTACCAATCTCGGATTTGATAATTTCCTTTACGTTATCCTTTGTAAATTCATACTTATCGGCAAACTCTGAGAACCACTCGGCATGCTTTTCTATCTCGGCAACGTCGGCAATATTCTTGCCGCCAAGGATCGCGTCGCAAAGCAATTCAATCTCTGCCTTAAGTCTTGAGGGAAGTACCGCAAGGCCCATTACCTCAATAAGTCCGATATTTTCCTTCTTGATATTGTGAAGCTTCTCGTGAGGGTGGAATACGCCGAGAGGATGCTCCTCTGTTGTAATATTGTTACGAAGAACCAAATCAAGCTCAAGCATACCGCCCGAGGTTCTCGCAATGGGAGTTACCGTATTGTGGGGCTCACCGTCGGTTTCGGCAAATACAAACGCTGACTCGTCGGTGTATCCTCTCCACGCAAGGAGAATTTTATCGGCAAGCTCAACGAGCGCGTTCTTATCATTTGAACGAAGTCTGATTACCGACATCGGCCATTTTACAATTCCTGCCTCAACGCCGTCAAAGCCTTTGAAGCTTATCTTTTCTTCAATAGGCGCGCGCTCCATTGCAAAGGTATAGTGACCGCCCTGCATATGGTCGTGGGAAAGTATTGAACCGCCCACGATGGGAAGGTCGGCATTTGAGCCAAGGAAATAGTGGGGGAAAAGCTCAACGAAATCAAGGAGCTTTACGAAAGTGGAACGGTCTATCTTCATAGGCGTATGCTCGCCCGAAAGAGCTATGCAATGCTCGTTATAATAAACGTAGGGGGAATACTGAAGATACCACTGCTGTCCTGCCATAGTCATAGGAATCTGACGGAGCGTCTGTCTTGCGGGCTTACCCGCGTTGCCCGCATAGCCCTCGTTTTCGTGACAAAGAAGGCATTTGGGGTATCCGCTTTGAGGAAGAAGCTTTGCGGCGGCAATAGCCTTGGGGTCCTTCTCTGGCTTGGAAAGGTTTACGGTTATATCTATTTCGCCGTACTCCGAGGGAGTTTTCCACTTAAGGTCCTTTTTAACGCGGTAGGTACGGATATAGTCGCTGTCAAGGGCGAGCTTATAGAAATAGTCGGTCGCCTTTTCGGGTGACTCGGCATAAAGCGAATTAAACTTGGCGATTACCTCTGAGGGACGGGGGGTTATCTGTCCCATAACGGCGGTATCGAAAAGGTCGCGGTAAACAACGCTGTTTTCGCAAATTCCCTGCTCTGCGGCGTAGTCGCAGATTCCGCCGAGTATATCCTCAAGCTCGGTAAGCTTTTCGTGAGCTTCGGGTGCGTAGTCGGACACGCCAAGCTTTTCAAGAATTCTGTTGGTGGCGTAAACTCTGTCGCACTCCTCGATAAGTCCGTGCTCAAGAGCATAATCCACAAGGTCACATATCAAATTGCAAATATTTCTCATACAAAAAAGTCCTTTCGATGTTCATACGACTTAATTATACCACTAATCTCTCCGAATGTCAAAGAATATTGAAAAAAATATTGAATATTTTTTCAAAATATGATATAATTAAAAATAACACGCGGAATTTTGCGATTTTGGAGGTGTTTTTTGTGGAAATAAAGCTTTCTGTTGACCGCATTGAGGGAGGTATTGCCGTTTGCTACGGCGGTGACAAAAAATACGAGCTTTCCGCAGAGGGACTTGCCGAGGGGCTTATTGTTCTTGCCGAATTTGACAAAGACGGCAAGCTGATTTCGGTCACTCCTCTTGAAGATGAGACAGAAAAACGCAAAAAGGACCTTTCCGCAAGGACGAAAAACATTTTCAAACGCAACAGGAAATAACGAAAGGAAATCAATATGAACGCTGAAAATCTTGCAACCTACGCAAACAGTCTTGTGACAAATCTTATACATACTCACTCGCTTGACGGCGGGGCGCTCTGGGCTCTCGTCCTTGGCGGAGTACTCATTTGTATGATAGTTCCATATATTCTGGGAAGCCTTAACTTTGCGATAATCATTTCAAAGCTTTTCTACCGCGACGACATCAGAAAATACGGCAGCGGCAACGCGGGAATGACGAATATGCTCCGCACCTACGGAAAGCTCCCTGCGGCGGCAACGCTTATCTGCGATATGCTCAAGGGTGCGCTTTCGGTTTGGTTCGGTATGCTTATTTTTGCCGACATAGGCGCGTCTATTGCGGGACTTTTCGTTGTACTCGGGCATATGTTCCCATGCTTCTACAAGTTCAAGGGCGGCAAGGGCGTAGCAACTACGGCAATGGTCGTACTCGTTACAAATCCCATTGTTTTTGCTATTCTTTTCCTTGTATTTCTTATTATCGTTATCGGAACCAAGTACGTTTCGCTCGGCTCGGTTATGTGTATGCTGATTTACCCCTTTGTTCTTTCACGCTTTGGAAATACTGGATTTAACGTTATCTGCGCGGCAATCGTTGCGGCACTTGTAATTTTTATGCACCGTTCCAACATTAAGCGACTTCGCGAGGGCAAGGAGTCGAAAATCTCCTTCAAGAGTCACAAAAAGACCTCTGCCGAGGGCGAGGACAAAGAGAGCGAAAACAAATAACCGAGGTTAAAATGGAAACTAACACCACATCCCCCGAAGTGCGCTTTGCCGAACTTATTTCGCTTTGCGCGCAGAAAAAAATATTAAAAAAAGCCGTACTTTCAAAGCCTTTCGACAAAACGACTCTGCGTACGGTTATAACCAAAAAGCTGATTTCGGGCAAGGAGGTGCTTCAAGCAGAGCGCTTCACAGCCGACAACAAGGCACTCCACCAAAACGTCTCGGTAACCGACGTGGACAGCGTTGCCGAGCTTCTTGGCGGCTTTTCGCAGGTAAACCTTATAACCACTGCGGGTGATGCCGAGCTTAAGCGCGCAAAAAGCGGCAAGGTCACTCTTATCGGTGACAAAAAGCTGTTCGCAAAGCTTGAGGGAGATATTGAGGAGACTCTTCCAGACCGTGGCAACGACGACGGAAAAACTCATATTCTAAGCGGAAACGAGCCGTTTCTCAAGCTTTTGGGAGTCAGCGACGAGAACGGACGGGTGTTTGACCGCAGACGTTCAAAATTCAAGCAGATAAACAGATTTCTCGAGCATATCCGCGACGTTGTAAAGTATCTCCCCGACAAGGGCGTGCTCCGCGTTTGCGACCTCTGCTGCGGCAAGAGCTATCTTTCCTTTGCGGCGTATCACTATCTTAAGAACGTACTTGGCAGAGATGTTATAATGACGGGTGTTGACCTTAAGGCTGACGTTATCGACTACTGCAACGGCGTTTGTCAGCTTCTCGGTTTTGACGGTTTAAGCTTTATTTGCGGCGACATTACCAAATACGAGCCCGAGGGCGCGCCATCGCTTGTAATCTCGCTTCACGCCTGCGACACGGCAACAGATATAGTTCTTGGAAAGGCTATGGATTGGGGCGCAAGAGTCATACTTTCAACTCCCTGCTGTCACCACGAACTAAATCACACCATAAACTGCCCTGCTCTTTCGTTTGTTACCGAGCATTCTATGCTCCGTCAAAAGCTTTGCGACGCGCTGACCGACTCGCTTCGTCTCAAGCTCCTTGAGGCAAACGGCTATATCACCGACGCCCTTGAGCTTATTGACCCCGAGGAGACACCGAAAAACATTATGCTCCGCGCCGTAAAGAGATATTCTCCCGAGGCACAGCGCTGCCGCGACGCGCTCAAAGAATACAACGAGGCAAAAAAATTCCTGCTTGGCGGTGAAAAATGACCTACACCAACGCTGAAAAAATGATACTTGCCGCGCCCCACATCAGCTCGCCAGATGCAGCAAAAAAGCTATGCGCCGCCATTGATTCGCCCGAAAAAAGGACGAGGGTTATCAAGGTTATGGGCGAGTCGGGAAAAAGCTCGACGGTAATTCTTCTCTCTGCCGCTGTCAGCGCGGCGGGCTACAGAGTCGGAAGACTGACAACGCCCTTCATTCATTCGGTACGCGAAAGCGTGTGCGTAGACGAAAAGCCCATATCCATCGACCTTTTCACCGACTCGGCAGAAAAGGTAAAAAACGCTATTGCGGAAGTCAGAAAAGAGGACGCTGATTTTTCCCCATCGGCACAGGATATGCTTATTGCCATTGCGCTTCTGGCTTTTGATGCCTGCAACTGCGATTTCGCGATAATAGAGACCGACACGGCGGCGTATTCGGCGATTGATGCTCCTCTGCTTACGATAATAACCACAATCAACGACCAAAAAGCAGCGCGTGAAATTTGCGCGAGACTTGACAGGCAGACGGGTGAGACGGTTACCGCGATGCAATCACGCGAGATATACAAAATAATTTTCGACAAGTGCGCCGAAATAAACTGCCGACTTTCGATGCCGCTCAGAAACGCCTTCATATTTATGTCTGCTTCGCTCAAGCGGATAGAATTCACCTATCAGACAAAGTTATATTCAATCGGCACGGGCGCGTATTATCAGATTTACAATATGCTTACCGTAATTGAAGCGGCAGAGGCGCTCAGCCGTCTTGGTTTCAGGATATCCAACGTAGATATCTGCTCTGCCGTGCTCGGTCAGGGTATCCCCTTAAGGTTTGAGATGCTTTCGGTTATGCCGACGATCATAGTTGACCGCGCCGACAGCGAAAACCGCCGCAGAAGGCTTATTGAGACGCTGAAAATGCAATCCTCGTTTATAAGCAAAAATCCAACTGTAATTTGCGAAGGCGGAAGGCGCAGAATATCCGAGGAATTTGCGCTTATGGGGCGTGACGCAAAGGTGACCGAGATTGCTGAAAAGGGTGCAAGAAAGATCCTACGCGAGTTGATTTCCACTCTTGGCGAAAATGATACGGTTATCATTTCGGGAACTTCGGAATACTGCGAGCAAATCTCCAAAATAACCAAAGAAATATTGATGTAAAAATATTTGCCGTTAAACGCAAAAGGAGCTGATTCGTTAAGAATACAGCTCCTTAAATTTATTCCACTTCAACAATGCGAGAACAAGGAGCAGACTTGCCGCAACAAGGCAGGCTATCCATATACTCACGGTTTGCCAAAGAGGCAATCGCTCAACTGCGTAGCTCATAACGTAGGATGCGAGCGCGCTTCCGCCGTAGCCTACTGCATTAACAAGCCCCGACATTGTTGCCGCCAGACCGAATCTTGAAAAGTGCATGGGCGCAAGCGAGACGCTGAAATGCCCGAAGGAAAGCTGAAGGATATAAACAAGACCGTAAGTGATGACAAACGCCGCCGAGTCTGCATATCTGCCAAACAAAGTACCGTTCCCCCCTCCGAGAGCCAGTGCAAGCATTACGAGCATAGGAGCTATTGACACCGACATTGTAAAAAGTGCGCTTTTCATCTCGTTACGCTTAAACATTTTGATATAAACGAAGTTTGCGGCTATAACCCCAAGCGAGCCGAGTATGGGAACAAGCGAATCGAGCCACGCCGCCGCTGTAGGAGAGAGTCCGTATTCATTTGAAAGAATCGTGGGAATAAGCTCGACTACGCCATTTAAGAAAAGTCCGTAAACAAGCATTGCGGGAAGCATAAGCAGCATTCCGCTCCTTGAAAGCATCTCAAAAAGTCCGTTGCTTTTTTCGGTTGTCTCCGATTCGGATTTTTTCAGGCTTTGCGAAACGACAAGATTTTTCCTTACGGTCAGCATACCGACTATCCACAGGCAAAGCACGCCAACGATAACCGAAGCCGACATAAGAAATACGTTCTGCCACTTCTGCGACCTCACCGCCAAGCCCGACAGCCAAGCACAGGATGCCTTGCCTATTGGGGTGGTCAGCGTTATTGCGGTTATAGCAAAAAATCTTATTTTGCCGTGTAGTACGTTTGATATTATGTAGAATATCGGACACCAGAGCATCGACTGCCCAAAGCCGTTAAGTGCCCATATCAGAATTCGGAGTACGACGGGGACTTCAAGCATCATTGCCGCATTTGATACGGCAATCGCACAAAGTCCTCCGCAAACAAGTGCAAAGGGCGGACGTCTGTCTGCCGCCGCGCCGTTTATAAGCTGACCCACGGCATAACAGCCGAAATAAACCGCGCTGAGGATGCCCGCAAGCCCCGTATCTATTACACCCTCGGCTATCATTGTCGAGCGTGCGTAGGCAAAATTTCCTCTTGCCACGTATGCCGCGCTGTACACCAAAAAGCACAGCACAAACATCATTTTACTTGACGAAAGCCCCGATTCACGGGGCTTTTTTTCTGTCTGTTCTGTCATTTTATTTCAGCATATACTCAATAAGAGTCCAAAGCCTTTCAGCAGAAGCTATATTAAGCTTTTCGCCCGGAGAGTGAAGCGCGATAATGTCGGGACCTATGGAAATAATGTCCATATCGGGAATATTTGCGCGAACGAGTCCGCACTCAAGTCCCGCGTGGATTATTTCCGCACCTGCATCCTTACCGAACAGCGCCTTGTAAGCCGCCATATACGCGTCTCTTACGGGTGACTGCTTTGCGTAGCTCCAACCCGTGTATCTTCCGAAGTGTCCGACCTCTCCGCCAAGCGTCTTTGCAAGTCTGTCAAGGGCGTGCATCGAGTAGTCTATTCTCTCGTCAATGCTTGAACGGGTAAGGAACGTAAGCTTTGCCTGCTCTGTGCAAGTATCCACGACTCCGAGATTTGCCGACCACTCCACAAGTCCGTCAACGTCGTTGCTCATTTCCATTACACCGCAAGGAGTATTATTTATCGCAAGCATAAGCTTTTGCTCGCTCTCAAGGTCAAGCACGGCAGAATTTTCGCAACGCTCCACCCTGCAGAAAAAGCCCTTATCGTCAGTGCAAAGCTCCTTGCTGATTATCTTTGCAAGTGCCTCAACCTCAAGGAGTGCTTCAAAGAAGTCGGGCACGCACACGTCTGCAACGCACTCTCTCGGAATTGCGTTATCCTTTGAACCGCCGTTTATGCTGATAATTCCCATATCGAGCCTAAAAGAAAGCTCAGTAAGGATTCTGCCCATAATGCGGTTGGCGTTTGCCCTGCCCTTATTGATATCCTCGCCCGAGTGACCGCCGCAAAGACCGCCGACAGTTATACGCAGTCCGTTGCCCTGCTTTTCGGTGCGCTTGATGGGAAGCGAAAGCTCGCTTCTCACGCCGCCCGCACATCCCACGACCGCCTTGCCCTCGGTCTCGCTGTCGATATTTATCATTTTTCTGGCATTTATAAGAGAAAAGTCAAATTTTCCCGCGCCTATCATTCCTATCTCCTCGCCTGCGGTAAAAAGGCACTCAAGTGCGGGGTGAGATTCGATTGCGCCGTCAAGAACGGCAAGCATCAAAGCCACCGCCACGCCGTCATCTGCGCCAAGCGTGGTGCCCTTTGCGCGGAGAAAGCCCTCACCGTCAACGTAGAGCTTGAGCGCGTCGGAAGTAAAGTCGTGATTTACGTTTCCGTCCTTTTCGCAGACCATATCTGTATGGCCCTGCAAAAGAATCATAGGCTCATTTTCTCTGCCCTTTGTGGAGTTCTTGCGGACAAGCACGTTATTCGCCTCGTCCTTATAAACCCAAAGTCCTCTTTCCTTTGCGAAATCTGATATATATTCTGCTATCTGTGCCTCGTTATCCGAGCCGTGAGGAATTTTGCATATCTCCTCGAAAAGCTCAAACATACGGGGTGCAATACTGCTTTTAACAACTAATTCTGACATATTAAACCCTCTTAATTCTATCTCTTGCGATATTTATTGCTCCGTCCTGTCTGTCCGACAGGGTATCAAGCAATTTTCCCATTCCAAGCGCAACGCAGGTAACCGCGTTAGGCGCAACGCGGGTACGTATTCCCGTGATTCTTTCAATAAGATTGTCAAGTCCGGGGAGAAGGCTTCCGCCGCCCGTCATGGTTATTCCCGTGGAAATAATGTCGCTTACAAGCTCGGGGGGAGTTGACATAATCACGCGCGAAACAGCCTCGATAATCGCGGTAACCGGCTGATAGAGCGCACCGAGTATCTCGTTTGAGGAAAGTATCACCGATTTCGGCATTCTGGTCTTGATACATCTGCCCTTAACCTCTATTCTGCGGTTTTCCTTACTCTGCGACAGCGTGCCTATCTTTATTTTTACCTGTTCTGCGGTAGGATATCCTATAACCACTCCGTATTTTTCGCGGACGTAACGCATAATAGCGTCGTCAAAGGAATCACCTGCTATTTTTATCGACTCGGAATTTACGATTCCGTCAAGCGAAACAACGGCAATATCGGTAGTTCCGCCGCCGATGTCGATAACCATTTTTCCGCGTGCTTCTTCAACGTCAAGCCCCGCGCCGATTGCCGCCGCAAGAGGCTCCTCAACAAGGTATGGCTGTCTTGCGCCTGCCTGAACCGAAGCGTCAATAACCGCAAGCTCCTCCACCTCGGTAGCGCACGAGGGGATGCAAACAAGCACTCTCGGCTTTACAAGGGTATTTCCGCAAGCCTTTTTTATATAGTGCTGTACCATTTGCAGGGTTACGTTATAACGGCTGATTACGCCGCCGCGCAACGGTCTTACGACCTCCTGCTTATCGTTGGTTCTGCCAAGCACCTTACGCGCTTCTTCACCAACCATAATTATCTGCTCGGTGTCTTTTTCAACGATGACAACGGAGGGCTCGTGAAGAACTATGCCGCGTCCTTTTACGTAGACGAGCACGCTGGCAGTTCCCAGATCGATGCCTATATCGACGTTAAATATTCCGTTTTTTAGTTTATTGAAAAGATTTTCCGCCATATTTACCTCCGTTCCGTATTATCTCCTTATATTATACAATATATTTTTCTAAAATGCAATAATCTTGGACTATTTTTTATTTCTTTTTCCCGTTCTGCCCACAGTTGCGCAAATAAATTTGCCGCCGAAGTGCTTTTTAAGTGTTTCGATACAGCCCGCGATACTTGCGCCCGAGGTCAGCACGTCGTCCACAACCACCAAGCATTCAACGCCTTCTAACAGCTCGTCCGCCCTTTTGCTTGGAAGATACTGCCCTTTGGCGTTTTTCAAGCGTGCGGCAAGCCCATTTTTCTTTTGTTCTCCTGCCTTTCGCCTGCTCCTCACAACAAGCTTTTCATAACGAAATCCGCACTTTTCTGCAAGCCTTTTGGCAATCAGCTCCGCTTGGTCAAAGCCATATTCGCGGCGGCTTTTCCGCCTTCTCGGCACAGAAAACACCACCACTCGCCTAGGATCAAAGACTGCCGTTTTTCGCTTTAGTGCAAAGGATAGCTGAGAAGCAAAAAAGTCGAACGCGCGGTAAGATCTATGCCTTTTCATATAAAGAACCGCGCGCTTTCCCACGCTGTTGCGCGCAACCGAATAGTTAAAAAGCTTGACCGCATCCTCGACCCCCGCCTTTTCAAGCAACCGCGAGCTACAGTTGCAAACAGTCATTTCAAGCTCGCAATCGGGGCATCTTTCAAGCTTTTCACGCTCCCACCTTTTACGGCAGGACTCACACAAAGGCAACTCGCAGGTATCGAAAATATTTTGTTGGGTAAACTCTCCGCATCCAACGCACTTTGGCGGCCAAAGCAGATTTTTAAGCAGCTTCAAAAATTTTGATTTCATATCACTTCTTTACAGAAAGCCTCTTGCAAAGGCAGGTATAGCGCATTGTCTGTCGGTTGCTTTTCACCATAGCGTCAACAATATCCTCTCTGCCCACAATAATAACCATTTTCTGCGCACGCGTTACCGCTGTATAGAAAAGATTTCTCGTCAAAAGCGGAGGCGGTGCGCCGTATGCAGGAATTATCACGATTGGGTATTCACTTCCCTGACTTTTGTGGACGGTTATGGCGTAAGCGTGCTCAAGCTCGTCCAACATCGAAAGGTCGTATCTTACAATTCTATCGTCAAAGCGTATAGTCATAGTTCTGTCGCGCAGGCTTATATCCAACACCTCGCCGATATCGCCGTTGAACACGCCAAGTCCCTTTTTGCCTTCCTTTTCCCACTCAAGCTGATAGTCGTTTTTTGTCTGCATTACCTTATCGCCAACTCGGAACGTGCGGTTGCGGTGCGAGTAACCCTGACCTTGTTTCTCCGCGCGGTTAAGTTCGTTTTGAAGCAGTACGTTAAGGTTATCGGTTCCGCCCGCGCCTCTTCTCGAGGGGGTAATAACCTGTATTCCGTTGGCGGCGGTCAGCCCATACGCTTTGGGAAGTCGTTTTTTGCAGAGATCAACCACGGTGTTGGCAATCTCTATATCTTTTTTTCTCGGAAGGAAGAAAAAGTCGTTATCCGTAACGTTAAGAACGGGCATTTCGCCTTGATTTATCTTGTGAGCGTTGGTTATAATGAGGCTCTTTTCGGCTTGGCGGAAAATTTCGGTGAGCTCAACCGTAGCAAAGCGGCCGCAATCAATAATATCACGCAAGACGTTGCCCGCGCCCACCGACGGAAGCTGATTTGCGTCACCGATTATAATAAGCCGCGCTCCCGGCTTTACAGCTTTAAGCAAAGCGCAGAAAAGCAACGTGTCAGCCATTGACACCTCATCGATTATAATAACGTTTTCGTCAAGGTAATTTTTCTCGTCACGAAGGAATGAAGAGCCGTCGGTGTCATAGGTCATCTCAAGCATTCTGTGTATGGTTTTCGCCTCGTTTGAGGTAGACTCCGACAGCCTTTTTGCCGCGCGCCCCGTAGGTGCGGCAAGCGCGACCTTCATATCCATTCCCTTAAATATTTTAAGCAAGGCTCTTACAACGGTGGTTTTTCCCGTTCCCGGGCCGCCCGTAAGCACCATAACACCGTTACTCATTGCCTCAGTTATGGCTTTGCGCTGAAGCTCGGCATATCTTATGCCGTTTTCAAGCTCCTCACGCGAAATGTATCTCTGAATGTCCGAAACGTCAATATTTACACAGCGTTTGTCTATGTTAACAAGCTTTTCTGCAATAAATTTTTCGCTGTCGTACATCACGCGGTCGAAAATGAATTTTTGTCCCTCATAGGTGGAAGAGACAAGCTTTTCCTGCCCGATAAGCGCTTCTATAGCCGACTGTGTTTTTTGCTCTGACACACCAAGCATTTCCGATGCCGCGCCTACCAGCTTTTCGTAAGGAAGGCAGGTATGTCCGTTCTGCCCCGCGTTGTAGTTAAGAACGTACTGCACGCCCCCCATTATTCTGTCTGCCGAGTCATTTTCAAGTCCTAATGACTGAGCTATCTCGTCGGCTTTTTCAAAGCCGATTCCATCTATTTCACACAGTCTGTATGGGTTGCTTTTTGCAATATCTACTGCCTTTCCGCCCCATTTCTGGTATATCTTGACCGTCATCGTCGTTCCGAAATAGTTTCGGAAAAACATCATCGAGGCTCTCATTCCCGCCTTTTTCTTAAAATCCTCGGAGATTTCAAGAGCCTTTTTCAAGGAAATTCCGCTTATATCCGAAAGCCATTCGGGATGATTTTCCATAACGTCAAAGGTCTCGTCTCCAAAACGCTCGACTATTCTCTGGGCGGTCTTGGGACCTATACCCTTAATGGCTCTCGACGACAAATATTTAAGTATTGCGGTGGAATCGGCAGGCATTATTTTTTCATATTGCTCCACCTTGAATTGTGCGCCGTATTTAGGGCTGTTCACCCATTTTCCGTATACAGTCAGTGAGTCACCCTCGCAAACGAATGGAAGCGTGCCGACAATGGTGACAAGCTCGTTGGTATCTATGGCAAAATCGAAAATTCCGTATCCGTTATCCTCGTTAAAATATATCTCTGTTTCAACAGTTCCCGAAAAGCTTTCAAGACCGCTATTATTTATCGGCATTTCGTCGTTCACGCCCCTCACCTCCTATATCACGTAATATCTCAATTTCCTTTTTTCAAGCTTTTTAACAAGCTTTTCGTCATAAAATTCTTTTCTTATCATCACCGCAAGATCGCTTCCGCCTCGTATTCTGCAAAGGGTTCGCGCCTCACTCAGGTACTCGTCTATATTTTCCACGGTATCGCGGCTGTCAATCTCTACGGTAACACGCACGTTATCGTACCCGAACCACACGCACCAAATCAGCTTTACAAGTGAAAAAAAGCCGAAAAGAGCAAAAAAAGCTACTAAAATTTTCAAAAAGACCTCAAAATACATAAATTTTCCTCCTAACACAAAGGATATGCATTTCAAGGTCATTTTGATTATGATTATTTCAAAAGCTCAGCCTTAAGCAGGTCGGCGAGGTCGGTCTTCTCCCAGCTTACGCCAAGGTCCTCTCTGCCCATATGACCGTAAGCCGCAAGCTGTGAATAAATGGGCTTGCGAAGGTCAAACTTCTTGATAATTGCGGCAGGACGGAGATCAACGTATTTATTCACTGCCTCGGCTATCTTTGCCTCATCAACAACTGCCGTTCCGAAGGTATCAACAAGAACAGACACGGGCTTCGCAACGCCGATAGCGTACGCGACCTGAACCTCGCACTTCTTGGCAAGACCTGCGGCTACAACGTTCTTGGCGATATATCTTGCCGCGTAAGAAGCAGAACGGTCAACCTTTGTGGGGTCCTTTCCAGAGAATGCTCCTCCGCCGTGACGGGAATACCCGCCGTATGTATCGACGATTATCTTTCTTCCCGTAAGACCTGTATCACCTGCGGGACCGCCCACAACAAAGCGTCCCGTGGGGTTAACGTATATCTTTGTGTTCTCATCGAAAAGCTCTGCGGGAACGATAGGCTTGATAACCTTTTCAATAATATCCTCACGGATAGTTTCAAGCTCAACTTCTGCGCTGTGCTGTGAAGAAACAACTACGGTGTCAACTCTTGCAGGCACACCGTCAACGTATTCAACCGTAACCTGAGTTTTTCCGTCGGGTCTGAGATACGCGAGGGTTCCGTCCTTTCTTACGTCGGTAAGTCTCTTTGCCATTTTGTGAGCAAGAGAAATGGGAAGAGGCATAAGCTCGGGAGTCTCGTTGCAAGCGTAACCGAACATAAGTCCCTGGTCACCCGCGCCGGTATCGAACTCGTCTGCCGTCTCGCCGCCCTTGGCCTCAAAGGACTTATCAACACCAAGCGCAATGTCGGGAGACTGCTCGTGAATAGAGCTTATAACCGCACACGAATCGCAATCAAATCCATATTTTGCTCGGTCATATCCTATATTCCTGACAGTTTCACGCACAACTTCTTGAATATCAACATATGCATTTGTAGTAATCTCGCCCATTACCATAACAAGACCTGTAGTGCAGCAGGTTTCGCAGGCAACGCGGGAGTTGGGGTCTTGGCGAAGGATATCGTCGAGTATCGCATCGGATATTTTATCGCATATTTTATCGGGATGTCCTTCGGTTACAGATTCACTCGTAAAAAGTATTCTTTCCATTTTATTTCCTTTCTTGGAGATTGGCTTAAAAAAACCTCCCGCCGAGGGAGGACGCGCTTCGTCTCATCTCTCGGGATTTAGCACCTTGCAAATGCAGGTTGCCGGGTTTCACAGTGCCAGTCACTCCACCACTCTTGATAAGATCAGATTATTTACCTTAACATTATACCATATTATTAGATATTTTTCAATAGTTTTTTACAAAAAAAATCAAAAAGAATTGCAGACGCACATTCGTCTGCAATTCAGCATTTTATTCCATGTTTTAACAGTTTTTTCAGTACGTATCACATAACATTGAACATTATTGTCATTGAAATAGCAGCAATAGCCGCGGCAACCGCCACAAGGATAACCGTTGTTTTGTCAAGCCTTAGCTCCTCGTCATCCTTTTTCCTTATCGCTCCGACGCTCTTGAGGGCATTTGACATGGGCTTATAAAGACCAATAATGAACGCGGCATTAGTCAATGCTTTAAGGAAGTTGAATGGCAAAAGAACTGTAGGAATCATCTTGATAACTTCTTCTGTTGATGATTTCATAAAATAGGGTGTAACAAGAATATTGGCAAGCAGCATCGCGGCTGTCATCGAAAATACAGCAGCCACAAGACCAATTATTCCGCCAACAAAGGTTTTCTTATGTTTATATATCAAGCTTGCGGTAACAGAAAAAACAGCTGAACCGCAAAAATTCATTACAAAGCCATAGATACCAGTTTCGCTTATGGTTACAAGCTCAATAAGAGCTGTCAAAAACGAAATAATTACGCCCGCGAGAGGTCCGAAAGACATTGCGGCAAGAGTAATTACGGTATCCTTTACATCAAAGGTGAGAAAAAGCACCTTTGGGTGTATTATAAGTGTAGATGCATATGCAAGCGCAGCAAAAAGCGCTATAAAAACGAGACGTTTAACTCGTTCTCTTGATTTGATCAAGTTATTATTCATAATATCAGTCCTTTCATCAAGGGAAAAAGACGATTATTTCAATATTACACAAAGTAAAAAAGCCCCCCAATTTGGGGCAAAAATAATCCTGCTTTATCTTTTTCTATCCGGACTTTACCGTCGGCACAGGAATATCACCTGTTCATGCCTGACCGAAAGGTCACGCTCGTGGGCTTTACCACCGGTATGGAATTTCACCAATCCCCAAAGATAGCCATTATTCGGCAAAATATTGCAAGGGGTTGGCGCAAAATGCGCCAACCCATAATGGTAGTTAGAATTAACTTACGCGATGATGTTTGCAACGACACCGGATCCAACTGTTCTACCACCCTCACGGATAGCGAAACGAAGACCCTCTTCGCAAGCGATAGGTGTGATAAGCTCAACAGTCATATCAACGTTATCGCCGGGACGGCACATTTCAACACCCTCGGGAAGCTCGATAACACCGGTAACGTCAGTTGTTCTGAAGTAGAACTGAGGTCTATAACCTGCGAAGAAGGGCTTCTTACGTCCGCCTTCCTTCTCAGTAAGAACGTATACGTGTCCGGAGAACTTTGTGTGGGGGTTAACAGAACCGGGCTTGCAAAGAACCTGACCACGCTCGATCTCGTCCTTAGCTATACCACGAAGAAGTGCACCGATGTTGTCACCAGCCTCTGCCTGAGGAAGGAGCTTGTGGAACATCTCTACACCGGTAACGGTTGTAGACTTCTTCTCGTCTGTAAGACCGATGATTTCAACAACGTCACCAACCTTAACAGTACCTCTCTCAACTCTACCTGTAGCAACTGTACCACGACCGGAGATGGAGAATACGTCCTCGACGGGCATAAGGAAGTCAAGGTCAGCCTGACGCTCGGGAGTAGGAATGTAGCTGTCAACAGCTGCCATAAGCTCGAAAATAGGAGCGTACTCGGGAGCGGAAGGATCTGTATTTGTGGACTCAAGAGCGTTACGAGCAGAACCCTTGATGATCGGAATATCGTCACCGGGGAAATCATACTGAGAAAGAAGATCTCTGATCTCCATCTCAACAAGCTCAAGAAGCTCCTCGTCGTCAACAAGGTCTGTCTTGTTAAGGAATACTACAATTGCGGGAACGCCAACCTGACGAGCAAGAAGAACGTGCTCACGAGTCTGCTGAAGAGGTCCGTCAGTACCTGCAACAACAAGGATTGCGCCGTCCATCTGAGCAGCACCTGTAATCATGTTCTTTACATAGTCTGCGTGGCCGGGGCAGTCAACGTGTGCGTAGTGACGATTCTCTGTCTCGTACTCAACGTGACGAGTGTTGATTGTGATACCTCTTGCTCTTTCCTCGGGAGCGTTATCGATCTGGTCGTATGCCATAAACTCGATATTACCGTTAGCAAGGGAAAGGGTCTTTGTGATAGCTGCTGTAAGTGTGGTCTTACCGTGGTCAACGTGACCGATAGTACCAATGTTTACGTGGGGCTTGGTGCGTTCAAATGTGGATTTTGCCATTTTGAATTTCCTCCATAAATATTTTCTTAAATTATTTTAATTTAGTTAAACAAAATTAATTGTTCTTTGCGCGTGCTGTTATGATACCTTCCTGAATAGACTTAGGAACTTCTGCAAAGTGGCTGGGCTCCATAGAATAGAGTCCGCGTCCCTGAGTCTTGGAACGAAGATCTGTAGCATAACCGAACATTTCGGAAAGAGGAACAAATGCGGTAATTTCCTGAACTCCGCCGCTTCCTGCTTCCATAGACTGAATTTGTCCTCTACGAGAGTTAAAGTCGCCAATAACGTCACCCATATAATCATCGGGAACGATAGTAACAACCTTCATCATAGGCTCTGTAAGCACGGGGTCAGCCATACGCATAGCTTCCTTGAATGCCATAGAACCTGCGATCTTAAACGCCATTTCAGACGAGTCAACCTCGTGATAAGAACCGTCGTAAAGGGTAACCTTAACGTCAACGACGTTGTAGCCTGCAAGAACACCGTTCTGCATAGCACCCTGAATACCCTGGTTAACGGGCTCGATGTATTCCTTGGGAATAGCACCGCCTGTTACGGAGTTGATAAACTCGTAACCCTTACCTGCCTCGTTAGGCTCAAGAATGATCTTAACGTGACCGTACTGACCGCTACCACCCGACTGACGCTTGTACTTGCACTCGTGGTTAACCTGCTTACGTATAGTCTCCTTATAAGCAACCTGAGGCTTACCGATGTTAGCCTCGACCTTAAACTCACGAAGAAGTCTGTCAACGATAATTTCAAGGTGGAGCTCACCCATACCTGCGATGATAGTCTGGCCTGTTTCCTCATCAGTGTAGGTTCTGAATGTGGGATCTTCCTCTGCAAGCTTTGCAAGAGCTACGCCCATCTTTTCCTGACCTGCGCGAGTCTTAGGCTCGATAGCAACACGGATAACGGGTTCGGGGAATTCCATTGTCTCAAGGATAATGGGATGCTTTTCATCACAAAGAGTATCACCTGTGGTGGTATTCTTTATACCGATAACAGCCGCGATGTCACCGCAATAGCAGCAATCGATATCGGTACGGTCATTTGCGTGCATCTGAAGAATACGTCCGAAACGCTCTCTCTGGCGCTTACCGGGGTTATATACGGTTGTACCCGCATTGACTATACCCGAATATACGCGGAAGAAGCAAAGCTTTCCAACGTATGGGTCTGTCATAATCTTGAACGCGAGAGCTGAGAAAGGCGCGTTATCGTCTGCAGGTCTCTCCTCTTCTTCCTCGGTGTTGGGGTTGATACCCTTAATAGCGGGAATGTCAAGGGGGTTGGGCATATAGTCGATAACTGCGTCAAGCAGCTTCTGAACTCCCTTGTTACGGTAAGAAGTACCGCAAACAACGGGAACAATAAGGTTATCGATAGTAGCCTTACGAAGAGCAGCCTTAAGCTCCTCAACAGTGATTTCCTCACCGCCGCAGTACTTCTCGAAGAGAGCCTCGTCGGTCTCGCAAATCGACTCAACCATTGCGTCGTGGTATTCCTGAGCCTTTTCCATCATATCTGCGGGAATGGGCTCAACTCTCATATCCTTACCTTCGTCATCGTAATAAACGTCAGCCTCCATGTTCATAAGGTCAATGATACCCTTGAACAAGCTTTCAGCACCGATGGGGAGCTGAATCGGAACTGCGTTTGCATGAAGTCTATCCTTCATCATATCAACAACGCGATAGAAGTTCGCGCCGGTGATATCCATTTTGTTTACATAGGCCATACGCGGAACTCTGTACTTGTCTGCCTGTCTCCAAACAGTCTCGGACTGAGGCTCAACTCCGCCCTTTGCACAAAGTACCGTTACTGAACCGTCAAGTACACGAAGCGAACGCTCAACCTCAACGGTAAAGTCAACGTGACCGGGAGTATCGATGATGTTTATGCGGTTTTCCTTCCAGAAGCAAGTAGTTGCAGCAGAGGTGATTGTAATACCTCTTTCCTGCTCCTGCTCCATCCAGTCCATTGTCGCAGAACCATCGTGGGTCTCACCGATTTTGTGTGTCTTACCTGTATAGAAAAGAATTCTTTCGGTCGTTGTTGTTTTACCGGCATCGATGTGAGCCATGATACCGATATTTCGTGTACGCTCAAGCGAATATTCTCTTGGCATATATCAGGTCTCCTTATTAATATCTGTAATGAGCAAACGCCTTATTAGCCTCTGCCATTCTGTGTGTTTCTTCCTTCTTCTTGAACGCTCCGCCTGCGCTGTTCTTTGCATCCATAATTTCGGCTGCAAGGCGCTCTGCCATTGTGCGTTCGCCACGAGTTCTGGAATAACTTACGAGCCATCTAAGACCAAGTGTCTGACGGCGTTCAGCTCTTACCTCCATAGGTACCTGATAGGTAGAACCACCTACACGGCGAGCCTTAACCTCAAGCTTGGGCATGATGTTCTCAAGAGCTTCCTGGAACATCTCAAGGGCGTTCTGGCCAGCCTTCTCTTCTACGATCTTGAATGCGTCGTATACGATCTTCTGTGCTACACCCTTCTTGCCATCATACATTACGTTGTTGATAAGCTTTGTTACAAGCTTAGATCCGTACAGAGGATCCGGCAACACGTCTCTTTTAGAAATTTTACCTCTTCTTGGCACTGTTCTTCCCTCCTTCATTAAATTTGCATGAATTCATTGGTACTCAAAAGCATCTTCTGTAAGCGCACGTCGAGGTTGATATATAAACATTAAATTTATTACAACTTTTGACGGGCAAGCTTATTTGCTTTATACCTGTTTCTCCCTTAATTATTTCTTGGGAGCCTTTGCGCCGTACTTGGAACGGCTTTGATTACGGTTTGCAACGCCCTGTGCATCAAGCGTACCACGGATAATGTGATAACGTACACCGGGAAGGTCACGAACTCTTCCTCCGCGGATAAGGACAACAGAGTGCTCCTGCAAGTTGTGTCCGATACCGGGAATGTAAGTTGTTGCTTCAAGACCGTTTGTAAGTCTTACTCTGGCGATCTTACGAAGTGCCGAGTTAGGCTTCTTGGGGCTGGTTGTGGAAACCTTTGTGCATACGCCTCTCTTCTGGGGCGAAGGCTGATCAGTTGCAACGTTGTTAAGTGCGTTAAAGCCCTTCTGAAGCACGGGTGCTTTGGACTTGTACACCTTATCGCTGCGGCCCTGTCTTACGAGTTGGTTAAAGGTTGGCATTTTTCTCCTCCTTCTTCAAAATTTAATGTTTATATACAGACGCGCGCGCCTCTCGGCACAAGCGTTACTGCCGTTTTTGAGCAGTCTTGCGGCTTGTGACCGCAAAATTACACTTTATTGTATCACAAACCCGAGCATTTGTCAACAGCGAAGCGAATTACAGATAAATTTCTCCCTTTTGCACAAAAAGAACTGCTCGCCCGTTTGTTTTATTGTTGATAAACACACGCCTTTTTCAAGCTGTTTGAAGCTTCTCTAAACGCAAAATCGCCCTTGTCTGCCGCAAAAGCGGCAGACAAGGTAAAATTTATCAGTTATTGGTATTTGTCTCCTCGGTGTTCTCTGCCGAAGGCTCTTCAGCGCGAACAACTCCGACGTCACGGTAGCACTGCATACCCGTACCTGCGGGAATAAGCTTACCGATAATAACGTTCTCCTTAAGACCGATAAGGTGGTCAACCTTACGCTTGATAGCGGCATCGGTAAGAACTCTTGTGGTCTCCTGGAAGGATGCAGCAGACAAGAAGGACTCTGTCTGAAGCGAAGCCTTTGTAATACCGAGAAGCACGGGAGAGCCCTCAGCAAGGCGAAGCTCACGCTCACCTGCGTCAATGCGCGCCTGGATTCTGTTATTTTCGTCCTCGAGCTCGGTCATATCAACGATAGAACCTACAAGGAGGTCTGTATCTCCGCCCTCATCAACGCGGAAGCGTCTTGTCATCTGACGGGCGATAATTTCGATATGCTTATCGTTAACATCACAGGACTGAGAACGGTAAACCTTCTGAATTTCCTTAATGATGTAGTCATAAACCGCATCAAGTCCGCAAATTCTCATAATATCCGCGGGAGCCTTGCTTCCCTCAGTTATTCCCTGACCTCTTACGATATGCTCACCGTCAGCGATAGCGATCTTCATACCGTAGGGGATAGGATACTTAACAAGCTCGCCTGTCTCCTCGGAATGAACAACGACCTCACGAACGTTTGCATTTTCACCGATCTGGATATGAGCAATACCGCTATGCTCGGTCATAACAGCCGCCTTCTTAGGCTGTCTTGCCTCGAAAAGCTCTTCAACTCTGGGAAGACCCTGAGTAATATCCGAACCTGCGACACCACCCGTGTGGAAGGTTCTCATGGTAAGCTGTGTACCGGGCTCACCGATAGACTGAGCCGCGATAATACCGACAGCCTCACCTACGTTTACTCTCTTGCCCGAAGCAAGGTCAGCACCGTAGCAGTGAGCACAAACGCCGAAGCGGGAGTGACACTGAATGATAGTTCTGATATAAACCTTATCAATACCTGCGGCAACGATTGCGTTAGCCTGCTCATCGGTGATCATTTCGTCATCGCCAACGATTATCTCGCCGGTTTCGGGATGAACAACGGGACCGATGGTATATCTGCCTATAATTCTGTCCTGAAGTGACTCAAGCGGCTTTCCGTCGCCGTCGTTTGCAATTTCGGTTATCCATGCGCCCCTTACGGTATCGCACTTCTCCTCACGGACGATAACTTCCTGAGAAACGTCTACGAGACGGCGGGTAAGGTAACCCGAGTCGGCCGTACGAAGCGCCGTATCCGAAAGCGACTTACGCGATGCACGAGCACCCATAAAGTACTCGGTAATGTTAAGACCCTCGCGGAAGTTAGACTTGATGGGAATTTCCACCGTCTTACCTGTTGCAGAGAACATAAGTCCACGCATACCGGCAAGCTGTCTCATCTGCTGCATAGAACCACGGGCACCCGAGTCAGCCATTATTCTGATGGGGTTGAATACCGAGAAGCTATCGTTAAGCGCGTCGGTTACCTGCTTTGTTGTATCCTCCCAAACCTTAACGACGTTGCTGTAACGCTCATCCTCAGCGAGGACACCGCGGTTATAGAACTTGTGGATCTCTTCAACCTTCTTTTCAGCTTCCTTAATATATGTCTCCTTCTTCTCGGGAATAGTCATATCGTATACCGAGATAGAGAAGGAAGCGCGGGTCGAATACTTATAACCCATTTCCTTGATATCGTCAAGCATCTTTGCGCAGACCGCAGAGCCGTGCTTCTTTATACAGTTGTCAATGATTTGACCAAGCTGCTTTTTCTTGGTAACGAAGGTTATTTCAAGATCAAACGCCTTTTCGGGATCTGTTCTGTCAACGAAACCGAGGTCCTGAGGAAGAGGTCTGTTGAATATAAGTCTACCAAGAGTTGCGTCGATTATCTTGGAACGCTTTACGCCGTCGATTTCCTTTTCAACTCTTACCTTAATGGGCGCGTGAAGTCCGAGCTGCTTATTCTCGTAAGCCATCATAGCCTCATTGAAGTCGCGGAACACTCTTCCCTCACCGGGCTCACCGGGCTTATCCATGGTAAGGTAGTAAGAACCGAGGATCATGTCCTGGGTAGGAACGGTAACTGCGCGTCCGTCCATGGGCTTAAGAAGGTTATTAGCCGAGAGCATAAGGAATCTTGCCTCTGCCTGAGCCTCTGCCGAAAGCGGAACGTGAACCGGCATCTGGTCGCCGTCAAAGTCAGCGTTAAACGCTGTACATACAAGGGGATGAAGCTTTATAGCGCGTCCCTCAACAAGCACAGGCTCGAACGCCTGAATAGAAAGTCTGTGAAGCGTAGGAGCACGGTTAAGAAGTACCGGGTGCTCCTTAATAACATTTTCAAGCGCATCCCAAACCTCGGGATAGAGGTATGCTCTGTCTATCTTCTTCTGAGCGTCCTTAACGTTGGTAGCCTTCTGCATTTCAGTAAGGCGTTTTACCACGAAGGGCTTGAAGAGCTCAAGCGCCATCTCCTTGGGAAGACCGCACTGATAGATCTTAAGAGTAGGACCTACGACGATAACCGAACGTCCCGAATAGTCAACACGCTTACCAAGAAGGTTCTGACGGAAACGTCCCTGCTTACCGCGGAGCATTTCAGACAGCGACTTGAGAGGACGGTTGGAGGGTCCTGTTACAGGCTTACCTCTGCGTCCGTTATCAATAAGTGCGTCAACCGCTTCTTGAAGCATACGCTTCTCGTTACGGATAACTATTTCGGGGGTACGGATCTCTATAAGCTTCTTAAGACGGTTATTTCTGCTGATAACTCTGCGGTAAAGCTCGTTAAGGTCGGAGGAAGCAAAGCGTCCGCCGTCAAGCTGAACCATAGGTCTGATATCGGGAGGAAGAACGGGGATAGCGTCAAGAATCATCCAGGTAAGGTTGTTACCCGGCTTCTTGAACGCCTCAACGATCTCAAGGCGCTTGGCGATCTTCGCCTTCTTCTGTCCTGCCTTTGCGCTCTGAAGCTGCTCCTTAAGATCTTTTGCAAGAGCGTGAATGTCTATCTTGGAAAGAAGCTCTTTGATAGCTTCAGCACCCATTCCTACTCTAAAGTCGTTCTCATATCTCTCGGTGTACTCGAAGAACTCTCTCTCATTAAGCACGCGTCCAACCTCAAGGTCTGTGGGACCGGGATCAAGAACCACGTGCTCAGCGAAGTAGAGTACCTGCTCAAGCTGCTTGGGAGACATATCGAGAATACTTGCTATTCTGTTAGGAAGGCTCTTGAAATACCAAATGTGTGCAACGGGAGTAGCAAGGTCGATATGACCCATTCTCTCACGCCTTACCTTCTTAGTGGTTATTTCAACGCCGCACTTTTCACACTTGTGGGGCTTTCCGTCGCGGGAAAGGTTATGCGCGTTCTTATACTTACCGCACATACAAGCGCCGTCCTTGGTGGGGCCAAAGATCTTTTCACAGAAAAGACCTCCTACCTCAGCCTTGAGAGTTCTGTAGTTAATAGTCTCAGGCTTGGTTACCTCGCCGTAAGACCACTCTCTTATCATGTCCGGAGAAGCCAGACCTATTCTTATCGAATCGAATTCTGTATTTGCCATGCTGTTTCTCCTTATCAATTATATTTCATCATCGTCAAGCAGATCTTCGTCAAGACCGTTTGCGGAGAAGAACTCATCGTCTCCGTCCTCAGCGTCCTCAATAATGAAGGACTGCTCGATATCGTCGGTCTCAACGCCCTTTTCGTCCATATCGGCGAACAGATCTATATCATCATTTCTCTTGTAAGGCGATACCTCTTCCTCGCTGCAAAGAGTGGAAAGCTGTATCTCCTCGCCGTCCTTATCAAGAACGCGAACGTCAAGCGCAAGCGCCTGAAGCTCCTTGGTAAGAACCTTGAAGGACTCGGGAACACCGGGGGTAGGAATGTTCTGACCCTTGATAATAGCCTCATACGCTTTACGTCTGCCGTTTATATCGTCAGACTTAACCGTAAGGATCTCCTGAAGGGTATAAGCCGCACCGTACGCCTCGAGAGCCCAAACCTCCATTTCTCCGAAACGCTGACCGCCAAACTGAGCTTTACCGCCCAAAGGCTGCTGCGTTACGAGAGAGTAAGGACCGTTGGAACGTGCGTGGATCTTATCGTCAACAAGGTGATGGAGCTTAAGGTAGTACATTATACCTACTGTTACGGGGTTGTCAAAGGGCTCACCCGTACGTCCGTCGTAAAGTATCGTCTTACCGTTGGGGTTCATTCCCGCCGCATCAAGGCACTCGGAAATATCCTTTTCGTTTGCGCCGTCAAACACGGGAGTCATAATCTTCCAGCCAAGCTTCTTAGCCGCGATACCGAGATGTACCTCAAGAACCTGACCGATATTCATACGTGAAGGAACGCCCAGAGGGTTAAGAACGATATCAAGAGGAGTTCCGTCGGGAAGGAAAGGCATATCCTCGGGAGGAAGAATTCTCGAAACGACACCCTTATTACCGTGACGACCTGCCATCTTGTCACCTACGGAGATCTTACGCTTCTGCGCAAGATATATTCTTACTACTTTATTTACGCCTGCGGGAAGCTCGTCGCCGTGCTCTCTTGAGAAGACCTTAACGTCAACGACAATACCCGACTCACCGTGAGGAACACGGAGAGAGGTATCTCTTACCTCACGCGCCTTTTCGCCGAAGATTGCGCGGAGAAGTCGCTCCTCTGCGGTAAGCTCTGTCTCTCCCTTGGGAGTGATCTTACCAACGAGGATATCGCCTGCGCGAACCTCGGTTCCCTTCTTTACTATACCCTCGGCATTAAGATCCTTAAGAGCATCTTCACCAACGTTGGGGATCTCACGAGTGATCTCCTCCGGGCCAAGCTTGGTGTCTCTTGCCTCGTGTGTATATTCTTCTATATGGAGAGAAGTGTAAACGTCATCGCGGACAAGACGCTCGTTAAGAAGTACCGCGTCCTCGTAGTTATAACCTTCCCAGGTCATAAATCCGATAAGAGCGTTCTTACCGAGAGCGATCTCTCCGTTTGCGGTTGCAGGACCGTCGGCAATTACCTGACCCGCAGTGATTTCCTCGCCAACCTCAACGATAGGTCTTTGGTTGAAGCAAGTACCCTGGTTTGTACGCTTGAACTTGATAAGCTCGTAAACTTCCTTCTGACCGTTCTCGCCAACGACAACGATCTTATCAGCGTCTACGCGCTCAACACGTCCTGCCGCCTTTGCGACAACGACTACGCCTGAGTCAACTGCCGCATTGTATTCCATACCCGTACCAACGATAGGAGAATCGGTAACCATAAGCGGCACAGCCTGCTTCTGCATGTTCGATCCCATAAGTGCACGGGAGTTATCGTCGTTTTCAAGGAAGGGGATCATAGCTGTAGCTACCGAAACGACCATCTTGGGCGAAATGTCCATATAGTCAACTCGCGACGCCTCAACCTCGATAATCTCCGACTTGTCACGAACTGTTACACGCTTATTTACAAAGCGTCCGTTCTCGTCAAGAGGCTCGTTTGCCTGAGCAACGATGTAGTTATCCTCCTCGTCAGCAGTCATATAAACGACCTCGTCGGTAACTATACCCGTTTCCTTATCAACCTTTCTGTAAGGTGCCTCGATAAAGCCGTAATCGCTTATACGTGCATAAGTTGTAAGGTAGGAAATAAGACCGATGTTAGGACCTTCGGGGGTCTCGATGGGACACATTCTACCGTAATGGGTATAGTGAACGTCACGAACGTCGAAGGATGCACGGTCACGGGAAAGACCGCCGCGACCGAGTGCGGAAAGACTTCTCTTATGAGTAAGCTCTGCCAAGGGGTTATTCTGATCCATAAACTGCGAGAGCTGAGACGAGCCGAAGAACTCGCGGATCGCAGTAGCCACGGGACGGATATTGATAAGCTGCTGAGGCGTTATCTTCTCGTTGTCCTGAGTGGTCATTCTTTCCTTTATTATCTTATCCATTCTCGAGAAGCCGATACGAAGCTGATTCTGGAGCTGTTCGCCCACAGAACGAATTCTACGGTTTCCAAGGTGGTCGATATCATCAACATTTCCGATATCGTGAGTAAGGTTGAAGAAGTAGTTAATAGACGCAAAGATATCGTCTCTGGTGATGTGCTTGGGGCAGAGCTCGTTCACTCTCACCTTTGCCATCTCCTTGATAGCGTCAACGTCACCCTCGCACTCCTCCATAATGGAAAGAAGCACGTCGGTTCTTACCTTCTCGTTGATATCGCAGTCCTTAAGGTCGTAACCAAGGAGCTGTTCGGGATATATAGTATTATTTGAAAAGATTTTTACGTTTTTATCGTTATCGAGCTTGACAACGACCTCGTTTACGCCCGCGTTCTCGATAGCGATAGCGTCAGCCTTGGTGATAACTGCACCCGCCTCGTAGAGGACCTCACCGGTAATGGGGCTTACAACTGTCTCCGCAAGTCTGCGGTTAGCAATTCTCTCGGAGATAGCAAGCTTCTTATCGAACTTATAGCGTCCGACAGGCTCGATGTCGTAGCGTCTCTGATCAAAGAAGTATCCGTTAAGCAGAGAGTGAGCAGACTCAACGATAGGAGGCTCACCTGGACGGAGCTTCTTATATATTTCCTTAAGTGCCTCAACACCGCAGTTTGTGCCGTTGTTGAGCGCAAGTCCCTCGGACTCGTCCTTCTCGAAGGTAAGAGCAAGGGTCTCCTCCTCGCCGAATATTGCATAAACATCTTCCTTGGTCTCGATGCGCGACTCATACTCGGGATTCTTTGCGTCACCGTCCAAAAGCTCTACGCCAAGTGCACGGATAAGCATTGTTACGGGAACCTTACGGTTCTTATCTATACGAACGTAAGCGATTCCGTTTGTATCTATTTCATATTCAAGCCAAGCTCCGCGGTAAGGAATTACAGTAGATGCGTAAGTCTTTTTACCGCTCTTGTCAAACTCGGAGGAATAATACATACCGGGAGAACGAACGAGCTGCGAAACGATAACACGCTCTGCGCCATTAATGACGAACGTACCAGTCTCTGTCATTATCGGGAGCTCACCCATAAATACGTCTGCCTGCTTGACCTCGCCGGTAAGCTTGTTCGTAAGTCTTACGTTAACTTTAAGGGGTGCGGCATAGTTCGCGTCCCTTTCCTTACACTCCTCAACGGAGTACTTCGGCTTTGTATCGATTGAGTATGAGAGAAATTCTATGGACAGATTACCCGAGAAGTCGGTTATCGGGGATACGTCCTTAAGTACTTCATCAAGTCCTTTTTCAAGAAACCACTTAAACGACTTTGTCTGGATCTCGACCAGATTGGGCAGTTCAAGCGTGTTTTTCGTCTTGGAAAAGCTCATTCTCACGTTTTTGCCAAGCTTTTGCTCTTTTACATTCACCATTTACATACACTCCTTCAAAGTAGTATTCTCTGCTCTGACAGAGAACCCCAAGGCTACCTTTGCAACTTACTTGACAGGGGAAAAAAGATTTTTCCTCTATCATATACTACCTCTTTTCGGGCAGAGATAGCAATTATAATGCAGTTTACAATTATAGCACGCTTTTTTGTATTTGTCAAGAGCTTTTGCAAAATTTTTCCGGTTTTTTTCTAAAAATAATATATTTTAGTATAGGAACCGCCCTTTTTGGGGGCAATTTTGAGAAATTTTCAATTTTTTTGAAATTTTTTTGAAAAAACTATTGCATTTTTCGTTTTCTTGTGGTATGATATACGACGTATGGACGAATGCAACGGTACACCCTCTCAGGTATCGTTGTTAAGACTAATTTTGAAAAAGGGAGATGAAACACAATGCCGAACATCAAGAGTGCAAAGAAGCGCGTTAAGGTTATCGAGACCAAGACCCTTCAGAACAAGATTTTCAAGACACAGCTCAAGACTGACATCAAGAAGTATGAGGCAGCGCTTGAGGCTGGTGACGCTGAGCTTGCTAAGGTTACCTACAAGGCAGCAGTCAAGAAGATCGACCAGGCAGCAGCTTGCGGAATCATTCACAAGAACGCAGCAGCTCGCAAGAAGAGCCAGTTTACAAAGAAGCTCAACGCTATTGGCTAATTTGGTTCAAAAAAAGGTTTAACCGCCGAGGTTTCCTCGGCGGTTTTTCTTCCACCTGATCGGTGGAGGCAACAGACTTCGTCATTCACGACTTATAAAAGGCACGAACAACCGCTGCCGCAATACGAAAAACGCCGTTTGAACAACGGCGTTTTTCTTGTTAAGCATTGAAAAACAAACACTTAATCTTCCAACTCGCTTTCAATATAGTGCTTTGCCTGAGTTGAGAAGAGCTCGTAATACCTTCCCTCCTTAGCCATAAGCTCCTTATGGGTGCCCGTTTCAATAAGCTCACCGTATTCGAGCACGATTATCTTCGAAGCGGTGGTTGCGCTTGAAAGTCTGTGAGACACGAATATCGTGGTCTTGTCCTTTCGTAGCTCCTCAAACTGGCTGTAAATCTCCTGCTCGGCTATGGCGTCAAGAGACGCGGTAGGCTCGTCAAGGATAAGCACGTCGGAGTCGCTGTAAAAGGCTCTCGCAATAGCAAGCTTCTGCCACTGACCTATTGAAAGCTCTGTTCCCTCTCGCTCGAATATTCTCATAAGCGGAGTTTCGTAGCCGTTTGGCAGTCTTTCTATGTAGTCGCTTGCGTTAGCCGATTTTGCGGCTTCTGCAATGCGCCCGTCGTCCCGTTCGGCTTCAACTTCACCGAACATAATATTTTCCGACACTGTACAAGCGTATTTCCCGAAATCCTGGAAAATTATACCGAACATTCGGTAAAGCTCCTTGGGGTCGTATTCCTTAATGTTCACGCCGTCAAGAAGTATCTCTCCCGAGGTGGGGTCATAAAGTCTTGTGAGAAGCTTTATAAGCGTGGTTTTTCCTGCACCGTTGAGACCGACAAGAACGGTAGTTTCTCCCGGATTAAGTACAAAGCTTACGTTTTTGATGACCTCTCGCTCTGTACCCGGATACGCAAAGCTTACATTTCTGAACTCTATTGTGTGCGGCACTCCTCTTTCTATTGCGTGCGACACCTTGGGAGCGGTTATCTTTCTGTCAGCCTTCATAAATACAATAAGATTATCTATGAAGAGAGTACCCTCGTATATGGTAGCCGAAATGCCTATAACGCTTGCCACCGACGAAGCTATCGACGAAAGCGCGCCCGTATAAAGCGAGTAGTCACCTATCATATATCTGCCCTCGAACACGCTCATGGCAATTATTGCGTAGAACACGCAGTTGACCACCGAAGAAAGCATAGCCATAACCACCGACCATATACTTTCGTGAGCCACAAGGCGTCTTATACCCACGTAATAGCCCTCGAAAACCTGCTTGTATTTGTTTACGAAGGTAGGGCCGAGGTCGAACATTCTTATTTCCTTGACAACGTCCTTATTGACCATTATTTCGGAATAGTAGTTCATCTGTCTGCGCTCCTTTGAGCGGTGGCGCATATATCTGAAATGCTTATGTCTGTAAACGAAGCTTACCGCGGCGGAGGGCACGGAAACGATGATAATACAAATCGATGCAAGCGGAAAGGCGGCGGAGATAATAACCACGTAGCTGATAAGCCCGATAAGCGTACTCACCATTCTGAAGGTTGCCGAAAGTATCTGCACGGGTCTCATTCCCGCTTCTCTGTTTGCATTTTCAAGCTTTTCGTAAAACTCGGGCATATCGTAGGAGGCTAAGTCTATCTCCTCCGATTTTTTCATTATCTGAAGCTTTACGTGGCTTACCACCTTTTCACCCGCAATATGTGTAACAGCCGACTCAAGGCTTCCCACCACGCGGTTAAGTATGCGGTAGACAAACAGGAAGATAAGCAGAAACAGAACGTTTGACGTCCAGAAATCCCCGAGGAAATTACCAAGGGCGCGATCGGTTATTATCACCTGCATCTCGTTAAGTATCTGCTTTGAGATAAGCGAGCCGAGCACCGGCATTATACCCGTTATCACCGCCACAAAAAGCAACGCAAAGAGTATCCATGGTGCGGTATTCCAGACAAGTGAGAATATATAAAACAGTCGGTAGAAGAAGCCGCCCAAAAGCTCCTTAAGGTATCGCGGAACGTCGGCTACCGACGAGGGGGGAGTTACCTTCTGATAAGCGAAACCGCCCGGTCCGATATAGCCTTCTTTTTTTGGCGGAGTCGGGCGCGAGGTATCACCCGCATTCCTTTGATCCTTCATTCTGACACCTTCTTTCATTTCAATTATTTATATTATAACACTTTTGCTCGATTATGTAAATACCCAAACGCCGATTTTTTTGCAAAAATTGCACAATTTGTAACACACTAAAGCGTGTATTGTGCAAGATATTCACAAAATATTTTTTCATTTTCTCCTAGCTCTTGACAGATTGCGAATTATTACATATAATATAATTAACATTATAGCAATTATTTTACAAAGTGAGGAATAACTATGGAAGTTAAGGTTGTTAAGTTCGGCGGATCGTCTCTTGCCGACGCGGAACACTTCAGACAGGTAGCAAAAATTATCAAAGCTGACGAGGCAAGAAGATACGTTGTGCCCTCTGCCCCCGGCAAGAGAAATTCAGCTGACACCAAGGTCACCGATATGCTCTACAAGTGCTACGACATGATCAGAAACAACGAAAATATAGACGCTCAGTTTGCGCTTATCGCAGAGAGATACAACGGCATAATCGCTGAGCTTGGACTTGATTTTGATATTTCGGGCGAGCTTGATTACGTCAAGAACGCTATGCTCCACCACTCGGGCCGTGACTACGCGGCAAGCCGCGGCGAGTATCTCAACGGAATTATTCTTGCAAAGTACATAGGATTTGATTTTGTTGACGCGGAAAACGTTATCTTCTTCAAGGAGGACGGCTCCTTTGACGAGGACAAGACCAACCGCGAGATGCGTGACGAGCTCAAGCATCACAACAAGGCGGTTATTCCCGGCTTTTACGGAATCACTCCAAACGGCACGATAAAGACATTCTCCCGCGGAGGCTCGGATATTACGGGCTCTATCGTTGCGCGCGCCGTTGACGCTGATATTTACGAGAACTGGACCGACGTTTCTGGCTTTATGATGGCTGACCCCAGAATAGTTGAGAATCCCTGCTCTATTGAGACTATCACTTACCGTGAGCTTCGCGAGCTTTCCTATATGGGTGCTACGGTACTTCACGACGAGGCTATATTCCCCGTAAGATATGCGGGTATTCCGATCAACATCAAGAACACCAACCGCCCCGAGGATGCGGGAACAATGATAGTTCCCCACGCTTACAGCTACGATCAGGGCAGAGTTATTACGGGTATCGCTGGACGCAAGGGCTACTCGGTAATCATAATCGAGAAGGATATGATGAACTCCGAGATAGGCTTCGGCAGACGAGTTCTTGAAGTATTTGAGGAGAACGACATTTCCTTTGAGCATCTTCCCTCGGGCGTTGACACCATGAGCGTTGTTGTTGAGACAAAGCAGATAGACGATATCCGCGACAGACTCCTCAACAGAATTCAGAGAATGGTTCGTCCCGACAGCATTTCGATTGAGGACGGACTTGCGCTTATCGCGGTAGTTGGACGCGGAATGGTAAAGACCAAGGGTACTGCGGCACGTGTGTTCGACGCTATTTCGGGCGCAGACGTTAACATCAAGATGATCGACCAGGGCTCAAGCGAGCTTAACATTATCGTCGGAGTTGAGGAAGTTGACTTCGAAAGAGCTATGAACGCTATTTACAGCGAATTTGTCGACTAAAATGAAAAAGCTTTGCTTCGAGCTTCTTAAGGATTGGTGTGACGGGCTGATTTCGCTTCAGCTTCGCGGGCTTGGCGACCCTACGATTGACGGCGCGTTTCATTGCCGCGCCTGCAAGGTGCTTCACGGGCGTTGCCCCGACGCGGTATATCCCCTCATTTATATGTACAAGGTTACTCGTGAGAACAAATACCTTGACGCGGCAAAAGCTGTCTTTGACTGGGGCGAAAATATGCTCTGCGATGACGGAGCGGTCTTTAACGACTCGCAAAACGATTGGAAAGGCATAACCGTTTTCGCGGCTATCGCTCTTTGCGAGGCACTTAACTGCGGCAGAGATTTTCTTGACGCTGATACTGTAGCAAAATGGGAAAGCCGTTTGCTCGGCATGGGCGAATGGTGCTTCAAAAATCTCGGCAAGGATTGCACCGCAAACGTCAATTACCCCGTTACAAACACCTTTGCTATGGCGCTTTTAGGCAGATATTTCGGTCGTGACGATTTTTTTGCCAAGGCAAAGGAGCTTGAAGAATATTCAATGTCACTTATCACCGAGAACGGATTTCTTGTGGGCGAGGGCAAACCACGCGACGCCGTAACACCTCTCGGTTGCCGACCTGTTGATATCGGCTACAATATGGAGGAGTCGCTCCCCTCTCTTGTAAAATACGCTAAGCTCGTAGGCGACGAGTCGCTTATCGAAAAGCTTGTCGATATACTCCACAAACAGCTTGACTTTATGCTTCCCGACGGTGCGTGGGACAACAGCTTCGGTTCACGCAGTAACAAGTGGACCTACTACGGCTCACGAACCTCCGACGGTTGCGCTCCCGCTTTCGTTCTGCTTGCGGACAGGCACCCCGAGTTTATGGAGGCGGCACGCAGAAACATAGAGCTTACGAGGGTATGCACCTACGGCGGTCTGCTTTACGGCGGACCTCACTACCGCCGCCACGGAGAGCATCCCTGCACTCACCACACCTTTGAGCACGCAAACGCTTTGGCTTGCGTTCTTGAGCATCTTGAAAAAGAGGAATTCGAGCGCACCCATATCCCCTGCGACAAGGCGGAGGGTACAAAATATTATCCCGAGGTAAACACCTACAAAATAGCTTACGGAGATTACCGTGCCACGGTAACGGGCTACGACTTTGGTGTCGAACACGGTCACCACGCTTGCGGCGGCTCGCTTACTCTGCTTTGGAAGTACGGTGTCGGTCCTATGATAGCGGGCGGTGTTGTGGGCTACAGAATATCCGAGCCCCACAACTATCAGCTCTGCACAGCTACAGAGACACATCGCTGTCTCGTTCCCCGTCTCGTAATTAACAAGGACGGCAAAGAATATAACAGCGCGTTTTTCACAACGCCGAAAATGTCGGCTGAGTGCTGTTCGGTAAAGGCTGTCGGCGGACTTAACGACAAAAACGGCAACCGCCTTGAGGGCGATTGCGGCAGACTTTTTGAGTATTCACTTTCAGAAAAAGGACTTGAGATAACCGTAGAAAACGCCTCAAACGCCAAATATATTCTCCCGCTTATATCGGGCGATCTTGAGGTAACGCGCGGTCAAGTCAAGTCAAGCGAAGAAATTTTCTTCCTTACGGGTGGATTTGTCGCAAAGGAATACACGGTAATCCCCGACAAAAACGGCAGCATAAAGCTCATAATAAAATAAAAATGGGCTGTTTTTCAACAGCCCGTTGCCTTTAGCCCATATTTTCGGGTAGCTTGCGTCCGCCCATAACGTGGAAATGAAGATGCTTTACACTCTGGCAAGCGTCCTCACCGCAGTTGGTGATAACACGGTATCCGTTCTTGAGTCCTGCCGCCGCGGCAATCTTCGGAACAGCCTCAAATATCTTTGCCACGTAAACGCTGTTCTCAGCGTCAATAGCGTCGGCACAGCAGATGTGAGTTTTGGGCACTACGAGAATATGCACGGGAGTTTGAGGATTTATGTCGTTAAAGGCATAAACGTATTCGTCCTCGTAAACCTTTGACGAAGGTATCTCACCCGCAATTATTTTACAAAAAAGACAATCCATAATTTTGTCCTCCCATTCGTTTTTCTTAATTATACCACTACTTTCCCCATAAGTCAACAAAAGGATCACCAAAATGTATAAAATTTTCGATATACACACACATATTTACCCCGACAGCGTTGCAAAAAAGGCTGTAGACAGCCTCAGTGTTTTCTATGAATTTGAAAAGTACTACGGTTTTCTCCCCTCGGGCAAAGGCACGTTTGAGGATCTTTATGCCTCCTGCCGCAGAGACGGCGTGTGCGGATGCCTTATGCTCTGCGTTGCCACCAACGCAAAGCAGGTTGAGCACATCAACGATTTTATGGCTGAAACCGTGAAAAAAAACACCACCGAAAGCTTTACACCCGTAGGCTTTGGCGGCATACATCAAGACTATCACGACATAACGGGCGAGGCGGAGCGCATAGCCGCGCTTGGACTCAAGGGCGTCAAGATCCACCCCGACATTCAGCGAGTTGACATTGACGACAAACGGCTTATGGCGCTTTACGAGGCGATTGAAGGCAAGCTTCCCATTTATCTTCATATGGGCGACAGCAGGGAGGAATTCCGCTTCTCAGCCACCGAAAAGCTTGCCAAAATAAAAAGAAGATTTCCCAATCTTGAGGTAGTGGCGGCGCATATGGGCGGCTACACCGCGTGGAATAAAATCGGGCTTATTACCGACTTTGACAAAATGTGGTTTGACACCTCGAGCACCACTTGGGTAATCGACAGTAAAGAGTGCAAACGCATAATCGAGGCGCTTGGCACAGAGCGGGTTATGTTCGGCACAGACTATCCCGTAGCTTACGAAAACGAGGAGCTTGACCGCTTTATGAAAATAGAGCTTGACGACAAGGTACGCGCCGACATTCTCTACAACAATGCGGCGAGATTTTTGGGGTTAAAATGAATATCGAAGTAAAAAAAGACCTATGGACCTATCTTTCAGAGACAAATAAGCCCATACTTATGTACGGAATGGGCAACGGTGCGGATAAAATAATCAAGGTCTGCGAAAAATACGGCATAGAAATATCGGATTTCTTTGCATCGGACGGATTCGTGAGGGGGCACAGCTTTCACGGCAAGGTGGTGCTTTCCTACTCGCAGGCAAAGGAAAAGTACGGCGATTTCATTGTGCTTTTATCGTTTGCCACTTCCCTGCCCGAGGTTATTGAAAATATAAAAAGAATTGCCTCAGAGGTTGAGCTGTACGCCCCCGACGTTCCCGTGTTCGGTGATAATCTTTTCAATATAGAATTTTTCAACACGCACAGAAGCGAATTTGAACAAGCCTACGCCCTGCTTGGCGACGAGCAATCGCGCTTTGTATTTACAAACGTAATAAATTACAAATTAAGCGGTAAAATAGATTATCTTTTTGCCTGCGACAGCGACGAGGCAGAAGCTATGAGCAGATTTGTAAAGCCGCAAACCGTGAAGCGATACGCCGACCTTGGCGCATACAACGGAGACACCGTCCGCGCTCTTATGAGTTACACCGACTCGCTTGAGGAGGTTATAGCCTTCGAGCCCGACCGACGCAATTTCAGAAAGCTCTCGGAGTTTTCCGAAGGTATTTCAAGCCCCAAAATCACCCCCTACAAGCTTGGCGCGTGGTCGCACAAGGACACTCTTTTCTTTGACGCAAGCGGAAACCGCAACGCCAACCTTAGCACCTCGGGTGGTGCAAAGCTCATCGAGGTTGAGGTGGATTCGCTTGACAGCATAGCGAGCACTTTTATTCCGGATTATATAAAATACGACGTTGAAGGTTCGGAACACGAGGCGCTTCTGGGCAGTTCGGAAATTATAACCGCCCACGCGCCTACGCTTCTTGTGTCGGTCTACCACCGAAGCGAGGACCTTTTCAAGCTTCCGCTTTTGGTTAAGCAACTCAACAAAAGCTACAAAATTTATTTAAGAAAGCTACGGTATATCCCTGCGTGGGATCTTAATCTTTATGCCGTACAAGAGAAGAAAAATGTTTAAGTATGAGCTCCATCTTCACTCCTGCCAAGGAAGCAAATGCGGACATTCCGAGGGCAAGGAATACGTGGATTTCTATATGAATATGGGATATTCGGGCGCGGTTCTTACCGACCATTTTTATCACGGCAACACCCGCCCCGACCGGAGTCTTCCCTGGACGCAGTATATGGACGAGTTCCTTTCGGGATTCTATGATATGAAAAAAGCGGCAGAGGGCAAGGATTTCGAAGTGTTTTTCGGTGTTGAGGAGCTTTTTGACACTTGGGACGAGTATCTTATCTTGGGACTTGAGCCCGAATGGTTTATATCCCACCCCGAGCTCAGAGATATGAAGCGCGTGGAGTTTCTTACTCTCGCAAAGCAAAGCGGCGGATTTATTATTCAGGCTCACCCATACCGCCACCGCCCCTATTTCAAATGCGACCACCTTACAATTTCGTCCTCACTCGTTGACGCCTATGAGGTATTCAACTCATGTAACACGCCCGAACACAACAAGCTTGCACTTATGCTTGGAGAAAAGGAAAACAAGCTTGCGGTATCTGGCTCAGACAGACACAGAGCTGAAGATTACATCGAAATTCACGGCGGTGTGGCTCTGCCAAAAAAGGTACACACAATAAGCGAGCTTATCGAGGCTATCAAAAGCGGAAAGGCGCTTCCAATGGGTATCGAAACGCTTGAGGGCGTCAGCGAAAACGAAGAACCCGCGTTGCCCGTAAATTTCATTTGATTTTCCGATTGACAGAATTGAATTTATCTGTTATAATATAAGTTAGAGTTTTGTGTGGGAGGTGGGAATATGATATCGCCAATGCCTGAAATAATCGGCAACGAGGGCTTGCGCCGCAGGTTGTGCGACGAAATACTCGGTAAAACCATATCTCACGCCTATATCCTCTCTGGTCCTAAAGGAAGCGGAAAGCACACGGTTGCCTTGATGTGTGCGGCGGCTCTCGCCTGCGAAAACAAAGGCAAGGACGGATTTGACCTGCCCTGTACCCGTTGCCCCTCCTGCCGTAAGATACTCGAAAAGAAATCCCCCGACGTTATCACTATCGAAAAAAGCGGAGCTTCCGTAAAGGTAGACCAGATACGCGAGCTTGGCAGAACGGTAAAAAGCTTTCCCAACGAGCTTGAGCATAAAATCTATATTGTAGAGGACACGCAGACAATGACTCCGCAGGCGCAGAACGCCCTGCTTCTCACGCTTGAAGAACCACCCTCTTACGTTATGTTCTTCCTGCTCTGCGAAAGCGAGGAAAAGCTGCTTGAAACCATAAAAAGCCGCGCTCCCCTGCTTCGCACGGAGCCGCTTAGTGCCGAGCAGATAAGGCGTTATCTTCTTACCAACTCCGAGGACGCCAAAAGACTTGCCGCCACTCAAAGCGACGAGCTTGACGCCATAATTTCAATTGCCAACGGCTCTATCGGCCGCGCACTCGAGCTGACCGACGAAAAAACGCGTCAACCCTTTATCAAACAGCGTGAGACCGCGGAAAAGCTTATTGAGCTTGTTTTCGCCAAAAACACGCGCGGACTTGCGGAGCTTTTCGTAGCCTTGCCCACAAAGCAAGACGAGCTGTTGCCCATTCTCACTTGCGCTGAGACAGCGTTGAGAGACTTGATTCTTCTAAAAAAGAGCGAGGACGCAACTCTTTGCTTTTACTCTGACCGTGAAAAGGCGCTTGAAAAGGCGTATTCCGTAAGCCTTTCAAATCTTCTTGCACTCAGCTCAAAGCTGAACAAGACAAAGGACACACTTTTAAGAAATGCAAACATCAAGCTTACGCTTACGGCGTTGCTTGCAAATATACAATAAGGATTGGTTGTAATATATGAGCGAAAAAAACAACGAAAAAAGAAGAAATAACAACCGACACCACGGCAAAAATCACAACCGCGGCAAGGGCGACCCCAAAAAGCAAAAGCAACAGCAGGAGCAATCCCTCGATATAATTCTGCCCGAGTTCGATTTTGACCCCATCGCGCCCCAGGAAGAAACAAAGACTATTGACATCGAAAACGTAGTGCTCTCCCCCGAGGTGCTTGCTGAAATCGATGCGGATATCATTCCCCCTATTGACAGAATTGTTGAACGCCCCCAAAAGGTCGAAGCCCCCGTCGAAGATGGCGACTTAACCGATATAATCGGTGTGCGCTTCAAAAAGACGGGCAAGGTATACTATTTCGCCCCCAATGGGTGCAAGGCAAAACGCGGTGACCACGCTATTGTGGACACGGCACGCGGTCCCGAGTTTGGCGAGGTTTGGATTCCCAACAGAAAGGTTCCCACCTCCGATATCGTACCGCCCCTTCGTCCTTGCATAAGAATAGCCACAAAAGAGGATATTCTTCACAACGCCGAAAACACAAAGAAAGAGGACGAGGCTTTCAAGATTTGCAACGAGAAAATCGAAGAGCACAAGCTTGAAATGAAGCTTGTTGACGTTCAGTACACCTTTGACAATTCAAAGCTTCTTTTCTACTTTACAGCCGCAGGACGCGTTGACTTCCGAGAGCTTGTAAAGGACCTTGCATCGGTATTCAGAACGCGAATTGAGCTTCGTCAGATAGGCATACGCGACGAGGCAAAGCTTATTGGCGGTCTTGGTATCTGCGGTCGCACGCTTTGCTGTGCAGGTTTCCTCACCGATTTCGGTCAAGTCTCCATAAAAATGGCTAAGGAGCAGAACCTTTCGCTTAACTCGACTAAAATCTCGGGCAACTGCGGCAGACTTATGTGCTGTCTGCGCTACGAGCATCAGACCTACGAGGAAGAAATACGCCGCACGCCCCCCGTTGATTCGGTTGTAAAGACCGCAGACGGCGTGGGAACTGTGTGCGAGGTTGCTCCCCTGCTCGGAATGATAAAGGTTAAGCTTGAGGGCGAGGACGGTGCTCCCAAGGCTTATCACCGCGACAGCGTGCAGGTAATCTCACGTTCAAGCAAAAAATCCGCCGACGAAGGCGACGAAAACTAATTTTGGTACGTACTTTTGCTGTTTTACGAAAACTTTTTTTGAAAATATCTCACTTTTTTCAAAAAAGGGCTTTTCAAAACAGTAAAAGTGTGATACAATATATCTATCAAAAAAATCGGAGGTACTAAAAAATGGCATACAAGATTTCTGAAGATTGCGTTGCATGCGGTGCATGCGCTGATCAGTGCCCCTGCGAGGCTATCTCGGAGGGTGATGGAATCTACGTTATCGACCCTGAAAAGTGCGTTGATTGCGGTGCTTGTGCAGACGCTTGTCCCGTAGGCGCTCCCCAGGCTGAGTAATTCCATACTTATGAAGGGCTGTCCTATGGGACAGCCCATTTTCTATGAACGGAGAAATTTATGTTTACAGATATAACGCGTGACGGTGAGAGACTCGACGAGGTAAACGAAAGTCTTAAGCTCATCCAGAAAACCGACGGGCTTACCTTTGGCACGGATGCCTATCTGCTGGCGGCATATACCTACTCCTGTGGCGGGCACGCCGCAGAGCTTGGCGGCGGCACAGGCATTGTTTCGCTGCTGGCGGCTTCACGTAGGCGGTTTGAGCATATAACTGTCGCGGAGATACAAGAGGACTACGCCGAGCTGATACGGAGAAATATAGCTCTTAACTCGCTTGGAGAGCGCGTTGAGGTTGTCTGCAAGGATATACGAGACCTTAAGCCTGCCGATATCGGCAGAGAGGTGGATGCGGTATTTTCAAATCCCCCGTATATGAAAACCCAAAGCGGAAAACGCAACGAAAACGACGGCAAATACATCGCGCGGCACGAGGTCTTCGGAGGGATTGACGACTTTTGCGCCGCGGCTTGCAGGCTTTTGAAATTCGGCGGAAAATTCTTTGTTGTATACCGCCCCGACCGACTTATTGACCTTATCGACGCGCTGAGGAGCAACAAGCTTGAGCCAAAGAAAATGACCTTTGTTCAGGCAGACACCAAAACCTCGCCGTCGATGGTGCTTATCGAAGCAAAAAAAGGAGCGTCTCCCTCGCTCATACTGACAAAAACACTTATAATGTACAAGGACGGTACTCGCAAAATGAGCGATGATGCCGCGAAAATATACGAAAATTGCTCTTTTGAGGAGTTCTTCAAAAAATAATGGAAAATATAAAAAGAATTTTAAGCTACACACGCAGAGCCGTTGACGACTACGAAATGATTGAGGATGGCGACAAAATAGCCGTTGGCGTTTCGGCAGGCAAGGACTCGCTGACTCTTCTCTGCGCCCTTGCGGAGCTAAAGCGTTTTTATCCCAAAAAGTTTGAGCTTGTGGCAATAACCGTGGATATGGGATTTGAAACGCCTATGGACTTTTCGCCCATTTCCAAACTGTGCGAGGATCTTGGCGTTACATATCACGTCACCAAAACCGAAATTTCAAAAATTATTTTCGACGTGCGCAAGGAGTCAAATCCCTGCTCGCTTTGCGCCAAAATGCGCCGCGGCTCGCTTCACAACACAGCAAAGGAGCTTGGGTGCAACAAGGTAGCTCTCGGGCATCACTTTGACGACGTGGTAAACACCTTTATGCTCAACCTTTTCTACGAGGGCAGACTTGGTTGCTTCCAGCCCGTCACCTATCTTTCGCGAATCGACCTGCACCTTATCAGACCAATGATATATATGCCCGAAAAGGACGTGCGATATTTTGCCTCAAAGGCAGAGCTACCCGTTATCAAGTCGCCCTGCCCTGCTGACGGAAACACAAAGCGTGCCGATATGGACAATCTGCTTAACACTATCGAGCGCACCAATAAAGGGCTTAAATACCGAATTTTCGGCGCGATACAGCGCGGCGAGATTGACGGCTTCAAGCCTATGGGAAGAATGCAGGGGATAAAGGAATATACGGAGGATAGCGAGGAATGATAGAAATCTTCGTCAAAACTATTCTTATTTTGGCGGCGATTCTTGCCGCGTTTTACTGCGCCTACGCGGGCGGTCTGTTGACTATCCACTCTCACGCATCGGTGTTGTACGTTGGAAGAATAAACAAAGCAAGATTTTCAAAATGCAACGGAACATTCAAGCGCATAATCAAGCTTGGAGAGGCGAAGCCTTACAGCTTCACTTTGAGCTGTAAGCTTACAGAAGGGTCTGTCGAGGTGTTTGTTACCGACAAGGAAAAGAAAACTCTGCTGTCACTTGACAGTCAAAACACCACGGGAATTATAAACGTGAAAGAGCCTTCAAGGTATACGCTCAACGTAAAAATAAATAAAGCAAGCGGAAGCTATGAGCTTGATTGGGACTAAAAATGGTCTGAGTCATTAACTTAGCCCATTTTGCACCGATAAATTATTGTTTGAAGGTATCATATGTTTTTCGCTTGAGAAAAGGAGCTATACTCGAGTACAGCTCCTTTTTGTTTTACTTGATTACGTAATCCCCTGCCGTAAGCGCAAACAGCATTTTACCGTTTTCAATCTTAAAACCGTCGCCTTCGGCAAATTCGATGCCGTTGATTTTCACCGTATTTCTACCCGACAGAAGCGGGAACGCAACCTTAGCCTCGGTGTCCTCGGGTACGGTCACTTTATAGGTAAACTCGCCGTTTTCATAGAACCATTCGGACTTGATAAGTCCGCGCACGCTTAAGAATTCTGCCTTAACGCTTGTTATGCGCTCCTGTCCATCGGGAACAAACTCTCTTGTGTCGGGGGTAGGGGCAAGTGCAAACTTATCAAAGCCCGCGCACTCTTCAAGAGGCTTGATACCCGCCATCGACGAGAACATCCACTCGGCAACCGCACCGTAAGCATAGTGATTAAAGGAGTTCATAGTTACATCGCCAAAGCCCTTATCAAGTGTATATGAATTCCAACGTTCCCAAACGGTGGTCGCTCCTTGACGCACGCTGTAGAGCCAAGAGGGGTCTTTGGTCTGAAGCAACAATGAATAAGCCTCACTGTCAAGTCCCACCTTGCTTAAAGTCTGGTTAAGAAGTCCCGTTCCCACAAATCCCGTAGCAAGTGTATAGTCATTATCAACTATCTTTGCCTTAAGCTCGGCAATCGCCTTATTCTTAAGCTCTCCATCAAGCATATCAAAGGCAAGGGGGAGAATGTAAGTCGTTTGGGTCTTTATTTCAAACTCACCGTTTTTCACAAACTTTTCTTTATAATACGCATTGATATCGGCACGAAGCTTAGCATAATAATCTGCCCTGTCACATTTTCCGAGCAAACGGCAGACCTTCTCCATAATCATAGCATCGTATGAGAAATAGCATATGGATACCAGATTTCTGGGTGTCTCCTCATACGAAAGCCAATCTCCGAAGAATGCCTTGGGACCCTCGAGACCGTTGGTTTTATATGTGTAATCCATATATTTTTCCATAGCCTCGTAGTTCTCCGACAAAATGCTGTCGTTTCCATACATAAGCCACATTTTATACGGCACGATAACTCCGGCGTCAGCCCACGCACTCGCACCGTACGCCCTGTTTTCGGGCGGGAAGCAAGTAGGAGCCACAAATGGAAAGCATCCGTTGTCAAGCTGAGAATCACGCATATCTCCCATCCACTTGGAAAGGAATCCGTAGGCATTTACGAAGTACGCCGCCGCGCCGCAGAATATCTGTGTGTCACCCGTCCAGCCGAGGCGCTCGTCGCGCTGAGGACAGTCAGTAGGAATTGAAAGGTAGTTAGACTCAAGTCCGCGGTAAATATTGCCTATAAGCTTATTTATCTCTGCGTTGCTCGTCTCTATCTTACCCGTTTTCTTAAGATCGCTGCCTATAATATCACTTGCGATATAAAGTATTTCGATATCGTTATCGGGAACTATCTCAAGATACCTATAACCAAAGAAAGTGTACGTGGGTGTATATTCCTCAACCGCGCCGCAGGAGATATACTCTATTCTCGATAGTGCCGAACGGTAGTTATCAATATATGCACTTCCTTTTGCACCGTCGTTTCCGCGTGATTTAAGACCGCTGTCGTTGAGCATTTCACTGCAATAAATGCGCACCTTGGTATCCTTGGTGGCATAGAGCTTAATACGCGGACGGGCTGTGAACTCAACGCCGAAGTCAACAATAAGCCTTTCGCCCTTCTTCACACATCCGCGCTCGCACAGGTTGCCGATCTTTTTCGACACAACATTTATTTCTCCAAAATCCGTACCGTTATCCTTTGTGCCGTCATACACGACCGCGCTGATGGGCGATATCCCCTTACTCTTTATTCTGACGGTTTCTCCGACATGAGAGGTTATTTGGCAGGTAATGTCCTCAGCCAAAATAGCGTGGTTCCACTTATAGCTGTCGGAATCGGAATATATACACTTTTCACGCGCGTCATAAAGCTCACCGTCCCAAATTTCACTCGTTCTCACTTTACCGCCAAATGATGTCTCCCAGCTCTCGTCGGTGGCAAAAACGGTAGTATAATTATCCTTATCGGTTACGATTATCTCAGCGCAAAAGGCTACGCCCTTGTCACCGTAGGTCGAGTTAGCTATTCTGCCCGAATACCAACCCGGAGCAACACATGCAACGATAACGTTGTCTCCGCTTGTTTTACAAAGCTCAGTTATATCATATTCGAACTCAAATACGCGGTGGCGGAAATCGGTCCATCCGGGCTTCATCTCGTCGTTGCCGACCTTCGCGCCGTTTACGTACACCTCAAAAACGCCCAATGCGGTAGCCGTAAGCTTTACCGAGCTCGCCTTTTCGGGAACGCAGAATTTGTCTCTGAAGGCAACAAGACCTCCCCTGTCGTAAAGGTCGGTATTACGTCTGTCAAATTCCCAATATCCATACTTTTTTTCAAGCCATGGAAAGGAAACATCTGTCACAGTATGATCGGGGTTCATTACGAACTTTCCAAATTTCATATTTTCACCTCAAGGATCAGAAAAATTTGCAAATCTATTGCATTTACGCCAATATTATACTATAATATACCTATAAAATCAAGATAACGAAGAAAAAAAGAGGTAAAAAATGCGAAATTTCTTCTCATATTCACCTTCAGCACTTTCAAAAATGCCGCTTCGCCCCGAAAACTCTAACAAAGGCACGTTCGGACGCGTGTTAGTCATCGGCGGCTCGCCCTGTATGAGCGGCGCGGCGTACTTTTCCGCAAAGGCGGCATACCGCACGGGCGCAGGACTTGTACATATTCTCACTCACGAGGACAACAGAATAATTCTGCAAACGCAACTCCCCGAGGCAGTGCTTTCGACCTATTCAGAAAATAGCTTTAACGAGGATACTATTTCCGAAGCAATAGAAAAAGCCGATGTCATCGTTATCGGCGTGGGACTTGGGCAAAGTCAGCTTGCAAAAAAACTGCTTTCGCTTTGCTTTTCGGTTGCCGACGCTCCAATAATCGCCGACGCTGACGCGCTCAACATTATTTCAAAGGAGCTTGCGCTTTTAGACAACCTTTCCGTCCCTCTCATCATAACTCCGCATATGATGGAAATGGCGCGGCTATGCCACACAGACGTCTCCGAGGTTATGGCAAACACCGTCGGATTTGCAACCTCCTTTGCAGAGAAGAATTCACTTATATGTGTACTCAAGGACCACGAAACTATTGTCGCTGACGGAAACGACAGCTCGCGTGTGTATCTGAATAAAAGCGGAAACAGCGGAATGTCAACGGGCGGAAGCGGCGACGTGCTTACAGGCATCATTGCCGCACTGATAGCCCAAGGGCTTCCGATGTACGAAGCCGCCACCCTCGGCGTATACGTCCACGGACTTGCAGGCGACGCCGCCTCCGATGACCTTGGCGAGTACTCGGTAATGGCAAGCGACATCATCGACCACATTTCAACAATCATTAAGGATTGCAGAGATTAAAAAAAGGGCATTTGCCCTTTTTTATTTTCTTTTCAAAAACAGCCACCACTGTGGCTCGAAGCCTTCAAAACCAATCTCGGTACATCCGTCAAGCTCATTTGTCCATTTTCTCACCAACGGCACGATGTTTTCAAACAGCTCGGGGGGATAGCCCCAATCAAGGTCGAGCTTAAACATATAATGGTGAATGGCTATCACGCCGTCATCCTTAAGCAGATCAAGAAGCGCGGAGACAAGTGAAAGAAACGGAGCTTTTACGTGTTTCTCAAAGGTTCCCTGCTCTACCTCGTTTCTGAGCAACTCTATCATTTTCGGAAGCGTTTTCATCCAATCGCTATACACAGTATCGACTCGGTTTTGGGCGCAGAGTATCGCCTGCATAACATCATTTGCTCCGTGTTGAAAAGCTATCATATCCACAGATTTTTCAGCGACGTATTGCTTGATATTAGCCGCATCGTCATCAATAAGCTTCAAATTTACGTCTATATCAGCGGTACGTCTGAGCAAACTTTCGTTAAGCTTTACATTCATATTGGCTGTCAGATAGTCCGACGTGGGATTGGTACGCGCCATTGTCTGCGGTATCATATCGGCGTCTCCCGAAGCGACCTCAAGCAGAGTAAACGGCTTATTTCCGTATAATCCGCAAAAAAGATCTGCCCATTTCCCTCGAAAATATAGCTCGTGGACAGCTGTATGCTTTTCAAGCGGTTTAGTCAGCACATCCTTCAATATCCGCTCACGGCAAAACGGCTCCATTGAGGAAAAAGACGCATATTGAGACTCGGAAAGCAATTTTTCTGCTCTGTCCTCTGACAGGAAAGCAATCGAAAATTCATCTAAAGGTTTCACACCGTATACCCCCTTTTTTCAAATTATACCTCACATTTGAGAAAAAGTCAACATAAAACAAATTATTTTCCAAAATCATGCGCTTTTTTGCATACTGAGAAATGCGGCGCCGTCGCCAAGCCGGTATTCGCTTACAAGGTCAAGCATATACTCGGTATATTCCTTTTTTACGCGCTCGCGTTGTTTTGCCGAAAAAATTTCTCGGGTTATCAAGAGGTTAAATAAAAAATCTGCCCAAGGGGCGCCTTCCATAAAGCAGTTTTTACCTACCAAAAAGCAAAAGGAGTACGAGCGATTTTGTTCGTACTCCTTTTTCACACGTCTTGCTTGCAAGGTATAGTGTGTTACACCTTTTAGGTGAACTGTCGGGCGGTAATGAGCCTTCCTTTATACAAGGGAGCTTTTTTATGTTCATCTATAACTTGTCAATTTTCCTGACAAGCACTGCTTTGGTGGACACAAAAGCCCAAGACCAAGGGGGAAAGCAGGTCGTGCTCCTTTTTAAAAAGCCTTCATCTGTTGCTTTTTTCTATACCTTTCGATCCAATCTATCAGCCCCTTGACACGTGTTCCGAGAACGGTCAGAGATTTGCCTTCAAAAATCTCTCGGGCGTTGATAACGAAATCGGAACGGGTGAGCTCGCGCTCACGCACTATGGAGTTAGGGGATTTAAGACCCAGCTCGTACATCCAAACACCGTTGTAGCCAATCTCGCACAGAGCTTGGTAAAGCTCCTGCCAGTCGATGTCTCCTTCTCCCGGAAGCCAATGACGCTCGTCAAGAAAATCGTAATCAGATACGTGAAGCGTAACGATCCGATTTCCGATTTTGCGAATGTATTCGTGCGGTTTTTCGAGGGAAAGCAGGTGATTGGTATCAAAGCAGGAGCGGAGATCCTCGTGCGCTGAAAGCAACTCGAGCATTTCCTCGGAATTGCGCCCGATGCAAGAGCGCGGAAGATCCTCTACGCAGATAATTCCATTAAAGCTCTTTGCGTACTCGGCAAGACAGGCAAGCGATTTCTTGGAACACTCAAGCCGACCAGCCCTCTCCTCGTCGAAAATGGGTTCGCCGCTTGGATGCACGACAAATCGCTTAATGCCGATAGAGCTGCCCGCTCTGATCATGCCCTTAAAGTACTCTATCGTGTGATCACAAAGATCGGGGCGTGACAGATCCAGCTCTGAAAAGGGAGCAAACGGCAGATGAAACGACCACAACTCGATGCCGTAGATATCGGAAAGACGTTTGAATTCTGCATAATCGAGGTCCTTGTCGGGCTTATGTCCAATGGATATTTCAATTGCCTGCACGCCTGCTTTTTTGTAGTCGGCAAACAAGGCCTCGTTCAAATCCTCGCCGCAGGAAGACATTCCAATTCGATACATAATAAATCGCTCCTTTTGTAATATTGTGCTTTTTAATAGTTTGAATTACAATCTGCTTTATGGTAGGTAGCCCAAGTGGGCAGATTTTTTCTGAAATCACCAGCTGACGTGCAGGCTATGGTTATAGCCGACGGAGCGGTCTTTGAATATTTCGTAGCTTTGCTTTGTAAATCCGAGTATCTTGATACCCTTATCCACGCTGTTCTTGAATATCTTTTCCATATCGTTATGGTCGGGCTGACCCATATTTATTGCGTACAGCTTAGGGATATTGCAAAGTGTCTCGATATAGTGGTCTCCTCTGCCGCAGAAGTGCATTGCGCCGCCGTCGAATCGGTCAAGAAGCATACCGTCGTAGGGGGCGGCGAACTCCTTATATAAGTCGGGAGAGAGATTCATTGCGCTGTCACAGCGGAGAAGTATCCTGCCTCTGTGCCACAGGCTATTCCAGTGTGGGTTCATATGGCTGTTGCTCGGAAAAATTTCATACCATTTATTGAGAAAAGCGGTATATGTATCGGTAACAAGCGAGAGTGCGGCGTGAACGAGCTCGGGCTCATCGTACATTGAATAAAACATTTCACCGCCCCACATAAGCTCGCAAATATCAAGCGGACCTTGCAGGTCGGGGTGATAAACCGAAACATATTTGCCGATTTTGGGATATTTTGCAAATACCTCGGCACAAAGCTCGCCGAACTCCAAGACCTTTCTGCCGAAGCCACCGCAAAGGTCGGGAATTCCCTTCTCCACAAGCTCCTCGATTTTTGCGGTATCATTGAAGGGCTTAGTGGTAGGAAGCGTATTATTTTCACGGGGCATTACGAATATTTCCGCACCAAAAAGCGAACTGAGTATTCCCGTTCCGTAATTGGCGCGCATAGCAAGTGACGAACCGTTTGAGCCGAGAGCCTTTGACACCTTGACAAGCTCGGAGACAAGCATAAGCTCGTAATCATCCACAGCATCGTTAATATTCAAATTGGGAAGCACACATTCTGCCGCCGAACGCTTGGCTCTGAGCGGTCTGAAAATTTCGCCGTCAAATCTGTCATAGAGGAAATCCTCCCATTGACTCTTGAAGCTCTCCTCGGTTTCGGGGTCAATTCTGCGTTCTATATCCTCAAGAATCGATATAGTTTTGCTGTTAAGATTCATTTTACGCGCTCCTTTTTTCTTTTATGAACTAATTATACCACGCCAAAAAAAATTTGTAAATATGGTTTTCTTGCTTTTTTCGTCTCCTATGCAAGGAAACCATATAATTTTCAAAAAGGACTGCAATTCGCAGTCCTTGCTTTTTATTTCAGTTCAAGCAATCTTTTGGCGTTTTCGGCAAAGATAAGCTCACGCTCGCGCTGGGTAAGTCTTTCTCCCATTACCGCACCAACGTACATTTTCAAATTACAGATAGGATAATCCGTACCGAAAACTACGCGCTCCGCGCCAACTTTGTCGCAGAGGTAACGGACAAGACCGTATCTGAACATTCCGCCGCCCGAAAGGTCGAGGTACATATTCTCGCATTTCTGCATAGCCTCGATATGCTTAAGCGCGCGTTCCTTTTCCCCCGGGTGAGCAACCACGAAATTGACGTTTTTGTGCTCAGACGCCATTTTTATCATCTGATCGTGGTCGCCGAGGTGTAGGCTTACTGTCATTCGGTATTTTTCAGCCACCTCGAGAATTTCCGAAAAGCCACTGCAGGAATAGTCCTTCCATCCGTGCATATACGGCACAAGCTCGCCTACAAGCTTCACTCCGTTTTTGGCGGCAATCTCGATTTCCTCTGCCGACTCCGAAACGAAATCGGGTTGAACGTGAATTCCCGGGATATAGCGCTCGCCGTATACTTCGCGGAGCTTCAAGGCATCACGGTTGAGCTTTTTTAGCAGTTCAAAGCCCTCTCCTTCCTGCGCTTTTCTTATCACGCTTCCGCAAAAGCGCGATATTCCTGCCTTGTCCATATCAGAAAGAAAGGTATTCACGTCGGCATCAACGCTTTCCTTATATAAGCAAAAATAGCTGTCCTTATCAAAAAAGGGATGTGTGTGAAAATCAATAATTTCCATTTATAAACTCCACCTAAGCCACAATATTTTCTGTACGTTTATTATACCCCTCCCGACTTCCTTTGTCAAGACTTTGGGAAAATTTTATACAGTGTTTGGTACGCAATTTGAATTGACGTGTTCGATAGACTTCCATTTAATAAAGTCTATCAAATACCTTTTCACCTATTCGTCCAAAAACACTTCCTTGATCGCCTCAAGGTAGCCATATCCATACAGATCGTCAGGCTCAAGATAACTTGTTTCCGTCCATTCATTCCATGAATTGACCGTTACAAGCGGCGTGCGCTCGGGATGGGAATCCAGATATGCCCTTGCCATCTCCATTCCCTTTTTTATGTTCTGCGGTGTATTGTTTTTCACGATGCCTTTTTTGAATCTGCGGAATCGCGGATTGTTATCCCATCCGCATGAAATATGCGGAAAATATGGAATTTGATACTCTTTGTCAATTCGCTGCCACTCGGTCTTTACGTCACTAAGAATATCGTTGTAATCTCTGTCAATATTCGCAAAATGCACAAATTGATAATGTGTTACGCTGTCTGCGCCAAGCAGAGCTACAATTTCCTTGGTGGAACCCTGCATATTCGAATCAAATCCGCTGAGATTCAATGATTTTTCGCCCCAAATCGTAATCTGCAAATGCAGGTTGGGAAATCCCGCCCGTTTAGTTTGTTCACGGAAATAGGCAATTGCCTCCCTCGTATTTTCAATTCCTCCAAGTCCCGATATCAAATTCTTAACATCATATATCATAAACACGGGACAACCGTCAATTTTATAGTAATTCGGCTGCATAAAATAGTTGTCAATCACTCGTTTGACAACTGTTTCAAACGCATTTCTTTCAACCGCACCTTGCCAAATCACCGTGTTTCCGTAATCATCAGAAAGATCTATATTCCAATAATGATTGGCATCGTGATTTGCCCACATCAGATAAAATTGCATTTTGTCTGTGTTATCGGCTTTCAGAAATCCGTCATTCAGGCAGTTTTCAAGAAACGGGCGGTTATCGTACCAATACCAATCGTAAATAAAGACGTTCACTCCGTGCTTTAACGCTTGTTCAATCTGGTCATGCATCACATTGGGATCCGCTTCGTTTTGGTAGCCCCAAAGAGGCTTTCTGTTCCAATAATAGCCATTTTCCTTGGGCGCGGAATTTTTTACCGATTGCCATTCGCCAATTCCCTCTTTCCAAAACATTCGGGTTCTCGGCTCGTCTCCCGTATATGCCGGCCATATATACGCTGCAACGTCATATTTTCTTTTCATATTCAGCCTCCGTACTATACAGAAATTAACAGTCTCACGCTGTCTAATCTATATGGATTTAATTATATCATAAAATCGCTATTTTTTCAATGTTTTTTCATAATCACTGTTATGTGGCAAAATTGTTGCACTATTTTGGAGGCATGGTACAAAAAAACAACTTAAATACATATTGAAAAGAAATTTTCTATTTCGAATACCTGTACGCTATCCTGCAAGCCCTCTTATATGCTTCTGTAAAATATTCTGTAGGCTCCATTTTGCCATACATATCATTTTCGTGGCGATTTGGCTTGGAGGTTCTGTTCAATTCAAAATTCAGGATTGGAACTCGACGAGCCGTCTTCATCCGCTGTATATTATAATCCCAATCCGCAACTCCATCGAACGGAAGCAAATGAAGGTCGTCTGTCCAATGGATTTTACCTTCAAATCGACTGATGCCCAAATTGTCATTTAGATGCGTCATAATAAGGCGATCCCCAAACTCTCCAAGAATATCCTCAGAGTAATTATAGCACATTTCATGACCCGAATCCCAACAAAACCCTACTGTCTCGCTGTCTTTGAAATGAGCCATCAAAGCCCTGAAATACTCTATGCCCTCTGTATTTTCAAAAGCGATTTTCACATTGCGCTCCTCGGCATATCTGACAATTTCATCAAAATTTTCATAACTCAAACTATTGAAATCAAATTGATAGTCAAATCCGATCCACACGTGGGCAACCACAATAGGAACCTTAAACCTCACACAATCGTCTATAACCGCCTTAAATTCTGTTTTGGCGGGAACAAAAACAGCTTCATCACAGCTCCACATATCTGCCGCTTTCGCAAACGGAGCATGCAGTGATTGAATCTCCAATCCCAGATTCTCGGCAAGCTTAACAATTTCGGTCAATCCATCATTGTCTTGCCAAACGGGAGAAATTCCGTCAAAACCTACTTTTTTAATAATTTGAAGAATCTCCCCAATCGGAAAGGCATTGCTTTTACCGACAGAAATTCCAATTTTTTGTTTATACATACAATTCTATCCTCCTTATAAAAGCAAACGCGCAAGCGTTTGAGAGCGGATGCAAGACCGCGCGAGTGTATAACGCTCATTTTAGCCATCAATGAACCACAGGTGCCGACGCTTTAGCGGCGGTAACACCATAGGTTTATCATACCATAAAGCACCTAAAATTTCAACAATTAAGTCGCAAGTTTAAGAGAAATTTCAAAAAAGGTTAGGTTGTGAAAAGGGGGGGATTGCCCCGATATGTAGTTACAGAACAAAATTACAACTCGATTTTACACCGTTTCTTTTCTTAATAATCGAACTGTAAAGTATTATATATTCGCTCCAACAATCGTGAAACTTTTCAAATATCTCTTTCTGTTCATCGGTGAAGATCTTTTCCAAGTCCTCGTGGTACCTTGACATATAGCCGAGCAAAACAAGTTGTCTGCGTTCGGTTGTACATCTCATGTTCTTACCTCCTTCCCAGCTTGATGGCTGTATTCTATCAGTCGAACTGTCCACCTAATGAACAGTTCAAAAAAATAATTTATTTTTTTCAAAAAAATTTTTTTCATAGCTTTCTCCTTTGGGATTTGTATTTGAGACATTTTGTTTCAAAATCCGACAAGGAGGTGAACGAGCTGACAAGAATAGATATTTTTCGCACGCAAAAACGCACCCATCAAGCAGCAGTGTTTGCCGCAAGATGAGTGCGTTTAATATATTATTTTTATGGATTGTCAGTTTAATTTCAGCTCTACAGAAATCCTTAACAGACAAGTCGTTTATTTTATAAACTTCAAAGGCTTGTCCTATGTATAATCCGTATCATATTCGCTGCTTTTAATAAGCAACGTTGCGTTGGAGCTCCAACACATAAAAAATCACCCCCTTCAAAAAGATTCTGGGGGTGATTTGAGCGTGAGGATACACCGCCAAAACTTCTTTTTTTTTTGGCGGTTAGAGATGTGACCTGACGTTCACAGCTAATAAATTGCGTTTATAAATAAAAAAGCGCAATACCAAAAGAACATTCTTTGGCACTGCGTCGAAGCGTCGGGCACTTTATTATTTTACTATATTTTACCATATTCGATTGTTTTTGTCAAGAAAATCTCATCGACAAAAGCCGACATAAAACTCACTTCTCAAGTTTTCTCTTTTCAAGAACCTCAATCATGAATTGCTTTACGTTTATGATACATTCGGTTCTGCACTTTCTGCAAAAGAGCGGAAAGTGCTTTAGTTCAGTATCAGGCATCAGCTTAACTCTCGTGTTTTCCCCACAAATCGGGCATTTTATCCATTGATACTCGTCCATATCCCTTATTCTCCTTTGACGAAAAAATATGGGAGTTATGTATAATAACCCCCGCGTGAAATAAGAAATTTCCCTACGTTGGCATTATCCAAATCAGGTCAAAGGGTCGAAGGCTTCACCTTCCTCTCAGCTTGTAGACAAAATGCAAGCTCCCCATGGCTATTTAATTATGGAAAATACTTTTTAACCAGCGTTTTTTGTAAAAAATAACTATGAAAAAAATATTGAAATTTAACTTGTTTTGGAGTATAATATATTTGCTTATGCAGAGTAGGCTACCGAGCGTCAAGTGCCATCCAAACGGGGAGTTGTTGGGTGGACGAAGGGTTTCCGCGGTTCGGTTGCCGCATCCCGCTGCCGAATCCAAGGGACCACCTCCTTGCTTCCGGAACTACGGGACAAAGGAGGTTATTTTTATGCAAAAAGCAAAAAATCTAAAATCATCTAACAACATTAAAATGATCTGTCTTGCCGGAGTTATGGCTGCTCTTTACGTATGCCTTGATTTTCTGGCAGTATCGGTCAGTGCTCCGTTCGGTAACAACCTGAAGATCTCTATCAGCGGACTTCCCGTTATTATCGTTGCCGTCTTCTGCGGTCCTTGGTGGGGCGCGGCAACCGGCTTTATCGGTGCTTTTATCGGGCAGCTGATCTCCTACGGTATCGGTCCGACGACGATTCTCTGGGTTATTCCCGCAGTCGCTCGCGGAATACTTATGGGGTATCTGTTCAGAGCCTTCAAGAAAAGCACGAAGCCCGGCATCATCGCAATTGAGACCTGCATCAGCTCGCTCGTAGTAACTCTACTGAATACGGGCGCTCTGCTTCTCGATAATATGATGTATGGCTACACAACCTATTACGCAATATTCGTTGCGATCCCCATGAGATTGGTAGCGGGCATTCTTACCGCTCTTGTATTCTCGCTTATGATCCCCACGATTCTCAATTCACTGAACAATCACGTAAAACTTTAATCTGCATAATTAAGGAAGCTCATTTTTAAGGCGAAAGGCTGAGGTGGAAGCCTTTCGCCTTTTCTATTGGCAATTATTCTACGGTAGGAAAAGTGCCGTTCTTCAAAGACTCGAGCATAATCGTTGCGCTGCTTGCATTCGTTGCAAGCGGAATTGTCTGAACGTCACACAATCTAAGAAGCGCAGATACATCGGGCTCATGGGGCTGTGCGGTAAGGGGATCGCGAAGAAAAATAATCAAACCGAGTTCTCCGTTTGCAAGCATAGCTCCAATCTGCTGGTCTCCGCCCTTCGGACCACTCTTCATTCTATGTATGGATAATCCGGTCTCTCCCATGATCATCGTTCCCGTTGTTCCTGTGGCATACAATTCATACTTTGCAAGAATATCCTTGTATTTCTTTGCAAGCTCAATAATTTCTTCCTTTTTCTTGTCGTGTGCAATAAGAGCAATTTTCATTCTACAATCTCCTTTTCAGATAAGTGCGTATTTCTTTGAATAAATTCCGTAAAGAGTTTCGAAGTCGGTTCCCTCTTTCATTTCCCTTACAGACTGGTGAAGGTTCATATTGTTATGCGCCGTATCGATCACGCACGCGGCAATATTAGAGCAGTGATCTGCTACTCGCTCAAGGTCGGTAAGAAGGTCAGCCCAGATAAAGCCTGCCTCTACCGTACAGGTGCCATCCTTAAGTCGGAGAATATGCTGATTACGCAGATGCTCCTTTAGCTCGTCAATCACCTGTTCAAGAGGCTCAATGTGATATGCAGCTTTCAGATCACCGTCAATAAACGCAGATCTTGACAGCTCAAGAATTTCTCTTGTTGCCGCGCACATTGCTTCAATCTCTTTTCTCGCCTCTGCCGAGAACTCTATTCCCTTTTCTCTGAGTTCCTCAGCGGATTCAAGAACGTTAACGCTATGGTCAGCGATACGCTCGTAATCACCGATCAACTTCAAGAGCTTAGACACCATTGCGCTGTCCGTATCGGAAATCTGATTACGGCTCAGCTTTATCAGATAGGTTCCTATGATATCCTCATAGTGGTCGGTCTTATCCTCAAGCTCCTGAATGCGCTCTCTCGGAAGCCTGTCCTTTGAAAAGAGCGAGTCAAGTCCGAGCGTGAAGGATTCTGTCGCCTCACTTGCCATCTCACATACCAAAGCATTACAACGGTCAAGTGCGATTGCAGGGGTAACAAGAAGTCTTTCATCGAGTTCTGCAACAGTTTCCTTTTGCTTTGCATCGGGCACAAGCTTGAGTGCAAGCTTTTCAAGAAGCGAAGACATAGGTAGCAGAAGAAGCGTACAAAGAATGTTGAATACTGAGTGTGCTACGGCAATTCCAAGGTAGGATGCCGAGGCATCAAGAATCGCGGGCTTCAAGATTGCCGAAAGGATACTAAACACCGCAAGCCACACTGCCGTTCCGATGATATTGAAGGAAAGATGGATGACAGCCGCACGCTTTGCATTTCTGTTTGCGCCGACAGATGAAATCATCGCAGTTACGCAGGTACCGATATTCTGTCCCATAATAATCGGGATCGCTGCACCGTAGGAAACTTGTCCCGTAACAGTCAATGCCTGAAGAATACCGACAGAAGCCGAGCTGGACTGCAAAATTGCTGTGATCAAAACTCCAACGAGAACGCCGAGGATCGGATTCTTGAACATCAAGAAGAGGTTTTGGAACTGCGGAACGTCCGCAAGACCCGCAACCGCATTCGACATGGCATCCATACCGAACATCAGCGTTGCAAAGCCGAGCAGGATCATACCCGTATCCTTTTTCTTACTCGACTTACCGAACATCAGCATAATCATGCCGATCAATGCGAGTATAGGGGTGAAGGACATCGGCTTCAAAAGCTTTACAAAAAGATTATCTCCCGAAATACCGCCAAGGCTCAGGATCCACGCCGTTACGGTAGTACCGATATTGGCACCCATAATAACACCGATCGACTGCTTGAGCGTCATAATACCGGAGTTGACGAAGCCCACGACCATAACGGTTGTTGCTGACGAGCTTTGAATAACCGCCGTAACACCGAGACCGGTCAGAAACGCTTTGAATTTGTTTCCGGTCAGCTTGCCGAGCAGAAGCTTCAAGCCGCCGCCCGCACGTCGTTCAAGGGAATCTCCCATTACGTTCATTCCGAACAGGAATAAGCAGAGTCCTCCAATTAAAGCTAAAACATCAAATATTGTCATTTATTTTCTTCTCCTCCACACACACCAAAACTCACAAAAATAGGGGGCATCCTTGCGATGCCCCCGAAAGTCTTTCTGATCTCCCGGCGGCGTAACCGCATCAGGTTATCTTTGATTGTCAAATTGCAATCAGAACTTAAATTTGAACGTATTGCTTCCCTGTCTCGGAATTTCAAACTCCTCGGGAAGATCGGGACCACAGGAATGAGAGCCTACGCCGCGCATAGCAACGTCGATACATACGTTAACGAAATCGTTTTCCTCAAGCTCGAAGGCATGGCGCGTCTCTCTGAGTTGCTCTGTGGTATAGGGGTTTACAGAGCAAGAGAAAGGCTTCTCTGCCGTTACCTTGAAGAGATCCTTGACTGCAAGATACTTACAGTCGCAGTGGCTTCCGGACTCTTGAGGACGGATATACTTCATATCGTAGTTTTCCTCTGCGGAGCTTACGTAGTAGCCGTACTCACAAGCAGCCTTCTTATCCGCATAGCTTTCGCTGGGGCCAAAGCCTACGTAAGAGAAGTTGCAGTGTCCCTTGTCTACGCCAAACTCAAAACCGAATCTCGGGAAACGCTCCACGTAATCGGCAAGCTTATAGGAAACGGAAACGGTAAGCTCGTTACCCGTTACGAGATACTCAAGCGTAAACTCTGCTGCGGGCATCAGGCAGTTTGCGGCAAGCGCCCCCTCAAACTTATAGTGGTTCTTCGACTTCTCGCAGGAGAAGATATGAGGCTTGCAGCCACGAAGATTGCAGCGTGTAAACCAATGAGGAAGCAGGTCGCGGTCGTTATCGGTATATCTTGTAATATTGAAATGGATGGGGGTACGAAGAACCTCGTTTCCGTCCGCCTTGATCGAGGTAATCTCACCGGTATGCTCGTTTACCTCAATATCGATGTCAGACGAGAACTTATAGGTGCTCTTGGGGATCTCGACGTCAGTAATCTCCGATTTGGTCTTTCCGCCGTAAACAGCCTTCATTTCAAGAGCGTTGGACTTGATCTTTCTGTCGGGTGTCAAAAGACCGTCTGCACAGAAGTTACCGTCGTGCTCGGGCTCTTCAAAGTCACCACCGTAAAGGAAGCCGTCGTCGGTCTTGATACCGTGGTCTGCCCACTCCCATACGAAGCCACCCATCATCTGCTCGTTGTTATAGATCATATCCCAATAAGCAGCGATGTCACCGCAGGAGTTACCCATAGCGTGGGTGTATTCGCAAAGGATGAAGGGACGGGTTTCCTCGGGGTTATCGAGTACCTTTTCCTGAATGGTCTGCAAGGAAGGATACATCATACTGACCATATCCACCATATCGGTGTAATAATACTTAGGATCAGCATACTGAAGTCCCTCGTAGTGGATGGGACGGGTGCTATCGTGGTTGCGGATGTATTTTGCTCCCTCGAAGAAAGCCTTACCGAAGGAGCTCTCGTTACCGAGCGACCAGATAATAACGCTGGTACGGTTCTTGTCTCTTTCAACAAGTGCCGCGTGTCTGTCGGTAATGCCGGGTGCAAAGAACTCATTCTCCGCATACTCCATCCAAAGAGGCGTATCATAACGTCCGTCACGGGAGCAAGCACCGTGCATTTCAAGGTCTGCTTCATCAAGCACGTAGATTCCGAACTTGTCGCAAAGCAGATAGAATTCGGGGCTGTTGGGATAGTGAGAGGTTCTGACTGCGTTGACGTTCAGTTCCTTCATCAGGTGAATGTCCTTAGCCATATCCTCAAGGCTTACGGTTGCTGCGGTCTCGCAGTTGAAGTCATGGCGGTTAACACCCTTGAGTTTGACTGCTACGCCGTTAACCTTAAATACCTTACCGTCGATGGACACCTCACGGAAACCGATTTTTTCCTCGATCTTCTCTCCGTTTGCATAGAGGTAAAGTCCGTAGAGCTTGGGATCCTCGGGAGTCCAAGGACGGATGCCCTCAACGGAAAGAGTTGCACTCTCGCCAACCTTGGCAACAACCTCGGTCTCACCGATGACGCAACGGATATCCACGTCACTCATATTGATCACGGTAACGGTACCGTTCTTACCATCGATCTTGGTTTCAAGCTTGTAATCGGTAATATGCTTTTCGGGACGGGTGAGCATATATACGTTTCTGAAAATACCCGAAAAACGGAATTTATCCTGACACTCAAGGTAGGTGGAGATACACCATTTGAGAACGAGAACGTCAAGCGTGTTCTCACCGTTCTCCACAAGCTCGGTCACGTCAAACTCACTGGTTGCGTGAGAGATCTGGGAGTAACCCTTGAACTGTCCGTTTACGTAGAGATAAAATGCGGAGTCAACACCTTCAAAGTTGATATAGTACTTTTCGCCGGGGGTCTTTTTCAGGTTGAAGGTGCGGCGGTAATGCCAGCACGGATTCTCATAAGGAAGGTGCGGAAGCATAACCGGGAAAGGATATCTGATATTGAGATACTGAATATGGTCATAGCCGTGCATCTGAACACACGCGGGAACGGGGATTCTGTCCTCAAGCTTTTCGTTGATCTCAAAATCCTCAACGTGGTCGTGCTTCTTGATCTGCCATACACCGTCAAGAGAGGTGAAGCGGGAGCTGGATGCACGATCCTGAATGCCGTGCTTGGTTCTGATCACGTCATTTTCTGCAAAAGGAATGTAGTAGCTTCTATGAGGGGTTGTACCAATTCGTTCAAATCTTTCGTACTCTTTCATTTTGTGCCTCCTTATACGTTTCCGTAAACGTCCGGAACTGTTTTATCTTCTCTTTTAGCGAGAAGCTTATCGTTTGCCTTCTCAACCTTGAGAAGCGAGAGCAAAAGGAATACACCGCCGCAGATGATAATGGGCGCCCACAGATAGAGGAAGTAAAGCATTCCGGTGGTTGCTGCGTTTTGGGTGGTGTTTTCTACGAAACCTGTGGAATCGAGGAGCCAACCGCAAAGAGCTGTACCGAAAGCACCGCCGATCTTGATTCCAAGAGAGGAGCAAGAGAACATCATACCGTCAATGCGGTGACCTGTGGTAAGCGTTGTATACTCGGAGCAGGATGCGATCAGAGCGTTCATATCGCCCTGGAGAGGTGCGATGCCGATCGTCGATACTGCGGTAAAGACAAGCATCAGCGGAACGTTTCCTGCATAGCCGGCAACCATTACACCGACTCTGCCTGCTGCTGCGATGATGTAACCGAGCAAATTCAGCTTATACATACCGCGCATCTTCTTGATTAAGAATGGGAGTGCGATCAGAGCAACGACCATCGTAATATTGATTGCAAGCGAGATATCGCTGAAGAGGGTTTCATCACCAAGGATATACTTTGTGTAGTAGGTACCCATACCGATAACCGATGCGTAAAGCTGAGTCAGAATATAGGTAAGGCAAATGACAACGTAGTATTTGTTCTTAAGAAGAAGCTTGAAGGACTGAAGGAAAGTGAGCTTGTGCTCTTCTTCTCTTTCTTCATCCATTCCCTCGTCAGCCTCGGGAAGCTCCTTGACGGAGAATACGGAAATGGTGTTAACGATAAGACCGATAACGGCATAAATGATTGCGATATTTCTCCAACCCATTGCGCCGCCGCCAAGCCAAGTTACTGCGAATACCGTGATTGCCTCGATAAAGATCTTCGTGCCAAATGCAAAGATAAAGCGGAAGGTTCCGAGCTGAACTCTTTCATTGGTGTTCTTGGTTACGAGTGCGGTAAGAGAAGCGTATGCGATGTTGTTTGCGGTAAAGAATACTGCGTTAAGAAGAGTGTATGCGATAAAGAAGAAGATGTACTGTGCGGTGTCGCCCCAGCTCATAGGAATTGCAAAGCAAGCTACAAGACAGACCGAGCATCCGATGTAAGGCCAGAGCATCCAAGGACGTGCCTTACCCATCTTGGTGTGCGTTTTGTCAATCATTCTTCCGAAGAAGAAGTCTGATACACCGTCAAAAATCTTTGAGACAGCGATCAAAGTACTTACGATGCCCATACTGAGTCCGACAGTGTCGGTCAGATAGATCATCATGAATGCTGTAAGCAGCGCGTATACGCAGTTTCCTGCTACGTCTCCGGATCCATATCCGACTTTATGATACCATTTTAAATACTTGCGTTCTTCCATATTAACCCCCAGCGATTATCATAATTTTTGAATTTTGGTAAGTATTTTTTAAGTGGTCGCCAATGTTTGAATGAATTTACCGAAGGCGGCTGTTCCCTCTTCCGTTCTCTTGAATACGCCAGCGTCCTTCAAGACCTCAAGGAACACCTCGCCAATTTCCTGTCTGAGAATCTCCTGCGCGTTATCCGCAGAAAACTCAGGATGCCTTCCGAGAACCTCGGTTGCCCACTTTGCATGAGCAGCCATCTCAGGAAGTGCATAAATGCTTTGACCGCCGACCATCGTTCTCTCGAGCATTCCGATCTCTCTTGCAAGTCTTGCAGGAAGAACGGCAAGTCCCATCACCTCGATCAAGCCGATATTCTCTTTCTTGATGTGGTGAAGCGAAGGATTCGGGTGGAACACACCCAGCGGTCTATCCTTCGTGGTAATGTTGTTACGGAGCACCAGATCGCAAACGTACTTGTTTCCGTTCTTTCTTGCAATCGGTGTGATCGTGTTATGCGGATTTCCGTCTGTCTCCGCAAAGATGAGGACCGATGCATCGCTGTAATCTCTCCATGTCTCAAGTACAAGGTTACAACATTTCGCGAGCTCGTCACGGTCATCACACTCAAGACGAATAACCGACATCGGCCACTTGACGATGCCCGCCTTTACCCCCGGATGCTTTGCAATGACGAATTCCTTTTCTATCTCAGCCTTCTCCATTGCGAAGGTGTATCTGCCGCCTTGGAAGTGCTCATGTGTGAGAATCGAGCCACCGACGATCGGGAGATCCGCATTGGAGCCGACGAAGTAGTGAGGAAAATAATCGACAATGTCAAAGAGCTTACCGAAGACCGCTGCATCGATCTTCATCGGGGTATGCTTGGTATTAAAAACGATGCAATGCTCGTTGTAATATCCGTAGGGTGAATACTGAAACTCCCAATCCTCACCGCCGACCTTGATCGGAATCGGTCTGAGGTTCTGTCTTGCGGGGTGCTTTGCGTTTCCGGCAAAGCCCGCGTTCTCGGGACAAAGCTGGCATTTCGGATATGCACCTGCCCTCTGCTTTTTCGCAGCGGCAATATCTCTCGGGTCTTTCTCGGGCTTTGAAAGATTGATCGTGATATCCAGCGTTCCGTACTCGGTTTCATACGTCCACTTCAAGTCCTTTGCAATGCGACCCGCTCTGACGTAGTTGGAGCCTTGGCTGTATCCGTAATACCAATCGGTTGCCGCCTCGGGGCTTTCGCTGTATTTCTTGTTGAACTTACGAATGACCTCACGGGGCATTGCCGTCATAAGTCCCATAATTCTCGTGTCAAATAGGTCACGGGAATTTGCTGTGTTCGGAATGATACCCTGCTTGCAAGCATAATCAACGATAGGAGCGAGAAGGTCATCGATAGAGTCCGATGTACATTCGGATGCACTTTCCTTCCAATCCGTAAGATGCAGTGCATCCATGATCTCGTTGCGGACCACGTAAACATCATCTTCGGTGATCAATTTGTTCTTGACGCCATAGTTCAGCAGATTCTGAACTGCTCCACAGATCATATCAATTCCCCCTTATTCAAATTTCGTTGTAGCCGTTCGGGTGAGTCGAATGCCATACCCACGCGCTTCTGATGATATCCTCAAGGCTTGTGATCTTAGGCTCCCAGCCAAGCACCGTTTTTGCTTTCTCTCCGGAAGCGACGAGTCTTGCGGGATCTCCCGCTCTGCGAGGAATTTCAACTGCGGGAATCGGATGTCCCGTTACCTTTCTTGCGGTCTCTATAACCTCTCTTACCGAGTAGCCTACGCCGTTTCCGAGATTGAATACGTTGCTCTCGCCGCCCTTCATCAGATACTCGACTGCAAGGATATGTGCCTCGGCAAGATCGGTAACGTGAATGTAGTCGCGAATGCAGGTGCCGTCGGGCGTATCGTAATCGGTTCCGTAGATCGAAACGCTTTCTCTCTTTCCGTTCGGAACTTGAAGAACAAGAGGAATGAGATGGCTTTCGGGATTGTGAGCCTCACCGAGCTTTCCGCTCTTGTGAGCACCGCAAGCGTTGAAGTATCTGAGAGAAACGTATCTGAGTTGATAAGCATTTGCAGACCATTTCATCATCTTTTCCATCGCCAGCTTGGTCTCACCATAGGGGTTGGTGGGGCAGGTTCTGTCCGATTCGAGGATCGGAATATTCTCGGGCTCTCCGTAGGTTGCTGCCGTAGAGGAGAAGACGATCTTATCTACGTTATTATCAATCATTGCTTGGAGAAGCACCTTAGTTCCGTACAGATTGTTTTCGTAATACTTGAGAGGATTTGTTACGCTTTCGCCTACAAGCGAAAATGCTGCGAAGTGAATAACCGCGTCAATTTTTTCTGTCTTGAAAAGATTGTTGAGAAAATTGTAATCACGGATGTCGCCCTGATAAAAAGCTGCTTCCTTCGGTACTGCCTGCTTGTAGCCGGTTATCAGATTGTCTGCGATAACCACCTCGTGACCCCTGTCAAGAAGCTCTACTGCTGTGTGCGAGCCGATATATCCGGCGCCGCCCAAAACCAAAAGTCTCATTTTAATCACCTCTTATATTAGTTTAGGTTTTACTTTATTCAAATCTCAAAGGTTATGCTCTGATTTCCACTCATCAGCTTTTGCAGCAGAAAGACGTTTAATGCTTTCCTTTGCGTGGATTGATTCCTTTCCGCCGTTCAGATACAGGAAATATTTGCCCTCCGCTGTGACGTACAGGGTTTCCTCATAGCCTGCAGGATCGCCAAACTCCCCTACGGTATGCTTAGCAACAAGGGTTGCCGAATCGGTATCATACTCTACGTTACAAATGATCTTTTTCATAACCGTTATCCATCCTTTAATTCTTTATTTCAACGCCGCCGACCGGGCGAATGGTAAGCTTTAAGCAAGTATCCATGCCAAAGATCTTTTCCATCTCTTTCGAGTAGGTTTCAACAAGCTCGTTGGGTACGAATGCTTGGATCGTTCCCGCGAATCCGCCGCCGTGAACTCTGACGGCTCCCTTGCCTCCGAGGATCCTCTTACTGACCATAATTGCAAGCGGAAGATCCTGTCTTGTGGGATGCTTTGTCGAATAGAGATTTTGAAGAAGTGCCGAGGAGGAATCTCCAGATTCATTCACAAGCTTCAAGAAGGTATCAAAATCCCCTTTTTTCAGGCTTTCCGCTTCCTCTTTTGCTCTTCTCGTTTCATCGAAGAAGTGCGCGGCTCTCATAACCGCTCTGTCGGTCGTCTTTTGTCTGAGCTCGGAAATGCTCTCGTAGAACTTTGTTTCGTCTACCTGACTCAAAACCTTTTTGCCGAAGAAGGCTGCGATAGCCTCCATCTCTTCTCGAATTGCCACGTAATCGTCCGTCAGATCCTCGTGGCTGCTTTTTGTATCTGTGATGCAAAGCGTGTATCCGCTTTGACTGAAATCGTAATCGATCTTTTCGATGATCGGATTTGCAACGTCGGAGAAATCAATTCCTACGAGTCCTCCAAAGGCGGATACCGTCTGGTCGAGAAGTCCGCACTTCTTACCGAAGTAGGTTGTCTCTGCAAACCATCCGATCCTTGCCATTTCGAGTGCGCTGCTCTTTTCCTTGTTATAATGCTCGTCGATCACCGTGCAAATGAGCATTTCGAAGGCTGCCGAGGAAGAGATACCGCCGCCGCAAATGACGTCTGATGTGCAGTAGGCATCAAAGCCACCGATCTCAATTTCCTTTTCCTTAAATCTTGCAGCGATACCTCTGACGATTGCCGAAGTACCCAGCTCGCCTCGGTGTACGCCGGTGTCTGAAAGATCAATCGTGATCTGCTCAAAGCCCTCCGACTTTAGTCGAATGCACCCGTCGTTATGGAAGGATACGATTGCGATGGCATCAAGGTTGACCGCTCCTGCAAGGACGCTTCCCTGCTGGTGATCTGTGTGGTTTCCGCCGATCTCGGTTCTGCCGGGTGCGGAATACAGGTTGATGTCGTTCCTCGTCGGGAATATCTCTGAAAAGCTCTCTACGGCTTTTATGTATCGTTTCGTTTGATACTCCTGAGCCTTTTCGGAGCTTCCGTAAAGCCGCGAGAACGCCTCTTTGTATACTCCTTTATTCAGATTGGACAAGACACTTTGAATGTTCATACTCATCACCTCTTACAACTCAGAGTCGTCAAACTCTTTCTGTTTTCGTTAATATTATAACACACTTTTGGAACGATTCCAATTGACACAACAGAACAAATAATGGACAAAACAGTACTGTATGCCCTAAAAACGGTCAATTTAATGCACTTTCTTTCCAGAGCCATCAAAGCCTAACTAATAACCTCTTGATCTCTCCCCAGAAAAAAGTTTCTTCCTTTTAATTACATATAGTCAAATCTCACTTTTTCATCACGTTTTTTCCAAGCAATTCGTTTTCAAAATTTGATCGTCCAAGTTGTCTCGCGCGTAAAAAAAGTCGATTTAGAATATTTTGGTACACTTTACTTGTATTATACATCGTTCTTTTCACACTTACAATTGACTCAACAAAACAAAAAATGGACAAAACAGTATTTTCTCTTGATTTTTCGGTCAATTTGATGTATAATATTGATTGAAGGATGGTTCACCAGCCTAAAACTCTGACGAGGGAGGTTGTTTTATGTATACAAATTCTGCCTATATAGGCGAGATGCATGAAGACATTGTTGATACGAGTAAACCGATATTAGTAACCGCAGCAGGCTATTTTCGTCTCGAAAAAACCCCCGTCTTCGAAACAGTGCGTCCTGAGCCGAGAGGTGACTATCAGCTTCTCTATATCAGTTCCGGCAAGCTTCATCTCTATGAAGACGGAGAAGAACGCATTATAACAAAAGGAAATATGATTCTTTTCCGTCCGGGTAAGCCTCAGTTTTATAATATTTATCTTGAGGACAAGCCTGAAACCTATTGGGTTCATTTTACTGGTTCGGACGTTGATACCCTTTTGGACTACTATGAAATGCCGAAGGATGAAAAGGTCTTCTTTACGGGAACCTCGCCCGACTATCAATGGCTATATAAACAGATGATCCAAGAGCTTCAACTTTGCCGTGTCAACTACGAGGATCTTTTAAATATGAACCTGCGCCATATTTTCCTTATGATCAACCGTTTTTTGAAGGAAGGAACCGAGCTCGATGCAGATGCACTGAACGAGGTTGAACGTGCAACCCACTATTTTAATGAAAACTACAATCAGAATATCTGCATTAAGGATTATGCCGCCGAACGTCATATGAGCGATTGTTGGTTCAACAGAACCTTCAAAAAGGTTACAAAGGTTACTCCAATTCAATATATTATCTCGCTCAGAATTGTCAGTGCGATCAATTTGCTTGAAAACACCGATCATAATATAAAACAGATTTCAAAAATGGTCGGTTACGACGATGAATACTATTTTAGCCGACTGTTCAAAAAGCAAACAGGACAGTCTCCTACAGCCTACAGAAAAATGTTGGAAAGTAAATAATACCATAACATACAAAAAGAACACGGTATATCTTAATCGGTATATCGTGTTCTTATCTTCCTTATTTAGCACATATCCGCAACAACTAACAGGGCAGACCGTAACGAAAACGGTCTGCCCTTCTGTTTAATTCATTTCTCGAATTCTATTGTATATGATTTCAGCCGCATTGCCGTTATTCAACGCTCCCAGATCTTGATGCATTCTTTCAAGTTCCTGTTCATTGCCCATTAATGCCAAGCAGCGTTTTGTCAGCTCCACATTGGTTGAACCTGTTACAGCACCGCCTTTGCTAACGAAATATCTCAGATTGTACTCCTCGCACCCTGCCACAGCATCAACGAATACCATGGGCAGCTCCTTCGTTTTCGCCTCAGTCACACTGAGTCCGCCTGGTTTTGTTAGATAAAGGTCAGCGCTGTCCATCATTTCTCCCATATCTTTCACAAACCCTTTGATATGTATGTTCTTATGTACTTGATACCGTAAACTCAGCTTCTTTTCAAGCTTCTGATTTCGCACACAGATTACGGTTATTTCCCATTTTTCAGGAAGCTGAAGCTCCAAATCGTGTAAGAGATTTGTCATTGGACCGCACCCCATACTTCCACACATCATAATCAGGTGTCTGTGATTGGGATCAACTCCAACGCGAATCTTCGCATCCCTTTTGCCTGACCTTTGATAAAACATTTGTCTTACGGGGATACCGCTCGGAACAAGTTTGTTTCTTGTAATGGTATCACACAAAAAATCGTTTGTAAATTCTTCTCCGGGAATAAAATACAAATCCAAGTTTGAGTCTTGCGTACAAGGACTGCAGGTATAGTCAGTAGAAACAAAAGCTGTTTTGATTTTCATTGGATGCTGCTCCAACATTTCGGTGAGCATTAGGGCAGCAAACACGTGTGTGCATATTACAGTATCGTAATCTCCATCAGAAATACATGCAAAAAGCTTTTCCGCACCTTGACCGATAAATTTGTACACAATGGATCCGTAACGAAACAGGTCAGGGTGTCTTTCAGAATATCCGTACCCATGTTCAAAAAATCTCGGTAAATGGCGGTAGATATAAGTATGCCCCCAAGAAATCATATGAGATACTTTAAGGGAGATAAAACCAAGCCCGTCTTTAATATAACACTCTTCTCTATTGCTTTCGAAATATTCTTTTATGGCGGTTGCACAGGAGTTATGTCCTTCTCCTGTATTGCAGGTAAGTATTAGTGTTTTCATCGTTTTCTCCCCTTTCTGCTCGCAATCGAAAAACGAAACATTCTCACTAATATTTTATCACCGCAAGTCTATTGTGTCAACATTCTAATCTCTTTTTTATATAAAAACAACGACTTTTCAGATTATCGAATGAAACTTGAAGATGTGCCGTTGAAATTTAAGACATTAAATTGATTGGTATTCGTGGCAAAAATACTGTTTTGTCCATCATTCAATTTGTTGTGTCTATTCCATAAATCTCTTTTCCGTGGTATACTTGTACCAGAACAAAGCAAAAAAAGAAATAAATCCGACGAAAGGTGGAAAATGCTATGAAGACGATTGGTGTACTTACAAGCGGCGGAGACGCCCCCGGAATGAACGCTGCCGTCCGCTCCATTGTCCGCAGTGCGGAAGCTATGGGGATCAAAGTAAAGGGCGTTATGAGAGGTTATAACGGATTGATTGAAAATCATTTCGTAGACCTGGATATCAGATCGGTATCCGATATTATCCAGCGCGGAGGAACTGCGCTCTACACAGCTCGCTGCCCGAAATTTAAAACCGAGGAAGGTATCAACGAGGCAATTAAGAACTGCAAGGAAAGCGGCATCGAAGGTCTTATCGTTATCGGCGGTGACGGCTCCTTCCGTGGTGCAAGAGATCTTTCCCTTCACGGTATTCCCTGCGTTGGTATTCCTGCAACGATTGATAATGATATTTCTTCAACCGACTACACAATCGGCTTTGATACCGCAATGAACACGGTTGTGGAGCTTGTTGATAAGCTCCGTGATACCGCCTGCTCTCACGACCGCTGCAGTGTCGTTGAGGTTATGGGACACGGTGCCGGAGATCTTGCTCTTCAATGCGGTCTTGCCGTTGGAGCAACCTCTGTTATCGTTCCCGAAAAAACATACGATCCCGAAGCAGTTATCACGAAGATCCGAGAGACACAAAAGAGAGGAAGAAACCACTTTATTATCGTTGTCTCCGAGGGACTTTGCGACGTCAGAGAGCTTGCAAAGCAGATTGAGGATGCTACGGGCATCGAGAGCCGCGCAACCATTCTCGGTCACATCCAAAGAGGCGGAAGCCCAACCTTACGCGACAGAGTCGTTGCATCCAAGATGGGATACGCTGCCGTGGAGCTTTTGAAGGACGGTATCGGAAACCGAGTAATCGCCCTGAAGAACTGTGAAATCGTTAACTATGATATTTTCGAAGCGCTGAATATGCCGAAGACGTTTGATGAGGAGACTTATCTCCTTGCCAACATGATCTCGAGCTGACTTATACGAATAATTGGAGGATAAAGAAATGAAATACGAAATTGAGCTTACTACAATGAACGATGTGCAGGAGTTCAACAAAATCGTTACTCAGGTTGAGGGTGACGTAAGATTGAGAGGAAAGGACGAGCACGGAGCCAACTGGGAGCTTTCCGCAAAATCCATGCTCTGCGTTCTGCTTCTCGGCGGTCATATTCAGCACAGACATCACGCTCCGCAGGATATTGACTGGAACGCGATCTACTGCGAGTGTGACAAGGACATCTATCCTTTGATCAAAAAGTTTGTAAAGGAATAAAAAATAAGGGCTAAGTCGAAAATGCTTAAATGCATCAGACTTAGCCCTATTTTATTTCTCTTTCAATTTGTTATTATCTTGGATTCAGAGCAATACAATCAGTGACACTTATGACTGCCGCACCCGTGGTTGCCGCAGGTGTGCCCTTCTCCGCCGTGCTCGTGATCGTGATGATCGCACTTAACGTTCGGATCGTATCCAAGCTTACCTGCAAGAAGTGCTTCAACAGCCGCATCGCAAGATCCGCTGACACCACCAAAGAGCTTGATACCCGCTTCTGCAAGAGCCATTTGAGCTCCGCCACCGATGCCACCGCAGATAATAGCATCCGCTCCAATTGTTTTCAAAAGACCGGCTAAGGCACCGTGTCCCTGTCCGTTAGTATCTACAACGGTGGTGTCGGTGACTTTACCGTTCTCTACAGTGTATACCTTAAACTGCTCCGTATGTCCGAAGTGTTGAAATATCTGTCCATTTTCGTGAGTAACTGCAATTTTCATATTTTTATACTCCTTATCATAAATTACATTTCCCAGCTTCCGAGCCAATTGGAAAATTCTATATAAATCTGCTGCATCTCAGCAGTAAGCTCTTCCCCTTTGTTCAGCGTGAATACCCAATCCTCTTTGCCAAACTTTTCAACGTATTTGTATTCGGAAGTGTAGTTTTTGTTTTCAAGCTCACCAAGAGCCTTTTTTGCAAGTGCTTCCGCTTTACGCACGTTGGCAACAAGATCCGCAAAGGCAGTTTTATCTACTGCTTCAATCTCGGCTACGATAGAGTCGAAGTATCCCTCCTTATAGCCGTAATTGTACTGCGCGCCGTCTTTATAGATAAAGTTTTCTGCATCGCTTGCATACAGAAAATATCCCGGTTGAGTTACACCGTTTTCGTCTGTATAGCTATTGACGAAATAAGTATTCCAAGCACACAGGAAGTTGACGTAATCATACATTTTGTAGATATCATTCACGACGTCGGTATTGGCGATCTTCTGCCAGAGTGCCATATCCTCGGAAAGATCCTCTGCTTTAATTATGGTATAGGTCGCATCTACGATCTTGCAGCAGAATTCATATCCGTACATATCGGTAAAAGGCTTATCTTCACTCTCGGATACTTCAAGAGTTCCCACTACTTGAATTGCCTGAGTTGAATAAGAGAAAGACTCTCCCTTCTTAGGATATATCTCCATTGTATTGGAAAGCTGAGAGGTATTCGGTACGCAGAACGGACAGCTCTGATACGGTAGGTTCATAAGGAACATAAACGAGCCGTCAACAGGTGAGCTTGTCGCCATATAACCGCTGATGGTCACGAGCGTTCCGTCAAGGGTTTTTAGATAATCGTATCCGGATGCAGCCTTAAAGCTCAGCTTAGTAACATTTTCTCCATTTGGATCAACGGGATCATCTTTGTCGCAAGCAACAAAGGACGAAGTCATAATGGCGAGTAACAGAAAGATTGCCGCAAATTTAATAAAAATGCTTTTTGTTTTCATAATCAATCCGCAATGCTATCCTTTCTGGACATACAGAAAGTCCAAATTACCGTGGGAAGCACGCTGATGATAAACACGGCAAGAAGAATAATAAATTCCATCGGATAGACCTTGGACATATTCAGAACGACGCCCATAGACTCAACGTAACCGTTCATAAGCGACATACATATTCTCGATACACCGAACGCAAGCAAAACCGATACAAGTCCCATGATGCTATTTTGAATAATATAAAGAAGATTGATCTTCTTCATACTGATTCCAATCAGGCGCATCAAGGATATTTCCTTTGCCGAGTGGTACATATTAAGAAGCGTGATGATCGAGATGATCATAATGTTCATAATGAGAATAACGGCGCAGAGCACAAACACGATATATTTCGTGTCGTCAGCGTCATTTAGGACATCACGAACGATACTCATAGGCTCGATTGCCTGAAGGGTGTAATTGTCGCCGTCCTCGGTGGTAATAATCTTGCCATCGTATTCCTGAACCAGCTGCATGGCATATCCGGGATTCTTCGTATTTATAAGTATAGCACAGACTGTACCGTGGGTATGCTGATGCTCCTCGCCTTCTTCGTGCTCACCGTGCTCTTCACCGTGATCGTGCATATCCCAAAGGGTCTTGATTTGAGTAAATACGACGTTATCAAACGAGGAATGGCTTTCTTCAAGGATACCAACGACGGTGAGCCCTTGGGTATGCGTATCCGTGCCGCTTGCTGAATGGCTGGTATAAATCAAATCTCCAACCTCAAGATCACAGTACTTTGCGATATTTGCCCCGACAACGGCTTGCATCGTTTCGGCAGCTGTAAACATTTCACCCTTTGCAACCGACTTGTTTTCCAGATAAGCAGGGGTTGTTCCGACTACGTTATATCCGTTATAATTATCTGCCATCGCAAAAGGTATTACGGAATCTACTCGTTGATCCTGCTGCAAAGAGGATACAACCGAATACGGAATCGTTCCTACGGGAGAGTCGGTAAAATACATCGTATTCATAGCGAGCTGGGTGTTACTGCCGGCAGGACCAATAATAGCAGAATAATACTGAGCACCCGAGGTAATACCTTCGTCAACCTGAGTTGCTACGTTAAAGGCAAGAACGCCGATGCCTGCGGAGATGACGATTGAGAGAACGATCAGAATGATCTGTACCTTTTTGATCGCCATATTCTTAAACGCAAATTTTAGCATCTCAATCCGCCTCCTTTCCGGTAACAGTATCTCGCATTCCGCTGGTCATTTCATTCATGTCTATAACCTCGTCGAAATACTTTGCAAGGCGGTCGTCGTGGGTGACGGCAATCAAGGTCTTGCCGCGAGAGACCTCAAGCAGCTCCTTTATGACCTGTTCGCCAATGGCGAAATTGAGGTTGCCGGTGGGCTCGTCCGCGAGAATAATGTCGGGGCGCTTTACAAGAGCGCGTGCAATAGCGACTCTCTGCTTCTGACCTCCGGAAAGATGCTTGATCTTCGCGTTTTTCTTTTCGTAGATATCAAGAGAACGAAGCATATCGTCCATACCAGAAATATCCACACCCTCAAGACGGAGAATGCCGATATTATCGGCGACCGTCATATCGTTTATCAGCTTAAAATCCTGGAAGATATAGCCGATCTTCTCAATTCTGAATTTGTCCTTGACCTTTTGAGTGGCTGCACTCATTTCCACACCATCAATAACGATGGAGCCTTTTGAGGGAGAGAGAATACCCGCGATCATATTGAGCAGAGTAGATTTTCCACATCCCGATGCGCCGAGCAGCATATAGGATTTACCGGTCTCAAAGGTAATATCACGGTATTCGATCTCGGTCTCATTTTGAAACTGTTTTCCGAGATTTTTAATTTCAATCATCTGTTTTTTCCTTTCGTATTTAAGATTTGATCTGATGAAAAGATCATGTCTTAATCCGAAAGCTTCACCTTAAGGGAAACCGGGGTTCCGTTAATGCCGAAGAAAATAAAATAATGTGCATTGGGAATCACAAACGCAATGTTGGACAGTTGCCATGCTGCACCGATTAAAGCGATACCGATCAGCGAGTTGCGTGTGGTTTCAATTAGAGCGCAAACCGAGCAATCAGCACCAACACAATCATGTGCATGGGGAATAAATATAACGGAGGCATAAGCTATGATGATAACGATACATAAAAAGGCAACAAAGCTATTCCACCTCTTGCTTCGCATCATATTCTTACACCTCCATTCTTAACTCATTATTTCGAATGATAAACGGAATTTATACCGCATCACTTTTTCGTTGGCAGTGCTTTTTGCATCCGCCGCAGCCGCAATGTGTTTCCTTGCCGTCACAAAGATGGTAATCGCCGCCCTCTATACGAATCGTACACCCGTTTACCAGTGCTGAGGCAAGCTTCTTTCTTGCAGTATCACAAATTAGCTGTGCAGTCGCACGAGATACCTGCATATATTCAGCGCATTGCTCCTGAGAAAAACCCTGATAGTCAACGAGTCGAATGCACTCATATTCATCAACGGTCAAAACGACTGCTTCCTCTTTAGCTGAATTAGCAACGAATGTATCTGCAATGGGCATTCTGCAAACCTTGCGGCATTTTCTCGGTCTTGGCATCTCACATAGCTCCTTGTTTTTGGTATATACCAATTATAGCACGGTTTTTGGCATATGTCAATAACTTATAATATTTATTGGTTAAGAAAAATATGTGGCATACTAAGCGTAAACAGTCATAATGCGGTGAGCATTTTTTGCTCACCGCATTTTTATCATATATTTTCGTTACAGAATCATTTAGATTATTGGTCTCTTTTATTTGATAGCATTACCTTTATACGAGATGATACCGCCGATATCATAAACCTTTGAGTATCCGTTTCCCTTGAGGTATGCGGCTGCTCTGGCACTTCTGTTTCCGCTGCGGCAATATACGTAGATCGGAACGGACTTATCGGGGATCAATGTTGCAGCTCTGTCAATCTCTCCGATTGGCAGGTTAAGACTTCCTTCGATGTGTCCCTCGGAAAACTCCTCATCGGTCCTGACGTCAAGCAGCACTGCCCTATCCTCTTTACGGTATTGCTCCACACCGTCATTGATGTCTTTGCGTGAAAATAGATTAAAAATACTCATTTTGCATTTAATTTCCCGGTGCGATATAGTTTCGTTGTTCAAGTGCGGCACCGATCTTATCCAGAATCTCTTCGGAATTTGCTCTTACCGTATGATAATGGAAGCCGCCTGTAATGTGCATCAGCTCAACCGACTTCCCGGTTCTGACGCTTTCGATAAACTGCTCAATTTGAGCGCGGGATGAAATATTCAGCTTTGCTTCCATTTTGCCGTATGCCTTATGCCATACGAAAACGTCAGCAACGGTACCGCCGAGATCAACGATGAGCTTCAGCTCGTCCTCGGTCTGCTCGGTGGTGTGAAACACCTTAAAAACTCTGTCCTTCAGAGGAGATGAACGGATAACGTAGCCCGCACTCGTGGCAAGAATATCGTTGCCCTGCTCCTTCAGAATTGAAATATCCTTTACTATGATCTGACGGGAAACGCCGTATTTTTCCGAAAGCTCACTTCCCGAGACGGCTCTGTTCTCGGACAAAAGCAAATTTACGATACTCTTTCTTCTCTCATCTGATTTCATTGGTTCACCCCTTCCGTGTGTTTTATATTGCGTGAAGATTCTTGAGCGAGAGGTCAAGAATCGGAGAGGAATGCGTCAGCGCACCGCTGGAAATGTAATCAACGCCGATATCCACAAGACGCGCTACGTTCTCTCTCGTTACGTTACCGCTGCACTCGGTCTCTGCCTTGCCACGGCAAAGCTCAACTGCCTTCTTCATATCCTCGACCGTCATATTGTCAAGCATAATGATGTCTGCGCCTGCTTCAAGGGCATCTTTGAGCATATCAAGGTTCTCGACCTCGATCTCGATCTTACGGACGAAGGGCGCGTATTCCTTTGCCATTCTGACGGCTTCCTTAACACCGCCTGCCGCACCGATATGGTTGTCCTTGAGAAGAATACCGTCGCTGAGGTTATAGCGGTGGTTGTAGCCGCCGCCGACCTTGACCGAGTATTTCTCAAAGATACGCATATTTGGGGTCGTCTTTCTCGTATCAAGAAGCTTGGTCTTGGTGCCCTTGAGCAGATCGGCGATCTCTCTTGTGTAGGTTGCGATACCGCTCATTCTCTGCAAGTAGTTGAGTGCGGTTCTCTCGCCCGAGAGAAGCACACGGATATCTCCGTGTACAAGACCGATCTTCTCTCCCTTCTTAACAGTGTCGCCATCCTTGCAGTAGAAGATGACCTCAGTATTTGCATCAAGAAGCTCAAATACTCTCTTGAACACTTCAAGACCCGCGATCACGCCGTCCTGCTTGCAGATGAGATCGACCTCTCCTGCCTGATAATGGGGCATTACGGAATTCGTTGTGATGTCCTCACTTGTAATATCCTCGCGAAGAGCCTGCAAAATAAGCTCGTCCGCGTTCATTTTCATCGTGATATTATTCATGGCTCATTCTCTCCTTTTCGATGGCCGCCAGAACGGCTGCTTTATATTCTTCTTTATAGTTTACATATTTCGATTCGTCAACGGTAATTTCAGATTTGTCTGTCAGCGGCTCATAGCCCTCTATGATGTGCTTTGCGGCACGCTTTGCAAACACAAGGCTTTCAAGCAGCGAATTGCTTGCAAGTCTGTTTCTGCCGTGAACACCGTTGCAAGCCGTCTCACCTGCCGCATACAAGCGGTCCATGGAGGTCTTGCTGTATCTATCTACGTCGATACCGCCCATAAAATAGTGCTGAGACGGAACGACCGGGATAGGCTCTTTGGTAGCGTCATAACCTTCCTCAAGACATCTCTGATAAATATTCGGGAAGTGGGTTCTGATCTCCTCCTCGGGAATAGGAGCCATTGAGAGCCAGACGTGCTTACTGCCCTCCTTTTTCATTTCCGCAAAGATGGCGTTTGCCACCACGTCACGCGGCAGAAGCTCGTTGACAAATCGCTCTCCCTTGGAGTTGAGCAGGATCGCGCCCTCACCGCGCACCGACTCGGAAATCAGGAACTCTCTGCTTCCCTCTTTTTCGGTATAGAGCGTAGTGGGGTGGATCTGTATGTAATCAATGTGTTGGAGCTTGATGCCGTATTTGAGAGCAAGCGCGATGGCGTCGCCCGTCAGGTGCTTATAATTTGTTGAGTGCTCAAATATTCCACCGATGCCGCCCGTGGCAAGCACGGTGTAATCGGCTTGAATAGCAGAATACACACCGTTTTCATCGTGTCCGATAATTCCGTGACATTCGTTTTCCTCACAGATGAGGTCAACCATGGTGTAGTTTTCGATGATGGTGATATTTTCTCTCGCTCTTGCGGTCTCAAGCAGATGTGAGGTGATCTCCTTGCCGGTTTCGTCCTCGTGGAACAGAATACGCTGATGGGAATGTGCTCCCTCACGGGTGTATATGAACTCCTCCCCGTTCTTCTCAAAACGAACGCCAAAGGATACAAGATCGGAAATGACCTCCTGCGAGGAATGGATCATGATATGAACGGAATCGGGATTGTTTTCGTAATGTCCCGCTTTCATCGTATCCTCGTAGAAGGAATCGTAATCGTCCTCGTCTCGGAGAACACAGATGCCTCCCTGGGCTAAAAAGGAATCGCTTCTGCGAGCTTTATTCTTCGTTACTATTATTATACTCTTTTCTTTCGGCAAATTCAAGGCACAATATAAACCTGCCACTCCGCTGCCGACAATAACTATATCCGCTTTCATTCTTTACCTTCCTAATTCAAGCATACGGTCAAGAGGCTTCCAAGCGTTCCTTGCCACCTCTTCGTCTACAAATACCTCTTTGTCCTCCTTTTCCATAACGGAAAGGATATTTTCAAGTGTGTTGAGCTTCATATCCGCACAGCACGGGTGAGGATTTGGATAATAAAACTTCTTTTCGGGGTTGTCCGTTACGAGCTTATAGTCCACGCCGTCCTCGGTACAGATGATAAACTCGTCAAGAGGACTGCCTGCTACGTAATCGATCAGCTCAGCCGTGCTTCCGATATAATCGGAGATTCGGAGCAGCTCGGGCTCGCACTCGGGGTGAATGAGAATGGGGGCATTTGGATGCTTCTCTTTCTCTGCAAGAAGCTGTTCCTTGGTGATGGATGCATGAATCGGGCAGTATCCGCTATTAATGATAATATTCTTCTCGGGGACTTGTGAAGCCACGTATCTTCCGAGATTTCTGTCGGGGATGAAAAAGATGTTTTTATTCGGCAATGCTCTGACAATTTTTATGGCATTAGACGAGGTTACGCAAACGTCGCTCTGACATTTCAGCTCTGCCGTAGAGTTGATGTAGCAGACGACCGCGAGATCCTCGTACTTCTCTCTCATTTTTTGAATCTGTCCGGGCTTCACCATATGAGCCATCGGGCAGTCTGCCGTAAGATCGGGCATCAGTACCTTTTTGTCCGGGTTCAGTATCTTTGCACTCTCTCCCATAAAGGAGACGCCGCAGAAAACGATGATATCCGCCGTGCTCTTTTTCGCGATCTTTGCAAGGTAAAAGGAGTCGCCAACGTAGTCCGCAACCTCCTGCGCCTCAGCGGGTGCATAGTAATGCGCGAGGATGACCGCATTCTTTTCTTTCTTTAACTGTAGTATCTTTTCTTTCATCTCAACCTTTCCTTACCTGTTGAATGACGATTTAACGGCTAATATTATACACCTTTTGTTTTCACCTGTCAATAGAAGCTGTAAACATTTTAGATTAAAAGTCGTATTTTGTTAAATGTATCAAAGCAAATCGAGCAGATAACGGCAAACCGTTGTATCATTTGTTCAACACGCCGTTTGACAAACAAGTATTAAATTGACTGTCAGATTTTTAAAAATACTGTTTTGTCCATCATTTGTTTTGTTGTGTCAATTGATTTTTATCAAAAGAAATGATATAATATATACAGTAAAAGCATTAAATCGGGAGGTTTTGTTTATGAATATATTGCATATGAAATACGCGGTTGAGGTCGCAAGACTCGGTTCGTTAAACAAGGCTGCTGAGACTCTTTTGATTGCAACCCCTAATATCAGCCGTTCAATCAAGGAGCTGGAAGCTGACCTTGGCATTACGATCTTCCAGCGTTCCGCAAAGGGTGTTGTTCTGACACCGGACGGCGAGGAATTTCTCGACTACGCAACCGATATTCTAAACAGAATTGACCGCATGGAGCAATCCTACCGTGACGGTTCCCATAAAAAAAGAAAGTTTTCTATCTCTGTTCCCCGTGCCTGCTACATTTCTGCTGCACTTGCAGAATTCTCCAAGCGCATTGGAAGTGCCGACGTTGAAATATACTATAAGGAAACAAACTCAAAGAAAACTATCAACAAGGTTTTGACAAACGAATATAAGCTCGGTATCATCCGCTATTCCGAGTCTCACGATAAATACTTCAAGTCTATGCTTGAAGAAAAAGGACTTTCCTACGAGATCGTTGCTGAGTTCTCTTATATGCTGATCATGAGCAAGGATCATCCGCTTGCGAACAAGCCTAATATCACATATGACGATCTTGCTCCCTACATCGAGATCGCACACGCCGACCCTTACGTACCGTCTCTTTCCATGTCAAAGGTATTCAGAGAGGAGCTTCCCGACAATATCGGTCGCCGCATCTTCGTCTTTGAACGTGCAAGTCAGTTTGACCTGCTTTCCCAGAACCCCGAGACGTTTATGTGGGTCTCCCCTGCTTCTCCCGAGATCCTTGAACGCTATAATCTCGTTCAGAGAGTTTGCGAAGGCAACAAGAAGACCTATAAGGATATTCTGATCTATCATAAGGGCTATAAATTAACCAAGCTTGATAACGAATTTATCACGGCTCTTACGGAATCGAGAAGAAAATACCTGAATTAACCACTCCCACGATATATATAAATGAAGGCTTTGCTCCCAAAAGCAGAGCCTTTTTTCATTACGATACGACTTGTATCGATAAAGATAATACTGATTTAACTTTTTGATTATTCACAAGCTCACAAATGTGTGTTATAATTTTAACGAAATAAAAAAATAAGCACCGCAAAGGAGAAAAAGTTATGGCACGTTTTACATTACCCCGCGATCTTTATCATGGAAAAGGAGCTCTCGAGGCGCTGAAGAATCTTAAGGGAACTCGCGCAATGGTTTGCGTAGGTGGCGGTTCTATGAAGCGCTTCGGTTTCCTTGACAAGGTTGTTTCCTACCTTAAGGAAGCAGGCATGGAGGTTGAGCTCTTTGAAGGAATCGAGCCCGATCCTTCCGTTACCACCGTTATGAAGGGCGCTGAGGCTATGCTCGCGTTCCAGCCCGACTGGATCGTTGCAATCGGCGGCGGTTCGCCTATCGACGCTGCAAAGGCTATGTGGATCAAGTACGAATATCCCGAAATCACCTTCGAGCAGATGTGCGTAGTATTCGGTATTCCCGAGCTTCGTAAGAAGGCTCGCTTCTGCGCAATTCCTTCTACCTCCGGTACTGCTACCGAGGTTACCGCATTCTCTGTTATCACCGACTACGAGAAGGGTATCAAGTATCCTCTGGCTGACTTTGAGATCACTCCCGACGTTGCGATCGTTGACCCCGAGCTTGCAGAGACCATGCCTAAGAAGCTCACCGCTCACACCGGTATGGACGCTATGACTCACGCAATCGAGGCATACGTTTCCACCGCAAACTGCGAGTTCACCGATCCTCTCGCAATCTTCGCTATCAAGATGATCGAAGAAGATCTCGTTGCTTCCTACAACGGCGACATGACCAAGCGTGCTTCTATGCACAACGCTCAGTGCCTTGCGGGTATGGCATTCTCCAACGCTCTTCTCGGTATCGTTCACTCTATGGCGCACAAGACAGGTGCTGTATTTGAGGATCTCGGCGCACACATTATTCACGGCGCAGCTAACGCTATGTACCTTCCCAAGGTTATCGCCTTCAACGCAAAGGACGAGACTGCAAAGAAGCGTTACGGTGTTATCGCTGATTACATGGGTCTTGGCGGAGCAAACGATGACGAGAAGGTTGCAAACCTTATCGCTTACCTCCGTGGCATGAACGATGCACTCAATATTCCTCAGTGCATCAAGAACTACGGCGCAGACGCTCTTCCCTGTGAGCAGGGCTTCGTTCCCGAGAACGTATTCCTTGAGAGACTTCCCGAGATCGCAAAGAATGCTGTTGCAGACGCTTGCACCGGCTCCAACCCCAGAAAGATTTCTGTCGAGGAAATGGAAAAGCTTCTTAAGTGCTGCTACTACGACACCGAAGTTGATTTCTGATAACGGGTAAACCGTAGATATCTGAAATGACGGTTGCCGAGCCTTTCGGTAACCGTCATTTTCAAAATGGAGGACAAATATGTACAAGATAGTTGAAAAGAAGGTGCTGAATCCCACGGTCATCCAGCTTTGGATCGAAGCACCGTTGGTTGCTAATAAAGCAAAGCCCGGACAGTTTATTATTCTTCGTGTGGACGAGGACGGAGAGAGAATTCCTCTGACTGTTGCGGGTGTAAATAAAGATAACGGAACTGTAAAGATCATTTTCCAGGTTGTTGGCGGTACTACCAAGAAGCTCTCCTACAAGGAAGCAGGTGAATACATTCAGGACTTTGTAGGTCCTCTCGGTGTGGCAACACACCTTGACGGACTTAAGAAGGTCTGCATCGTTGGCGGCGGCGTTGGTTGCGCTATCGCTATGCCCATTGCCGAGGCACTCCATGCTATGGGTGCACACGTTACAAGCATTATCGGCTTCAGAAATAAGGAGCTTCTGATCCTCGAAGACGAGTTCAAGGCTTGCTCGGATACACTCAGGGTTATGACAGACGACGGCTCTTACGGAGAGCACGGAAACGTAACCGTTCCGCTGAAAGAAATGCTTGAAGCGGGTGAGCAGTTCGATATGATCATTACCATTGGTCCGCTTATTATGATGAAGTTTGTTGTCGCTACGGCAAAGCCTTTCGGTACACCTGTAACCGCTTCTATGAACCCCATTATGATCGACGGAACGGGAATGTGCGGCGGCTGCCGACTTACTCTCAACGTGGACGGCAAAAAAGTCACAAAGTTTGCCTGCGTTGACGGCCCCGACTTCAACGGCTATGAGATCGACTTCGATGAGGCTATGTCAAGAGGCAGAATGTACGCGGACTTTGAGCGTCACGCATATGAAAACTCTTGCAATCTCTTCAAAAAGGAGGTAAAGTAAGAT